>JAQBPB010000007.1 GCA_028287745.1 Chloroflexota bacterium
TAGTTTCTCGGAGGAAACGTTCTTAATTACCAAATCCTTCTTATGACGGTTATGGAAATGAACGCTTTTGTTAAAAGGGTTTTGGTCAATAAATCCCTCTCTTTCAAGCCAGGAGAAAAAAACTTTGACCGTTCTGCCATAAGATACAACACTGGCAGAAGACAAATTCTTTGACCCTTCGTTTCCCCAGCGGTCTTTTTGTGGGGTCTTAAGATAGCTTGCAAACTCCCTGGCCTCACTGACTCGTACATTTCTAGGATGTAGGCCCAGCTTGCTACTGTATTTTGTATAAGTGTTCCACCACCAGTAAAACTTCATAACCTTTTCAGAATAATCTTGGATTGTACGTTGTGAAAGGTCATCAATACGGCAAGAGTCTAGCCAGACTTCTATTAACTCCTTTAACTCATCTTTCTGATTATCAGATGGCTTTTTACTCATTACAACCTTCTTTCTAGGTTGTATTTTCTTATTACAATAGGCTAAACTCAAAAGCCCGGTAGCGCACCTGAATGGGGTTCAGGTGGTCGGAGGTTCAAATCCTCTCGCCCCGATCTTTTTATTTCATACTCCGGTTTAGCCTTACGCAGTTAGATAAAAGCAAGCTACAACAAAATACGTAATGCTAAATAACAGTCCCGGTTTTGCCGGGATTTTTTATTGTAGCAGATGGTTTAAAGATAGGGTGCAAGTTAATGGTATGTTACATCAGGGACTAATTACTTTATTCGGTTCATTATTGCTACGTTTAGTTCACGAGCCGTATAAGTAGCTTGCGTATTAGCTGCCATACTCTGGAAACTCCATCCCAAACACGCGTCTCCAATTATTTATAGCGTCTCTATGGTTACTACCAAATTCGTTAAAAATTGCTGTTTCAGAAAATGTTGCGGCCATTTACATTGCATCAGCCACTGCTTTTTTGCTTTCATAACTCATACCGTCATCGAGATTCGGACCAAATCCTTTAGGGTCCGGGCAAGGACTATATACGTACATCGGGCACATTTGGAAGAAATATTTAATTACAGATTATTATTTTTAATACTAGGAGCATATTCAAAAACCTTGTGAGCAAGTGTCTCGCAATGATAAGACCCAAAAACAGATTCGTGTTCTTTTATTTCAATATTTTAGAAGGCTTAAAGGGTTGGTTTAGTGTTCAAACTATAGCAAAAAGGTTCTGGAAGGTTTTACACTTTCCAGAACCTTTTTGCTATTTGCCTATGTTAACCCTGTTTCGGGCTAAGGTGCTTGAAGCGCTGTTGGAGCAGCCGCACGAAGTCGGGTGTTACTTTGTCCAGGCGCTTTTGCTGGCGGTAGGCCAGGACGGCGGCCTGGTAGTTTTCCCAGACTACCCGCGCCGAATGGTCGTCGTTGTAGACGTCGGTATGGGCCTTGAAGAGCTGCCAGAGATCTTCCTGTTTGGCGTCGTGCCCGGTCGCTTCGATGCTGTAGAGTTTTTGCTCGGCTGACTTCAAAGCTTCTACGTGCTGCTGGTGCTTGATATCCTCCAGCTCGGGGCTTTCCGGCCCGTAGCGCCGCCTGACATAAGCCCTGGTTATCATATGGACCGATTCAGCCGCACCCGGAATATTGCGTCCCAGGTAATTGGCGTACTCGTAAGGCGTCATACCACTCCGGCCGCGCAGACCGGCTTTACGGGCCGAATGGCTCATGCGGTTGTAGATCGCCAGGGGCGACAGGTCGGGCAGGGCGTACTGCCGCTTGAGATACAGCTTGCGGCTAAAGTACAACCCCGCACCGGCCAGTATCAGGCCAAGTATCACGGCTAACCAGACCGGGAAAGGCTTTTGCTCCGGTGTAGCGGTGGCGGCGGGTGTCTCACCGGCCGGGTTCAGTTCCGGCTTGATGAGAGGGTCCGGCCCTTCGGCGGTACCGTCGCTGGCCGGGATAGTTACGGGCGCAGCCGGGGGAGTGCTGATAGGGGCCGGTGGGACCGCCGAAGGGTCGGCTGGGCGCTCGATATTATCCTGGTTGGGGGTCGGTTCGAAGTCCACCCAGCCGGTGTTTTTGAAATAGACCTGCGGCCAGGCGTGAGCCGCGCTGCCGCGCACCAACCAGTTATTGGCGGCTGCGTCAAACTCGCCGCCGATAAAACCGGTAACTTCGCGGGCCGGGATATCCAGGCTGCGCAGCATCAGGACCATCGCGCTAGAGAAGTGGACGCAATAGCCGCTCTTGCTGTCGAACAGGAAGAAGTCTATTTCATCGCGGCCTTCCGGGGTTGGCGGCGGGTCGGTGGTATAGTTAAGGCTGCGCAGGTAATTCTGGATAGCCATCACCTTATCGTAAGGGTTGTTCAGACCGGCGGTTAGTTCCAGAGCCTGGGCTTTTATTCCCTGCGAGAAATTGGCGGGCAGTTGCAAATAGCGCTCTTTAACCCAGTCAGGATATTCACCGGCCAGGGTCTGCCGTAAAGACTGAATGTCCGCGCCATAGCGGCGGGCCTGGGTAGCGTAGGACTCGCCGGGAGCTACCGGCTGGGCCAGGGTGGCGCCGGTCAGGTCGTCGTAGTTTGGCTCATAACCTTCGTACTGCAAATTGGCAGGCTTACCGTTGACCAGGGTATAGGAAACTTTGTTGCCTTTGACCGAGTCTTCTAGCTTCTTGATTTCAGCCTGGACCTTCGCGCCTACTTCGGTCGCTTCGAAACGGTTCCGGGCGCTTTCACCCCGGGCATAAGGCGATTCGAGCGTCACAAGATAGTCGCCGCTCTGGTTCAGGTAGACACTTGATTCAACTTCAATCGTTTCCCCGGCCGCATTTTTAACGGTGGCCCGGGTGAGTTTGTTGATTACTTTGGCGCCGCCCGGCTGCAAGTTCAGGGCCTTTACTTCGTCAATCGAAGGCACCTGGTAGGACCAGCCGCCGGTAGTGCCGTTGAGTGAAAAGCCCTGCGAAAGCAGCGGCACCCGGATGGGTTTGCCGTCAAGGCCCAGCCGGTATTCACCGACCTGGTAGTTATTGCCGGAGTTTATATAGGTAAAGGCAAAGGTCGGCGGGATTGCCAGTTCATTCATCTGGCTGCCCTGCTTCAGGTACTTGATAAGGTCCAGGGCGGCCGGTGGAACGGTCTTGCCGGTCGTCTGGTCTACCAGGATGGTGCGCTTGCCGCCATTTCCATCGGGGATTTCCTTTAGCTGGAAGGCGCTCAAGGGCGCGTTAAAGGAAGTCTTGATGTAGTGGAAAGCCACCAGCGACTGGCGGTCCAGGCTAACCAGGTCGCCCAGGCTCAGCACCAGGTTGAAGTCTGGCACCAGCGGAGTCAGGGTTATTTTGCTGGTCCGCTTGCCCTGGTCGGTCGGGGTCGGCAGGGCCTGGTTGGCCGCCAGCGAAAGCTTGCGGAACAAGACATCCTCGGGGGACTTGTTCACGGCTAGCTGGTAGGTATTTATCCAGCCTTTACCGTCATACTGGTCCATGGTCTGGGTCTGGAGATAGGATGGGGCGGTGTTGTTTTCGGCGGACACTCGCAAAACCGGCTCGTTGCTCAGGCGCAGCGGCCCGCCAATCGTGAAGGAGTCGTTCAGGCTGTTGTAATTGGTATTGGAGCGGCCCTCGAACGAACCATTAGGATTGTTGCCGCCCGTCCCGACGATATCCCAGACCCCTTTAATACCGTTAAAGGGCTGGCTGGCTTTATCCAGCACCTGGCCAAAAGTTTCGATTTGCGAAGAACTGGGGGTGGCAAAAGCGACCGCCATAACCACCAGGGCCAGGACACCGCCCACGCCCATAGCCATGCGCCAGATGCCCGGCTGAAAATAGAGCCGCAGGGAGCGCCACCGCTGCTCGTCTTGAAAAGCGTTGAAACGGACCAGCAATAAGAGCGCGAGTATCAAAAAGATCGAAAAACTATAGACCGCGTTGGGCGGGTTAAAGGACAGGTTGGTCATAAGGACTGTCCCGAGTAAAGCCAGGGTCCACCAGGACTTGTGGCTGCGGAAGAGCAGCCAGGCTGACGCGTAACCCAGCAGCCAGACCCCAAAGGTCAGGGAAGCCAGGTACACCAGGTTATTATCATGGGCCCGGCCCAAAATAGCATCTTCACACCAGCGGACCACCGTCAGGACGGTGCTGCCCAGGCGGCGGGTCCAGTCGGAATACTGGACATCCCCGTAGGGCGACACTAACAGCCCGACAAAGACCAGCCCGACACTGACAATAAACGAATGGGCCAGCAGGGCCGGGACAAACCGGACCCGGGCCAGGCCGAACCCGATGAAGAAACTTACCAGGGCCGCCCGGGGCAGCAGGTTGGAACCTTCGACCCAATGGGCCCCTTCGATTGACCAGACGACGGTCATAAAAGCCAGCAGCAAAGCCAGGAAACTGAACCAGCCTTCTTCAAGCTTTAATTTTTCCCAATAATTGTTTTGAATTTTTTGTGTGCGTGTGCTCATAATTTAATGAATACTTACTTCCTGTTTTATATTTTCTTCGACAGGCTATTTATTATGGGTAACCGTCCCGCATGAGCCGCTAAACCGGCCGGAGATTAGCCGTTTAGTGCATTTCGGCGGCTAACCGGGCCAGCTGGCTGTCCAGGGCCTGGGTAAGATCGTCACCGCGCTTGAGCAGGTATACCGGGATATTCATGGTAGTCAAAGAGCCCAGTACGAATAAGGGCGAAGCGGCCGGACCGCCAAAAGTGCTTGGCTCGACCATGACTACCGCTACTTTTACATTCTTCCGCAGCAGGAGCGGTAAGACCGCCGCCCAGCTTTCTTCGGTCGAGGACGTTATCAAAATTACGGTGTCGGAACTGCCCAGCCGGGTAATTTCGGAGGCAATCAACTGGCCGAAATCCTGGGTGCCCTGCGCCCGCAAGACGGCCAGGGCTTCCAGCACTTTGGAAAGCTGCCGCTCGCCCCGGTCGGGCGAAAGCAGTTCGTGATGCTGGCCCCAGGCGGTAAAACCGACACTCCGGCCAATATGCAAGAAGTGCCGGGCCAGGGTCGCGGCGGCGGCCACGGCGTATTCTTCGGTTGAATCGTTGGAACGGACGCCGCTGCTGGCCGGTAAAGCGGTCGAAATGCCTTTCCGGCTCAGATGGTTCAAGACCCAGTGACTATTCATGTTCATATCGAGAAAGATCTGGACATCAATCGTCGGATCGAAGTCGAATTCTTTCACAATAAGCTTGCGCTGCCGGGCCGTTGAAGCCCAGTGAATCCGGTTCAGACTGTCACCGGGCCGGTATTCCCGCAAGCCCGTAATATTGGGCGTGGTGTGGGGCGTTGGCCGGTTAGCGGTATTCCCACCGGGCAAGACCCCGGAGAGCGCGTCAAAGCGGTTGATTTCGAAGGTGGGTGGATATACCGTAATAAAATTCTTGACCGGCAAGTCAGCCTTGAAGCGGAACAGGCCGAAAGGGTCACCGGCGGTTATTGTCACCGGCCCCAGGCGGTAGCGGCCGCGCAGCGAACAGTAGGTCCTGGCCCGCCACTGGGCTTCCCCAAAAGGCTTGAGACTCTGGACGCAGTTTAAGCGGTGGCCGGGCAGTTCGGAATTATCGCGCACTTCCAGCCATAATTTGGGCAGGAAGCTGCGGTTGCGCAGGGTAAATACTTCTTCATAGTAGTCCCCAACGCTGGCCCGGTCGCCATTACCCCGGCGCTCAACTTCAATCCATTTCAGGCTTAACTTGGCCCAGACGAAAGCAAAAATCAGCATTCCGATCAGGACGTAGTCCAGCACAAATAGCAGGCGAATACGAATTAACTGGGCCAGAACCGCGATAATGATAATGACCAGAATGAATCGAAATATCTTCATTCAACCTCAAGGGAAGTCTTAACACAGCCAACCGGGTATTACGAGGGGAAAGGAGAGATTTATTTCCGGTGCGGACTGCGGCCTGGTTATGACAAACTAATTGTCAGGCAACACTTTTAATCTTTTGTACTCCGGGCCAAAAACCCGGCCGGGCCGGGTCTTTATGCCCTTAACGGAAACCGGCTTTAGAACCCGGTACTTGAATCTGGTTTAAGAGACCTTCTACGACCACCTGGCTGTTGATGCCCTTCATTCGGGCGCTGGGGCTCATGATGATACGGTGAGGCAGCGTTACTACCGCCAGGGCCTTAACATCGTCCGGGATAACATAGTTACGTCCCTGGAGCATCGCGTGGGCCTGTGAGGCCCGATAGAGCGCCAGCGAACCGCGCGGGCTGGCCCCGAGATAAACTTCGTCCTGCTCGCGGGTAGCGGCTACCAGGTTCACAATGTACTCTTTAATCAGGCCGTCCACGTAAACTTCCCGGACCGCTTCCTGGGCTTCCACCAGTTCTTCCGGGCTGCATACCTGGGTCAGGCTTTCCAGGGGATGGGTCCGCTGCAGGCGGTCGAGCAGTTCGACCTCGTTCTGGCGGCTGGGATATCCCAGGGACAACCGCAGCAAAAACCGGTCAAGCTGGGCTTCCGGCAAAGGGAAAGTTCCTTCGTACTCAATCGGGTTCTGGGTCGCCAATACAATGAACGGGCTGGGCAGGCTGTGCGTGATACCGTCTACCGAAACCTGGCGTTCTTCCATCGCTTCCAACAGAGCGGATTGGGTCTTGGGGGTCGCCCGGTTGATTTCGTCGGCCAGGACAATCTGGGCCATGAGCGGGCCGGGCCGGAACTCAAATTGCTCATTTTTCTGATTATAAATAGATACCCCGGTGGCATCGGTCGGCAGCAGGTCGGGGGTAAATTGAATGCGTTTGAATGTACAGCCCAGCGAATGGGCTATCGCTTTTGCGAGGGTTGTTTTGCCGGTCCCGGGCACATCCTCAATCAGAATATGACCATTACATAAGAGGGCTAAAAGAGTTAGCTCAACCTCTTTATGCTTGCCAATCATGACTTTTTCGACATTTTGGACCAGGCGTTCGGCAACTTGCCAGGCAATGGACATCTATAAAGCTCCTTGTATTGCTGTAAAACGGTTTGCCTTTAGGCCGGATCGGCTTAAAGACTTTAAACATTATATCACGTGGCCCGGCCCAAAATCCTTTTAGGGAGGTTATAAGTAGATTAGAACAAGGTACACAAAATAAATAGTGCTTAAAATAAAAAGCGCTATGTATATTAGGAATTCAGGCCAAAAACCCTAAATTTGCTCCAGATCAAATTCGAAATAGCGCAAGGTATCGGCTACCAGCGACTGCGTCCCAAAAATCAGGAGGGTCTTTACCGGACTGGCCCGCTGGTCGAGCAGGGCGCGGGCCGCCGCCATGTCCGGGGCTTCTTCGATTATGGCACCGGCCGGGAAAATCGAGCGGGCATATGCCGCCGCTTCCGCCGGGAACTTCAGCCGGGGATTTGTTACGCCGCTCAGCACCAGGTGGTCGCAGTAGGGGGCCAATTCCTGTAACACGCCCTGCCAGTCTTTATCGGCTGGAACGCCCACGATGGCGGCCAGCGGCTTTTCCAGGCGGCCGGAAAGACTCTCCAGGACCGACCGGGCCGACTGCCGGGCGACCGCGCCATCCAGGACGGCAAACGGCTCCTGGGACAGGATTTGCATCCGACCGGGCCAGGACAACCGGGTCAGAACGTCCTGTAAATGCAATTTCTGGTAAGGTTGTAGTTCCTGTTCATCCCGGATTACTTCAATCGCGCCCAGGGCGACAGCCAGGTTTTCCGCTTCGTACAGGACCGGGATAGACAGCCGCAAATCTTCAAAAAGGTTGAAACGGCCCTGCACGGCCAGGCGCAGTACGCCGTCTTCAATCCGGGGTTCGTTAATTTGAATATCTCGCCCGGCCAGCACGAACCCACCACCCACCTGGAAGCTCCACGATTCCATAATCGCCTGGGCTTCAGGCGCTTGCGGCACACTGATACCCACGCCGCCTTTTTTAAGCAGGGCCACTTTACTGGCGGCGATATCCTCAACAGTCTCGCCCAGTTTATCGGGATGTTCCACCAAGACCGGCCCAAACAGGGCCAGCGGGTTATCCAGCACCACCGAGTCATCGTAGCGGCCGCCGCGCCCGGCTTCGATTACGGCAAAATCCACCTCTTGCTCGGCAAAATAGAGCGAGGCGACCGCGATAATCAGGCCGGTCGGGCTTAGATAGCGGTCCTCAGAAAGCGAGGCGATAATCTCGCGGGCCGGTCCTTCAACCCGGTTGACCAGCCGGACCAGGTCAGCCGGCGGGATAGCCTGGCCGTCCAGCCGGATGCGCTCGCGGAAGTTAACCATATGGGGACTGGTGACCAGGCCCACCCGGTAGCCCAACGCCTGGAGCAATTTGGCGGTCAGGAATGCGATAGAGCCTTTACCCTTGCTGCCTGTCACCAGGATAGATGTGAAGCTATGGTCCGGCGCGTCCAGGTTGTCCAGCAAGCGGCGAGTTAAGGCCGGGGTGCGGGTCTGGGCATCCGGACCGGACAAGCGGCTTTCCACGCTCATATATGAGCTGAAAATAAAATCTTCAGCCTGAGCTGGCGTTTCAAAAGGCACTAAATTGCTCCCCTCTTTTTGCGCTTGTCAATAAATTAAACTCTGGGAATACCAGGGCAGGTCTTGTCGAAGTCGGCGATTGTCTGGTCAACCATAATTAAAATCTTGTGTAATTGTTGCACCGGGCAGGCGTTGTTGAAGTTGTGGATTTTTTCATTTAATAGGTGCAAGTTCCGGGTGTGTTGCACCATCCACTGGTCGTGAAAGTCGGCCAGGCGGCGCAAGTCCCGCAGAAAGGTCTGGTAGGGGCCTTCTTTTATCTGGGCCAGGCGGCGTATCAGCCAGGTCCGGTGGCTGGCCCGCTCGCGCCGGGCTTGCTCCAGGTCGGCTAAAAGGGCTTTTTCCATATCAACCCAGGGCGGAGCGGCCCCGGCCTGCGACATAATATGGTAGGCCAGCCGCATATCTTCATCAACGTAGGGGTTGTCTTCTTCGATTTCTAGCGGTTTGCCTTCATTCTTAAGGTTACTGAACTTGCCGTCTTTCATCGCCCGCTGGATGATCGCCTCAACCCAGCTATCGGTTTGGCGGGGCGGCTGTTTGGTAGGCCGATTAAATTCGGCGTCCGAGATAGGCCCTTTTAATGTTTTTTTCTCTTTGGGTTTTGCCATAATTTTGCTCCGGTTCCACTCCTGAAATCAAATGAATACCTTGTGATAATTATAACATATACGAAGTAGACCTTTAAAAAGTGTCAAAATATACGGACTTATTTACTTAATTTGGCCCATTTCGTATAAAAATTTCAATTAGACCGGCAGCTTGCCAGGCCAGTTTTAAGCTTTGTAATCTACAAAGCGGTAGCCCAGGCCGCGCTCATTAAGGATGTAGCGGGGATGTGACGGGTCCGGCTCGATCTTCTGGCGTAAATACGTTATGTAAAGCCTAAGCAGTTGTTCGTCGTCGCGGTACTCCCGGCCCCAGACTTTTGTCAAAAGCTGTTCGTGACTGAGCAGTTTTCCGGCGTTGCTCACCAGGTGGTACAGCAGTTTGTATTCGGTCGGGCGCAGCTTCTGGCGCTTGTCATTCGAAATTACTTCGCGTTTATCGAAGTCTATCTGCAAATTAGCATCAATTGTGACCTGGCCTTCGGACTTGCTGACACTGCTGGGCAGGGCCGCCCGCCGCAGGACCGCTTTCACCCGGCTGACCAGTTCGCGGTGGTCAAAGGGCTTTGCCACATAATCGTCCGCACCCAGTTCCAGGCCGCGAACCTTGTCGTTCTCCGTTGCCTGGACCGTCAGCATAATGACCGGCACGTTGCTGGCCTGGCGGATTACCTGGAGGGCTTCAAAGCCATCCATTTCCGGCATCATTACGTCCAGCACCACCACGTCAGGGAGCAAATCGCGGACCTTTTCGACCGCCTGGTAGCCGTTGTGGGCTTCCACCACATTGTAGCCTTCTTTTTCCATAATCGCCCGGACCAGGTCTACCAACTTTTGCTCATCGTCAACTACCAAGACTGTCTGACTCATTTAGCTTTTTCTCCCTCTAGTTAGCTTACCGGCCAGGGCTCAGATATAATTTCGCGCCTGGGTACGCCAGGCGATAGGCCCTAATTATTTCCGTCATTTCGGTTGTGGAGGTACCGGCCCCGGCGATTTGAAAGCCGTAGCGGAACCGGTGCCAGCCACCGCCTTTTACTACCTCAAACAGCCTGACAGGGCCGGGGTTAGTCCGTTCCACTTCCCGGATGTCTACCCAGGGTAAGGCTCGTCCCTGGAAAATTCTGGTCTGGTGTTCAATCGCGGTCGGCATAATCGTACCTCCTACCTCTATTTTACCCAAATCCAAATTTTATACCAAAGGCCAAACTTTGCTATAACCGGCCAAAAAGCACAGGCAGATTTGCCGGTTCCTGGCGAGGCAGCGAGAAATTAAAGCTTGACCCGTTAAAATACTCTTTGCCGCTACCGGAGGAAGCCGGTTCCACCCAGATACGCCCGCCGTGCGCTTCGACTATTGCTTTGCAGATATAGAGGCCCAGACCGGCCCCCTTACGTTCGCGCACATAACGGCTATCCAGGCGGCTGAAGCGTTCAAAAATGCGCTTTCGTTCGCCTTCCGGCACTCCGATACCCCGGTCAGTCACCTTTATAATCACTTCATCACTGGTCGGTTCCGCTTCCAGGATAATCGGCCCGCCTTCCGGGCTGTACTTCACGGCGTTCTCTACCAGGTTGATAACGACCTGCTCGATTTTGTCATAATCGGCTGAAACAGCCGGGAGAGCATCATCGGGCAAAGCCAGCACTATTTTATGGACCTTGCTGACTCCCCGCATTTTAGTTGCCACCCGCCGCAACAGGCTGCCTACATCGAGAGGTTCCCGGTGCAATTCTACACCACCGGCCTGTAACCGCGAGGCGTAGAGCAGGTTATCAACCAGCTTGCTCAACCGCTCGCTTTCCTCTTCAATAATTTGCATCTTTTCCCGGACTTTGGCCGGGTCAAGAGGGGTCGTTACATCGGCGTACAGCCCGGCGTAACCCTTGATAATGGCGATGGGCGTCTGCAATTCGTGGCTAATAACCGAAAGGAAGGTGGATTGCAGTTCTTCGGCTTCTTTACGGGCCGTAATGTCGCGGGCCCCCAGAATTCCGCCTAAAATCCGGTTGTCGCTGGAAAGAATAACCGAATAGGTTAGTTCTAAATCCCGGCGCTCGCCATCTTTCGTGATAATTACCACTTCGCTGCGGCGGTCCTCCTCGGCCTTGTTTACAAAAGTACCCAGCCGGATAGGGCAAAGCTTGCCGCAATGGGCATCGCCCCGGGTGGCCGAAATCTGGAGAGCTTCGTAGCAATTCTGGCCGCGTAGTTCTTCAACCGACCAGCCGCTAATCCGGGAGAAAGCCGGGTTGAACCCGACAATGTTGCACTGGCTGTCAACAATCAGGATACCGTCGGCGCTGTATTCGATTACCAGGCCCAGCCACTGGCGCTCCTCGACCATGCGTTTAAGCAGGCTGGCATTTCGCGCCACCAGGTCGCTGTGGTCCAGGATTAAGCCGTAATGGCCGTGAACGAACCCGTCATCTTCTTCGGCCCGGTCGGGGATTACGCCCGAACCGGCGGTCGGGTCTTCACCGGGTAGAGTAACCGCCTCACCCAGGGCCGGAAAAGAGGCCACGGAAGGCTGAAGCAAGCACAGCCCGGCAATAAAACGGTCATCGGCCTGGATGGGCAGGCAAATCAGGTGCAGCGGTCCCTGTGGGGTCGGGATATCTGCCTGCAATGCCAGCAAGTCTTCGGAACGGGCGGCAACATGCCCGCCATTCGCGGTATGCACCCGGTTATGCAGCTGGGTTACCAGGTCGAAAATGACCGGCTTTAACTCGTCCTGTAAAGAATCGGCCAGGCCGTAACTTGAGAACTGGCCGGGGGCGTTCCGGGCTTCATCCCAGAAAGTCAGGACACCGGCTTTAGAGCCAATTGCCTGGACAATATTCACAATCGCCGAATTAAGAGCCGATTTCGTCTGGTCGGTAAACTCTTGCGGTGGTTTGTCCTGGCCCGCTGCTTTATCTTTAGCACTAACACGCCTGATACGCATGGGTTTTCCCTTTACTTAAGAACTTCCTTCCAGGTATTGGCCGCTTCCTGCAAGGCCGCCGCTGGCGAAGTATCGGTGGTCCAGATAGTATTCAGACCCTTATTGAGCGCCGCAAGCAGTTTCTCCCGGTTAGCCGGGGTCAGCGGGGAAGGTAAAAGTGATTCGGCCGGTTTAGCCTGGTTGAGTGACTGAGCCATAATCGAACGGGCCTGGGCTAACGGGTCATCCTGACCGGTAATAAACGAGTCGGTCAAAGCTTTCTTCTGGGTCGGCACGGCCAACCCCGAGAATTTAGCGAAAGCCAGCTGGTTGTCGGAACTATTCAAAACTTTAAGGAAGGCCAGGGCATCCTGGGGCTGGCGAGATGCTTTGGGTATAACCCAGCCCTGAAGGTTCATCGGCAGCAGATTGGCCTTGCCCACGATATGGGGCACCACCAGCGTATCTTTATACAGCTCCGGGCTGGAATTTTTCAAACCGGGCAACAGGGGCGCGCCGTCCATTACCATAACCAGTTGATTGGCCGTGTACTTTTTGAGGGCATCGGCGTAACCCTTGGACAGGGCATCTTTCGCGAAAGCACCCTGCTTGCGCTTGGTCTGGAAATACTGCCACTTTTCAGTGGTGCCGCCGGAAGGGAAAGCGGTCTGTTTGGTGGAGCCGTCACCACTGACGCTGTAAAGCGGCAGGTCCTCCATTAAAAACTCGCCCAGGACATCCGGCTTGAACCAGGCCGAAGTAACATCCTGGCCGGTCTTGGTAATCATTGAGGGCAGCATGGTATCAAGTTCGGCAAAGGTTTTAGGAGGTTTAGCCGGGTCGAGAGTAGCTTGCTGCCAGAGTTTTTTATTGATGATGGTGACCCTGGTGCTGGCCTGCCAGGGCAACCCATAGTAGATTGACCCGACCCGCAAGCCTTCAAAGGTCGAGGGTACATAGTCGTCTTTCAGGGTAGTGCCGCCCAACTGCCCGAGGTCGGACAGGTAGCCTTTCGCCCCAAACTGGTAGAGATCGCTGGCATTAAACAGCACAATATCCGGCACAGGCGTCTTTCCGGGGTTGGCGGCGGCTTCCTCAAATTTTTGGGCCAGGCCGTCCCCGTAATCCTGCCAATCGACGGTTACATTGCGATTGCGGCTCCGGTAGTTGTCAATCTGTTCGTTTAAGAATTTTTCATAATCGGTGTTACCCTTCCAACCGGCAGTCCAGATGGTCAGGACCAGGCGGTTGGTAACAGCCGGTGGGGTAGGCGTGGGCAGCGGCTGGCCGCCCGGAACACCCTGCGCCACAATACCCGATCCTGTCCCGGCTCCACCGGTCGCGACCGGAGTCGCTCCACTGGCTGCCGCCGGGCTGGATGCCCTATTTGCCGGTGCAACAGTTTCATTCCCACAAGCACCCAGGACCAGTATACCAAGCAAGCTTAGGATTAAGAAAAGAGCCACCCGGCCGTTAGCCAGACCGGCGAATTTATGTGTCATGCTGCTAAAAATGTCGTTCACCCTTCAATTCCGTCAACACCCGGCGGTCCACCGGGCGGTTCAAACTTACCATTAAGAAAGCTTATAATATTAAGATTCCTGGATGGCAAACTACTCAAAGTTTAGTTTACTCTAAAGCGGCAGGCGGTTCAAGTAGGTGGTAGGAGTAGTCGGAGGCTGGAGGTCATTAGTCAGTGAACGGGGTTATTAGAGAGTGCCATTCTGGCAAAGTTATAAGAGAAAGGGATACTCTGGCAGGCCGGGCGGGATGGGTAATTCAGGACTACCTGGCTTTTCAATTATGTGGCCTTCTTACTGCTTCCGAAAGCCCTCTTTAGTTTTAAATTCTTCTTAATATTGCCACTTTGCAGACTGGTTCTGGCGGGCGGTCTCTCTTATAATAGGGTCAAGCCATTTATAAATAAATAGGAGTAGTAAGCCATGAGCCATTCCGGTAAACCCCATCACTATAACCTGGCACAGTCTTCAAATTGGGAACGGGTGGACGAGAGTCTCGATACCCGCTTTTACCAGGACCCCCGCCTGGTCGTCCATGTTGATGAGCATTTCATCGCATCGCTCGGCCGGTTTTACACGGACCGGCTGCCGGAAGGCGGCGTTATACTTGACCTTATGAGCAGTTACAAAAGCCACCTGCCCGCCGAATATAACCCCGGCTTTGTGGTCGGCCACGGAATGAACGAAATCGAGCTCCAGGCAAATGACCAGCTAAATAAGTACTTTATCCAGGACCTTAACCGCGACCCGTCCCTGCCGTTCGAGGCCAACCATTTCGACTCGGTCCTTAACACGGTTTCGGTCCAATACCTGCGCCGTCCGGTCGAAGTGTTCCGAGAAGTGGGCCGGGTCTTGAAACCGGGCGGGGTGTTTATTGTCTCGTTTTCAAACCGGATGTTCCCCACCAAAGCGGTGGCCCTCTGGCGCAACCTTGACGAGCAGGGCCGGGTAGATCTGGTCCAGCAATACTTCAATGAAAGTAAAGCCTTTGAAGCTCCCCAGCTATTTTCCGACATTGACACCCGCCATCACAGCGGCAGCATCTGGGCCAGTTTCTACGCGGCGAAAGACCCGGTGTATATTGTCTGGGGCATTAAAAAAAGCCAACCGTAATTCCCGGTTGGCTCAGGCCGCCGTTATTCGCTAAACAGAAATTACGGCAGAATGGCGGCACTGCGGGTCATACGGCTGAAGTAAAGTTTAAGCCCGTCTAAAGGCCAGTTCTGGTTGACCTGGTTGCTACCGGCCGGGTCGGGATTCATAACCGCGACCGTATTATCCGGGTTAAGGCCGGTTGCCACGATAAAATGCCCGGAAGGAAAATAGGTCGCGTCCAGCACGTTGAGGATAACCGGGTAGCCTTGCTTGAGGTAACTCAAGACCTGTTCAAAGTGAGCGTCCAGGTTCTTATTCTCGCTGTAAGCCACTTTCAAACCATATTCGCTGGCAACCGTACTGAAGACATTATATTTGTAAAGACCAACCGTAGATTTTATCGCGTTTTGCTGCTCAAACCGGGTTAACACATCGGTGATCCGCACCGGGTGGCCGTAGCCGCTCAAGACCGAGGAAAGCGCGGCAGCCGAGCAAGCGCTGGCGGCCCAGGTCTTCCACTGTTCCTCAGTAGCATACTGGCTTTTATCGCGCTGCCAGACCCCAGGAAACACCAGCTTGCGGACAGCAGCCCCGGCAGTCAGGACCGGACCGGACCCAGTTGCTGGCAGCGCCGTGGCGGGCGCGGTAATCCCCACGAAGTCCACAACGGCCAACTGGTGCTGCTGCCCGGCATTGGCGGTAGAAATCCAGATGTCCGGCTCCTTTTTAGGCGCCAATAAAAAACTTAAAATAACAAAAAAGGCCAGGGCAACCGCCCCCACCACCAGAAATTTATTCCGCATCGCTAATGAACTCATGTCGTGTTTGTATTACGAATAAAAAACAATATTATTACTGATTGTGAACCGAATATTTTCCGCCGGGGAAATGATTTTTTTGTTCTGG
The DNA here is from genome assembly GCA_028287745.1 of Chloroflexota bacterium. Classification (GTDB taxonomy): domain Bacteria; phylum Chloroflexota; class Chloroflexia; order Chloroheliales; family Chloroheliaceae; genus 54-19. The sequence continues at coordinate 15,536 of JAQBPB010000007.1, forward strand.
CCCATTATAACAGCCTTTTCTGCCACTGACCAGACCCAATCAAGGTTTTCCTTGCCCTATTTGAAGACACTATTAATTTGTTAATCTTTTGCTTTTTCTTTATTGTGAGAAAAGGAAACAGCCGGAATGTATTACAATTATTATTTGTAACTCCTTCTAAACGCAGTTAACAATCACCTGTTTGGGGCAGAGTAACCTAATTGCAACCAAAACACCGTTCAGCCTGGGGGCCAGCCAGGATACTTTCTCACATGGCGCAGGCTTTAGTAGTAATAATACTTATATTGAAAGCCTCTCACAAGCTGATTTCACGGTAGGGGCCGCTTTTCTACTATTCGGTGTTTTTTATATTCTCTGGCTTGAGGAAGAAACCCCGCCTGCCTTTCGGTTGCCCTATTGGCCGCTACCCTGGGCGCCTCCATCAAGAACGAAGGATTTAGTTTCCTGGGGCTGGCTATCCTGGCAATCATTCTACCAGCCTGATTTGCTGAATACCAAACGAGTAACAGTCAGGGTCGCGGCTCTCCGGCACATAGAGATAGCGGGGCTGGCAGCCTTCGACCGAATGCATTTCTATAATATTCCGGCCCTGGTTTAAGGTTAAAGGCTTGAAAGTTACCGTCTGGACCTTTCCCGGCGAGTTCAGGCGAACGGTATCAACAACCTGCCCATTCAAACGAAGCTCCAGGGAGAGTGGCTTAAAGTAAGGCCGGGCCACCAATTGCAAGACCTGGCTCCCGGCGGCCGGGGCCTGGACCAGAAGCTGGCCGTCCTGTGAAACTATGCGTTCGAGGCTAGAGTTATCGAAATTTATTCGATGGGTTAGCCAACCGGTCCCTCTTGAAAAGCGGTAGCTGGCAGAGGGTTGGGCGGGCGCCGGATTGGACGCAACATGCCAGGCTATTACCTTTTCAGCCGGACTATCATATACCGGCACCCCTAATTGCGCCCTGAGAAACCCCAGCATAACTTCAAAATCGGCCGGATTAAAAGCTTCATGCTGGTGCAATATTACGTATGTAATCTTTTTTTCCTGCAAGGCTGCTTTGAAATCAATATTATAAGGATAAATATCCTGACCGTAAGCAGCCGGATTCCCGGCAAGCTGCGGGTAAATAAAGGGGACCAGATAGGGCAGGTTCTCCATTGAAGTAATCATGCGGTCACTGGTGCGGGGCGGATAGCCGCCAACTATCAGTTTATGGTGGATGGTCTGGTAAAACATATAGCTGCCCGGCGAAGGCTGTCTATCCGGCAAGTCCAGTACCAGGCCATTTTCAGGGTCGGCGGCAATCCGGCTGTAGATAGCCGGAATCGGGACCGCCTGGCTGGGTAAAGGAAAAGACCAGGCCAGATGTTCGGCCAGTGAAGCCAGCAAAAGAGCGGTCACGCAGCCATAAAATATAAATTTAGCCCGGCGATTAAGGGCATATTTAGAGTAAAGACTCTCAAGAGCCAGGCTAGCCATAACGGCCAGTGACATAATTGAGAGAAACCCCATGCGAACCGGGGCGCGAAAAGTGGAGAACAAAGGATAATCGTACACAAGGTTATAAAACGGCCAGTTTATGACTGGATTTTCTAGAATATAAAGTTTAGGGCCAAAAGAAAGTCCAATGGATACCAGGCTCAGCACCAACCAGAAATAGGTTGCCCGGTTGCGGTGCTTCCTGGAGAAGAGAGCAGTCACAACCAGGCCCAGGGTAATATAACCCAGGTAGACGGTCTTTTCGCCCTGGTATTCAAAGGTGTTGTAGATTGGGCCGGTGAGGCCGCCAAAAAACGGGTTGGAAAAGTGGGGTAAAAAGTAAGCCGCCAGGTTGGCCGAAAGTTGCTCAGTGGTTATACCGGCGACCCGCCGCGCTTCTTCCTGCACATCCGGGTCAATTCGAAGAAACGGCAGAAGCAGGGGGACCGTAATCAGGGCGGCAATTCCGAGGGCCAGGGCAGCCAGACCCAGGTTGCGCGGCTTTAAGAACCACTTGAAATCGGTAATCAACTTTCCAAGTAGAAAAAGGGCACCAAAAGGCAGGCCAAAATAAGCTAAAAAGTAAATCTCGGAGAGTGGAATCAGACCAATACCCAGACCGGCCAGGATGGCGCTCCGGTACCCTGGTCGCCGGTAGAATACAAAAACCCGCCAGGCACAAAAAGGAATAAATTGTAAGGTGCTGAGGTTTAGAAAGCCGCCCACCCGCACCAGATGATAAGTAGAAAACGTGTAAAGGAACCCGGCCACGAAACAGGCCAATTTATTCCGGGTAAATTCGCCTGCCAGCAAATACATGGTAAACCCGCTCAGTAAAATACTTAGTTCTATAAGCAGGTTATAAGCTCCCAGCGGAGAAAATAACCATTGAAGCGGGACTCCTACAATAGAATCAAAGTAAGAGTGGACAAAAACCTGGGCCGAAGGCAGCAAAGCAAAAATGTTGTGGGTATGAAAGGGGTCCTGGCCGGTTTCAAGAGCCTGTTTGTACCACCATAAAGTCCAGGTCTGGTAAAGCGGGTCACCCTCAGGGACAGGGCCAATAATCCACTCATTCAGGTGAAGGACCACAGGCCAGGTGATAGCTAGACTCAGCATGGTAAAAACCAGCAGGACGGTCAACCGGTCATGGCGGATAGACCATTCCTTAAGAGTAGTAAGCCTGGAATTAAGAGTAACCAAAACGGGGCTAGGGCTGGCTGGTAAGGTTTTCATTTAATGCTATTCACTTTTACTTTATTCACTTTTACTTAAGGAAAGAGAACACTAACAAAAAAATAAGCCAACCATTTGGCTTTTAGGATGTGGATTTGCTTTCTTTATTATAGCGGCCCGCCAATTGAAGTAAATATCCCGGGGGTGCCAAATCTAAAGGAAAAGGAAAAGGAAGAAGCCGGAATGTGTTACAATATGAGGCCGGAAGCAAATTTTAAGGGAGTTAAGATGGACAAGAATATAAATAAACCGACCGAAATTCAAAATAATTCAAAGAAATTTTCGTGGACCGACCTGCCGGAGGGCTATGAGTGCCTTTCACCGATGGCCGGGGTTACCGACACGGCCTTTCGCCAGATTTGCAAGCGCCATGGCGCGGACGTGGTCTTTACCGAAATGGCAAGCGCCAACATGATGCTGAACGCGCCCACCCGCAATGCCGCTTTTTTGCATTACGAGGAATGGGAACGGCCGATTATCGGCCAGATTATGGGCGGCGATGCAAAGACCATGGCCGAGGCGGCGCGGGTAATCGAGGACATGGGCTTTGATGGGGTAGACGTCAATATGGGCTGCCCGGAAAAGAAAATTGTGGGTAACGCCTGCGGTTCATCGTTGCTTAGAGACGCCGATACCGCTGCCCGTATTGTCGAAGCTATGGCTAATGCGGTTAATATCCCGGTATCGGTTAAAATGCGTTCGGGCTTTTACGATAGTGAAATTGTCCAGCCTCAGTTCGCCATCCGGATGCAGGAAGCCGGGGCCAAAGCGCTGGCAATTCACCCGCGCACCAAAGAACAGGCTTACCGGGGCAGCGCCGACTGGACGGTTACCCGCCTGATTGTCGAAAATGTCCAACTGCCGGTCGGCGGCAGCGGTGACGTAACCGACCGGGCCGCTATCGAACGGCTGCGGGCTGAAACCGGGGTGCAGGGTATCTGGGTCGCGCGCGGCGCGATGGGCAATCCCTGGATTTTCGAGCGGGAGCGGACCGAGCGCCCGCCGCTGGCCGATGTAATCGCGACTGCCCTGGAACATGCCCGCTTGATGGTTAAGTATAAAGGACCGCATGGCATGATTGAAATGCGCAAGCACCTGACCTGGTACTTTAGCGGGTTCCAGGGAGCCGCCGCCCTGCGGGAGCAAGTTAAAACCGTCAGCACCTACGAAGACCTTGAGCGCCTCATCGAGGATCACCAGCTTTTAGAGCGCTTCGCAGCTTGACCTGTCCCACGCTGGCAGCCGGAATACCAGACCCGGCTATAACAACCAAAACTAATAGATAATAATTCTTATTTAAGACTAATTATTTAAGTTGACTTTTTTTGCTATAATAGAACCGTACGAAGTTATTGTGCCGGGGCAAATACAAGAGTGCAACTAAATTAGGAAGATTACGTAATTATATATATACAAAAATTTCGTATAATAAATCGAGAAAGGTATAGATGATGAGTGAGCAGAATATGAGGGTCGTGATTATCGGAGGTGGACCGGCCGCATTAACCGCTGCAATTTATTCCAGCCGGGCAAACCTGGATACCACGGTTATTGCCGGGTATCAATCGGGCGGCCAGCTGATGCTTACCAGTGATGTAGAAAACTTTCCTGGTTTCCCCGAAGGGATTATGGGACCGGAATTGATGGACGGTATGCGCCGCCAGGCTGAACGCTTCGGCAGTAAATTTGTAGATGCCGATGCTACCAAAGTGGACTTCTCAGGCCGGGTAAAGAGAGTTTTTGTTGAAGATGATGTTTACGAAGGCGAAGCGGTAATTGTCGCTACCGGGGCCAGCGCTATGTGGCTGAACCTGGCCAGCGAAGAACGCTTGCGCGGCCGGGGTGTTTCAAGCTGCGCTACCTGTGACGGCTTCTTCTTCCGGGGTAAAGAGATTGCGGTAGTTGGCGGCGGTGATAGCGCTTTAGAAGAAGCACTCTTCCTGACCAAGTTCGCCACTAAAGTAATTTTGCTGCACCGCCGGGACAAATTCCGCGCTTCCAAGATCATGCAGGAACGGGTCTTTAACCATCCCAAGATTGAAGTAGTGGTAGATACCGCTATCGACGAAATTCTGGGTGAGAACAAAGTCGAAGGCGTGCGGGTCCAAAACCTCAAGACCGGTGAGACCAGGGAAATCAACCTGGAAGGCGTCTTTGTCGCTATCGGCCACCGGCCCAACACTGACATTTTCAAGGGCTGGTTGGACATGAACGACAAGGGCTACCTGAGCGTTGTCAATGAATCCGAGACCAACATCAAGGGTGTCTTTGTCGCCGGAGACGTTTATGACTACCGCTACCGCCAGGCTATTACGGCGGCGGCCAGCGGCTGCAAAGCATCGCTGGATGCCGAACACTACCTGGAAGCCCTGACCGGTGAACCGGCGGAAATCCTGACCGCCCAGAACTGGTAATAAATACTTTTGTCGCCCGCTATTCATTCGAGTAGCGGGCGTTTTTTAACTTAACTGTTTGTGAAAGGGCAAAGGCTTTACTTCATGTCTACGAATCCGTTCGATAAATTTGATGGTCAGGCCCAGGGCGTCTTGACTGCCAGTTACCAGATTTTGATGCACGCCCGCCACAGCCAGCTAGATGTCGAACACCTGCTGATGGCCCTTCTCATGCAGCCACAAGGTTTTGCCACCCTGGCCCTGGAACAGCTAAAAGTAGACCGGGGCCTGGTCCTGCTGGCAGTTGAACAAAGCCTCGACCGGTTCCCGCAAAGGCCGGATGCCCCTAACACCAGCGGCATTAACGTGAGCATGTATTTCTCACCCCGTTTGCAACAAATTTTCAGCCAGGCTGCGTCCGGCATGCAGCAGAACCAGGCCGAATTTATCACGCCACGCGACTTATTACTGGCGATTACCGCCAGCCCAGACGACCCGGCCGCAAACCTGCTCAAAGGGTTTGGTTTGGAGCAAGAAAGACTGGCCCAAATCCAGCCCGAAAGCCCTGTAGAGGTCAAGTTGCCCCTGGAAAACCCGGTCCAGGCCGGGCAACCGTCTGAAAGCGCCGGGCTAACCCACTTTAACGAGTCGGGCCGGGCCAGGATGGTCGATGTATCGGAAAAAGATGTAACCGGACGCCGGGCGATTGCGCGGGGCGAAATCCGGATGCTGCCGGAAACACTGGCTTTAATCCGGGAAGGCCGGGCCAAAAAGGGTGATGTGCTGGCCGTGGCCCAGGTAGCCGGGATTATGGCGGCTAAAAAGACTTCCGAAATCATCCCGATGTGCCACCCCCTGATGCTTACCGGGGTCGATTTGCGGTTTGAATATGACCTGGAGCGGTCGGCGGTATTAATCGAAGCGGAAGCAAAGACCAGCGGCCAGACCGGGGTTGAAATGGAAGCACTGACCGCCGTCAGCGCGGCCGCGCTGACAATCTATTATATGGTTAAAGCTACCGATAAAGGGATGCAGATTGAGGCTATTCGCCTGGCCCATAAAAGCGGCGGGAAAAGTGGTATTTACCAGGCCGAATAAATTATTTTAAAAAAAACAAAAGGGATTGAGTGATTTTGCCCGCTCAATCCCTTTTTGCTGCCTGTCAGGTTATCTCCAGTAAGTGGGTTTAATTGGAAATAACTTTTAACAGGTCGGTGCCGCTCAGGCTTATCACCAGAGACTTTTGATCCTTTAACGCAGCCAAAAGCTTCTCAAGGTGGGCCGCCTCGATGCCGGGAGGGAAAGCAAACCCGGCCACGTCAGCCGGGACCGCTACCACCAGCAGCAGGATATCCGGCGCACCGGGTGAAGTATAGTAACCGGCGGTAAAAGGCCCGTTACCGACTTTAGCCGGTTTGGTGGCCCCAGGTAGCGCAAAAGTATACCCTTTTGAAATCACTAACTCATCAAGGGATGCGCTAACCACGTCTTCCGGCACGTTAGCGGCGGCAAAGTTTACTGCCTGCACCTGCGCACCTTTAACACTGAATGCGGTAGCAAACGCCTCCTTGATCGAAGGGTCAACCTCCAGGCCCACCAGGCGAGGGCTGGACTTAGCGGCTGCGGGGGCATTAGAAGGCGCCGGATAAAGCGTGCTGGTTGTTAGCGGTAAAGCCGGGTTAGGGTTTACGGCGGGAGCGGGTGTCGCGCTGGCCTGAGGGGTGACCGGACCGGGCGGTATGTTAGTTAAATCCGCTCGCCCAAAACCCATAACGGTATTCGGACCGTTAGCGGGACGTTTAACGCTTTGCAATACTACCTGGGTCAACTCGTCCGCAGTAAGGGCCGGGTTAGCGCTTTTCAAGATAGCCGCCATACCGGCTACTTCGGGAGTTGCCGCGCTGGTACCGGTAAATTTGCTCTTACCGTCCGCCGTATAAGCGGCGCTGCCTACCCCAGCCGGTCCTGAGATTTCCGGCTTAAAGCGGCCATCACTTAAAGGACCCTGGCTGCTGTAACTGCCGATAGCATCGCCTTCCGGCGGATCTACCGCGCCCACCGCGATAGCCCCTTTCGAGTCGGCGGAAGTACCAATCGACATCACCGAAGTATAGAACTGGGGAGTTATACCGGAAGTAAAGATGTGCAGGCGGAAAGAATCCTTAGAAAGCGGCGTACCATCTTTTTGCTTGGCCTTAAGATAGTAGATAGTCTTGGGTGGTATGGTGATAGCGGTTGCTTCCAGCGGGGTCCGGGCGCGCTGGTCGCCGTCGCTGGTCTTTATTACCGTCCCGGCCTGGTCTTCAATAACCAGGTCAAGGTCAGTCGCAGCCGGGTTAACATCACCATTAAGCCATTGGTCCCAGCGTAAAATCACCGAGGTTTTAACCGGTGCATCGGTCGGGTTGCCAAAAGCCATGCGGGTTACACCGGGCATCCACTGGTGCAAGCCCTGGTCATTAGGGCTGTACATCCCGGCGTAATGTTCGTCGCCTTCGTTACCGGCGGCCAGGAAAAAGAGAATACCCTTTTCTTTGCGGATTTGCTCAATTTTACGGCTGAGGTCCGAAGTGCCGTCTTCCGCCCCGGCATTACTGCCCATCGAAATTGAAATAATATCAACCTTTTGGGCTACCAGATAATCAAGGGCTTCGCTGAACTCCAGGTTTGTACCTGCGATGGAGGTTGCCACCAGTTTAGCGTCCGGCGCGACCGAATGGATAATTTCGGATACGGCCGTACCGTGAACTCCATTATCAATACTACTCTGGTCGAGCAACTTCTGGGCAAAGTCCATCACCTTGAAGTCAGTCGGTAAATCGGCACTGGCTTTCAACTCATCAATAAATTTATAGCCGCTATCAATAATACCAACCGTGACCCCCTTGCCGGTAAACCCGGCGGCGTGCCACTTGTCGATACCCATCAACTGGACGCCCTGGTTCTTGGTTGCTTTCAGCACGTCCTTGAGGGCTTCCCGGGTAGCGGGCAAACCGCGTAACTCTTCGGTATCCTGGTCGTTGGGAAGATTAATTTCTTCGATGCCATTAAAACTGGCCAGGTCCCGCAGGAAGTTTTGTTTGTTAGTCGGGTTGACGTAGGTTACAAAAGTCTTTAAGGGAACCGTCACCAGCAAATAGGTCGTATCAACAATCTCTTCCGTATCGGCTACGGTCGCTCCAAGAGCTTTGATTTTGTCCTGGACCGGCTGAACCTGGGCGCCTTTTGCCAGGACCACTTCAAATTCAAGCTCGTTTGACTCATCCAGCGCTTCAATTAAATCGGCATACGCAAGAGCGGCCTTTAGCTTCTCATCTGGCGTACCTGTAGTGAAGTTGTATTCATCCAGTATATCAAGCAGGTCAGGGTCTGCCTTGGAAAGCGGGTCCACCGGGAAAAGAGCGGCCCGGGCTGCCGGTGGGGTGGTGGACCCGGCTGGCGTAGCCGCCGCCGTAGTCTGGGCGGCAGCGGCGGTAGTCGCCGGGGCCAGAGTGGGTGTAACCGTGACTCCTACTGTCGGGGCCGGGGCGGTAGTGACAGCCGCAGTTGTAGCAGGAGCGGCGGTAGTGACAACCGCTGTCGTACTGGCGGCGGTAGTCGCTACCGGGGTTGAAGTGGGGCTTTCACCACACGCTACCAGCAACGGGATTAAAAGAAGCAAACTTATAATTACAGTACTAACTTGGCGGTTTCTATACCTCATAAATTCCTTCCGAACTAAACTATATTGGTAAATAAAGGTGTTGTAGATGCGAAAAGTTGAATTGGGAATAAGCCGGTTTTAAGTTATTATACCTTAAACATATTACATAAACATTACGGGATTTAATTTTATTTTCAGGCGATAGTAACCTCATCACCCTGCTGTTATTAGAAACACGTCCTCGGAAACGGAAAAACTATTAAGCATCCGGTGGCCCCTTAAAATAATAATATATAGTTATTGATTAAAGGATATAAAAGCTTATAGTGGGAGCCTATTTTGGAATAGTGAAAGTTGCTAAAGGGTCTATTCGGGGCGTGCATTGGCGCAAATAGAAACAAGGGCAGGGCAATTTGACTTAAAGCAAAACCCGTAACTCTGGCGTGATACGGCCTGATAAAAGTATTTTTTGGAAACCTGGACTAAATTCTTTTGAAGTATAAACCAACGGTCTCGCTTATAAGGCCAGGCCGTTGGTTTAGTTTATAGAGTGTTTTAGCGGGTTACCAGGACATTGTAGCCTTCCTGGATTAGCTGATCATCCGAAATTCCCAGCAGGTCCAGGATTTCGGCGATAAGCCCGGCTTTTTTCTCGGCATCCCTTTTGGACCAGGTCCGGCTTTTTATTTCTAAAAAGTAGTCAGGCTGGGCCGGGGTCAGCATCTGGTCAATATTGATGGCAAAGTCGGTACCCTTATAACTGAAACGGTTACGGCGGCGCAGCTTGACCAGCTCGCGTTCTTCCAGCGGGTTAAGATACTCCCGGTAAAACCGTAATGACTGGTCCGGGGTAGCCGTTAAGCGAGAGCGGTTCAGGATGACCGAACGAGGAAATTCGCGCTCGGAAGCCGCGCCAATCAGGGTCAGCCGGAACCGGCTGCGGGGAGTCGGGCGGCCTTCTTCGTCCAGGTAAATATCCTCGCGCAATCGAAGCTGTTCAACGTGCTGATCGCCAAAAGCGAAATAGGTATCGTACTGGCGATAATGCGAGGTCTTGGTAATCTTGAACAGGCTCGAGTCTTTGAGTACCGCTTCTACGCGGCCCAAATCCTCCAGTTGCGCTTTGACCTGTACCTCGAAGCTTTCTTCCTGGTTAAGGCCGCCCAGCGCCAGGAGTTTGCGCACCACGTTCCCTTCACGGGCCACCAGGAAGCGGTCGATTTTCTCGGCTACTTCTGTGGCCTGGCGGGCCAGGTCTTGTTCGTCCAGCTTCAAAAGCTGGCGGTCGCGCAAAAGCCATTCGCCGTTACAAATTACGTGCTGCACATCGGTAGACTTGGCGACATAGACGAGTTGCGAATAAATTGCTTCGGGGTCACGGCTAAAGCGTGGGGTGTTATGCATGGGTTGCAGGTCCACCACAATGAAGTCGGCCCGCTTGCCTTCTTCCAGCGAGCCGGTTATATCACTGATGTGGAGCGCTCGGGCGCTGCCAATAGTCGCCAGGGCCAGGGCCTCGCGGGCGGGTAGGGCGGTCGGGTCGCCGGTAAAGCCTTTTGCCAGGAGGGCAGCCAGGCGCGTTTCCTCAAACATGTCCAGGTCGTTATTGCTGGCCGGTCCGTCGGTCCCGATACCGACATTTACGCCGACCTGTAACATTAGCGGCACCGGGGCGACCCCGCTTGCGAGTTTCAGGTTGCTGGTCGGGTTATGAGCGATACCGGCCCCGGCGTGTTGCAAGGTCCGCATTTCGCCTTCATCAATATGGACACAATGGGCCGCGATTACTTTAGCATCCAGGATATTCTGGCGTTTGACCCAGGGCACCACCGGCATACCGTTTTCTTTGCGGCTGTTCTCGACTTCCAGGGCCGTTTCAGCAATGTGAATATGCAAAGGCACATCAAATTCCTGGGCCAGGGCGGAACAGGCTTTCAGGATTTCAGGCGGGCAGGTATAGGGCGCATGCGGTCCGACCGCCGGAACGATCAGGGGGTGACCTTTCCAACGCTGGATGAATTCCCGGCAGTTGGCCAGACCATCTTCATAGGAAGCGGCGTCGGGTGTGGGGAACTTCATTATCGACTGGGCCAACACTCCCCGCATACCGGCTTCGGCGGTAGCCTGGGCAATCTCATTTTCGAAATAATACATATCGGCGAAACAGGTCGTGCCGCCTTTAATCATTTCAGCGCAGGCTATTTTTGTACCCAGCCGGACAAACTCGGGATTAACAAATTCGCGCTCGACCGGCATCATATAGCCCATCAGCCAGACATCCAGGCGCAGGTCGTCCGCCAGGCCGCGCAATAGGGTCATCGGGACATGGGTATGGGCATTGATAAAGCCGGGCATCAGGGCTTTGCCGGTGAAATCAATCACCTCGGCGGCCTCATAGCGGCTTTGTAACTCGGCGGCCGGACCCACTCCAACGATTTTGTCGTCCTTTACGGCGACCGCCCCATTTTCGATCAACCTCCGGCTATCGTCCATCACAACGACGGTCCCGCCACTGAACAAATAATTAACCTTTTCTCTGCTCATTATTTGAAAACTCCTGGTCCTTTGCGGTTGTTCATTCGATAGTTACAATTTTATAGTTCAAGTTAAAAAATTGGATGACAGCATAATAGCAGATGAAGGCGGTTTTGGCTTGAAACGGCCATTTCCAACCAGGATTTGCAGTATACAGGCAGCTAAAGCTATAATATAAGGACCTTAAAATGAACTGTTCTGTTCCCACTCCAAATTGTAATACCGGGGGTCTGGTGCTAGACGAAATTGAACAAAGCGATATTTCTTCCAACCTGGAAGACAACCGGTTACCTGACGAGGTGAACAGGTCCGGTTTTGCAATGCTGTCAGCTATCGCTTCTCTTCTCAATGATATTGAAAACCTCGAATCTAGCCTTGAACCCGTCCTATCGGAAATCAGTAGTTCGCTCGGCTTGCGGCATAGCGCCCTCTGGCTGGCAAAAACCAACCAGCCGGTAATGAGCAAAGCCTCTACCTTTGGACTACCCCGCGAAATGGTCCTTTTACTAGATTCCCTGGTAGAGACTACCGAAATACCGGGCCGCAATTATGATTACGATTACACCAATTACTACCAGAACCTGACCGGCGCCCTGCAGTCCCTTTCGCATAGTTTCAAACTACCCTATACTCAATGTTTTCCCCTATTGGGTAATGGACATTTGAACGGCTTGCTGGCCTTTTTCAACCCCCTACCCTGGCCGGATTCAACGGAACTTAGCCTGTGCCTGCAAACCATTCAAGCCATGCTCGGCACGGCCATTAATCAGTCCCGGACGCTCACCCTGGAACGGCGGCAGCGCCAGAAGATAGAACTGGCCCACCGCGATAATTTAAGCATCACCGCCTCGCTGGACCTGCCCGAAGTCCTGGAAACTATTTTGATCGCCACCCTGAAGCTGCTGCCGGGTAAAAACGCCCATGTCTTTTTATATGATGAAGAACAGGACCGTATCACCATCGGAGCGGCTAAATGGTCCGACAACCGGGTAACGAACCGATTCACCGAGCCGCGCCGCAACGGTTTTACCTATAAAGTGGCCCGTACCGGCGAAGCCCAATGGGTTGAAGAGATGCTCAACGACCCGCTGTTTGCCGGGGCGCCGCTTGATTACAATGGGGCGCTGCTGGGTGTACCCCTGAAACTGGGCAACCGGGTGGTCGGGGTGATGAATATTGCCTACCCCTATTCTCACAAGTTTGTCGAGTCGGAAATTAACGGGCTGGAAATGCTGGCTGCCCAGGCCGCAATCGCTATCCAGAACGCCGGGATGTTTAAGCAGGCCCAGATGTACGCCGCTAACCTGGAAGCCCAGGTCCAAGCGCGGACAGCCGACCTGCGGGCGGCTAACGAACAGCTTAAAATCGCCCGGGACCTGGCGGACGCCGCCAACCAGGCTAAAAGTATGTTCCTGGCGAATATGAGCCACGAACTTCGCACACCGTTAAACGCGATTATAGGTTATAGCGAGCTGTCCCAGGAGGAAGCCGAGGAGCTGGACCGGCCTAAACTGGCCGCGTACCTGGGGAAAATCCAGGTGGCCGGGGGGCATCTGCTTAGTTTAATCAGCGACATTTTGGACCTATCCAAAATCGAAGCGGGCCGGATAGAGTTGTTTGTCGAAACTTTTAAAGTATCTTCGGTAGTCTACGATATCTTTGAAACCGCCCAGAGCCTGGCCCGGAAAAATAACAATACGCTTACGGTCAAGTGTCCTGAAGATTTAGGGACAATGCAAAGCGACCTGACCAGAGTCAGGCAAGTTTTATACAATTTGTTAAGCAACGCCTGTAAATTCACGGAAAACGGAACCATTGCGCTGGAGGTAAGCAGGCAACCCCTACCGGAAACCAACCAGGACTGGCTTTATTTTAAAATCAGTGACACCGGCATCGGCATGTCGTCCGAACAGGTGGGTAAACTGTTCCAGCAATTCACCCAGGCCGATCCTTCAACTACCCGCAAATATGGAGGGACCGGGCTGGGCCTGGCGATCAGCCAGCGGTTTTGCCACCTGATGGGTGGTAATATTACGGTTCAAAGCGAACTAGGCAAGGGGTCGGTGTTTATCATAGCCTTACCCGCCGTAGCGCCTCAATTCGACTTCAGTAACTGACCTGACCTTAGGAAAAAACAATGACCCACGCCGCCGAAATGGAACCGGCCGACCCGCCAATTTCCATTACTAAAGAACTGGCCGAAGAATTTTTCACCAGTCTTAACCAGCAACATTTCGAGGGTAAATTACCCGCCTGCCGGATTGAGGTAAGCGCCCGCCTGGTCAGGACTGCCGGTAAAATCTGGCCGCGCACCCGTCTTATCCGCCTATCGCGCTCCTATCACGAGCTTTATGGCCCGGCTGAGCTATCCAACACTATCTTGCACGAAATGATTCACCTGTGGCTGTTCGAGCAGAACTTACCCAGCGGCCATACGCCCCTTTTCAGGCAGAAATTGCAGGAAGTAGGGTTGGATAACCGCATGAAAGCCCTGCCGGTGCCGCCCCGGCCCTACCGTTACCTGTACCGCTGCCCTACCTGCCGCTACGAAGTCCAGACGCGCCGGAAAATTAACAGTTCGTGCGGCCACTGTGACCGGGTGTACAACCCGCGCCACCGTTTTAGACTGGTCAAGCAGCTCACCGAAAGCTGAAAAGCCCGGCCCGTCGAAGTTATAGAGGCAAACAAAACGGAGTACCGCTAAAGTAGCAGGTACAGGTACAGGTATAATACTGAACAGGGACAGGTACAAGAATTAGCCGTTAATGCAAACCCGGATTAAACCGGCCCAGGCTTAATTCCAGCCGTGCAATGTTCCGGCTCCAACTAAAAACTTAAGTCTAAAAGAGTAAAACAGCTATTATGAATGAGATTACCTTTTGCCCGCGCTGCGGCACAAAACTGATAGAGCAAGAAAAGTTCGGTGAATTGAGGCAGGTTTGCCCTGACGCGAATTGCGGTTTTATTCACTTCCTGGACCCCAAGGTAGTAGCGGTGGTTTTGGTCGAACACCAGGGACAGCTTTTGCTGGGCCGCCGGGCGATTGACCCGGGCCGGGGCCTGTGGAGCTTTTCGGGCGGTTACGTCAACCGGGGTGAAAGAGTGGAAGCGGCCGCCCTGCGTGAAGTTAAAGAAGAAACCAACCTGGATATAGAGCTGGGCGACCTGCTGGGAGTATACAGCGAGGAAGAAAACCCGGTAATCCTGATTGTCTACCGGGGCCGGGCCAGAACAATCGAAAACTTACGGCCCCAGGACAACGAAGTAATGGAACTAGCTTTCTTCAGCCCCGCCGAAATACCCGCGCTGGCTTTTCCTTTTGACGAAAATATTGTAGCCGCCTGGCTCAAAGCCCGCGAAAAAGATGGAGTTTAGCACCCGATGGAGCCTGCCGGGTTAAAATTCCCGGCTTATTTCCCGGTTTCATCTGTAATACAAGACCCCTGAATAACGGCACCCTTAAATATTTATTCTTCTTCGCCAAACATCGAAGACTGCGGGCCAAGGTTGGTCTTTTTCTTTTGCTGCTTTTCAAGCTCCTGGATACTCTCGACGGGCGTGGCAAGTTCCTCCGGCATGGTTCCGCCGACTTCCTCAATAAATTCGCGCACGCGCTGGCCCATCTCGTTATGCGCCTGGTTAGCCGCCTCTTTACCTTTAATCTTCTCGCGCCTGATTTTCGCTTCGGTCTGGGTAGCTCTAAAGAGGTTGGCGGCCAGTTCCTCGGCGCCCATGTGGTCAAGAATCTTTTCATTAGGCTTCAGGCCCTTGCGCTGGTGAATATCTTTAGCTTTCTCACCACCGTACAGGCCGCTATAGCCGTGGTCCTGGAAGACCGCGAAATCGAAAGAAGTAACCACGCCCGCCCCTTTGGCGGTATCGGCCAACTGTTTATTATGACCGGCCAGTTCGCCCCGTAAGAATAATCGGCGCTGCGCTTCGGTTAACCCGGCCAGTTCGTCGGCGGCTTCCTGGCGGCGAGTCTGCGCGGCAAAGTAAGTCTGACCCAGGGCCACTATTTCTTTAGAAGGGTCGGCGTTCTGAATTACCAGGTAGCAGGCGTAACGAGATAAGTTTATATCCTCGACCTTGCGCCGGGAACCGCTGCCTAATCCCACCATTTTGCTGGTTTCAGCAAAATGGTCCGCGACTATCTGACCGCTATTTTCACAGGCAATCCTGGCTTTATCAATGGCAGTCTTAAAGTTGCGCCACTGGGAGTAATCCAGCACCCTGGCCAGGTCACGGGCCGACCAGTATTCATGCCCGGTTTCGTCTTCCCGGCGGATTGCTTCAAAAGGAGTTGTGGTTTCTTCACTCATAAAAAACTCGCTTTACAGGTTATTTTAGTTTTACAGCAAAGTACGGTGCCAGACTCCGGCACCGGCTTTAACATCCAATAGTATGGCATGCGCTAATACTATTGGAAAAGTAATGGCGAATTACTCAGGGGAAGATGGGCTGTAAGCCTGGAGGATATGGCGGACCAGGTCGCTGGTGGAATGGCCCGGCAAAAAGGGGATTAGCACCACCTGGCCGCCATAGGACCGCACAACCGCCGCTTCCGGTAAAGGCTTACCGGTAGCACTGGCGGCTTCGGAAGAAGAATAATCGCCGCCTTTAACATAAAAATCCGGTTGCAACTCGCCGACCAGGCTTTCGGCGGTCAAGTCTTCAAATATCACAACGTGGTCAACCGGACGCAGGGCGCTCATTACCTCGGCGCGTTCCTGCTGTCCGACCAGCGGGCGCTGCGGCCCTTTGAGCTGGCGGACCGAAGCATCACTGTTCAGGCCCAGCACCAGGATATCGCCCAGGGCGCGGGCCTCTTCCAGGTAACGTACGTGGCCCAGATGTAAGAGGTCGAAACAGCCGTTTGTAAAGACTACCTTCCGGCCGCTGGCCTGCCATTCGGCCCGCTGCGCCACTAAATCGGCCCGTGAAAGAATCATAACCCCAGTTTTTCCAGTTCTTTCTGTAATTCATCAATTTGAATGGTCACGTTACCCTGCTTGCGAATGACTACCCCGGCGGCGGCGTTAGCCAGTTGCGAGGCTTCCAGGAGGCTGGAACCGGCCACCAGGCCCAGGGTCAAAAGCGAGATTACGGTATCACCCGCGCCGGTCACGTCAAAGACCTCGCTGCGGTTAAAGGCGGGCATGTGATAGAGCTGGTCGCGGCTGTCCAGGCAGGAAATACCTTCGCCGCCGCGCGTCAAGACCACCATGTGCACACCCAGTTCTTCTTTGAGGTCGCGCAGGGCCTTTTCAAAGTCCAGGTCCGTCCGTAAATCGCGCCGTAAATACTCACGAGCCTCGTTATCATTGCACTTGACCAGGGTACAGCCTTTGAACTTATCCAGGCCGCCTTGCGAGTCGACCGTGATAAGTTTGCCGGAAGTCCGGCCAATCTGCAAACCTTCGGCAATCAGCCGGTCGTTAACTACGCCGGTTTTGTAGTCGGAAAAGAGGATCGCATCGACATGCGGCGCGACGGTATGCAGGTAATCCACCGCCTGCTGCTCCACCGCGCCGGTAATCGGCGTGCGGTCCTGGCGGTCCACCCGGGCGACCTGCTGCGGAAAGATATGCTGGGCTTCGGCCACAATCCGGGTCTTGGTGGTAGTCGGCCGGTTTGGGTCAACCACCAGGCCGGTTATATCAACGCTGCGGCCGCCCAGGAGTTCCTGTAATTCTCGCCCGGCCTGGTCTTCGCCGATAACGCCCAGCATAAAAGCCTGTCCACCCAGGGAACTGATGTTACAGGCCGGGGCGGTCGCCCCGCCCGGCACATTGCGCTGGGCGGAAAATTCAAGCACGGGAATAGGTGCTTCCCTGGAAATCCGGCTGGGCCGCCCGATGATGTACTCATCCAGGTAAAGATCGCCTACCACAAGTACTTTGCGGTCTTTGAAGAGCGGCAGATAGCGAGTAAGTGACATTATTATTTCTTGAGTCTGAATACCGCAAAGGCAATGCCGATACCCCAGAAAATTAAGATACCAAGACCATTACCGTTGAGTTGCTGTCCAATAGTAGTGAGAGTTACCCCTAGCAGCCGGTCCAGCGGCGGGAAGGTGCCGTAAACCGAACTGTACATTCGCGCTCCCAACGTCAGTATACTGACCAGGATACCGGCCACAACGGCCAGACCCCCGATTAGCTGCAAGCCCCGGCCGACTCGGTTCTGAGTTACCCTGGCAATAGCTTCCCCGACCAGCACCCCTAAAGCAATTTCGGGCAACAGGTGGATTGACGACTGGACCGCTCCCGAAATCTGGCTGACCCAGAATTCATTATTTTGAAAAAGAGCCTGAAGCTGGTTCCGACCGGCTACCCGGGCCAGACCCCGCGAAGCATCCATCAGGAAACCCCAGACCAGGCCCAGACCTATTGCGGTGCCTAAACCGGCCAGGATTGCCAGTAAATAATGCCGGGCGAAAACCTTCTGGTACGCCTGTCCCTTGCTCCAGTAATTGCGAAAACCGGTATCGGCCTGGGGCGGTTTCTGGCCCCGGGCGGCTGCGGCGGCTCTTTCAGCCTCCAGGCCAACCGTCCGCTGCGGGTTGGCTGCGCAGTCAGGGCAGCGAATACCTACCCCACTATGCACCATACAACGCGGGCAAATCGGCGTATCGCAGCGGCCGCAGCGCAGCATTGTTTCCACCTGGGGATGGCGGGCGCAATAGATAACCGGTTCCGTAGCATAATAAGCTTCTCTCGCCGAGTCAAACCGGGCAGCCTCGGAACCGGCAGACAGGACCACACCTTCAACCGGTTGAGTGCGGTTGGCCGAAGCGGTGGCGCCAAAGCCGGAATTTATATTTGCCATACACTCGGGGCAGCGCGGGCCCTCCCCGGTCAGGGTCATACAGATAGTACAAATCTGGGTACCGCAGTCGCCGCACATCAGGCGGGCTTCTTCATTGGGGTGGCGGTTGCACCGTAAAAGTTGATTAGTGGACACAACTAAACTCCTGGTCTATTTCCGTAAAACCCGCCGTAATCTTTCAATCAGAATTAATAAGGCGAATTGTGGGAGGGCTAACTGGCGGCGCCAGCGCCAGGGTTCTTTGTAAAGCCGATAAGCCCATTCCAAACCCCATTGCCTCAGACGGAGCGGGGCCAAGGGGACCCGTCCGGCTTTATAATCGAGGACGCCGCCCACTCCCAGGGCGACGGCTGCGCCGCTTATAGTTAAATTACGTACAGACCACCAATCTTGTTTCAACATGCCGTAAGCCACCAGTATGACCTCGGCCCCGGCCTGCCGGATGCGTTCAACCGCTTCCTCGTCACCTTCCGGCCCGGCCTGTCCGGCCCAGGTCCCGGCGATTTGAATACCCGGGTACTCCTGGCGCAATTTCCCGGCGGCTTCTTCCGCCACGCCCTCCCGGGCCCCTAGCAGAAACAGCCGGGGGCCGTCAGCCTGGGCCGAACTCTGGAATAATTTCTCGCACAAAGCCACCCCCGTGACCCTGGACCGGAAATGTTGGCCCAAAATCTTGCCCGCCGCGATTAACCCGGCGCCATCAGGCGTGACCATAGCGGCCGAATTGACTACCTGCCGGAAAGCCGGGTCGCGGCGAGTGGCGATGACATACTCCGGATTAAGAGTTACGATTAAACGGGCCGGGGCGTCCGCCGCTTCCCGGCGCTGGCGCACCCAATCCACCACCCTATCAGCGGCCTGGTCCAGTGTAATATCGTCAACCTTAATTCCCAGCAGTGTTATTTGCGGGCGGGCCAAGCCGGACGAAAAATCAGGGTTTTGCTTGTTTTTTGAATTGGTTGATTTGCTCACGCCGGATATTATACCACTCCGCTCTTGCTTTCACTTTATCAAGGTAGGATAATTCGGGGTAAAGAAGATAGAAGGAGTCTAAAAAGGTGGCGGATGGCAATGCTGAATAATCCAGGTGAAACTTTTCCAAACTGGCTGCTGGAACAGGTTAGATTTAGGCCGGATAGCCAGGCGGTCCAGGCGGGACCGGAAGCCCTGAGTTTTAAAGATTTGTACGCGCGAGCGGCCGGGCTGGCCGTCCGGCTGCGGGCGGCGGGTGTGGTTAAATTCAGCCGGGTTGCTTTACTGCTGGGAAACAGCCTGCAATTTGTAGAAGTAACCCACGCCTTGATGCAATTGGAAGCGGTCCTGGTACCCCTGAACTTGCGGTTGACCCCAGCAGAGTTAAACTGGCAGCTAAACGATGTCGGGGCTAACTTCCTGCTAACCGATAATAAACAGCTTGAAAAAGCAGCCGAAGCCGGGACCGGTTTAGCGCCGGTACGCCTGTTAAATTTAGCTGACCTGGCTAATTCACCAGCCCCGGACTATGTTTTTACCCCGCCAGCCGCTTACCGGGCCGGGGATTTGCACACCATTATTTATTCTTCCGGCACTACCGGCCAGCCCAAAGGCGTAATGCTAACCTACGGCAACCATTATTTTAACGCGTTTGCGTCTTACCAGAATTTCCAGGCCGGGCCGCAAGACCGCTGGCTGGCGGTCCTGCCCCTTTTTCATGTGGGCGGCCTGGCGATTGTCCTGCGCGGCTTGTTTTACGGCATGCCGGTGGTAGTCCACGAAAGCTTTGACCCGGCCGCTGTAAACCAGGCGATTGACCATGAAGGCATCAGTGTCATTTCAGTCGTGACCAATATGCTGGCCCGCATGTTGGACCAGCGCCAGGATAAAGCCTACCCGGCCACCTTGCGTTCGATTCTAATCGGGGGCGGGCCGGTCCCGCCGCCGCTGCTGGACCGCTGCGCCCGGTCCGGTATCCCGGTGGTCCAGACCTACGGCATGACCGAAACTGCCTCCCAGGCGGTAACGCTGTCCGACCAGGACGCCCTGCGCAAACTTGGTTCGGCCGGGCTTCCACTGCCGGGGGTCGAGCTTAAAATCAGCCCCGATAATGAAGCGGCCGGAGAAACGCCGGGCGAAACCGGGCTGGCCGGGGAAATCCTCTTGCGTGGCGGGAATATCACGCCCGGTTATGCCGGTCGCCCTGCGGAAACCGCCCGGGCCTGGCGGGACGGCTGGTTCCACACCGGCGATATTGGCCGGGTGGACGAAGAAGGCTATTTGTATGTGCTGGACCGCCGCAACGACCTGATTATCTCCGGCGGTGAGAACGTCTACCCGGCCGAAGTGGAAGCAACCCTGCTCTCCCATCCCCAGGTTGAAGAAGCGGGTGTAATCGGGCGGTCGGACGCTCAATGGGGCCAGGTAGTGATTGCTTTCGTCAAAACCCGGCCGGGTGCCGCCCTGACCGAAGAGGCCCTGTTAGCGTATTGCCATGAGCGGCTGGCCCGTTACAAGCTGCCGCGAAAAATCTATTTTGTGGAAGAAAGCCTGCCCCGCAACGCGACCGGGAAACTGTTACGGCGCAGTTTGCGCGAGATTTTAGCCGGTTATACCACTTCCCACTAAGTGGGACGACAGGAGGCGCTTTTATTGCTCTCTTTTAGCAAACTGTTAGAGCGCTACCTTTCAACTTTTGCAACGGAACCTTTTATAATACAAGCATTGAGCTCGGAGTTCCAGGCATTCAGCACAAGGCTACATCCTAAAGATAGTTAGTTTGTTGAACTACCTACTATAAATATATATATTATTAACAGGATCACTATAGATGATCTTCATAAGATCCTTAAATTTTGATAGAGCTTCTATTGAGTAATTCTTTGGAGCCTGCCCATCAGGGGTAAAACTTCGGGTACCGTTTTCCACTTGCCCTACAAAGACATAGCGTACATTGTACTTATTGAGCAACGCTAATGCAGTAGCCTTATCTGTTGTTTTATAAATCTGGTCCATGTCTAACCAGGGTTGCCAGATTTGTAAAGGATCAAGGTAACTACGCCACTGTAGTTCGTGGTAAGGCCAACCTACAATTGTTGGGAGGCCAGTAAATGTGCTAACACGGTTAGCCCAGGTATAGTTAAAACCATTTGCTTCCAGGACAATTCCATAACGGGCCGGATCGATCCTGGTATATTGCCTCAACCAGGCCATTGCTGGATATTCGGATGGAAACTGCCTGGCATACCAGCCTTCACCACTAAGCCCCACCCGATCAGTATAATGGTTAGCACGTTGCCAATAACCCAGAGTGGCTGTTGCTGATGCCGGTATCATCAGAACTACTAACAAAATCACTAATGATTTTTTCCCGACTTTCGTTACTCTTGAAATATAAGTCCAATATGATGTTGGAGTTAAAGTAAAGCTTTTGCTTTGTTGCTGCTCTACTAACTCATTTGACCATTTTAATCTGCTAATACGCCATAAAAAATAAAGCGCCGACATTCCATATAAAATCCAGACCTGATACCAGAACTTCCACATTCCAAAAGCCCGTGAATCATAATAGTCAGGCAGGTAAAATATTTCGCAAAAAAGGACTAATGCGCCGGCTATGGTTGTTGCAATCAGAACAAAAAAGTCTGTAGTAGTCTGAGTTGTACGAAGCTCGGCATTTATAATAACAGGCCATTCTTTTTGTAAGAGGCGTAAGGGCAAATATAACAAAATTAAGGCAGGTCCAAGTAATTCAAAACTCAAAAACGGCCCTATCGTAAAAAGCAGGAGGGCTGTTAATCCTTCCAGCGTTAAACGAGGGTAACGTCTTAAGGCTTGAATCCCCCCAGGCCATAGAAGCCACCCAGATCCAACAACCAAAGCCAGGGGGATGATTATAGTGTCCAATTTGACATTATTATTTGTAACAGTCGAAATGTTGAGACAGAATATATAAACTGCCAGAATTAACATGACGAGTCCGGTTAATCGCACCGCAAGCAAGGTCATCATTGAAAGTTGTTTGATTTTTCCAACTTCTTCCGCCTTCGACAACTGAATCAACCTTAAAAGGAAAAAAGTTAGAATGGGTATCAAAAGAAGGCCAAATTGGGTTAAGAAGTCACTTAAACGGGTACGGTCTGCTGGTACAAGTCTGATGAACTTTTCCCAGAACCTGTGTGCATCGGCTCCTCCAGGGCTAGCTGCCTTTGAATTAGACTTGCTCAGAACCTCAATAAAATAAAAAGCATAGACTAACCCGGTGGAAATTACTAAACCTATAGATTGCACGGCCCAACGACCTACAATTGGTTGCCAACTCTGTTCCTCTCTCAGGATTATCTCTCCCAGTCCTATTGCAAGTACTACGAAAAATAGGTAGATAAGAAAATCTAATCCATTAATAAATGCCAGGGCGCCTACCAGGAAACCCGCCGTAAGAAACTTACCGAGTGTTAAGAAACCCAGGGTTGGTCGTACCAGCACCCACTTTTCGCGGGCACCTAAAAGATTTAAGCCAAAGCTAATGGTCATCATTACAAAAGGTAAGTCCATCATGTGGGCATGAAGGTCTCCCATCAAAAAGCTGTAAATGGGAGTTTCAGAAAGAATCATACTTGAATGTTGCTGCTGGGGTACCCAATCCCAGATCATCCTAGCGCTTTTAACCCAATCTACTTGCAGTGGAAAATTAGGGTTGCCAATTGGGAGAAGTTGACCATCAAGCAGTTGGCGCAGGGGATACAGGTTACCAAGTACAAGCAGGAAAATCACCCCTAATAGTCCGGCGCTGAGACAAGTACAACTTTTCTTTTCACCTGCCTTTCTAACTAAATTAGTAACAAGCCCAAAACCGGTTATTACAGCCAGGGCAAAAAACAGGGCCAGGGCAATATTGTAAGCTGTACTTGTTTGAGTACTACTCATTTTGGTCATAACGGCGGTCATAAGCTGACCACCGTAATAATAATGCATATGTTGACCCTGGTACCAGGGATCGGGAGGTGGCAAGGAAGGGGAAGCGACAATTGCGTTAATAAACGAAAGATCAAAGAACTTTTCGTCACCGGATAAATCAGGAAAGAAGGAGCGTGCATTAAGAAGAAAGCTATAACCACTCAGAAATAAAGCCTCCCCGGTAAGGAGGAGCCACCAGTTCAGTTTTACACTAAACCATTCTCGTAACATCTCACGCAGTTTACGACTTTTCAATAGTATTATTAAGTTGACTAAACCCAGGAATGCCAGGACTAAAAAACAGGTTGTTTGATTGAAAGGTAAAAGCTTAAAACAACAGAGTATCCAGACCACTATACTAGTTAATAGAAGACCGAGCGGTTTACTGTAGGTTATACCTTTATCTGGCAGGTGGGGAAAGATGTGGAAACAAAGTGGAAGTACAAATATCCCAGCCAAAGCTATGAGGAGGTACCAAACAATAATGTCAAGCATAAAGTTATACCCTGTCTAATTTAGAGGTACCCTGATGACTTTATAATTATTTCGGGTGGCAATTCAAACCGGGGTAATCAGAATCTTTAAAGAAGGTTGAGAATTACCGTTCTACTAAACACGAAAATCAAATTTAATCTAAATATTTAACATACCTGGCACAGCGCGGGTAGGAGAATGTGTATTACTATTGTTGAAGGAGGTAGTAAATATCCGAATTTAACTGAAAATCAAAACCGCTAACTGATCTGAAAATCCGATTAGGTTCTAATTGCATCTTTACAAACCACAGGGAGTTTGTGCAGTAACTTTTATTCTTTTCTTTGGTAAGAACCCTACTATTTTAATTGGTTCTTTTACCATGTCTAACTAAACATTAAAACTACTTTGAGCGAACGAAAGCAAAGATGAGAGAACATTCCAGTTAAGTATAATTACTAATTATTATTAAATCCTGGGACTATTGACTAATACTTTAAGCTAATACTTTAAGCTAATTCTTTATTGAGACAAAAAATTATAGTGGGGTCCACCGGGTACTCCTGCAATAGGATGCTAAAGATTATATGGCAGCAACCTTATATCCTGAAATTAACAACTTGCTCGATACGTTACTGGCGCGAATGCAAGCTGTACTTGGTAAAAGATTGGCCGGGTTATATCTTTTTGGCTCGCTGGTCTGGGGTGACTTTGACTATGAGGCCAGTGATATTGACCTGCTGGCGGTTACGACTACCGGCATTGACGATAACGAATTCACCCAACTTGAAAAGATGCATAATGAAGTGACAGGCCTTTTTCCCGCCTGGTACGACCGTATCGAGATAGCCTACCAGTCCCTTGAGGCCCTCTGGACATTTAAGACCGTCCGGAGCCCCATCGCGGTCATCAGTCCAGGCGAGCCCTTTAACCTGAAGGAAGCGGGCCGGGATTGGCTGTTAAACTGGTACGTGGTGCAAGAAAAGGGGCGGGCCCTTTACGGCCCCGCGCCCGGCACATTGATTGACGCAATTTCAAAAGAAGAATACGTGCAGGCGGTCAGGGAACAGGCCGAAGAATGGCGCGATTATATAATTCACACCCGACATTCGCGGTCCTATCAGGGGTATGCTATTTTAACAATGTGCCGGGCGCTGTATGCTATTAAGAATGGCGAGCAAGTTTCAAAAAACCAGGCAGCCCGGTGGGCGCAACAGCATTTACCCGAATGGTCGGACCAGATTCAGAAAGCGCTCCAGTGGCGGCAGGACCACCGCAACAGGCAGATAGACCCCGAAGCCACTTACCCCGAAACAGTAAAATTCGTTACCTTCGTAATTGACTGTATAAAAGCCGAAAACCGGCCGGTAATGCCAGGAAACTAGAACTGTTCCTGGTACAACCGGCCGGTTTTCTCCACGGTAACTAGGACTGCTTGTTACCGGCCTTTTTGTCCTCTTTCGGTTTAGGTGGTTTTTTCTTCTCCGGTTTAGGTCGATTACCTTTGAGTTGCATTGACATAGGAATTCTCCTTTCGCTGTAATTATAATGACCGGGAACCCGGTGCTAGACTAATAAAAGATAAAGTACAATGGCCGCCGCTGCGCCTATGGCGGAACTGCAAAAATTAACTGCGTCATTGTTCATAAACGGCCACCCGCGCCGGAAAACATTGGGCTGGCCCTGGCTGTCGAGCTTTTTCTCGGTCTCTTTACCGGTACCGGCCTGGCTGTACATTGCCTGGACCGTGGCACCCATTAAACTATCCGAGAGCGAGCCGACCAGGCCGCCCAGGGTCGCGACCGATAGCACCCACCAGTACCCGGCCCAGTTGGTGCCAGGTTGCAGCCAGGCCCGGCCCAATACTAAACCCCAGACGGTCAGGCCGATGGCTAACCCGCCAAGAGTCGTTGCCAGGGTTCCCAGGACTGTAATGCCGCCACTGGTGCCGGGCGGCACTCTACGGCCGCTGGTAATCAGGCGCGGCCCTTGCTTGCTTAATACCCCAAGCTCGGTAGCCCAGGTATCGGCGTTGACAGTTGCCATCGCTCCGATGAACCCGGCGAAAAGCCACTGGCTGGCCGGATTTAGAAAATAAAGCACCGCCAGAACCGCGCCCACCCCACCGTTCGCCAGGGCCTGACCCAGGTCGCGGCGGCTGCCTTTTTCGAATTTCTCGGCCGCCAGGTGTTCCTTTTGCTTTTCCTTGAACCGGGATAATAGCGTCCCGTAAACGAAAAAAGCCATTAAAGTCAGGCCCCAGGTCCAGCCGCCGAAGCCAAAAATAGCCGTCCCGGTTATAATCGCGCCCCACACCCCGCTTTTGGAGAGCGCCTGCTTGCGGTACGCTACCACCCCGATAATAGAGCTGAGGACCAGCCCCGCCACCAGTCGCAAAATTTCTGGGTTCATAGGGCTAAGAGTTGGAAAGGCGATAACTTCCCAACTCTTATTACTTACCTTTCTGCTACGTTCTCACGCTCCCGGAAGAATAACGGGTCGATTTCCGGGAAAGGATTGTCCAGGCTGTTAAAGTTGCGGGCGGCTTCCAGCACTTCCGGGGCCAGGCCGTGGCCGTTCGAGCCCATCAAGCCGTCAGCCAGGGTGTTAAACCTTTCGGTATGCTGCTCGAAACGCAATACAGCGTAATCTTTAGCCTGGCCGGTGGTGATCAGGAAGGGCCAGTCGCTGCTTTCCAGGAGCAAAAGTTCGCGGGCGGCTTGCTGCAGCACGAACTGTTTATCCGGATCCGGGTCGCTGCCGTATTGCTCGACTAATTTTTCCATGCGGCGCTCGGCGGCGTGAATGGGCTGCCAGATCCAGGCATTTTCGTCGTTCAACCAGACAAAATGAGTACCCTGCTGGCCCCAGCTGCTTTCGGGAATCGCCATTACCACTTCTGGCGGGTGCTTTTCAAGCCAGGCGCTGGCTGTAGTTATGTCAACTGTTTCGCTGCTGGCAAGACCGCGTAAGACTTCTTTGAGCCAGTCTACTCCTTCAAACCACCAGTGGCCGAACAACTCGGTATCATAATTACAGGAAATCAGGCCCGGCTTCTGGTTGGTGTCGTAATACTCCTGGAGCTGCTGCTCGACCAGCCCGATAAAGTGGTTGGCATGTTCCCTGACCCGGTAAGGCACCCATTCCGGGTGATAGTAATCCTTCTGGCCCAGGTCCACTTTAGGCCCGGTAATCCGCCAGTACTGCAAGCCGCTGCCGCTATCCTTGCTGTGAAACTCGCGGTAATCTTTATCGCCGGGGTAGCCGTTTTCGGACGACCAGACCTGCATACCCGTCCGGTTGTTGCGGCCGATCACCGCCACGTCCGGCCTTACCACCCAGTAAGGATTGAAGGTTGTATTGTTGGTGCGTGGGAACTCCTCCGCCGCCGGAATGACATAGCGCCGGGTGATAAAGCTGTAGGGGCCGATTATATTCTCTCCGGCGGCTTTGCCGACGGGGACACCGCCCTCGATAGTATGGGTTTCACTGAAAAACAGCGAAATGCCCTGCTCGGCTAAAAAGTCCTCGATGCCCGGTTTAAGGTACTGATTGCCCTGGGCGTCCGTAGCATAATAAGCGGGACGGTAGGCGCATTCCGGCAGCCAGATGGCTTTAGGTTTGCGGCCAAAGTTCCGCTCGTAACTCTGCACGCCGGTGGCAAGCTGGGCGAAAATAGTTGAGTCGCGTTCGACCAGCGGCAAATAGCCGTGAGTCGCGGCGCAGGTAATAATTTCGATCAGACCCTCGTCCTGGAGAGTGCGAAACGCCCCGATAATATCGCTGTTATAGCGTTCCAGGAAAGAAGTTTTGATATTGGTGTACCAATCGCAGTAATACTGGGCCAGGTTGTAACGCTGTTCGGCCGGTACCGGCGAGTTGTCTTCATCCGGCTCGCTGACTTCATCCACCGCCTGATCAATAGCTTCCTCGGCTTTTACCAGGTCAACTTTCTGGGCCTGGACCGTAAGATGGGACGCGTCCGCTTCAACGGGCTTCCCGGTCTGCCTGGCGACAAGGTCCAGGGCGGCTTCTTGCTTGATTATAGAGGCCGCCGCCAGGGCTTGCTTCCCGGTCAGAATGGCCGAAAGTGGTTTAATGGCCGGGGCGGTCGGGTGGGTATCCCCGGCAGGAGTCGCTTCCTGGGCTTTGGCCTGGGCGTCGGCAGTGGTGCGGGCGGCTTCGGCCCTGAACTGCTCCTCGGCTTCGGCGGTAGCTTTTACGGCCGTCTGGCGAGCGTCATCACGCGCCCGGGTCATTCCTTCGGAAGAGAAGCGTAAAATATCCTTTTTGGCTGCGGCAATACGTTCATCCAGGTATTCCACAAAATTTTGCTTGATAAGAGGATCAACCAGTTGTTCGGTTAAAATTGGGGTAATACCAATCGTCAGCTTAAAAGGCACCTTCTCTTGACGCAAGTCGTACATGGCGTTAAGCAAAGGCAAGTAGGTTTCCGCCGCCGCTTCATGAATCCATTCTTCCCCATGCGGCCAGCGCCCGGCCTGCCTGCAATAGGGCAGGTGGCTGTGTAAAACAAAAGTGAATCCGCCAGATTTCATGTTTCCCTCAATCTCTACTCAATTGCATTCAAAGTTAAAGATGTACCCCGGATTAGCCGTCTATCCATCCGGCTAAGCCTGGTAACGCGCAAGGGTCGTGCCAACCCCGGATAAGCGTAGTAAGTGAGGGTTTCCATACAGATTGGCCCGGCTGGCCTGATTTAATAATAACCGGGTTCCCCGGACCTTCTCAAGAAGGAATTAAGTCAATTTTACTCCAAACCGGGATTGAAATAAAAACCGGGTTACGATTTATCCTGCAAGTGAAGTTCGAAACGTCCCGGTGGGCGCCTGCTGCCTAGGATTGGACCGTTGGCACTACCGCAGTGGCAAACCCGCGCTCGTTCAACTGACCGGCGATGGCCCAGGCGTCAGCTTCATCGTGCAGCAGGGTGTAGATAGTCGGCCCGCTGCCCGAAACCCGCACATAATCGGCCCCGGCTTCGACCATAGCCTGCCGGAAATAGTCCATGCGAGGAAAGCGCTCGTAAACCACCCGCTCAAAGCTGTTGAAAAAGAGCGATTGAGAGGGGCGCTCTTGCCGGGAGATAGCCCGCACCAGGGCGCGGGTGACGCCGCCGCTGCTAAAGTCATTGCGGTCGAGCATCCGGTATAGCTCACGGGTTTTGTTTTCAGGCAGGTCAACCTGGGGAAAGAGCAGGACCAGCCAGGAAGGGGTCAGGTCCGGCAAAGGTTCCAGCCGTTCGCCCCGGCCCTCGGCCAGGGCCGTACCGCCACGGATAAAGAAAGGCACGTCCGAACCCAATTGGCCGGCCAGTTCGACCAGGTGCGCTTCACTTAATTCCAGCTTCCAGAGCCGGTTCAGGGCGACCAGGGTTGCCGCCGCGTCGCTGCTGCCGCCGCCCAGTCCGGCCTTGACCGGGATGACCTTTTCCAGGTAAATATCGGCCCCGCGCTGCTGGCCTTCGCCGCAAAGTTCCAGCATCAAAAGAGCGGCCCGCCAGACCAGGTTTTCTTCAACGACCAGTTCCGGCTGATTGCAATCGAACTGTAAATCGTCGGCCAGGCTCACGAAAAGTTTATCGGAAAGTCCTATAGTCTGCATTACGGACATAACTTCGTGAAAACCGTCCGGACGCTTATTCAAGACTTCCAGACTGAGGTTAATTTTAGCGTGGGCGTGGTAAATCTCTTGCTCGGATGGGTTCTCTGCCATGCCTGGGCCAGCTCCTTTAAATCATTCCAGCTTTTGCGGTTTCTGGCAAAAGTATACCACAACCTTTTATGGTCCTGGTTCATTTAACCCTGTAAAGGTGCTTTATCTTAACCTGACAGCTAATATGGTATAATTTGCTAGTTTTAGGCGAGCTTCGTACTCTCCAGTAAGTTAGGAGCGATTTTTTCGGACCCACCAAGTGAGGAATGAGAATAAATAATGTTAATTGACAAAATAAAATCGAAGCACGCCAAAATCGGTATAATCGGGTTAGGCTATGTTGGTTTGCCTATCGCGGTGGCTTTCGCGGACAAAGGTTTCCGCGTAACCGGTTTTGACATTGTAAAAGAAAAAGTCGCTCAATTAAAGCGTGGTGAAAGCTATATCGGCGATGTAGGCGGAGAACGCTTGCTGCCGCTTAGCGCGGCTGGCCGTTTCCAGCCGACCACCGATTTTAGCGCCCTGGTGGCCCAGGATATAATCATTATCGCGGTCCCCACACCGCTTAACCAGACCCGCGACCCTGACCTGACCGCGGTACGGGCAGCGACCGGACAGGTCGCGAAGTACCTGCAAAAGGGCCAGCTTATTATCCTGGAAAGTACCACTTACCCCGGCACGACCGAAGAAATATTGCAGCCTATCCTGGAAGCAGGCGGCCTGAAACTGGGCGAGGATTTCCACCTGGCCTTCTCACCCGAACGGATTGACCCCGGCAGTAACAACAGCAAAGGCTGGAACTTTGGAAATACGCCAAAAGTGGTCGGCGGAGTTACCCCGAAATGTCTTGAACCGGCGGTCGCGCTCTATTCCCAGGTAGTGGAAAAGGTCGTTCCGGTCTCCTCGGCCCGGGTCGCCGAAATGTCCAAGCTGTTTGAAAATGTCTTCAGGGTGGTAAACGTAGCCCTGGTTAACGAAATGAGCCTGCTGTGCAACCGCATGGGCCTGAACGTCTGGGAAGTGCTGGAAGCCGCCGGGACCAAACCATACGGCTTTATGAAGTTTACGCCCGGACCGGGCGTAGGCGGCCACTGTATCCCGGTGGACCCTTTTTACCTGACCTGGAAGGCGCGCGAGTACGAGTTTAACACCCGCTTTATTGAACTGGCCGGGGAAATAAACTTGCAAATGCCCCGCTATGTCCGGGAACTGACAATCCAGGCCCTGAACCGCCACCGCAAGAGCCTGAACGGCTCTAAAGTTTTGCTATTGGGTGTGGCTTATAAAAAAGATGTGGCCGACCTGCGCGAGTCACCGGCGATCAAGATTATTGAGCTCCTGGAACAGGATGGGGCCGAAATCAGCTACTGCGACCCGCATTTGCCGGGACTGCAGGAAGGCAAGCATAATTTAAAGGCGGTTGAGCTGACCCCGGAAGCCCTGTCCGGTAGCGATTGCGTGATTATAGTTACCGACCACAGCGCCTTTGACTATGAGTTGATTGTAAAGTATGCGCCGTTAATCGTTGATACGCGCAACGCCCTGGCCGCTGTTCGCGAAGGCCGCGAAAAAATAATTTTATTGTAGAGTTGGAGTTCTGAATTTTTTGAGGGTGAAAGAAAAGACTGTTACCGCACTGCAAGTTAATGGAATTACCGCGCCCGGCCTGAATGGCCGGCTGCGTGGCGGTTTTCAAAAGCTGGATTGGGCCTTATTAGGCATACTTGGCCTGGCCTTCCTGGTCCGCCTGTACGCCTGGTGGCAGGCTCCGCGCCAGGGTTTTGTTATTGATGAAGCCGAATATTACCAGATCGCCAGCCTGCTGGCCGATGGCCGGGGTTGGGGTTTCTACGACACGGCGACCTGGGTCCGCCCGCCTCTCTACGTAATGCTGCTGGGCGGGATTTTCCGCTTCTTCGGCCCCAACCTGGAAATTGTCCGGCTGGTGCAGGTTTGCCTGAGCGTAGCGACGGTCTACCTTCTCTACCGCCTCGCCTGGCGGACTTTCGGGCGCAAGACCGGCCTGGTGACGGCCCTGCTGGCGGCGGTAGCCTGGCCCTTCGCGGTCCTGTCATATCTTTTGCTTTCAGAAACGCTGTTTATCTTTCTTTTTCTGGTGGCCCTGAATTTCCTGGTGGAATACCTGGGATTCTTGCCCGGTTCGCTGCCGGAGAAACCCGCCAAACAAAACCGCCTGCTGCGCTTTTTGCCGCCGCCGAACCTCTGGCTGGTCGCCGGGGGCTTCATCCTGGGGCTTTCCGCCCTGACCAGGGGCCAGGTGTTGAGTTTTGTACCGTTTATCGTCATGTGGATTTTACTCTCAAGAGGCTGGCGCAACTGGCGTAACTGGTTACCGGCCAGCGCGGTGCTGGTCGCGGTATTTGTCATAACCATTTCGCCCTGGGCCCTACGCAACTACCAGACCTACGGCCGCCCTTTTATCGACACTACCGGGGGCTATAACTTCTACCTGGGAGCCTTACACGGCCGGAACGGGGCGCTGGTCTCGCAGACCCTGGAAGCAGTTAAAAACCACGCCGAACGGGAGAACCTGGGCTACCAGAAGGGCCTGGAAGTCCTTTTCAAGAACCCGGCCAACTTCGTCAGTAAAGGCATTAAAGAAACTACGGACTTCTGGAGCCTTAATTTTGGAGCGGACGAGCGGCTGGAAGGGGGTTACACCAGGGGTTTTATTTCCCCGTCCTGGCTTATTCCCGACCAGTTACTGGGCGATACGCTCTATATAACAGTGGTGGCCCTGGCCCTGTTGGGCCTGGTGACGGCACCGCGTTCGGCCAATGGCTTTAAGAGCTTTGTAGTAATCTGGCTGCTATATAATATGGCGCTATCTTTTGCCTTTTTCGCCGTAACCCGCCTGCGCCTGCCAGTCTATTATTTACTCTTTCCGTTTGCGGCTTATACCCTGACGCACCCGCGTGAGATTTTGGCGTGGCTCAGGCAGCCCTTCAAACTGCCCGGCCGCCCGCTCAAAGTTAAGGGCCTGGGCTGGCTGGCCGGTTTGGCCCTGCCGGTGATCTTCCTGTTTATCGTACTGCCGGGCTATTTACCGGCGGATGGTTTTATAATTAAAGATGGCGGCTCCCTGGCCCAGACTAAAATCGGCCTGGATGCCTGGGTAGTCCAGCAAAATACCGCCAGGGGCGACGAATTGCGCAAGCAAGGCCACTATGACGAAGCAATTAAAGCTTATTCGCAGGGCCTGGACTATGCCCCGGCCACCCAGATTGGCCTGGGCCTGACCGAAGTAATGCAGGGCAAGTATGATGATGCGATTGGCCGGATTGGCCGCGCCAGCCAGGATATAGCACAATCTCACCTGGCCCTCGGCTGGATTTACCTGCGCCAGGGCAATGAAGATTATGCGCATAGCGAGTTCCGCAGCCGCCAGATTGCCCTGGATGTCAACTCCGCCACCTGGGCCTGGGATAACCTGCCCGCCACTCCGCTGCCGGACAATTTACTGACGCTCGGCGAATTCGACTGGGGCTACGTCAAAGGCTTTCATATCTATGAGAAAGAAGACAGCAAAGCCGGTTCTCCCTATTTCCGCTGGACCAACTGGCGCGGGGAAGACGGCCGCCAACCGGCCAGTTTGCGGTTCCCGCTTGCGCCCGGCACCCGCCCGGCCTCAGTTTCGGTTAGACTGAACGGCTACCGCCCTGACAGCCTGACGCCACCCAGTGTTGAAGTATTTGCCAATGGTCGCTCCCTGGGCAAAGTGCAGACCACGCGCACCTGGCAAACCTTCACGCTGGCGCTCCCTGCCGACCTGAACCCGGGCCGGGAAATAAAAATCGACTTGCTACCGTCGAATACCTTCGTACCGGGGGCGTTTTCCCGGCGTGAACTGGGCGTGATGGTCCAGTGGGCCAAACTAAGCTAAGAATTTCCTTTCTTGTTCTAACGCAGAACGTTTATCGTTTCTAAAGATTGATTAGAAAAGGAGCAAAGATGTCAGCAAAGACCCAAACCGGCAAATGGGCTCTCTCGCCCGACCGGTGTTTTGATGCTAACCCGGTCCAGCGAAAGCTGGCCCACCGGATTTATGCGACCGTCCAGGACCTGCCGATTGTCAGCCCTCACGGTCATGTTTCACCCGCTTTGCTATCCGACCCGAACGCTCGCTTTGGCTCCCCGGCCGACCTTTTCATAATCCCGGACCATTATGTCTACCGCCTACTTTACAGCCGGGGCATCAACCTGGCTGACCTGGGAGTGCCGACCCGCAAAGGCCCGGTAGAAGGCGCTGACCACCGCAAAATCTGGCAGGTCTTTGCTGAAAATTTCTATTTGTTCCGGGGCACTCCCACCGGCCTATGGCTGGCCGATGAGTTAACTTCCGTCTTTGGCGTAGACGAGAAGTTGAACGGCGCTAACGCCCAGGCCATTTACGACCACCTGGAGAGGCAGCTAGCTCAGCCCGAATTTTCACCGCGTGCCCTTTTCAAACGCTTTAATATTGAAGTCCTCTGCACCACTGACGCCGCCAGCGATACCCTGGCCGAGCATAAATCTTTACGCGCCGAAGGCATCACCAATGTCCGCCCGACCTTCCGCCCGGATGCCGTAATAAACCTGGAAGCTGAAAACTGGTCCAAAAATATTGAAAAGCTGGCCGAAGTCAGCGGTTATGAAATAGATAGTTACGCTACGTTTATCCGGGCCCTGCAAGAGCGGCGGGCCTTCTTCAAAATGATGGGCGCGACTTCGACCGACCAGGCCGCCCTGGACCCCTATACCGAACGATTACCGGAAGACAAAGCCGAAAAGATATTCATCCGGGCGCTGCGCGGCAAGCTTAAAGAAGACGATGCAGCGCGTTTTATGGCCCATATGATTATAGAGATGGCCCGCATGAGTACCGAAGATGGGCTGGTAATGCAGCTTCACGCCGGGAGTTTCCGCAACCACAATGCCGGGCTTTTCGCGGAATACGGGACCGATAAAGGGGCCGACATCCCGGTCCAGGTCGAATGGACCCATAACTTATATAACCTGTTGAACGAGTTCGGCAACGACCCCCGCCTGACCCTGATCCTGTTTGGCCTGGATGAAAGTACCTACAGCCGGGAACTGGCCCCGCTGGCCGGGCATTACCCGGCCGTTTTGCTTGGCCCGCCCTGGTGGTTTCACGACAGCGTAAACGGGATGGTGCGTTACCTGGACCAGGTGACAGAAACCGCCAGCCTGTATAACACTTCCGGCTTTAATGACGACACGCGGGCCTTTGTTTCGATCCCGGCCCGGCATGATGTCTGGCGGCGCGTGACCAGCAACTGGCTGGCCGGTCTGGTTAATAAGGGCCTTATCGACCTGGCCGACGCCCTGGAAATGGCCCAGGATACCAGCTATCGCCTGGCTAAACGGGCTTATCGCCTGGAATAAAAGGAGAAAATCAATGACTAACCAAACCAATTCCGGCGGGCTTTTACAGGGTAAAAGCGGGTTAATTATTGGCGGCACCTCGGGCATGGGCCTGGCGACCGCGCAACAGATAGTCAACTGGGGCGGTCGGGTCATTCCGGCCTCGTCCAACCCGGAGAAAGTTAGCGCGGCTCTGCAAGGGCTGGGCCAGGCCGAAACCTTCCCGGCCCTGACCGTGGATGCCAAAGACCGCCAGTCGGTGGTAAATTGTGTCAACCAGGCAGCCCAGGCCCTCGGCCGGTTGGATTTCCTGTGCTACTACGCCGGGATGCTGCGCTCCGGCCCGGTAGACCAGCTGGACGAAGCTTTGCTGGATGAGGCATTCGCTCTCAACGCCAAGGGCGCTTTGTGGGCCGCGCAGGCGGCTTTCCCCTATATGAAAGAACAGGGCGGCGGAGCGATTGTCATTATCGGTTCAATGTCCTCGCACTTCGGTTGGGGCGGCGTCCCATCCTACAGCATTACCAAACACGCCACCCTGGGCGTGGCGATCAACCTGGCAAACGAATGGGGCCAATACGGCATCCGGGTGGTGCCGGTATCGCCGGGCGTGATTGTTACGGACTTAAACCGGGAAATTTTGAAAAAGAATAAGCCCAGGACTGATAGCTTCCTGAACCGCACACCGCTGGACCGCCTGGGGGAAACCCACGAAGTTGGTTCTGTAGTGGCTTTCCTTTGCTCCGACGCCGCCAGCTATATGAGCGGCTCGCCGGTATTTGTGGATGGCGGGATGTCGGTCCGTGGTGCTAATCCTTTGAAGTTTGATTAATACTCAACCTTTTCGGCAAAAGCAGGTCGGGAAAAGCCGGATAATCCAAATATAATCAGGTAAAAATGGAAGTTGAGCAAGGCCGGGTTAAAAGCGGCGCGGTCGAGTTGAATTACATGACGGCGGGTCAGGGCCAGGTGGTGGTGCTGGTGCATGGGTTGTCTGGCTCAAACCACTGGTGGCACAAGACCCTCCCTGCTCTGGCCGCCCATTACCGGGTTTATGCCCTGGATTTAGCCGGTTTTGGCGGGAGCCGCACCGGACCCAGTTTTGAATTGCGGACAGCAGCCAACCAGCTTATCGACTTTTTAGATAAGCTGGGGGTTGAAAAAGCCAGCCTGACCGGCCACTCAATGGGCGGTTTTATTGTGGCTGACCTGGCGGCGCGCCACCCGGATCGGGTCGAAAAGCTGGTGCTGGTTGACGCAGCCGCCTTACCATTTGAAAATAGTTTCCTGGACAGGGGTCTGGGCCTGGCCCTGGCCGCATGCAAAATCCCCCCAGCATTCTGGCCGGTCTTCCTGGCTGACGCCTACCGGGCCGGACCGCGCACCCTCTGGCGGGCGGCCAACGAACTGATGGCGGCCGATATCGCGCGTGACCTCGAATTGATACAGGCCGAAACCCTGGTAGTCTGGGGCAAGCAAGATCACCTGGTCCCACTTTCGCTGGGAGTAGAATTGACCCGCCGTCTGCACCACGCCCGGTTTGAAATTATCCCGGGAGCAGCGCACACTCCCATGCTGGAGCGCCCGGCCGAATTTAACCGGCTGCTGCTGGACTTCCTGCGGAAATAACGGCCCGGGCATCAGCTTTCAGGGTGCGGCCCTTTTTTGTCATCCGGTTGCCAGACATCATCGTTTCCACCGCTTTTGCTGGTTACCTTCATTACGAAAAAAGCTCCTAGAATCACTACGCCGATTAGCACCAGCGCCATTATTACCAGTGTATCCATACGCCTCACATCTCCTTTATCCTTGCAATTAAACCCTACAATATTTACTTCACGCTAACTATTCTGCACGTTTTATTCCAGGGTTACTGGCGTTTTTGTCCGGTTGACCGGGTGTCGTAGTGGACTACAGTCACAGTTGGTTTCAACCGGCAGCGTCCTTCAAGAATTAACCTTGCTACCATGCACCGCCCAGGCCCGCGCAATCAGCGGTATGGAGGAAATGCAATGATTAATAGAAGCTTAGTAAAAAACCCGAACGGCCCTGAAACCCGGCCAGAAGAGATTTTCAGCAGCCCATGTTTGTAGTATATTAACCCGGTAAGAGAAACCACCTGAAAACTTTTAGATAGGAGTCTCATGTATAACCAATACCTGGAAGTAGCAAAAGAAGCGGCCAGGGCGGCCGGTGCTATTCAATTGGCCGGATTGCGCCGCCAGTTGCGGATTGAGACCAAGAGTAGTCCAATTGACCTGGTGACGGAAGTTGACCGCATGTGTGAAGCTGAAATTGCCCGGCTGCTCAACCAGAATTTTCCCTCGCACCAGTTATTGGCCGAAGAAGGTACGGTCGGCGGTGACGCCCCGGACTTCCGCTGGATTGTTGACCCGCTGGATGGAACCACCAACTACACTCACCGTTATCCCTTTTTCTCGGTCAGTATCGCCCTGGAACACAAAGGCCGGTTAGTGGTGGGTGTGGTCTATGACGCGGTCCACGATGAAATGTTTGAAGCGGTGGCCGGGGGCGGCGCTTTTCTCAACGGCCAGCCTATCAAGGTATCCGATACTCCAACCCTGAGCCAGTCCCTGGTCTGCACCGGTTTCCCCGGAGACCAGGCGGGCAATCAGCAGGTCCTGACCGCCTGGGAGAAAATCAGCCTGCGCTGCCACGGCGTCCGGCGCGACGGTTCAGCCGCGCTGGACCTGTGCTATGTGGCTTGCGGCCGCCTGGACGGTTTCTGGGAACGGCTCAACCCCTGGGACATGGCCGCAGGTTGGGTGCTGGTTAGCGAAGCGGGGGGCCGGATTTCTAACTTCCAGGAAGACCCCTTCGACCTGTATAAAAGAGAGATAGTGGCGACAAACGCCTCAATTGGGCCGGAACTGGTCGCCGTTTTAAAAGAGACCTTACAGGTCTAAACGCCCGACCCGGCCTGGCATACTAAAGAAAGAGCTTGAATGCAGTTAAAAGCACCACATTTCATGATTATTTTCACATTACTGATCCTATTTTTACTGGCCCTGGTAACCGGTAGTGAAAACAAGCCTTCTACCATTGCCAATACTGCTACCCGGGCTTCGTTAAACATAAACGAAACCGCCCTGGCCTTTAACTCTGCTACACCAACGCCGGTCCCGCCGACCAGCACGCCGGTACCCCCGGCCCACATTGTTGTGATTGACCCCGGTCATGGAGCCGACGACTGGGGTACTTTTCACAGCGATGCCAGCGGCAAACCCGACCTGCTGGAAAAAGAGGTGGTCCTTAAAATCGGGCGAAAAGTGGCCGACCATATTGACCCAACCATCAAGGTGGTGCTGACCCGCACTACCGATATTTCACCCAATACCCCTCCCCAGGATTTCAATCACGATGGCAAAATTGACCAGGTTGACGATTTACAGGCCCGGATTAATATTGCCAACCAGAACAAAGGCGACCTGTTTCTATCCCTGCATATCAACAGCAGCGAACTGGGTAACGATGTAAGCGGGCTGGAAACCTGGTACACCCTCAACCGGCCTTTCGGCTTGCAGAGCAAAAAATTTGCCCAGCTAATCCAGGATAAAAGCCTGGAAAGTCTGAACGCGGTAGGGTACAAGGCCCAGAACCGGCGCGTTGAAGATGATTTGAAGCTGGACAACAATGGGGAGCATATTTTTGTGCTAGGGCCGAACGTGGGCAACCACACCGCCGCGACAAATATGCCGGGTGCGCTGGCCGAAACCCTGTTTATCAGCAACGACCACGAAGCGGCCCTGCTGGCCGATGCAAAGGTCCAGGATAAACTGGCGAGCGGTTTCGCGAACGCGATTGAAGAATATTTCGCCAATCCGTGATGGCCCGGAACTGTCCTGGCTTGACTCATTTGATATAATCACTAAAACATCTGTTTCAATCTATTAGATCACATTGTACAAACTTTTATCTGAATGGTAATAAACGAAGCACAAAATCCGGCGGCTGAGTCCGGCTATGAACATCTGGCCCGGCGAGCCCATCTTTACCTGGAACAACACGGCGGGCGGGCGCGTGAAGAAGTACTGGTCCAGCAGGTCTTTGGAGTGCGCGGAAAGATTGAGGTCTGGGGCGGAATTCTGTCCCATGTCCTGGCCGACACCGCGCGGTTCCGGCAGTTGCCCGGCGGCGAATGGTGCCTGGCCCGCTATAACGAGGCCGTGCATGCCCTGACCGAGTTGGAATATGTCGTAATTGACACTGAAACTACCGGCCTCAATCCCCAGCGAAACCGTGTAATTGAAATCGCCGCGATCAAGGTAAAGAACGGCCAGCCGGTCGAAACTTTTCAAACACTGCTCAACCCGCACCGGCGCATTCCTGACTTTATCTCTAAATTTACCGGCATTAACAATGAGATGACCTCGACCGCGCCCGGCTTCAGCCAGGTAGCCGATAAACTGCTGGCCTTCCTGGGTCAGACAATTATTGTCGGGCACAATGTACCGTTTGATATCCGGTTCCTGGATTATGAGCTGCACCGGTTGGGCCGCCCGGCCCTCTTGAACGAAACGGTTGATACAATCAGCCTGGCGGTCAGGCTACATCCCGGCTTGCGGCGGCCCAACCTCGACCGGCTGGCCGCGATGCTCGACCTGCCGGTTACAACGCGCCACCGGGCCATGGCCGACGCGTCGCTGACTACCGAAGCCTTTTTGCGGCTGCTGGATAAAGCCCATGCCCAGGGCTACCATACCCTTGGCGATCTGCGGGCGGGCCGCACCCGGCTGACCAGGGCCCCGGCTTTACCGGGACTGCCGGAAGAAGCCGACGCCCCGCCAACCAAAACTCTTTTCCAGATGGAGATTGAGCTGCCGGACGGGCCGGACGTAGACGACAATGATATTGATACCGGGGCACCGGCTCCCTGGGAAGAGCCTTCCACCGAGTCGCAGGAAATCGAAAGACCGGACCGGATCAAGTTAAAACGGGCCTCATACCGCGACCCCGGCCACGGCCTGACCAACCGGGCGACCGCCCATGGCCGCGATGTCCTTTCCAAAGATTTACTGAAGGGCTTACCGCACCGGCCAGGCGTCTACCTGATGAAAGACAATACCGGCAAGGTAATCTATGTCGGTAAAGCCAAGAACCTGCGCGACCGGGTATCGTCATACTATAGCGAACCGCTCGGCTACACCCGCAAGATGGACGGCCTGACCGAAAGTATTGCCCGGATTGAC
The DNA here is from genome assembly GCA_028287745.1 of Chloroflexota bacterium. Lineage (GTDB taxonomy): Bacteria > Chloroflexota > Chloroflexia > Chloroheliales > Chloroheliaceae > 54-19. The sequence continues at coordinate 55,316 of JAQBPB010000007.1, forward strand.
CATATAGTTACCGGCAGCGAACTTGAAGCATTGCTGCTGGAGTCGCGGCTGATTAAAGAATACAAGCCGCGCTACAATAAACAACTGCGCAATTACGAGGCTTATCCTTTCATCAAGATAGACCTCAAGCAGCGCTTTCCACGCGTCACCAGTGTCCGGGAAGTAGTGGACGATGGTGCGCGGTACTTTGGGCCGTTTAAGAACCGGCGGGCAGTCGATACAACCGTCGAAATTATCGAGCAACTTTTCCCGGTCCGCAACTGCACCCGCTCTTTTGAGCCGCCTCCGCCGGACAAAAAGAAACGCAAGCAAGCGCCACCCTGCTTGCGGCTGTCAATGGGGCGCTGCCCCGGCCCTTGCGTGGGTAACGACAGCGAAAGCGATAACCAGCTCTATCTTGAAAAGACCATCGAGGAAGTAATAAGTTTTCTTAGCGGCGAGAAAGAAAACATGCTGGATACCATCTGGGCCAAATTGAACCGGTCGGTCCAGAGCCGCAATTTTGAGAAAGCCGCCGAACTGCGCGATATTGTCTCACAGGTCGAAAAGATTGTTTCCAGCCAGCAATTCCTGGCGGCAGCCGTAGAAGGCAACCACGCGCTGATTTGCCTGCCTTCCAGCCAGACCGGGGCGGTCGAACTACTGTGTATTTACCGGGGCCGGTTGGGCCGTCAGGTCCGGCTGTCGCTGGAACTGGCGCCAGCGGAAGCGGCCGACCTGCTGGATAGCGCCTGGCAAGCCCTGGCCGAAGAAGAAGCCCGCCTGGCGGCCACGCAACCGGGCTGGGGCAAACACGGCGGCCGGGTCATCGGGCAGGAAGCGGTAGACGAAATAAATATTATTTCCAAATGGCTTTTCGCCCATAACGGCCACCCGGCGATTATCCCGATCCCCACCGGACCGCCGGAGCCGGGGTTCTGGCACGGGGTCGCCCGTGAGATTCCCACGCGGCTGGAAATTTCGTCATTAGACTAAACGGTTTTAATATCTTTTTTTCTAAAAAGTTAAAAGAGGTCCGGTGAGAAGAACTTTCACCGGGCCTCTTTTAAAGTTGCCCTGACGGGAATCAAAAAGGAGAGCTTAACACTCTCCTTTGATTCCCCGAATAAAGTTTAACATGGCAGGATTCTGACCTTTGAATAAGCCACAACCCTGCCATTAAAGGGCCGGTCTACCTAAAATACGTCTACGACTGTACCGACCGGAAGCCGCCAGATGAGACTGGCGTCATAGACCGAAGCGTTGACGCAGCCGTGGCTCTGGGGCGCAATACCGTACTTGGTGTGCCAGTAGCTGCCGTGAATAGCGTAATCCCGGAAGAAATAAGTTACATAGCGTACATCCAGCAACTTATACTCCGTATCAGCCGCCCGGTTACCGCCCTGCATGGTCTGGGTGGCCGGCCGGAAGCCGCCAATAGCCCCAAAGACCCCCTTAACGGTCGAGAAGTCCTTGTCACCCACGCCGGGCCGCCCGGTCGCAACCAGCGTCTGGTAAATCATTTTATCGCCGTTAAAGACAGCCATCTGCTGCTTTTCGGTCGAAATCGAAACCCAGATGCCGGGGTGCTTGCGTGGTACGGCCGGGTAAGCGCCCAGGTTGGCCTTTTTAAGGTATTCGGAATAGACAAAAATGTCCGGCTTTTCGTAAACCTGGTACCAGGTATTATTGCCGGGCGTAATCTCTTCACCCGGTACCGACCGGATTACCTGGATGGTATCACCCGGCTGCATCTGAGTGACGAAAGGCGTTTCGGTAGCATTGGGGGGGTGGGGAGCCTTGGAATTCGGGGCGGTCCGCAAGTTCAAGACTTCCGTCGAGTTGTACCACTGGTAAGTGGGGCTGACAAACATACTTTCAATCGGGTTGCTGTACTGCGGCATTTTGCCGTTATAGCGCCACTGCAAATAATGTAACCCGACGTTGCCCATTTCGACCTTGTACTCTTCCGAATTGGTCGGAGTATAGGTCAACAGGCGGCGCTCGAAAGCCTGGACCATTACATCTTTTTCTTTGCCGCCGACTTTTACCTTTGTCCAGTAAGCTTCGGTCACCGGGTAGCCCACCGCGAAAAGCCAGTTGCTGATGGTATCCTGCTGGTAACGGCCCTGGTTAAAGATTACACCCTGGCGGTTAAGGTAGTTCCAGAAGGCACCTGGGATGCTGAAGCCATTTTGAGTGCTGGCGATTTTGGTGGCCGGGTCACTGGTAAAGGTATTGATGAAATTGAGGCCCTCGGAAGTTAACTGAGCTTTGACAATATCGCCGGTCCGGGCGTTGCCGGGCTGGTTATAGTAAGAGGTCAGGTCCTTGTAGGTCGGATAAACGTTGTCGTTATCACCGGCGATAGGCACCCCGGCCGCGCCTTTATTAATGAAGCTGCCGTCTCCGATCTGGAGTTTACCGGTAAGTAGTTCCACTACCAGCAATCCGTTGCTGACGCTGGCCTGGTCCGGGTTGGTTAGCTCCATGCGGGCTTTATCAAAATACTGGACCATTCGCTTGCCAAAAGGGGACTGGTCATAGTCTTCATAAAAACCCAGGGCTTTTGGTTCGGGTCCCCAGTACCAGCTCCGCGAGGTCCGCTGAGCGGCAATCGGCAGGTCGGTGCGCTGCCAGGTCTGGTAAAACTGGCTGGTGCCAAAGCGGTCCTGGGAAGCAGCACCAGGGGCGGTCTGCGCGGCGGCGGGCTCCGGTATAATATTAAATACACACACCAGCAGGGGTAAAACCAGGTAAACAAAAAAAGCCAGGCTGAGCTTTTTACTTTTCAAGAACATTCCGAACCTCTAGATATCGCCGTAAAGCAAAAAAAATTGCTATGATTTTGGAACTTCAATAGGGTTACTACGTCAGGGATAATACTTTTGTTGGGCCTGATGAGAACTTAAACGGCAAAAGTAACAAGGTAACAAGGGTCAATAGCAGGTTGTAATCCGCATTTAATGAGAAGATAACCGGATGCGGACAGAATCAAAATTCCCTTTGTCGGATAAACGTTATCCCTTTAACTTAACGTTTAACGCCCGGGGAAAGTTGTAATTTTTAAACCTTACTTTGCTGCACCAGACAATATTATGGGTAAACCAAAGAGTTGTCAATCCAAAAATAATTAAAATGAGGTTAAACCGCTGTAATAAAAGGTGGTCCAGGCGGCTGGCTGTAGGGGCGTCCGGTCAGGGAACGCAGGGTCTTGCCCAGGCGGCGGCAGGCTTCTCGCAAGCGTTGCGGCGAATTATCACCAAAGCTTATCCGCACGGTATTCAAGCGACTTTCGCTCATTACAGGGTAGTAAATCGACCCTGGCAGGACTCCCACCCCGTTGTCGGCGGCGGCCAGGTGAAACTCCTCACCCCGGATATCTTCGGTCAGGGTGAGCTGGATACTAAACCCGCCTTCACATTTGGTCCAACTGCACCCGGCCAATTCGGCTTCAAAACCGTCCAGTAAAGCGTCACGCCTTTCGCGATAACCTTGCCGGGCGGTAGCCAATTCTTTTTCAAAGGCCGGTGCCCCGGCAAATTTCATGACCGTTCGGGCCAGCGGCAGCGAAATGCCCCGGTCGAAAACCGCTTTGGCTTCGGCCAGTTTTTCCATGAGCGGTCTTTGCGCGGTTATCAAACCGAACCGTACTGCCGGAAAGATTAGCTTGCTGAAACTTTTCAGGTAGATTACCCGGCCCGGTGTATCGTAGCTTTTAATAGTGGGCAGGGGAGTTTCGCTTTCATAATAGAACTCGTTACAGGTGTCGTCCTCAATTATCCAGAAATTGTAACGGTCGGCCAGGTCGACCAGCTTTTTGCGCCGCTCCGCCGCCAGGGTAATCCCGGTCGGGCTCTGGGCGGTTGGAATAGTATAGAGCAGGCGCGGCCGGTAACGCTCGGCCAGCCGTTCGACCTGCTCAACTATTATGCCCTGGTCGTCCATAGGCAAGGGCAGCCAATTAACTCCCCGGTTCTCAAAAATCTCCAGGGCCGAAACATACGAAGGGCATTCGATCATGACATTATCACCGGGCCCGGCCAGCACCCGGCTGATAAGGTCCAGCGCCTGCTGGCTACCGGTGGTCAGGAGAATTTCGTCAGGGTCGGATTTAAAGCCAAAGCGGTCCATGTAACCGGCCACCCACTGCCGGGTGGCGAAGTCGCCCAGGGCCGAACCATATTGGAATTGAGCGTTGCCGTATTGCTGGCTTTCCTGCTCAAAGCTTTCCCCGGCCTGGTTCATGGCGCTTCGCCAGCGGTCCAACTGGATAAACTCCTGGGCGGGAGCGCCGCTGGTCAGGACAATCATATCCTGGCCGCCTACCGCCTGGTATCGCGCCAGCGACGTGTTCAAGGCCCGCTGGACCTGCAAAGACCGGCTGATTTTGTAATAAAACGGCAAATCAAACGCCGCCGGGGAAAAAGCCGGACGGGGCGGCAGGACGGCCACCGGGACTTCGAATGACCCGGTATGGTCCACCGGTTCAGGCCTGGCTTGCGGCAAGCGGGCATAAGTGCCGCGCCCGACCTGGCCGACCGCGAACCCTTCGGCCCCCAGTACTTCATATGCCTGGGTGGCGGTGACCGGGCTGACAGCCAGCTTTTCTTTCCAGGCCCGGATTGGCGGCAGCTTCTCGCCCGGCTGTAAGTCACCACGCCGGATGGCGGCTTTAAGCTGCTCGGCCAGCTGCCGGTAGAGAGGGGCGCTGTCGGATTTATCCAGTTTTATTTTTTCGAAGTTCAAATTCTTTTCGCTTCTATTGACAAATTGTAATTGTTTGTTATTATTACATTATCATAACTATTGGTTTTAGTCAACATTGTTATTAAGTACATTACCAGGAAGGTAGAGAAGTTATGAAGATCGCCCCGGTTACCTTAGAAGGCCAGCACATTATATTGGAACCGCTCACCGAGGAACACGCTCCCGACTTATTCGAAGCCGCCCAGCATGATGACCTATGGCGTTATGTAGCGATTCCCCGTCCCCAGAGCCTGGTTGAAATGCAGGCGATTATTCACGGGGCACTCGGCCAGCAAGCCGCCGGGCACCGCCTGCCTTTCGCGATTATTGACCGCCAGAGCGGCCGGGCGATTGGCAGCACCAGTTACCTGGATATCCAGCCTCAAAATAAGTCACTTGAAATCGGCTGGACCTGGCTGGGCAAGCCATACTGGCGGACTCCGCGCAATACCGAATGTAAATATTTGTTATTAAAATATGCTTTTGAAGTTCAACAGGCTATCCGGGTCCAGCTAAAGACCGACAGCCGCAATTATATTTCCCAGAATGCTATTCAGCGAATCGGTGGGGTTAAAGAAGGCGTTTTACGCAACCATATGATTTACCCCAGTGGCTATATTCGCGATACGGTCTATTTTAGTATCCTGAACCGGGAATGGCCGGAAGTTAAAGCCCGGCTGGAAGCCAGGATGGCCGGTTCCGCCGGGGTAAGCGCCGGGAAGGAGTAACCGATGAGCCAGGGAACCCTGCGCCGCCAGGACAAGGCGATGGAGCAAGCCGAAATAGAGCACTTGTTGAGGACGGCCAAAGTCGGCCACTTTGCCACGGTCAGCAGCGGTGGGGAGCCTTATGTGGTGCCTAACCTGTTCGTTTACGAAGAGGGAAAGATATATACCCATAACGCCAGGATTAGCGGGCATTTCAAGCAGAACGTAGAGCGGCAGCCGCGAGTCTGCTTTGAGGTAGCCGAAATCGGCCAGGTCTGGCCCTATGGCGAGTTTGAATGTGACACCACGACCAGCTATAACAGTGTGATTGCCTTCGGGTCAGTCCGGATCGAAGCCGACCCGGCTAAAAAAGCCCTGTTCTTCGACCGCTTTATGGCAAAGTACGCTGACCCGGCCTGGGAACGGCCAAAAAGCTTCTACCCTCGCCTGGAAGCGGTGACGGTCTACTGCATTGAGGTGGAGCAGCTAACCGGCAAGAAAGGCGCGATGCCAGCCCTCGACGAGCAGTGGCCTGCCAAAAACAAAACGCTCTCACCACAGGCGGTGCCGCCCGACCGGAAATAGTGGCGGGAAGGCCGGTAGTTCCCGGCCAATTGGAAATAATTCTGTTCATACTTTTAACCTTTAACAATGGCGGCTTGCTTCAAAGCCGCCTTTTTTATCGCTTTTTCAAGAATAGGCTGTTCAGGCTATTGTCCGGGTTGAAGCAGCACTGCTAAACTAAATGTATTGTCAGTTTCAGGCCCGACCCCGAAGCCGGGGGAGTATGCTATAATTTGAGCCGGTTTAATGTAAGGGCAAGACCCGAACAGCGGGCTTTGGTATAACACCTTTAAGGTAACTTGAATCTCAGGAAACGAAAATTATTTAGACGGGAGATAGAATAATGGGTCTGAAAGAGCAGTTAGTAGAAGACATGAAGACGGCCATGAAGAGCAAAGAAACCGGCCGGCTTGATGCAATTCGGCTGCTGCGGGCGGCTATCCAGCGGCTTGAAGTAGACCGGACCGACCGTAAGAACCCTAACTATGGGCAGGAAATCACCGAAACCGATTACATCGGGGTCATCCAGAAAGAAATCAAGCAGCGCCGCGATTCAATAGAAGCCTTCGAAAAAGGCAACCGCAGCGACCTGGCCGATAAAGAGCGGGCCGAGCTGGTTATTATGGAACATTACCTGCCCCGCCAGCTTACCAGGGAAGAGATTGTAGCCGCCCTGACCCCGCTGGTAGAGCGGGAAGGCAAAGATTTCCGTAAAATAATGCCGCTGGCTTCTAAAGAGTTAAAAGGCAAGGCCGAAGGCCGCCTGATCAATGAAGTGGTCAAAGAGTTAACCGGCCAGGCCTAATTAGCCCAGGATCTTGAAGGATTATGAAGCAAACCAGGCCGCCGGTCTTACCACCTGATAAGGCCCAGCCTTCCACCAAGAGTAAGGCCGCCGTAGCCAAACCGTCCACCGGCCGTAAGGTCGCCAGCCCGAACCGTAAGGTTGCCGAGCCGGTGGCCGAACCGAAAGTAACCCTCAGCCTGCAACAAAAAGTTTTAGGCGGGTTAGCCCTGGCGGTGGTGCTGGGCCTCTTCATAATCCTGGCGCTGCAGCCGCAGACCAGGCTCGACCGGCTCGACCAGAACTATGCCCTGGGTACGGCCCTGGCCGCGACCGGAGTAACGCCGCCGCCAACTATTATTCCCGGGTCGGATTTTGGGGTAGACCTGGTAGTTTACAGTATTAAAGATTACATCCCGGTAGTGCCCAATGAAAAAATAACTTTTTTCATTAATAACAAACGCGAGAAATCTTTGTATGTCAGTAAGTGCGATGGAACTATTTTGCAGCGGTTTATTGGCACCAACCTTAAAGATAAAGCCCAGTTTTTGGACCTCAATAACTGGGTGAATATCGCGCCGGGCGGGTATGGTTTCTGTGTACCGAACGGTGGGCACCAGTCGGTCCGTATTCCACCGGGCGCAAACGCCGACGCTTCCTTTCCCTTTAATCTCAAACAAACCCGGCCTTACCAGGGTCAAGACTGGAACATTCCAGGCGACTACCGGCTGTTAATCCAGTATTACCTGCTCTGTCCGGCGGGCAGCCAGTTTATTCAGGATTGTACCGACCGCCATTATAGCTGGTCGAATAGCTTCCGGATTGTCGCCCCACAGTATGTAACGGTTGCGCCAGGCACTACGCCCCTTTCCCCAACGGCTTCTCCCACGCCTACCCCTGAGTAACGCTGTAATTTGGACTGGAAACAATAGGAGGAAAATCTTTTTTTGGAAGTATTGTGGGATCGCTTATTAAAGCTGATTGATCAAAACCAGCTGGTTGAACTGCTGGGAAAAACAATCTTAAGTTTGTTACTGCTGGCCCTGTTCCTGGTATTGGGCCGGGTCTTGCGCACCTCTGTCCGGAAAGTAGTAAACCGGACCAGCCGCAACGCCAACCTGCCGATTCTGCTCAGCAACCTGGTCTATGTGGCCCTGATTATCGTGGCGGCGCTCTCTATCCTGAGTATTTATACCGGGGCCGGTCTTTCGACCTTATTGACCCTGTTTGGCCTTGTAAGTTTAGCGGTCAGCCTTTCAATTCAGGATATTTTAAAGAATTTCGTTTCGGGGGTCTATCTCTTACTTGAGCAACCCTTCAGTATTGGCGACCGGATTAAAGTGCGCGATGTGGAGGGCCAGGTAGAGAATATTGAAATTCGGACCACCCAGCTCCACACCGATGACGGCGTGCAGGTATTTATTCCAAATAGTATTGTATTCTCGGAAGTAGTAACCAACCGGACGGCTTACCGCCAGCGCCTGACCACTATCCGGTTTACAATGCCGATTACGGGCAAGAGCTTTGAAGAGTTTAGCCAGGAAATCAAAGGATGCGTCGGGGAGTTTGAAGCCAATAAAGTCAGTAAAGATCCCGGCCCCCAGGTCTTTGTGGAGTCGGTTAACGCCCTGACGACTAACTGCAAGTTGGACCTGTGGAGTCCGACCAGCGCCCCGGCCACTACCGCCACCGATGTTATCCTGGCGCTGGTCAAAAAATTGCCGGAAATGGAAGTGACCGGTGTAACCGCCGCTGCCGCCGCGCCTGCCACTGCCAAGTAGAATGTTGAACGGGGAATGAATAAAGCAGCCTGTACAGGCTAAAACGGGTTACGCGGCAAAATAAACGATTTTTGATATTTACCCATATTTCGTTATACGTTCTACGTATTACGTTCCACGTATTACGTTCCACGCATAATGAATAGACCAGGTGAAAGTCCTTACTAATGAATACGGCCAAAACCAAAACTAATAAATCTATCAAACTGGGCATTATGGGAGGAACTTTCGACCCCATCCACAACGGGCACCTGTTGATTGCCAACGAAGCAGGGTGGCGGCTTGAACTGGATAAAGTAGTATTTATTCCGACCGGCGACCCGCCGCACAAGCAGGACCAGGATATAACCCCGGCAGCCTGCCGCCTGGATATGGTCCGGCTGGCAATCCAGGATAATCCGCTGTTCGAAGCTTCCACTATTGAAATCGACCGCGAAGGCTTATCCTATACCGCCCAGACTCTCGAAGCTTTGCACGAAGAATACGAGGGCCAGGCCGACCTTTACTTTATTATCGGGGTAGATGCCGCGGCTGACCTGTTAAGCTGGAACGAGCCGGACCAGGTAGTTACCCGCTCCAAACTGGTCGTAGTTGACCGGCCAGGGTATACCCTGCCGCTGGATAAACTCCAGGCCGGTCTGCCTGAAATAGACCTGGCCGACCGGATTATTCTTTTGCACGTGCCGCTGGTAGAAATCGCCTCACGCGAAATCCGGCACCGGGTGGCCCAGGGCACCTCCATTCGCTATCTTTTACCGGAAGAAGTGAGTGATTACATCAAGCGAGAAGAAATTTACTTGCCTAAAGGAACGAGCTTAAATGCTGATTGACGCGCACGCCCACCTTGACCTGGAACATTATGCCGGGGATCAGGCCGAAATGATTGAACGAGCCAGGCAGACCGGCGTAGAACGAATTGTAAATGTTGGTATCGACCCGCCGCGCTGGGACTCGTCACTCGAACTGGCCCGCCGCTATCCCGGTTATATCTTCCTGGCGCTGGGCCTGCACCCGACCGATATTTTGCGGGCCGGTGACCCGGAGGCCGCTCTGGCCCGGTTGGAACAGCTTATCGTTGAAAACCGGGGCCTGGTAATCGGCCTGGGCGAAACCGGCCTGGATTATTACCACGATGACGTTGAGCCTGAAGTCCAAAAAGTCTACTTTGAGAAGCAAATCGACCTGGCGGCCCGGTTGGACCTGCCCCTGGTCATTCACTGCCGCGACGCTATGCCCGACCTGCTGGCAACTTTAAAAGCTAAAGCCGTGGGCCTTAAGATTATGATGCACTGCTTCAGTGGAAGCGTTGAGGAAGCCAACGAATGTATGGCCCTGGGAGAAAATGTTTTTATCTCGATAGCCGGGCCGGTAACTTTCGCAAAAGCCTTCGACCGCCACGAAGTGGCCCGCGTTGTGCCGCTGGAACGCCTGCTGGTCGAAACCGACAGCCCCTTTCTGACGCCACATCCTTTCCGGGGACGGCGCAACGAACCGGCCCGCGTGCGGCTGGTAGCTGAGAAAATTGCCGAGTTAAAAGGTATCAGCTATGAGGCGGTAGCCGAGCAGACCGGCAAAAATGTCCGGCAGCTTTTTGGGGTTGCCTGATCGAAATAAGCTGTTTCCGGCAACTACCGGAACAGGCCCAGGCCACGGCGGGTTGAACCCGGCTGTGGGGCTAAATAACAAATTATAGTATTTAATAAAAATAGAAAGCCACAGAAATTAATCCGATGGACGAAACAAACAAATTACCGCAGCCGGTTACACTGGACGCGGCCCAGGCCGACTTGCGGCAGTTCCTGGACGAACGCGGCTGGTATCCCAGCGATACGGAAGGGCGCTATTACACGACTATCCATATGATGGAAGAACTGGGCGAAATGGCCCGCGTGATTACCCACCTGGAAAGCCGCCGCTCGGAAGTCCAGGAAACCCGCCAGGCCGAAGTCCTGAAACTCGAAGAACTTAAAATTGAGCTGGGCGACGTTCTCTGCCACGTCCTTAAAATTGCCGAAGCTTACGGGTTGAGCGTGGAAGAGTGTTTTCTAAAGACCATGTCTAAAAACCGCAAAAAGTACCCGCTGGAGCAGTTTGAAGGCATGGGCTTTGACCGGGGCACGAACCCGCCGGGTCAAAGTGCGCGATAGCAGCCGTCAGGCAGGAACAAGATGGTAAATCTTTACCAGCTTCAAATCTTTGTGGCCGCCAGCGAGCGAGGCAGTTTTTCAGCGGCGGCGGAAGAATTTAATTTAACTCAGCCGGGCGTCAGCCAGCATATTCGTGTGCTGGAAGAAACCTATAAAGTAAAACTCTTTACCCGGAATGGCCCCCGCATTGAACTGACCGAAGCCGGGCGGCGTCTCCTGGAAGCGGCCCGCCCCCTGATTGAACAAGCCGCCCTGCTCGAAGAAACCTTCAGCGCCGGGTTGGGTGAGGTCCGGGGTCGCATAAGCCTGATATATACCAGGAATACCACGGCCGGGCTTTACCTGCTGCCTGCCCTGCTGACCCAGTTCCACCGGCGGCATGAAGCGGTCCGGTTTTCAGTGGCCCAGGCCGGGGAAGAAACCGCCCTGGAGAAATTGCAGGACCGCGCCACCCACCTGGCCCTGATGAGCCAGCCGCCGCGCCAGAAATCCGTGGAGAGCCTTTTGCTGCACACCGATGAACTGGTGCTGGTGCTACCGGCCGGGCATCCCTGGCAGAACACCCAGGTAGATTTGATAAATCTGAAGGGCCAGCCTTTCCTGATGCGGGCCAGCGGCTCAGAAACCCGGCGGCGCACGGAAATCGTTCTCCGGTCAGTCGGGCTTAATCTCAATGACCTGGAAGTGGTCGCGGAAATCGACAGCGTGGAAGGCATTATTTTGGCGGCCCAGGCGGGCCTTGGCATTGGCCTTGCTAGCCTGGTAGTTGTACAGCGGTTTGCCGATGCCGGACAGATAAGTTACGCCCGGATAAAATTGGACGGGGCCGATACCGGGCCGGGTTTCGACCTCAAACGTGAAATCTTTCTGGTTCGCCTGGCCGCCGCGCCCGGCATCGAACGGGCCCCTAGCCTGGAACGGTTGTGGGAGTTCTTGCGTTATTATCTCCAGCATACCAATACGAGTTTTGAATAAGTAATTCTTTCCTGGACTGTGCTTTACCAGGACCGGGTTATTCGGTTAGATTAAAACAATGGTATAACCGTATTATGAAGTACCGGGTAGCAATAACACGCACTTTTATAGGAGAGCCATGAACCACGCTACAGAATTAAATAAACTGGTCGAAATCGCCAGCCGGAGAACCGATTTTAAGACCACGGGGTATCGTTCCTTTGAGCAAGAAACCCAGCAAAGCCTGACCGATGCCCTGAAGTCGAGCAACCTGTTTTTTACCTGTTCTGTTTTAGGCATGGAAGCGATCAGCCACGTAATCGAGGACCAGGCGATTAACCTGGGCGGCAAATTTGATTTTTACGCCGGCTTTCAAAAATTTTCCCGGCTAATGCCCCAGGAAGAACGGTACCGGAAGCTCTCCATGCTTAATAACCCGATCAATATATTTGGTATCCCGGACGCCCAACCCTGGAAGGCGCCTAATCTCAAGGTATTTACCCTGCAAAAACCCCGTTCGCCCGAAGACTCGAGCCTGACCCATAACTGGTTTGTCGTGCTTAACAACCCCCAGTTTGTCTCTATGGCCCTGATAGCCAGCGAACTGCCACAGGCAAAACTTTCGGTCCGTAATCCTGACAAGCTGGTCTACCGCAACTTTGAGGGCTTCTGGACCTACAATCAGACCGTTATTAACGAGGTGGTCAATATCCTGGATAGTTATATTAAAAGCCAGGATAGCAACCAGACCCCGTTAAACCGGGCCTAGAAACGCCGCCGGTATGTCACAAGAAGAAAAATTAGAGGCCCGGTTCTGGGAAGAACGCTACCAGGCGGGGCAGACCACCTGGGATATCGGCGAACCAACCCCACCCCTGGTGGACTTCCTGAACAGCCCTGACGCGCCTACCACCGGAAAGGTGCTGGTGCCCGGTTGCGGCCGGGGCCATGAGGCATTTTACCTGGCCCAGCATGGTTTTGAGGTTGTCGGGCTGGACTTCGCGCCTTCGGCGATCCAGTATTGCAGCCAGTTGGCCCGCGAAAAAGGGCTGGAGAGTCAGGCCACCTTCGAGCAGCACGACCTTTTCAAGCTGCCGGACCGCTTCATGGGTAGCTTCGATTACGCGGTCGAACATACCTGCTTTTGCGCGATTGACCCGGCCATGCGCCCGCAATATGCCCGGGTAATCCATGATATACTCAGGCCTGGGGGAAAACTACTGGCGGTCTTCTGGGCACACAACCGGCAAGGCGGTCCACCCTACCGCACTTCAGCCGAGGAAATCCACCGCCTCTTTTCGCCCCTGTTTGAAATTGAAATGCTCCAACCGGCCAAACGCTGGCATCCCAGGCGGGCCGGGGATGAATTATGGGGCGTGCTTACCAGGAAATAATTAAGGAGAATTCTTTTAACATGATTGAGCGTTACAGCCGGGAAGAAATGGCCCACATATGGTCGGACCAGCACCGGATTGATACCTGGCTGGCCGTGGAAAAAGCGGTCTGCGAAGCCTGGGCCAAACGCGGCACTATCCCCGAATCAGCCTTACCGGCCATTCGCCAGGGCACTGTCAGTTTGCAGAGAATGTTGGAAATCGAAAAAGAAACCGATCATGATGTAATTGCTTTCTTGCGGGCGGCCGGTGAGACAATTGGCCCGGATGTCCGGTTTGTTCACCTGGGGCTTACCAGCACCGACGTAGTTGATACAGCCCTATCTGTCCAGTCGGTCGAAGCGCTTGACCTGCTGCGCAAGGACCTGGACCAGTTGTTAGCGGTCCTGGAGCGCCAGGCGGTCAAATACAAAGATACGGTTATGATCGGCCGGACCCACGGTATGCATGCCGAGCCGCTGACCTTTGGTTTCAAATTAGCCGTGTGGGTAGACGAAGTACGCCGCCACCAGCACCGCCTGGATGAAGCCCGCCAGGTTATTGGCTACGGCAAAATCTCCGGCGCGACCGGGACGCATGCCAATGTCCCACCCGACCTGGAAGACGAAGTATGCGCCTTGCTGGGCCTGAAGGCGGCCCCGGTTTCTACCCAGACCTTGCAGCGCGACCGCCACGCCCAGTTCATCACGACCCTGGCCCTGGTCGGCGCTTCCCTGGAGAAGTTTGCCACCGAAATCCGCCATCTCCAGCGGACAGAGGTGCGCGAGGTTGAAGAGCCGTTTGGCGAACACCAGCAGGGTTCCAGCGCCATGCCGCACAAACGCAACCCGCACCGTTCCGAGCGAATCACCGGTTTGGCCCGGCTCTTGCGAGGGTATGCCATGACCGCCCTGGAAAATGTGCCGCTCTGGCACGAGCGCGACATCAGCCATTCCTCGACTGAAAGAGTAATCTTCCCGGACACCTGTTTGGTGCTGGATTACGCCCTGGCCGAAATGACCGCCCTGATTGACGGTCTGGTGGTCTTCCCGGAAGCCATGATGTATAACCTGGAAGCCAGCGGTGGGCTGACCTTCTCGCAGCAGATTCTACTTAAACTGGTTGAGAAGGGCCTGGACCGCCAGGTAGCCTACAAACTGGTCCAGAAACATGCCATGAAAGCCTGGCGCGAGCGCACCAGCTTTATTGAAGGTTTGAAATCGGACCCTGAAATCAATACGCGGTTTTCGAACGAAGAACTAGAAGGCGTGTTTGATTATGCTTATCACCTCAAGCATATCGATACGGCCTTCAAGCGCCTGGGACTGTAATAAGCGTGGAACGTTAAACCGGAAACGTCAATGCTTCAGGTGCCGGGTGGCTGCGAGTTTTAAGAGTGGTATCAGGGCCTGGAAGGTTTTAAGTCCGGCGTTAACCGTTCTGGGTTTAACGTTCCATGTGTTTATAGTTTAAGGAGCAAAGCAATGCTAACTTTAGAGAAAAGCCCGGTCATTTTGACGGTGAAACAGGTATTGCCGCCGCGCCCCGGTGGGCCCGGCCCAAATAACCCCACCGACCCGAATCCGATCAGGCCGGAACCGAGTCCAATCCCTCAGCCGGGGATTGAGCCTAACCCGGACCCGACCATGCCGGAACCGAGCCCGAACGCCCAACCGCTCATTCCGCAGGTCCCTGACCCCGACTCGGACCAGTAAAACAGTCCTGAATTAAATAAGGAGGCTTACACTTTAAGGTGTAGCCTCCCTTTTATTTTTATAATTAACAGGGTTATGGGCCGGTATTGAACAATTTAGACGCCCATTAAATCCTGTCATTCCGAGCCAAAGTGAGGAACCCAGGTATCCCCTTCCCCTGGGTACCGTTGGCAAATAGCGACTATTTTGGAATAATGCAAGGCCAGTTCTTTACAGCCAGAGACCAGGGCGGGTCTTTGCCTTTACGGTAAGGCCACCGGCACGGGGATCCCCACGGTCGGCCATTTCTCCTGAATCTATACTATTTAGTACAGCTTCCCTCGGGATGACAATGTGTTCGTTCTGGAAGGCTGATTGTGGCAGGAGTTGGATAGTTCAGGCAGCCAACAAAGGGTGAGTCTACTGGCCCGGGCTTGGCGGGCGAATAATATCCAGCAGCGCTTTTATACCGCCCGGCAGGTCGGTAAAAGTTGTAAGGTACTTGTAGAAAAAAACAAAAATCGCCATGTGCGCAAAAAGGCTCAACCACAGCACTATATGAAAAATCTGCTTGCGAATTTTGTGATGAAAGACCCACTGCCCGGCGATACCGCCCGCCGCACCACCGGTTATCGCTAAAAGGTGCAATATCATTTCCGGCACCCGCCCCATACCCCTTTTAGCCTGGAGCTTATCATACCCATAAAAACCAAAAGTTACCGCGCTTACACCGGCGATGTAGGCGAGATAGACCGGCATTTTAAGAAAGACCAGCAGGGCGGCCAGGGCCACCGTCAGGCCCAACCCCAGCCAGAAATACAACTTGTAGGGCGAGCGATATCGGCCTCGCCGCTGCCCGGGACTGTAATTACTTTGTTGCTTCATATTAACCTTTTATTACAATTTAGAACGATTTTATAACAATAGAAAAGTTAGCCGTACATTTGAAAAGAGTTCAAGGGTCAGGGACAAGAGTTACCGGGCCGTCGATTAGCCCTGATCTTTGAGGTTCAACCACAGCTCGTAGACCTGGCGGCGGGGCAGGGTGGTTTCTTTGGAAACAGTTTCTACCGCCTCTTTGGCCCGGATACCGGCCGCCTTTAGTTCCAGGAGCCGCTGCCGGGGGTCAACTTCGGCCGGAGCCTGTTCTTCGTCCTGGCTGTTCAGGACTTCGCCGGAGGGCGCAAAGACAACCGTAAACTCGCCGCGTGGGTTGGTTGCCTCGAAATGGGCCAGGGCTTCCGAAAGCATTTCGCGGCGGACTTCCTGGTGCAGCTTGGTCAGTTCCCGGCAGACCGCCACCGGCCGGTCGCCCAGGGTTTGCAGGGCGATTTCCAGGGTGGCGACCAGGCGGTGCGGCGCTTCAAAAAATATCAGGGGGTGGCGCTCCACCACCGGACGCCAGCCCGAAAACCAGCTAATTAATTCGGACTTCTTGCGGGGCGCAAACCCGGCATAGGTGAAGCCGTGCGGGGCAAACCCGCTCAGGACCAGGGCCACGATAGGCGCGGCCGGGCCGGGAGCAGCCTCGACCACAATAGCTTCTTCCAGGGCGGCCCGGACCAGTTCCCAACCGGGGTCGGACAGGCAGGGAGTACCGGCATCCGAAACCAGCGCCACGTTTTCACCGGCCCGCAGTTTATCCAGGATGTAGTCCAGCCGGGTCAGCTTATTGTGTTCGTGGTAGGCCGTAGCCGGGGTGGGAATTTCAAAAT
Organism: Chloroflexota bacterium; assembly: GCA_028287745.1. Lineage (GTDB taxonomy): Bacteria > Chloroflexota > Chloroflexia > Chloroheliales > Chloroheliaceae > 54-19. The sequence continues at coordinate 71,763 of JAQBPB010000007.1, forward strand.
GATTAAGCAGTTTGCGGGTATGCCGGGTATCTTCGGCGGCGATTAGGGCCACCTCGCGCAGCAAGCGCAGCGCTCGAAGGCTGATATCTTCCAGGTTTCCAATCGGAGTACTGACAATATACAGGATGCCGCTCAAAGATAATATCTCCCAGTTTCAACAATTAATCTAACTTTTAGTAACTTATTCTTTACTTACCAGCAGGGTTGTTAACACAATCCCGGGCTATACTAGCAGAAAGTGGAGCAATCCGAAAGGGCACCTGACTCGTAGACTTTAAGGAACCATTATGATATACTCACGATAGAGAAAAGGGCTGCTTGAGAGTTTGCCCCGGACACAAATCGCTACTCAGTGGAAAAATTAAAGACCCGGAGGTTTTAGTAATGTTTGCTTTTGATAAACCCTTAACCTGGATTATTATTCTGGTTATTGTACTGTTAATTTTTGGTGCCGGCAAACTACCCGACATTGGCCGCTCCCTGGGCAAAAGTATTAAAGAGTTTAAGGACGAAACCACCAATGGTATGGGCGGCGATAAAGGTACCGATGTGAACACCACCACTACCAGCGCCACCACTCCGGTAACCCCGAGCGTGCCTGTTTCGGCTGTTAACGTAAATTCCCAACCGACACCGACAATTCGCCGGAGGATTATTAAACATCCGGACGGACGCGAAGAAATAATCGAAGAACCAATCTCCTAAATAAGTACTCTAAACAGAATGTGGCCCCATTAAACCCAGCTAACCGGGGAAGTGGGGCCAGCGCTGAGTTCAAAAAAGCATGACCCCTATATTCTTCATCGGCACCCTTGGTCTGATTGCCTTCTTTTACTGGGCCGCCTTTCAAAGCGCTCGCGCCCTGAAAAGTAAAGACATTGAGATCAATGGCAACCTGCTCCTGAGCCTTCCAGAGTTTGTCTTTAAGTTAATAACCCTGGGAATTTGCTTCGGTTTAGCCAACACTCTGTCGGTGGACCGGGTCGAAAACTATATCAACTGGCCCAGCCGCCAGCCCCTGGTAGACCTTGTTATCGGCCTGGCAGTCGGCCTGGCAACCGCCTTCGTGATTAATATTATCTCGGTGGTGGCTATCCGCATCTGGGGCAAAAGCATCTATTCTCCTGTCATTATGAAAAGCCTTATACCGCGCAACCAGGTTGAGTGGGTTTTAATTACCATTCCGCTTTTGCTGGCGGTAACGGTAGAAGAACTGCTCTTCCGGGGCTTGATGATTGGCGGCTTTTCGGCGGTGGTAAATCCCTGGGCAATGGCCCTCGCCAGCGGCGTGCTGTTCGGCCTGATGCACTCACCACAGGGCAACCTCGGCATTATTCTGACCGGGGCAGTCGGTGTTTTATTCGGGGCTATTTTCATTTTTACCGATAGCTTGCTGACGGTTATTGTGGCACACTTCGCCCTGAATTTTCTCCAGATCATCCGGGCCAGAGAAGATATTGCCTGGTACGAACGCTTCCAGGAAGCCCCGCGTTACCGCCGCAAGCTGGCTAAACCGGCCGCTCTCACCGAAGAAGAAGAACAGGTTTAAGCCGGGTTCCCCACTGATATAAATCAGTCGATATAAATAAAAAAGAGCGCTCAGGGCAGCCTGGGCGCTCTTTTTTAGCTAAGGTTTTAGAACATTTCTACTTCCGTACCCAGGCCCAGCAGCCGGGCCTTGCGGTAGATTTGAGCGGCCATCGCGACATCCTGGGCGGCATTGCCAACCGACTTGAAGAAAGAGATTTCACCTGGCTTAAACCCGGCCCGGCCCGGTTGCGCCCCGCTGACAATCTCGCCCAGTTCGGCGTAAATATGCGAAGCGCTGATAAGTCCCTCCTGCAAGGGAATGGCTATATCGCCCGCTTCACTCAGGGCCGCTTCGCGCTGGTCCACCACCAGGCGTGACCGGACGACCGTCTCGCCCGGCACTTCGCGCATGGTGGCCTGGTAGGAGCCAATGCCGTTGATATGCGCGCCGGGTGCCAGCATAGCGTCCTCAAAGAGGGGCGTATAGGAGGTAGTGGCGGTTACTACAAGCTCGGCCCCAGCCAGGGCTTCGGCTGGATTTGAGGCAACCCGGACCGGACGGCCGGTTTCAGCCGCCATGCGGCGGGCAAAGGCTTCCGCTTTGGATACATCCCGGCCTACCACCCGGATTTCCTCGATGGAGCTTTCAAAGACCGCCAGGGTCGCCTTTAGCTGGGTTTCGGCCTGGGCACCGGTCCCGAACAGGGCCAACCGGGCAGGCCTGGGAACGGCCAGGTATTTGGCTGCCACGCCTCCGGCCGCCCCCGTCCGGACAGCGGTCAGGGTCGCGCCTTCAAGCAGGGCCAGCGGCCGCCCGGTATCCGCTTCAAAAAGGGTCACCAGGCCGTAGATTAAAGGCAATCCACGGGCCGGGTTCCGGTTGAAGATACTGACCAGTTTCACGGCCAGTTGGTCGCCTTCTGCAGTCGCGGTAGTGGAAACCGGCGGAGCCTGAATGGCCCCCGGCATGAGCAATAGTAAGCCCGCCTCCTCTTCCAGCGAGAAATGGGTCCGCAAAGGCACCCTGGCCCGGCCCCCGGCCAGGGCTGCGAAAGCCTGCCCGACTACCTCAACCGCCTCGTTCCAATTAACGGCCTTTAGAATATCGGGCCTGGCAAGAATAAGCACCTGTAATTACTCCTTTTGGTCTTTCAGACAAGCTTTTTCCAAATTAAGACCACACGGCAACTTTGCGATTTTGAATGGCCCCTTTTATGCTTTAGATACATTGTAATAATAATGGAATTTATAATAAATTGAAAAGAACGGCAATTTTTAAGGCAGGAGGCGCAGCAATGCCAGTGGAGAAATGGCCCAAGTCAGGTAATAGAGGTGGAATGACACCCTATACCAATCCCAACCAGCCGCGCATTGAACCGGCCCGCCCTGGGGTGGGCAACCGGGCCTTGCAGGAGGTCGGACGCTGGGGCGCGGAACAGGCTAAAGAACAGGCCAAAGGCTTTGCCATTGGTAAGGCGGCCCAATTCGCCGCAAAGACCGCTATCGGGGCCCGGATGTTCAGTTTCACGCGCTGGTTCTGGATAGCCGAATGGGGTTCGCTGGCGGTGTCGGTGTTGTTCGCGATACTGGGTGTCGTGGGCATTATTCAAAAGGATTTCGTACTGGGCACTCTGGTCCTGGTCCTGGCGGGTATGGCCTTTGGGGTACACCTGCTGGTTAAGATGCTACGGCGGTTTGTCGAACGGCAAATTGCGCGGGGTTTTACGAAATTCCAGAGCCTGATTAAAAAGGGGGCCGTCCGGCCGGACGAATGGCCTGAATGGTACCGCCAGAACCGGAAGCGGATCTAAACCCGGTCTGAATTAAACTAATAGGTCTCCAACCAGGCAGAATAAGCGGGTTGGAGACCTATTTTAGTTTTATAATTTTATTATGAGGCCGGGTTACTTTCCCAGGCGGCGGGGCTCGACGGTCTTATCCAGAAAGACGAGTTGTTCGGACCAGTTTTGCTCAAGCCGGTTTTCCTGGGTAACCAGGGTTAGAATCATTGAAAAAGCCATCACAGCCACTATAAAGCTTAAAAGTGCGATAAACATTTCTTTCTCCTCGTTGGTAAACTGAGCATTAATTAAGCGCGACTTTATTTTTTATTTTCTTGTTAATGATATACCACAGCCCTTCCGGGCCGGATGTGGCCTTTGCTACAGGGTTAATGTGGCGTGTATCACATTTATCACAACCTGTTTGTGCGTAGCCAATTCAAATAAACCCTTTAGTAATTTAATTTGATTAAATAGTTGCAATTACTAAGGCTTATTTGTTACAATAGAAAGGACTATTTTTCGGTCTGAAAGGCGCTTAACGATTTAATGAAATTTAACTACGGCGGTCAGGCGGTTATCGAGGGTGTAATGATGCGCGGGCAACGGCAGATGGCCGTAGCCGCTCGCAACCCTGAAGGCGAAATCGTCCTGAAGACGGAAGCCCTTCAATCCCGCATTTACACCAGCAAAATAATGAAATGGCCCTTACTACGGGGCCTGGTTATGTTGTGGGACATGCTGGTGCTGGGTATTCAATCGCTTACCTGGTCGGCCAATGTTGCGGCGGCCGGTTTGATCTTACCGACCATTATCCTTGCAACGATTGATTCTGCGGAAGAAACTCGGGTAGACCCTGTCAAAACCGATGGCACCCCGGTGGTAGAAGCCGCTAAAACCGAGGAAGAAATTCCGCGTTGGGCCATGATTATCACCGTGTTAATTTCGTTAAGTTTCTCGATTGGGCTGTTCATTGTCCTCCCGGCTTTTGTGGCGGGAATTGCCAACGACTGGTTCATTCACGATCACCTGATAAGCAATCTTTTTGTAGAAGGCGGCGTGCGGTTACTGCTGCTGGTCGGATACCTGTGGGCGGTCGGCTTTATGTCGGATATGCGTCGGGTCTTCCAGTACCACGGAGCTGAACACAAGACCGTTAACGCTTACGAAGCCGGGGCCGAACTCACTCCTGAAAAAGTCCAGACATTCTCCACTGTACATACCCGCTGCGGGACCAACTTCCTGCTGCTGGTAATCGTTTTCGCTATCATCCTGTTCAGCGTCCTGTTTACCCTGCTGGGCAACCCGCCAATGTGGATTAGCTTGCCTTTACGGGTAGCCCTGGTGCCTTTAGTCGCCACCGTTGCTTACGAATACATCAAGTGGAGCGCGGCCCATTTCAATAACCCGGTCGTCCGCTTCTTTATGAAACCCGGCCTGATTCTTCAGAAATTAACCACTCGCCAGCCCGAACCGGCCATGCTTGAAGTTGCGATTATCGCCCTGGAACGGGTGCTTCTTGCCGATAACAAAGTTACCCAGGCTCATTGGGATCAGCAGCGACTCCGACTCCCCGTGCGCCCCGCGCAGCTAGAGCCTGTGCGGGGAGAAAGTGGAGCGGTCGCGTAGATGATTCACAGGTTAGCCAGGCATTAAGGGTATAAAACACCCATTTGCAAAAGCAAAACCAGAACTGATACGGCCGCAAGGCCGTATTTTTGTTTTCCAAACTAATAATAATATTTCCAATATTTAAGGAGTAGAAAGTGATAGGAACAGACACAGATATTATCTTAAAATCAGGCATTGCCGGTAAGACCTCAGAACAGATCATTATTCGGAAAGCCCGGATTAAAGACGTACCCCAGATTTTCAAGCTGGTCAACCAGATGGCCCGCCTCAAGAACAACCTGCTGCCGCGCTCTATGTCGGAGTTGTACGAACATGTCCGCGATTTTATCGTGGCGGTGGATGACGACCGGGTAATCGGGACCTGCTCGCTGCATATCTTCTGGGAAGACCTGGCCGAAGTGCGCTCGCTGGCGGTAGACACGGAATACCAGGGCCAGGGCTGGGGCGAACAATTGATGCTCGTCATTATCGAAGATGCCCGCGAAATCGGGATGCTGCGGCTGTTCACCCTGACCACAATCCCGGCCTTTTTTGAGCGGTTCGACTTCCGCGAAGGCACCAAAGAAGAATTGCCCCAGAAGACCTGGAGCGAGTGCTTCCGCTGTCCCAAGTTCACCGAATGCGATGAAACCGCCCTGTTATTGGACCTGGCTCCCGGCTATCGCGGTCCGGCGCCGTTAAAGAAAGCGTTCAACCTGACACAGGTTTAGGGTATGGTTCAAAAGGGGATAGATTAATCTAAAAATACTATAAAAAATAAAGTAATTTACATAAAAATTATGCGATAGCCTATTCCATTCTGGCTGGATTATTGTATAATACAATTAATAAGGATCTATTTCCTAGTCAATTTGAAAGAGGTGTCGCTACGAGTACCGAAAACAGATCCAATAATGATAGAAATAATCGTGGCCGTATAGACCGACCACGGCTGCTGCTCGTGGATGATCACCCGCTGTTCTTACGTGGCGTGCGGTTGACCCTGGAAGATAGTGGTGAATTCGAAATTGTAGGCGAAGCATCCGACGGCCAGCGCGCCATTACCCTGTCGGAAACCCTCTTACCCGATGTAATCCTGTGCGATATAAACTTGCCCGGGATGAATGGTTTAGAGGTCAGCCGGGTAATCAAACGCAGGCAGCCCCAAACCGCTATTATTATCCTGAGCGTTTACGAAGATGACGAGCAGTTGTTCCATGCCATCAAAGCCGGGGCAGCGGCCTATTCGCCCAAAGATATCAGCCCGGAACACCTGGTTGAAATTGTCCGGCAAGTCTCGATGGGCAACTACATAATCAACGAAAACGTTCTTTCCAAACCGGTTGTCGCCAAGCGGGTACTTAACCAGTTCCGGGAATTAGCCACCGCCGAGAACGAGCAGGAGCCGATATTCGCGCCGCTTACCAACCGCGAAGTCGAAATCCTGGACTGTATAGCCCGCGGGAATTCCAACAAAGAAATCGCTCGCAACCTTTCGATCAGCGACCAGACGGTTAAGAACCACATCACCAGCATCTTGAAGAAACTGAATGCCAACGACCGGACGCAGGCTGTTATTACCGCTTTGCGGCACGGTTGGATTAAGATGTCGACCGACATTGCGGGCAACAGCGGAAACCGTCCACCGACTTTCTAGTTTTTTAGATTGCTCAATATATAAAAAATATCTTGCCGGAAAGGGCTTTCCGGCAAGATATTTCGGTTTTAAAGCTTAAGTTGAAAGCTCTTCCAGCAATTTTTTAAGCCGGTCCTGCCACTCTTCCTTGAGCAGGCGGGTATTGAGCCGCATCTGGTTGGGGGTAATGCGCAAAGCTTCGCCAAACTCTTTCATCAGGCGGCGCGGGTCAACATTGGCCCGCCCGGTCGGGCGCTTGCGTTCCGGCGGCAGCGGTTTAGAACCGGCTTTGCGGCGCATTTCGGTTTCCAGGGTGGGAGCCGACCAGCGCAGGAAGATTTCCCCGTCTTGCTCGATAATACTTTCCACCCCGGCCCGGATTGCCAGGACCTTGATATTCAACAGGTACATCAGGTTGTTGGCCGTTTCAGGCAGCGGCCCAAAGCGGTCTTCCAGCTCGCGGACCAGTTCCCGGATTTGCCCGGCGGTCTGCAAGGGCGCGGCCAGCTTGCGGTACTGGTCCAACCTGACCGACTGGTCGGTAATATAGCTTTCCGGCAGGTACGCCTTGAGAGGTAAGGAAAGATTGACCGTAGGGGCATCCACCAGGGCTTCGATAGGCCGTTCTTCATCGCCTTTAAGCAGCTCGACCGCTTCTTCCAGCAGCCGCATGTAAAGCTCAAAGCCGACCGACGCGATATAGCCGCTTTGCTCTGAGCCCAGCAAGTTACCCGCTCCCCGGATTTCCAGGTCCTTCATGGCAATCTTGAACCCGGCGCCCAGTTCCTGGGTTTCCAGCATGGTATCCAGGCGTTTCTGGGCATCCTCGGTCAGGACGGTGCCAGGCTTGTAGAGCAGATAGGCATAGGCCCGGTTAGCACCGCGCCCGACCCGGCCCCGCAACTGGTAAAGCTGGGACAGCCCATACATTACGGCATTATCTACAATCAGCGTATTGGCGTTGGGGATGTCCAGGCCGCTTTCGATAATCGTCGTACAGACCAGCACATCAGCCTCGTGACTGGTAAAAGAAAGCATTACTTTTTCCAACTCAGTTTCGTCCATCTGACCATGAGCCACGACAACCCTGGCCTGGGGCACCAACTGCTTGAGCTTCACGGCAACCTCGGCAATACTCTGGACCCGGTTATGGACAAAAAAGACCTGGCCGCCCCGGTCCAATTCCCGCAAGACCGCTTCCCGGATAAGGGTATCGCTATAGGCCGTAACATAGGTCTTAATCGGCAAGCGCTCGGCTGGGGGCGTTTCGATGATCGATATATCTCGAACGCCGGTAAGCGACATATGCAAGGTACGCGGTATCGGGGTGGCCGAAAGGGTCAAGACGTCCACCTCTTGCTTCATTTGTTTGAGCCGCTCTTTATGCTTGACGCCAAAGCGCTGTTCTTCATCAACAATCAACAGGCCCAGGTCCTTAAAGATGACATCCTTTTGCAAAAGCCGGTGGGTACCGATTATTATGTCAACCTGACCGCGGGCCAGACGCTCCAGGATTACCTGCTGTTCTTTTTTGGTCCTGAAGCGGGACAACTGCTCAATACCGGTCGGGAAAGCACTCAAGCGCTGGACAAACGTAGAATAATGCTGCGAAGCCAGGATGGTCGTTGGGACCAGCACCGCCACCTGTTTATTATCCATTACCGCCTTGAAAGCCGCCCGCAGGGCCACTTCGGTCTTGCCATAGCCGACATCACCGCAAATCAGGCGGTCCATTGGCCGGGGCTGCTCCATATCGCCTTTTGAGTCCAGGATAGCCCGCATCTGGTCAGGCGTTTCGGAATAAGGAAAAGCTTCTTCCATTTCCTGCTGCCAGTTGTTGTCGGCGGCAAAGGCATGGCCGCGTTTGGCGGCGCGCTGGCTGTAAAGGGTCAGCAGTTCTTTGGACATGTCCTCAACCGCCGCCCGGACTTTACGCTTGGCCCTGGTCCAGTCGGAATTGCCCAGCCGGTTTAACTGGGGGATAGAATGGCCGGGAGCGCTGTAGGGCAAGACCCGGTCAACCTGTTCAATCGGGACGTAGAGTTTATCCTGCTCGGCATACTTCAAAAAGAGATACTCGCGTTCGATTTCCTCACCGGCCTCGCCGGTTTCGGCTTTCAGGCGAATTAAACCCTCGTAACGAGCGATACCGTGTTCGATGTGGACCACGTAGTCGCCCGGTTTAAGGTCGCGCAAGAAAGCTTCGCGCTGGTGCATGGAGCGGCGGGCACCCTCGCTTTTCTCGGTGCCGCGCTGGGACTGTTTGGTCCAGCCAAAGATTTCCCGGTCGGTCAGGAGGGTCAGGCCAAGGGTTTCCGAGCGCCAGCCGCCGACCAGCGAGCCGTGCATAAGGTTAAACGAGCCAGGGCCGGGCTGATTGGAAAGCTTGCTGCCGCCGCCTTCTTTGCGCAAAATCGGGAAGATATCGTGATCTTCAAACTGCTCGCGCAAACGTTCGGCCTGCTGCGTGACTACCACAATCCGGTGGCCTTCTTTCAGGAAAGTATCAACCGTCTGGATTACGCGGGGAATCTGACCGGCAAACTCGCTGACCGGGCCAAAGAGTTCCACCGGGATATTTTCACCGGGCAAAGCCTGGGTCGCCGTCACCAGGGGAGCCTCGCCCAGTTTATCCTCGATTTCGTCAGTACGGTTGAGCAGGAGGCGAGGATAGCTCTCAAAGCTGGCTTCCAGTTCCGGCCAGTTGAGGTAGGGCCGGATGATACCGGCCGGTATTTCCCCGTCCTTCTCAAACTCGGCCCGCAGTTCTTCGGCCTGGACGGTTAGTTCCTCGACCGCAAAGGTAATCTGGTCCGGCCCGTCCAGCACGACGACCGTTTCGGCGGGCAGGTGGTCCAACAGGCTGCAAACGTTCTCACCGCCGGTGTAGTAGGGCATGAATTGTTCGATGCCTTCAAATTGCTCGCCGTTTTCTATCCGGCTCAGCAAGCGGTCCCACTCTTCGCGGACTTCTTCGCGCAAGCCGGTAATTTCTACCTGGGAAAGACGTTCGTATGCTTCGCCAGAACGTGATAAAGGCACTTCAACCGGCGGCGTCAGGGTGACTTCTTCGGTCCGCTGGCTGCTGCGCTGGGTAACCGGGTCGAAGTAGCGCAGGCTATCAATTTCGTCGCCAAATAATTCCAGACGGACCGGCATTTCAGAGGTCAGCGGGAAGAAATCAACGATACCGCCCCGGCGGCTGAACTGGCCGGGCTGTTCGACCAGCGATTCGGGATTGTAGCCCAACCGGACAAACTGTTCCAGCAGGGGATCCAGGTCCACCACCTGACCACGTTTGAGCGTAATCACCGACCGGCGGAAATCGGCCCGCGAGAGCGTCGGCTGCATCAAACCTTTGGCCGAGGCAAAAATCAGCAACCCGGCCGATTGGGAAGGGTCGAGGTTGCTTAAAGCGGCCAGAGTTTCAAGACGGCCGCTGGTGATGGCCGGGTCCTGTCCAATTCGCTCATAGGGCAGAGTATCCGGGGTCGGCCAGCTTAAGACCATGTCGGGTTGAGAAGAATAAGCCGAACTGTTTCGGGCCAGGTCGCGGGCCTGCCCCGGGCGGGCGGTCAGGACCAGCAGCGGGCGGCCGATACAACTCTGGAGAGTGGCGAGAAAATAGGGCCGGACCGGCGCGGCCAGACCGGACAAGTTTAAGCGAGCGCCGCGCTGGCGGCTCCTGGCAGCCTGTTCCAATTGATCGCAAACCGCTCGAAATTCGGCCCGGTCCCTCAATAATGGTAAAAGACCTGCCAGGTTTAAATCCAACGTTACCCGCCTTTCGTATTTTTTGTACAAGGTATTTTCCAGGCTCCTTTGGAGCCAGCTAAATTATATCATGCCGCGTTTATGGAAAGGCATTTCCGCACCGGGTTAAGGTAAAATAAAACTTTTAACTTAATGCTTTCTTAACTTAACTCTATTGACAGGAATAATCTCAACAGGTATATTATTTTTAATTAGACAAAGCTTAAACATTCGCCGTATATTAAAAGTTGTTTAACATTTGTATGAAACCCAAATACACTCTAAAAATTTAAATTTCAACTTGAGTTAGCTTTTAGAAAAATACCCACCTAGCTCAACAAGTCCACATCCACACTCATAGCACAGAAGCCGGTCGAAGTCCCGACCGGCTTCACTATTTCCCGGAAAATTAGCCAACTACCGGGCCGGTTTGTGGTATGCTATTTGCCGGATAGATCTTTTTGCTTAACTACAGAACAAACCGCAATCCTAAAACAAATTATGACTGTAGTTCTTCCTTGCCCGGCCCAAGCTTACAGAAAGGATAAACCGGCTTGAAAATAATTAAGAAATTGTTTAGCTCTACCGGCCTGATACTGGCCGCCACTCTTTTACTGGGAGCCTGCGGTGAAGAGGCAACCTCCACCTCTAGCGCGAGTACCACTACCGCAGCAGCCACCATAGCCACCGCAACCACGGCAGCTACCACCACCGTTGCCGCGACTACCGCGAATTCGACTTCCGGGGCGGTTGCCACTACCAGCGCCGCCAGCAGCGCCACTTCAGGCACGGACAACACCGTTCTCCCGGCCATTACCGGGACCACCGAGGTACAAACTGACGCGACTATCAGGACTGAAGTCGCCAAACAGCTTGGCATACCAACCCTTAACGTAAAACTGTTTACCTCAGATGAGGAAGCCGCCAAGCTGGGCGAGGCGACCGATGCGGCCCTGACCAAGAGCGGTTATGCCTTCGGCATTCCGGGCCTGGCAAAACCGCTCACCCAGAACGGTGGTACGGTCGGGTTGTATTCCAGGAGCGGTTCAAGCGATATTTTATTTACGGCGGTAGCTATTCCGGAAAATACGACCGATGTAAGCAAAAATATCCCGGGAATTGACCCGGCAACCGCGCAGAAGTTTGCCGACCAGATCAAGGGTAAAAAGACCCTTTTGATTGTTATGACCGGTCCTGATTTGCTGCAAGCCCTGATCAAGTTGGGCCAGAGTAGCGGGACCGCTACCGGCACCGCCGCGGCGGCAGCCGGGGCAACCCCGACTGTTGCCAGCGCTACTATTGCCAGCGGGACACCCGCAGCAGCCAGCACCACTTCCGCTGCCACTACCGGCACTACCGCTGCCGCAGCGACCAGCGCGACCGGTACTACCAGCGCCGCCAGTAATGTCGGGTCGCTCAGTGGCGCGGAAGTAATTGCGTACACCGGGTCAACCGGCATCGTCCTGCCGGATGTCCTGAAAAATACGCTGCTTTCGGGCTTGAGTACGGCCAAGAATTCCAGGCTGGATGGCTTCAAATCCAGCGATGCCCCGGCCACGGTAAAGACCGGGCTAGCCAGCGGCTATACCCAGTCCGGTTGGACCGATGCCACGGCCAGCTTTGAGGGTGCTTCGGCGGCCTTATCGCAACTTGGACCGGACGCTTTTTTTATCGCCTACACCAAAGATAACAAAGTATCTTTTGTCCTGGGCCTGTCCGGGGCAACCGCTTCCCTCTTAGGGGTTAGCGGGGTCGAGGCCGGTGGTACGGTGTATATCATCGGCAGCGGCGAGAGATAGACTGCTTCCAGCCCAGGCTAATTAAAGGGAGCGCCTTTCAAAACAATGTGAAAGGCGCTCCCTCTTTAGTTTCCGGCAAAAGAGTTACTGGGTTGATTAGGCAAATCGGGGGATTGAATTAAGATTTCTTTTGTGCTAATCTGCTTATGTAAAGACACTACAGTATTCGTTAATAAGTCAGGGTTTACAGTAATGCTTCTGAAATTAGCACGGCCACAGCTAAAGCTTGCTTTTCTTATCAGCCTGATGCTGCTTGGTTCAGCCTGGCTTAGCGCCTGCGGCGGCGAAAGCAGACCGACCACCGGGCCGACCGTTGCTCCAACCGCTATCCCGGCCCCGGCCAGAGCGGCCGCTTACCTGGCCTGGACCGACTTCAAATTCGCCGATGAAGCCGAAAAAGCGCACCGGAGCCTGGCCGTCTCGCGGCCGGATTTCCCGGCCTGGGCTTCCTGGACCGAAAGCAACCGCTGGTATGTGCTGGTCAAAGATAACGACTCGGACCGCTTGCGGATAAAAACCGGTAAAGACGCGACCATAACGCCGGTATCCTATATCGCCGAAGCCCAGGTGGGCGGCGCGGCCGGAAGTTACCAGGCGTATATTATGGACCTGAACCGGGAAACGGTTGATATCAAAGCCGGTGGAGCCAAAGAAGCCGCCCGGCTGCTTTTCAACCGGGCTGTCCAGCAGTCCGGTATTAATGCCGGGTTGATTGTCTTTACCCTGGGTGACGATAAGATTTTTACCATCCTACCGGCTACAACCGCGCCGGAAAAAGTTTTGCCGCTCTCAAGTGTCGGCAAGCTGGAAATGGTCGGAGCCGGGACCAAAAGCCTGGCCGACGGCACTATCGTAGCCACCAGTAACAGCCCTTTGCTGGGCGGCCTCGCCCTCAAAGATACCACAACCTACCAGACCGTCGCCGACAACCGCGATTTTGTGTCCTTCCGGGGCAGTGCCGCCGCCAATGTCGCGGGGACCAACCCGGTACTTAACTTTGAATTGCGGCCCAGCTCAAAAATCTTTGAGTACAGCCGGGCTAACCTGGGCAAATACGCTTCGCTGGTCTTTGACCGCCAGGTAATCACCAGCGGCATAATCGGGGCCCCGCTTAAAGAAAAAGGCCAGATGCCGGTGCCGCGCTGGGCCGGGCCGGGCGGCCAGGCCGATATGCAGCGCTTTATAGATTTTATGAACGCCAGCCCGCCGCAACTCTTCGAAGCAAAAGAACTTGGTACCAGCGCCAACTTTGTCTTTAACGGCTCCTTTACTCATTAACTTTTCAAAAGAAATAAAGTCAAGAAATAAAGTCAAAACAAAAAGGGCCAACCGGCCCTTTTTTGTTTTGCTGGTTAGATTAATCCTCGTCCAGCTCCGGTTCTATCCAGCGGCCGTGCGACTTAATCAGGTCAATCAGGCGGTCAACCGCTTCGCCGGTCGGGACGCCTTTCTCCAGGCACTCCTTACCCACGAACAGGTTGACTTTGCCGGGAGCCCCGCCCATATAGCCGAAATCGGCGTCGGCCAGTTCACCCAGGCCGTTAACGATACAGCCCATTATGGCAATCTTGACACCGACCAGGTGGCCGGTGCGGGCTTTTATCCGCTCGGTGGTTTCCTGCAGGTTAAACAGGGTCCGGCCGCAAGAAGGACAGGCGATAAACTCGGCCTTGGAGCTGCGCGCCCCGGCAGCTTGCAAGATGTTATAAGCAAGCTGGACCGCTACAGTCGCTTTGAGGTTGCCCTGGTCCTGGTTGGCAATCTTCAAGGTTGTACCAATGCCATCGGTCAGGAGCGCCCCGGTCGCAATCGCCGCGTTGATGAAATGCTCGTCCAGGTGAGCCGCCGGGTCAATTTCAGGCGCGATAATCTGGACCGGGAATTTAAGACCGGCTTCGGCCAGGCGAGTGCTGAGCAAGCGGTTGGAGCGCAAAGTATAGGCAACCGTCCGGGCTGAAAGGGCCAATATTAGTTTATCGAAGCCCTTTTGTACGGCTAACCGGCTGGCATCCAGCAGCAAATCAACCAGCGGGTAAAAATGCCGGGCAGCCGCTTCAATTTCAGCCTGGTCACTGCTAAAGGCATAGCTGGCCCTGACCAGCAAGGCTTTGCCGGAGGCGTTTGCCCGGTCAATCACTTGCTCTAACAGGCTGCAGTGGTCCTCAAAAGGCGTCGCAATATCCAGCGCGAAGCCGTCCGGCTGCTGGCTGGCGGCCGCTTCCAGGGTAGCAGCGGTAACTGTTAGCAACACGTTTAAGGGTTCGGTCCGGTTTGCCCGGTCAGCCGGTAAAGCTACGACCTCGGCCGCTTCAAAGAAGTCGGGCCGGGTAGGCGCACCTTTGGTTTTAGACGGTTTCCCGCCGAATACCGGCAGCGCCCGCCCAACCCCTTTGGCTGGTCCGGCCAGTTCCTGGGGAAAGCCGCTCAGTTCGGCGCTAACCTGGGGCACGTTTTCGCCGCCAACCTGGCTGCTGCCAACCTGGACCGGGGTTGTTTCCGGCCTGTTATAGTGATAAGGCTCGCGCCGGTCGGGTAAAACCGGGGCATCGGCAGTGGTAGCAGGCCAGCTGGTCGCGACCGGGACCGGCACTTCGCCGGTAATGTCCGATTTCCGCAACAGTTCAGGATTGACCGGCGTATAGCGCCGGGCCAGCCGCAGGGCAACCGGGATTTCGTATTCAGGGTCCTCGGTCAGCGAAACCCGGATGGTATCGCCAATACCGTCTTCCAACAACGACCCGATACCAATCGCGCTCTTAATCCGGCCGTCTTCGCCGTTACCGGCTTCGGTTACGCCCAGGTGGAAGGGGTAGTTCAAGCCCAGGGCATCCAGGCGGGCCGCCAGCAAGCGGTAAGCCTGGATCATAACTTTCGGGTTGGAGGCTTTCATGGAGAAGATTAACTCATTAAAGTCGTACTTCTCGGCGATGATCGCGAACTCCATAGCCGACTCGACCATTCCTTCGGGGGTATCGCCGTAGTAATTCATTATGCGGTCCGAGAGAGAACCGTGATTGGTGCCGATACGGATAGACCGGCCCAGTTCTTTACAGCGCATTAGCAGCGGCTTGAACTTTAGCTCGATACGTTCCAGTTCGCGCTGGTACTCGTCATAGGTATATTCCAGCACAGCAAACTTTTTGGCATCGGCAAAGTTGCCGGGGTTGATGCGGACCTTATTGGCCCACTTGGCCGCTTCCATGGCCGCGTTCGGGTTAAAGTGGATATCGGCCACCAGCGGCACGTTATAGCCCTGCCGGTCCAACTCGGCCCGGATGTTGCGCAAATTCTCGGCATCTTTGGCGGTCGGCGTGGTAATGCGCACGATTTCACAGCCGGTCTCGACCAGGCGGATTGCCTCAGCGACGGTCCCGGCCGTATCCAGGGTATCGGTAGTGGTCATAGACTGGACCCGGATAGGGTTGTCGCCGCCCACGCCCACATCACCCACCATGACGGTTCGGGTAGCCCGGCGCCGGTAACTATAGGGGTCGGCGATGTAAGGCAACCTGGTATACTGGGTATAATCTTGCGGCTTGCGGCTGGTACCTTCCAGCGACTGAACTCGCTCTATCTGCAAACTCATTGAAACCTCTTAAAGAAACCTGGGTTTCTTGCTTATTTAACGGCCCTTCAAAAACACAAAGCAGTTAATTACATTTTTCACCATACTAATTATACCCCTTGCCGCCTGGAGTAACAAGTTGGAGCCAGGGAAGATTTGGGGTTATTTAATAGCTAAAAGCGCCTTAAAGAGGGGTAAAAAGGCACAAATAGTGCCTGGAAATCTAAATATGCTAATATAGACCAGCCTTAAGCGCAGCCATTTCTTCGATGCAAGGAGCTTAATATGAGCGAAAATATAAACCTGGACGACCGGCACACCCGTTTGAAATATAAGATGGCCGAAGCTCGCCAGGAACTGGTCACGGTCCTGGAAGCCCTGACGCCCGCGCAGCTTGAAATGCCGACCCATAACGAGGGTTGGAACGTCGGCCAGGTGGCCGCCCATATCGCCGCTGCCGAAGGCAGTATGGAAGTAATTGCCCGGCGCATTCTCAACCGCGAACCCAACCAGCGCGAAGCCAACCAGGATTTTGACCTCGACCGTTTTAATAACAGCATGATCCGGCGCCGGACCGGAAAAACCATACCCGACCTGCTAGATGAACTGGCGGCCAGCCGCGCCAGGATGCTTGGCATTTTAGACCAGGCCAGTAACGATGACCTGGCCGCGACCGGGTATCACCCTTACGCCGGGGATATTGACCTTTACGGCCTTTTCGTCGTTATCTACCGGCACGAGCGCGACCACGCCGGTGATATTAAAAAAGCGATTGCAAAGGAGTATTAAGGTGACTTTTGAAGAAATTTCCCGCCGGTCCCAGGCTGCTTTTGAACCCTTTACGGCCATGATCTTTTTCGCGCCGGAAGCCTTTGCCCACTTTAAAGCGCTGGGGCTGCGCGGCCGTCAAAGCTATTTTTGTGGCCGGTCAGCCGCTCTGGGGCGGTTGCCGGGTCAGGCGGTCGCCGCTACTTTTTACAACTTTAACCCGGCCTTTGTAATTGAACAGGTCAACGGCGGCTGGGCCGTGACTACCCCAGAAGCGGTCCTCCAGGCCCGCACTACCGCCGTTAGCGAAGCCCTGCAGCGCCTGCTTGACCCGGCCGAAGGGGAAGAAGACCTGAATGGCAAGGTCGAACAGGCTTTGCCGCTGATAAAAAAAGCCACCGCCGGACTGCCTGTGCCGGGCCGGACGCTCTTCGCCGGACACGCCGCCCTGCCCTGGCCGGAAGAACCCCGCGCCGCCCTATGGCACGGCGTCAATCTGCTGCGCGAGTACCGGGGTGACGGGCACATCGCGGCGCTTATGTCAGAAGGAATTGATGGGCTGGAAAGTATTTTGCTACAGGCCGCTTACAGCCACCGGATACCGCTGCCTTTCCTGACGCGCAGCCGGGCCTGGGATGTACCGGCGGTCCATGCCGGAGAGGTACGGCTGGCAGAACGCGGCTTGCTGCAGGACGGCAACCTGACCGAAAAAGGCCAGGCGGTCCGGGAACATATCGAAGATATTACCGACCGGCTGGATACCCAACCTTTTGAAAAGCTGGGAGTCGAAGCCAGCCAGGAATTAATTAACCTGATAGGTGGTCTCAGCCAGCGGATTGAGGCCCGGGGCGGTCTAAATTTACGTGGGACCACCAACCAGTCACAACCGAGCCAGTCTTGAGTAAACCGGTCACAGTGAAAAATTCGGGTTCAAAGTACTTAAAAACCGCCCTGGCTCTCTGGGGCGGTTCGCTTGGGTTTACGGTCGGGGCGGCTTTAATGGCCTGGTTGGGCAAGCTTTTGGGCTGGTGGCCCGCTAGCCCGCGCCGATTGCTTAATTCCATCCGGGATAATGCCAGGAGCGACCGGCCCCATGTTTAGAAGTTTCCGGCGCGGCTTTGGTTGGGGAATGCTGCTGGGCGCGCTCTGGCTGCTCTGGGTCTACCGCCGGGCCGAACAATTCCCCGGCGACCCCGACCTAAACCGCTACTATGCCTGGCTGCGCAACCTGCCCGGTGCACCCACAATAAATCCCCACCAACCTTCTTAAGCCACTAGACCGGCCCGTTAGTGATGGCCGAGTTGGCTATCTTCACCAGGGCCGCCTGCAGGCCAGCCTTACTCCCGACGGTATACCGCACGTTGCCCTGCTGCCAGGTAAGAGTCGAGTCGCCGCAACTGGCCCCGCAGCTCGCGTCCGTGAAATAACCGGTCAGGCCGTTCGCCAGGGTCACTTTTGTCCCGCTTAACGGCTTCTGACCCGGCGTAACAGGCTCCCCGGCCAGGCTGCCGTAGCGGCAGGCGGTCGCGCCGTTGCAATCAGGCGTATAACCAATTTCCAGGAAATACCCGCTCTTATCGGCTTTTTCAACATAGGCGTAAAGTTGGCTGGCGTCAACTCCATCAAAGACAGTCGGAAGAGCAATCTTCAAACCGGTCTTTTGCTTTACCGAAGCCAGGACCGGCTGGAAAAGCGGTAGAACTTTGCCGGTAGACCCGCTGGCGGCGTTCGCTTCCTGGATTTTTGCTTCGTCCAGGAGCCAGCCCTTCCGGTCCGCGCTCCAGACCAGTTTCCAGGTCCCGTTAAATTGCCGGGTGACTTCCCCGCCGCCGTTGGTCGCGTCGGTGCTGGACAGTTTAATCCGGACCGTGTTGGCAACACCGGGTTCGCGGCTGCTTTCGACCGTAACTTTGCGGGTTGTCGCGAAACCGGCCGCCCATTTGTTGTAGGGGTTGGCTTTCTGGTAATTGCCGGAAAGAAACTGGTAAGCTTCTTCGAGCTGGTTGTCGCCGATTAAAGCATAGAACTGGTCCACCGTGGGCGGCTGGGCCTCGGCATAGCCATCCGTCCGGCTGGATGCAACGGTCAATTTATCCCCGCTCAGGGCGTAAGTGATAGTGGAATAGCCGCTGGGGCAGCAATTGGGTTCCCAGCCGCTGTACACCGCGTTAGAGGCCACCAATTTGCCGTCCACCGCCTTCAAACCCTGCTTGTAACCTTCCTGCCAGCCAATCAACCGGGGAAGCGGCTGAGCCTGGCGGTAGAGTAAGAAACCAATGTTACCGGCCGTACCGCCCGAAATGAGCGGAATGGCCGCTTCTTCCTGCCCGTTCTTATCCATATCTACATAGACAATATTATCGAGGTCGGGCGCTCCCACGATTCCTTCGGCCCCATTGATCGAAATATAGACCTTGATACTGGGGTCGAAAGGCGGTTCCTGTGTGAGTTGCGGGTCGTTTTTAAGGACTTTGATCCAATCAGTCTTGCGAATAGTATTGGCCGGGGCGGCGGCAGTTGGGGACGCGGCCCTGGTCGTCGCGGCGGCGGTGGTAGAAACAGCCGTGGTTGGTGCGGCAGCGGTCGTGGCCGTTGGCGCGGCGGTGGTTGTGGCCGCCGTAGTTGTCGCCGGGGCCGTACTTGCCGGGGCCGCAGTCGTAGCCACGGCGGTGGTGGCAGCCGCCGTCACAGTCGGCGTTGCCACTGCCTGGGAACCGGTAGTCGCTGCCGGGGATAAAGCTGCCGATAGAGAACCTGAATCGCCACAGGCCACCAGGCCCAGGGCCAGTATAACGAGTACGATTATCAAACTAATTCTTGAAGAATGTTTCATGTTGCTTTCTCTAATAACTTTGCCAGGTTATTACCGGCAGCCTTGTCCACAAAATAGCCTGGTACGGCCGGGCTGTTTCTAACATAACAAAAGGCGGGGTCCGCGTCTATGATATAAGCTACTCTCCCGGCCTGTTTCTAAGTAATCAGGACGAAGAAGAACTGAGGCGAATCAAGGTTTGCCCGGCGCGCACCTGGCCATCCGGGCTGGGTTGGTTTACGGTCAGCGCCATAACCTGGATTTGCTGGCTGCCCCTGGCGTAGAGCGCCACCGAATAAGGACCCAGGGGTGCCGTGCCGCTGGCCGCCTCATTGACCGCCGCGTAACCCTGGGCGGCCAATGAGGCGGCATAGAATTGCAGCACTTTAGCCGGGCTATCTCCGGTCACGACAAAAAGGCGGCCACCGCCTGGCCCATTCTGGCCGTTCTGGGCCAGGTGCAACTCGGCCAGCCCAAAGTAGCCGCTGAAACTCCCGGTTACCTGGACCGGTTGGGAGCAGCTATAAAGTTCCACGCCGCCAAAAGCGGTCTGTGTAGGGCAAGCGGCAGCGACCGGACTTCTCGCAGCCGAAGGGCTGGCCGGGGCCGGGGTAGGTTTAACTGGAGCCGGTGTAATGCTAAAGACGGTAACCAGCGGGGTAGTGGCCTGCACCACATCAATCGTTTTTGGCGCCGGTTGGGAGTTGGCAATAAAAATAAAGACACCGAATATAACCAGGGGTACAACGACCAGACCGGCGACCGCTACAAGTCCCAGCAGCACGAAATTAAACTCTTTCCGGCCAGAACGGGCCGGACGGTCGTCGCCGGATATGGAAAGCTGGCGCAGGTCAAAGGGATCAGGGGCCGGGGAAACCGGGCTAAGCGGCTTCCCCGAGTTTTGAGCGGTCAGGGGGGTTTCAAAAAGGTCCGGCAGCAGTTCGGCCAGCGAGCTTTTATCTTCAGGATTTGGTTTTTGCGGTGGACTTTCGTCAGGCATAAATGCAAGCTTTCCCTTTAGCGGAGCATTAACACTGACTTGATTATAGCACTACGCCGGGTAATGGCTGTAGTACTTAACCGCTATTTCAGGAGTGCAAGCGGTACTTGCGGCCCTTCCATTCAGTCGCTTCCGACTTCCAGCGCACCGAATTGAGCGCAATCGCGGTCATATAGATGATAGACACCGGCTGTAATAACAGGTCCACCAGGATAAAGTTGTAGCGGCTGGAATGGAGCAAGCGCAAAATCGCGCCCAGGGCAATCTGGGCCAGCGGCAGCCAGAGCCATTCGGCCGAGGCAGGCTGTTTGGTCAAAAACCCAAAAAACAAAAAGAATAAGGGGCCAATAAAGACCAGTAAGTTCAACAACAGGAATAAAGTCAACCAGCCCAGCTCGAAATTGAAAAAGGCAAAGAAGTTTTTACTGAAACCGCGCCAGACCTCACTATTGCTGCGGTACATCCGGCAGGTCATGGAATCGCGCCCGTCTGGTAAAAGCAGCTTGAACCCGGCCTGCTTGATGCGGCGGCCCAGTACCACGTCTTCAAGGACAACACCACGCACCGCCTGGTGCCCGCCGATATGTTCGTACGCCCCCCGGTTGAAAAGCATGAACTGGCCGTTAGCGGCGCTAAAGGCCGGGTTAGGGTTGCGCGGCACCAGGAAGGTCGGCAGCAGGCCGTAGGTGTACATCTGGAGCAAGGGAACGGCCAGGCGTTCGCCCAGCATCAGGGTCTGTTGCAGCGGGAAAAAGGTCGTTAACTGGGCGTCCTCAATGTACATTGCCGCCACAGCGCTACTTACGGCGTTAACACTATGCGAAGTATCGGCATCGGTAAACAGCAAAAAGTCACCCCGGGCCGCCTGGGATAACTGGTGGCAGGCAAAGTTTTTCCCAAGCCAGCCTTCCGGCAAATCGACGCCCTTTATCAGGCGCAAGCGTTTCTGGGGGTCTTCGGTGGGGGAACTTAACATCTCAACAATTGAAGCGGTCGCGTCATCCGAATTATCATCCAGCACCAGCAGCTCGAAATTAGGATAATCCTGGTTTAAGAGCGAACGGATACACCGGGCGATATTACTGGCTTCGTTGCGGGCCGGGACCAGGATAGAGACCAGCGGAGCCTCCGGGGTAAAGCGTTGCTGGAAGCCGTAAGTCGGTAGAGAACGCATTGTCGCGAAATTGATTAGAGTAAGGACGACCATGAAGAGTGGTAAGGCGGTAATTAAAATTTGATAGATTAACAGGGGTGACAGGTTATAAACCCTTTCTATTTAGACTGTTTCTTAGGCCATTTCGGGGTGGTGAGTATGAGCGGGACTACAGCGATAAACCCCATCAATTTCGGTGCAAACACTTTGCGGTTCGATATGAATCTGGACAATCGCCCCATTCACCACCCGGTCAAGCGCTTCTTCCAGGTTATTACATAACTGGTGGGCCGCTTCGACCGTTAGTTCGTTAGGCATTACGAGGTGAAAATCAATATGCCGTTCGGGACCGGATTGACGAGTACGCAGTTCGTGATAGTTGAGGTAGCGGTCCGAATAATTTTCGATTGTTTGCTTGATTAAATCTTCTTCACCGGAAGGAAGGCTGGCATCCACCAGGCCGCCGACCGATTGTAACAAAATATCCCAACCCGATTTGATTATCAACAAGGCAACCACCAGAGCGGTGAGCGGGTCGAGCCAGGGGATCCCGGTCAGCCAGACCAGGGTTAAACCTACAAAAACGCCGCCTGAAGTCAGGACGTCGGTCTGCAGGTGCGCGCCATCAGCCAGCAGCGCGACCGAGTCGGTTTCCCGGCCGACCTTAAACAGGTAACGCGAGACAAAGAAATTGACCACGGCCGATAAGCCCATTACGGCTATGCCCCAGATTACACCCGAAGTTTCGCCGTGTTCGCCAAATTTGTGGAGCGCTTCATAGATTATAACGCCCGCGCCCACGAAAATTAACAGCGATTCAGCCGTACCGCTAAGATTCTCAAATTTGCCGTGTCCATAGGGATGGCTGCGGTCAGCCGGTCGCGCGGCGGCTCTTACGGCAATTAATGCCATCAGGGCCGCGATCAGGTCTACGCTGCTATGGATAGCTTCGGAGATTACACTGACCGAGCCAATGGATAAACCAACCCCTAATTTCGCGGCAATCAGGCAAGTATTAGAAATAACGCTGGCCCGGGCCGCCCGCTTCCGCCGGACATTGTTTTCTTCCACGGAAGGGTGAAGGGCCGGAGAAGTGGTTTCTATGGTCAAATTGCTCAATTTCTAATTACCTGCACAAATCTGCACCTACCTATTTTAGCATAAACCTGTCCCGGATTCATCAGCCCACCAGGGAACGACCGGCCCAGACAGTGATTATGCCCACCAGCAAAGCCAAAAACAGGTTTCCACTCAGCCGGGCGACTACCAGGCTAGCAAACCCGGCGACTATCCCGGCCAGGCCGCTTTTGAGCAAGTCCGGCACCACCAGCGAGATTAAAATCGTGCCGGGCAGGTAACCCAGCCAGATTTCCACCCGGCGTGACAGCTTGACCCGGCTCATTAACCAGGGACCGGCCCAGCGGGTGGCATAAGTTACCAGAGCCATCCCCAGGATAATCAGCAGGACTTCAAAATTAACTGTCATTGCGCCAGGCTCCTACCAGACTACCGGCCAGCCCACCGAGCAAGATATACCATTTGCCGGGCAACCAGTAAGAGGCCGCGACTGCCACCACGGCCGCAACAATCCAGGGCAGGGCGTCCTTCCGGCCTTTCCACTGGGCCACCAGCAGGGCTATAAAGACGGCCAAAAACGCAAAGTCCAGGCCCCAGCGCCTGGGGTCATCTACTACGCTGCCCAGCAGGTATCCTACAGCCGCCGCACCGACCCAACCCACCGCCAGGGCCAGGCCGCTGCCCAGTAAAAAAGCGCCGTTGCGCTTGCCCTGTTGAAACTGGCCCATGGTCAGGGCCCAGGATTCGTCGCTCAGGTAGAAAAGCGATAGGTTGCGGGGCAGGGCTTTTAGTTTGCGAAAATAAGGGTAGATTGACGCGCCCATCAGGATGTGGCGCAAATTGATAATGAAGGTCGTGAGGATTATGGTCAGGACGGGTAGGGGATGGGTCCATAGACCCAGGACGGTAAACTGCGCGGCCCCGGCATTGACCAGGACGCTCATCAAGACAGCTTCCAGTAAACTTAAATTCGCCTGGCGGGCCAGTACCCCAAAGACTAACCCGTAGGCGAAAACACTCAAGGCGACCGGCAGACTCAGCCGGAAACCGGCCAGGATTCCCGCCCGGCTGAACTCGATTTCCGTAGGTTCGGGTTTCAAATCATCGGGCACAGTTCGCGGCCAATCCTTTCAATTTTCAAGTGAAATTTGTTACCAGGCTATATTTTAACTGTTCCCGCGTTTCCGATTCAGTAAAAACTTTGCCTTTTAACGGGCCCGGCCGCGCCTGCCTTTGGCCGCGACCAGCGGCGCTTCAAATTCCAGGACGGTACCCTCTTTTGTAACGAAAACCTCAAATAAAGAGGGCCGCACCACTGCCAGGCGGGGCAAGCGCCCCAGCAAAGCCTCTATTTGTCCGGCCACCAGTTCCAAACCGCTCTCCAGCAGGGCCGCTTCGGCCTCTTCCAGGGTCAAGCGGTCGGGAACTTCCAGTGCCTGGTGCAAAGCGGTCCCGGCCCGTGCCAGGTAATCGGGTGTACACAACCCGTAAGCGTCAATATAGTCGGCGGTCAGGCTTAACTTTTGCAAAGCGCTCAACAGTTCATTCTTATTATAAAGGCCAAGCACTTCCAGAAGCTTGTCTTCCGCCACAAAGCCGCGCCGGGCGCGTAATTCTTCCAGGCCGGTCTGGTTGGCCCCGGCCTGGGCCAGTCGGCCCGCCCGGTCATCAAACTTCTGTTGCAGCAAATTGACGACCTCGGTCGCCCGTAAGGTCTGCTTGAAGTAAATAGCCGGGAAAGGCATTTCGCGGTGTTCGCCGTTGGCGTCCTCGTCAAAGCTGGCTTTGAGTTCCTGGGCCAGGGCCAGCACAATCTGATGGCCGCCCTGAGCCTTAAGTTTGTCCAGCTTTTCTAATTTCCGGATGCGGTAATCGGGCGTCCAGAAACCGATTATTTCCAACCAGACCTTCAGGTTGCCCCGGTAAAAGGCAAAGTCCGGAATATACAGCAGGTTCTGGCCCGGCAGGACCAGGGCTTCCGGTTCGCGCTGTATCTGCCACCCTGCGGTGTAACCTTCCCGGACCAGGGCGCTAAATTCCTCATAAAAGCGGGCTTCCAGCGAGCTATCAAACTCCTTGCGGTCGGCTTCTTTTTGTTTGTAGTAGGCCGCCTGGTCGAAAGGCCGGGCCTGCACTTCATAAGTGGCCGGGGCTTCCCTGAGCGTACTCACACTACCCGTTTCCAGTCCCTTAGCTATCCCAAATTCAGGGGATATGTCTTGTAACTCGGCCGGGGCTTCCGCCGGGGCCAAATGCTGGCCTACCGCCGCCACGTCAAACGAATAAGCTTTATCCCGCAAATGGACCAGCGCGGTTATGGACCGGACATTGTTTTCCAGACCGTTAAACTGAGGAATTTCATTAGTGACTTTTGCCGCCCTGGCCTTACCCTTCGGGGCGGTATCCACGGGGGCAGCGGCCTGGGCCAGGCGGCGGGCCAACGCCAAAACCGTAAAGGTCAACGCGGCCAGGCTTTCCCCGTGTCTGGTGGGCGCGCCAAAAGCCTGGGCCGGACCGTATAATCGGACCTGAATTTCGCCTGACGAATTAAAGTCCAGGTCGTAGGGAATGCGCAGTTCCTTGGAAAGAAAGCCGATACGCTTGATCAGGGACGCCGGAAGGGTCGTCCCAAAACCAAAGACCACTTCACTACAGTTATAGAGCAAAGTTTCCACCGCCATGCGGTTATAGCGCCGCACCACCTCGGCGGCCCCCGGCCTACGGTAGGTCTGGCCGTCCTGCCGGGTACGCAGCTTTAACAGGGCATTTTCTTCGGTGTCCAGGTAGAGTAGTTCTTCCACCAGGCCCGGTTCAAGGCCCAACCCGGCCGAAAAAAGTTCCAGGGCTTCCGGCCGCTCTCGGCCGTCCACGAAACCGGAGCGGGGCGCGGCGCTAACGTAATCGTACATCGCCAGGCGCAAAGCCGAGGGGTTGCCCAGGCCCATTTCGTCCAGGTTTTCGAAATCTTCCCGGCCCAGGCGCTCGGCAAAAGTCTCGCTCTCCCAGGTATAGAAATTATGCATGGCCGAAATAAGGCCGCGCGCCAGCTTGAAGTCCCCACCGGCCCGCTCGATCAAATACTGCTCGGAAAAATCGCGCTGGCGTTTAGCGTGCTGTTCCAGGTCGGAAAAGTAACGGCAGAAGTCCCCGGCCAGCTCGCGTTCTTCGGGCGACTCGATCAGGAGAGGCGTGACCCGCCGCTTTTTATCTTTACGGGCGGTCGAAGTTGTCTTTCTTAAATCGTCTACTGATAAAGGCATATTTAACTCGTCTTTTTATGGGTGCCCTGGCGGCGCCGTTTGGCGGCGTTTACTTCGCCGGTTTCGTCGCTAATAAGTTCGTATAAAATGGCCTGGCTGGCCTTTGGTCGCAGCACCCGGCCCAAGCGCTGGATATACTCACGGCTGGTGGCATTGCCGCTGATAACCAGGGCGATATTGGCGTCCGGCACGTCAACCCCCTCGTTCAGCACCCGGCCGCTGACCAGCTTGGTATACTGGCCCGACCTGAACCGCTCCAGGATTAGCTTGCGCTCGTCGGCGCGGGTCTTGTAGGTAATCGAGGGAATGAAAAAGCGGCGGTTGACTTCATCTACCACGCTGTTAAACTCGCTGAAAATAATCACCTTGTCGTCGCGGTGCTGGTTCAAAAGGGTTTCCAGCACTTCCAACTTGGCCCCGGCATTAAGCGACAACTGGCGGGCCTTCTGGTGGGCCAGCAGGGCCGCCCTGGCCTGGGGGTCGCGCCCGCTGCGGTAGATCAACTCCTGGTAAAGATTGGCTCCGCCACTAAAGCGCGCATAACCGCCCCGGGCAAAGCGCTGCTTATTCAGGTACTTGCGGTAGACCTCCATCAGTTTATCGTATTCGTACCGCTCTTCCTCCGAGAGCGCCACCATAATCTTTTGCTCTTTGTAAGAGGCCAGGAATTTCTGCCGGGTCAGTTCGTGGGGCATCCGGCGGTAGATTTCCGGCCCGATGAGGTGGTCCAGTAACAAGTGGCGATTGTCGGCCCGTTCCGGTGTCGCGCTCAGGCCCAGCCGTTTAGTGGCCCAGGCTCCTTCGGCGGCGGCCTGGTAGCTTTCGGCGGGCAGGTGATGAGCCTCATCAAAGACCAGCAGGGCGAACCGGCCCAGGTGGCGAGTATGAATAATGGCGCTGTCGTAAGTTATGATAGTTAAAGGCTTCAGGTCGTGGCGGCCGCCGCCAAAGACACCGATCATTTCTTTGTCGGCCAGGCCGAAAAATTGGGCCAGGGCGGTCTGCCACTGCAGCAGCAGGTCAATCGTGGGTACGATCACCAGGGTCGCCAGTTTTAAGCGGGCAATCGCCAGGGCGGCCACAAAAGTTTTCCCGGCCCCGGTCGGCAGGACCACCACGCCCTGGCCCCCGGCTTTGGTCCAGGCTTCGACCGCTTCGGTCTGGTAGGGCCGGGCGGCCAGGCTTATTTTCGGCTCAAAGTCCAGTTGCGGTTCAGGGTCGAAATCCAGTTTTAAGTTGGCGTAGTGGTCCTTCTCAACCTCCGCCATGAGCCAGGTTTGCAGCAAGGTAAAATGTACCGGCAGGCAGCGCAAAATCTGGCGCTTTTCATCCACGATAAACTCGATTTGCGGAAAGGCTCCATGGATTTCCCGGTAAAAGTCCATAAATGGACCGGCCGGGGAACCGGGCAACCCCACCCGCAAGACCAGGTCGTTTCCCCAGATTGCCAGGCTTACTTCACTTTTCTCTGTATTTTTAAGGTTTACTTTTTTCATTGAGCTTAATTATATTTTCGCCCGGTGCAACCGGGCCAACTTCAGGTGTTATAAAAGGTTAAATCCCAGGAAGGCAAAAGCGCGGTAATCCGGTCTTTCAGCATCCGCCTCATTACATTATCGCATTATGCCAGGAGAAGAGCCACCGCAAAAAGGCTGAACTCATAGCCGGTGCTAAATAACCGGCTGGCCGGGAAAATGTTTAGCTTAATCCGTCATAATTTTCATCAGTAAGTTGTTAAACCTATTGACAGGAGCAAATTAAGTGCTAAAATAATACTACCAGAATGAAAATATTCCAGTGTGGGAATTTCTGGGATTGTTTATAAAAAGGGTGATAAAGATGGCAGGCGTCAAGCCTTTAGACCAGGAACAGATCCTGAACGTACGGGACTTCATAATGTTCCTTGGTGAAAAGTTTAAGAGAAGTACTGAAGATTTCGAAGGTTTCAGCAAGTGCTCCATTCAAGAAATAATTGTCTTGAAGATTTTAGCTAACCAGGGCTCTATCATGGTTAAAGACATTGCTTGCCGTTTAACCGGCATCAGCATGAGTAGCCTGACCAGGATCCTGGACCACCTGGAGGAAAACGAGTACATCGAGCGAAAATTGAATAAAGAGGACCGCCGGAGCTTTGTGATTGCATTGTCTCCCAAAGGCAGTAAATTAGCTGAGTCCTACCAGAACAAATTTGAAGTGATGGCCGAAGGCATGCTGGAAGCCCTGACCCCTGCCGAAAGGCTGATCCTGGTCGAACTCTATACCAAAGTCCGGTCTAAATTAGGTGATGAGGAAATCTGTCTTTCCAAAGCGCCTAAAAGCTCTAATGAAACCGCGGAAGAACTTAAAGTTTAAGATATTTTTTTAATCAAAAATTAGTTTCAAGTTGGTAATATATACATTCTGCAATATTATTGTAACGGAACGATACAATATAAGGGAGGTTTGCAATGAAAAAAATTGAAGAGATGTTTCAGATTGTAGAACGGATCGCGGCGAAACGGCCCCGCCACAGCAGCCCAATCTTTCTACCGCGCCAGGTGCCGGAATTAGCCGTCCTGACCCTACTGGAAACGACCCCCCTTTCAGGTGACCTGGTTATCCGGCGGCTGACACCGATAAATCGCTACGCTTCAGCTTACGGCGTCAGCTACAAGCTGCTCCACGACCTCGAAGGTGCCGGAGTTTTGAGAGTAGAACTGGATAAAAACACCCGGCGGCGCACCTACCACCTGACCGAAACAGGCCAGAAACGGTTGCAAGAACTCAGGAATATTTATGCCAGGGCAACCGAAAAAGATTGGCAAATTGATATTAACTTCAATCTGAAAAATCTACTCAACCCGGTCCCGGCCTATAACGAGCAAGTTGCTTAACCTCCCTGCGGGCCAACCAGTTAAACTTCGTACCTGGATTTCGGTACTTAGATAAAGAAAACCGCCGCGAAACTCAGATTGAGTTTCGCGGCGGTTTTTAATTTCATACCGTCTCCCTCGGGGGATACCAATGCCTGGTTTGTAACGCCGAATAAAGGTTTAAACCAGGCTTTCCTGAATCCTGGCCTGAATCAAGGTTTCAAAGCCGCCAAAAATAACCAGTTCCTGGGCTACCTGCCCTAGCGGTGAGAAGCTGTACTGCTGGCCGTCCCAATAGATTTCCGACTTCTCGAAATCCACCGTCACTTCAAGGCCGGTCCGGATAGTCGGGGCGGTTTGCCCGGCGTAGTTTTGCTTGAACGATCTGACCAGTTCCGGACATTCCAGCACGATATAGCCGTTGTTAAAAGCATTGCGCTTGAAAATCTGGGAGTATGACCCGGCAATCACCAGCTGGATGCCCCGGTATTTAAGGGCCGTGGCCGCCTGCTCGCGGGACGACCCGGTGCCGAAGTTCCAGCCGCCGACCAGGATATCACCTTCCTGGGCGATTTTCTGGAACTCAGGGTCATAGTTCAGCATGGCGACTTTAGCCATCTGCTCCGGCGGAACGTTATCCCGGTAAGTGTACTCTTTACCGTAAATGGCATCGGTGTTCATATTATCTTTGGGGGCGAAAAGCAAGCCGCCTTTTAGCTGGCGCGGAAAGCCGGGCAAAATCTCGACCACCGGGGCGGTTCCAGCCTGGGCCGGGTTTTCCACCAGGTTGTAAATCGAGTTATTGAGGTCCAGACCGGCCAGTTCCTGGGGCCCGGTAATCCTTCCGGCAATAGCCGAAGCGGCCACTACCGCCGGGCTGGACAGGTAAACACTGGCCTGGGGCGAACCCATGCGGCCCTTAAAGTTGCGGTTGGTCGCCGAAATCCCGACCTCTCCCGCTTCCAGCAAACCTTCACCCAGCCCGATGCAGGGACCGCAACCGGGCGGCAAAGTGACTGCCCCGGCTTCAACCAGGATATCCCAGTATCCCAGTTCGCGGGCCTGGGCCTCAATCTCGGAAGAAGCCGCCGCCAGGTAGAAATTCACGTCCGGCGCGATTTTGCGGCCCTGCATCACTTCGGCGGCATCCCGGATGTCATCCAACCGGCCGTTGACGCAGCTTAAAAGATACGCCTTATCAATTTTTACTTCCTTCTGCTGCATCTGGCGCAAAGGGACCATTGTTTTTACTTCGTTCGGCCCGGCTACCGAAGGTGTCACCAGGCCCAGGTCCAGCTTGATTTCCTTGGCGTAATAAGCGTCAGGGTCAGCCGAAGGCACGGTCCGGTCGAATTCCGCGACCAGTTCCGGGGTAATTCGGGGATTGGCGTCACCGCGCCGGGCGAAGTGGGCCGCCCGCTGCAGCAAGTAATTCCTCAATACGGCGTCATACGGGAAAAGCCCGACCAGCGCGCCCCACTCGGTCGTCATATTGGCAATGGTCATGCGCTGCGAAATAGACAGGTTGGCGACCCCTTCGCCGGTAAACTCCACCGCGCAGTTCAGTACTTCGTCATTGTTATAAATGCCTATTAGGGTCAGGATGACATCTTTGCCGCTGACGCCGGGAGCCAGCTTGCCAGTCAGGGTTACTTTAACCACATCCGGCACCTGCCACCAGGTCTGGCCGGTGGCCCAGATAGCCGCCGCATCCGTCCGCACTACCGAAGTGCCAACCGCGCCCATAGCGCCGTAAAGGTTGGAATGCGAGTCTGACCCGACCACCAGCGTGCCGGGCAATACAAAACCTTCTTCCGTAATCACCTGGTGGGCGATGCCGCGCCGGGCCGGAAAGAAAGCCAGCCCGTGTTTTTTAGCAAAAGCTTCGATTTTGGCATATTTAGCCAGGTTTTCGGCGTCCAAATTCTGGACATCATGATCCAGGGCGAACACCGGCTGGGAGGGGTCAAAAATCCTGGTAGCACCCATGCTGGCGAATTTTGGTATAACCGCCCCGGTGTTATCGTGGGTCATCACATGCCGGGGTTTGACCGATACAAAGTCTTGCGCCCGGACGCGCTGACCGGGCTTCAGGCCAACCGTATAACCTTCTACAATTTTCTCAACCAGAGTTTGGGACACAATAATCTCCTGCTAGTTTGAATAAATTTTATTATATTATAAGTATCGAATTAAAATCAGGCAAAAAGCTCGGACCATTTACCTTTTTGGATTTCTTCTATAAAGTTTGAAAGAATGTATGCCGTAGCGCCCCAGATAACCACCTGCTGGAAGTTATAAAAAACCACCTGGCGCGGCTTACCCTGGATTATCCATTCCTCGTAACGCCGGTTGGCCGGGTCAAGCAGTATATGTAAAGGAATTTCGAGGATCTCGGCTACCTCGAAGCCGTCCGAAATATATTCAAGCGGGGCGGCCGGGTCCACCGGGACCCCCACAAAAGGCGTTATCAAAAAGTTACTGACCACAGTATCTACCGGCGGCAGCGGCCCCAGTACTCGCAAGCTTTCGGTTGGGATACCCAGCTCTTCAAAGGTTTCGCGCAAAGCGGTCACTTCCAGGGTCCCATCTTCCGGCTGAAAGCTGCCGCCGGGGAAACTGACCTGGCCCTTATGGGTATGGACCTTTTCGGAGCGGCGCATGAAAATCAGGTGCGGTTCTTGCCGGGGACCCAGGGGCCGGATAAGCAATAACACCGCCGCTGGCCTGCGTGAGAACTGCGGTGACGGTAAATCTTTGGTTGGTTCGATTGCCATGTTAAACCTTAGTAGAACCTATTCCGACTCATTTTCAAAAACACGCCGGGCATAACCGGATGTAAAACTGACCGGGGGAAATTCATTCAAAGCCGAAGGAGTTGGCTCAACTTTAAGGGAATAAACATCGCCACTTTTTTGAATGGTCTTTATAGTCGAGTTAAAGCTCGACCAAAGATTATTCTGGCTGCGTTCTTCCGCCCGGCGTAACAAAATGGATAAAACATCGCCCGTAATCAGTTGAGGCGGTATGGTTAGATTTGAGGGTGGTTTTGGCCCAATGTCCACCTGGGCAATGCTCATCAAATCGTTTCGCACCATCGTATCAATCAGCAAGCCGGTCATAAAAGCCGGTCCGCTGAAAAGCGGCATTCTTTCGAGTAACTCGCGCCGCGCCGCCCCGACCGGACAAATCGGGTCTATCACCCCTGCCAGTTTAGGGAAAAACCCACCCAGCAGC
The DNA here is from genome assembly GCA_028287745.1 of Chloroflexota bacterium. Lineage (GTDB taxonomy): Bacteria > Chloroflexota > Chloroflexia > Chloroheliales > Chloroheliaceae > 54-19. Next base: position 103,598 of record JAQBPB010000007.1, read on the forward strand.
GGCCGTAGACTTAGCTCGACCAGGGCGTTATTCACCGGGTTACTATTCTGCTCGTTTGAGTCGGCCGTCTCGGAATAAAACCCACCGGCAAGCTGAAACTCAGGGTAGGTTAATAACGGGCCAACCAGGCCGTAAATTAAACGCGCCTCAAAGTTATCAATGGTCGGGTCGGCCCAGACTATTAAATCGCCCCGGGCCTTGCGCAAAGCCAGCCAGATAGACTCGCCCGGTCCCAGGTCATTGACTATACCGGGCCGGCGGGTTGTTTGAGGGTCGGTAGTAACATAAATGATCTCATCTTCGCTCAACCGCTCATGGCCGCTGCCGCCACTATAAAACCCTTCCACCTCGTTGCGGTCCAGCCGCATATCCGGGTCGCAGACCAGTATTTCATCTACCAGGGCGCAATCCCGTATAAGGGCATACCGGGCCCGCCGGACATACTCGGTCAGGGCAACCGGGTGAGTATTTCCGTAGACCGGTAGAATCAGGGTTATGCGTAAATGATGGCGCTCCTTCAACAGGGTCAGGCTGCTCATTGACCGGAATTCCCGGTAGCGAAAGGTGTTCTCGGCAAACCAGCGGTCAACCGACTCCTGTAAATCCGGCTCTCTGGTAGCCGGCGCTACCACCATTCCCGCCAGCGGCCGCTTTAGTTCAAACGGCTTGCCGGTCTTAACGACTAATAAGGGGCGGTTGGTCTCGCGGGCAAGGCGTTCGGCAACTTTTTCGCTGCCGGGCCGGGTGGGTGACGGTTCTCTGATTTCACTGGCCCCGACCACTACCAGGTCGTGATATTGGGATTCACGGACAATCCCCGCGATAACATTGCCGGTTAGAGCGACCAGGCGCGCCCCTGAAGGCAGTTCCAGGGCTAGAGCTTGCAACGTGCTAAGTGATTCGTCCTCGGTTTCGGGCGCATCATAAAACTGGGTATAGTTCGAAGCCTGGGCCGGGCGGATAGCGTCACCCGAGCCGGGACCGCTTACCAGGTTGTGTAAAACGGTAATACTGGCCGCCCATTCTTCGGCCAGGTTGGAAGCCAGGGTCAGGGCCAGCGTGCTATAACTGCCGCCTCTGACCGGCAGCAGGATATTTTTAACCGCCGGGAGCGTGTTATTAAAGCGGGCCAGGACAACATCACAGGGAGGGTCGTCCATCAGGGCATCGATAGTATCCCCATAAATCTTGCCGGGCGTCTGGGTGGTGCCTTTCCAATGCAGCAGCAGCAGGTCGCCTTCTTCTTCTTTAACCTGGTCGGCAATACCCCGCCAGACCTCCCGGGCGACCCGTACTTCGGTATGTACCTCAATATTTTCGTCGAGCAGCCCATTCTGGGGGATGTACCTCAGCATCGTCCGGTAAGCCCTGACCAGCGAAGCACCCTGGCTGAGCGGGGTTTCTTCCGGCACTGTTACAACTCCCAGCACCACAATCCGAATATGCCGCCGGACCCCTTCCAACTGGGCCCCCGCCAGGGATGCCGCCAGCTTTACCAACCCCTCGGCCATATTCGGGTTTAGAATAGGCACTACGACACAATAATCACGTCCCTGAAGACGGTTCTTGGGGTTCTTTTTACCAAATAATTGTGTAAACGCGTTCAGATAAGCCATCCTTGATTTGTCTTAAACTTCTCTGTTTAAGAAAAAAAGTCATTCGATATAGTCCAGGACAATTCTCCCACTAAAATTTAAACCAGGTCCGCTAAAAACCGGCGGTTTGTAAGTCACAAAACTGACTCAGAATAGAGATTCGAATATGTCTGACATGAGTATAATACTTACCATTTTGAGGGTCAAGGAAGGAGAATTAATTCACCGGGCTTTTTAACGAAGGTTAGCCCATAGGCATCAGCCAACCTTACATCCAGAGCAGATTAAAACTGGCGTAATTTAGGAATTAACAGGTGGATTAGACCGGTTAGTAAAACAAAAAGGATCGTATTCAAGAATATTGAAAACGGCGCGCCCCACTGTTCGGCTACAATCCCGCTCTGCAAATTCCCCAGAGGCATGAAACCCATTGTACACAAGGTCCATACACTCAAAATCCGGCCGCGCAATTCATCCGGCACATTCGATTGGACTATCGTGTTCATGGTAGTATTCACTGCAACCATCGCGCCCCCGGCAAAGGCCAGGGCAATCATGGTTAAAATAAAGTTCGTGGAAAGGCTAAACAATAGCAACCCGCAAACCATAATCAGCATACCCCAGTTCATAAAAGGTGTTTTCCGCCGCAACCGGCCGCTTATATTTGCCACCAGCAAGGCGCTGAGTAAGGCCCCTACGCCCACCGCTGAGAGCAATATACCGTAATCTTTCGGGCCACCCTTAAAGACTTTCTGGACAAAGACCGGCAGAAGCGTCAAATAAGGAAATACAAAGAAACTGAATAAAGAGGCTATAACCAACAAGCCGCTTAATTCTACATTTCGTTTGAGGTACCCCAGGCTTTCCTGGATCTCTTGCAGGACCGAACGCTTCACGATAATTGGAGCCGGGGTGGGCAATCGCACCAGCAGCAAAGCGGCTACTACCGCCATAAAGCTCAAGGAATTTAGAAAGAAACAGGCCGCTACCCCCACCACCGATACCAGGATACCGGCAATGCCCGGCCCGACAATTCGGGTCAGGTTGAACTGGAAAGAGTTCAGGGCAATCGCGTTCATGATATCTTTCTTACCTACCATGTCGAGCATAATCGTCTGGTAGGCAGGCGAGTTAAACGCCTGGACAATACCGATTGCCAGGGCAATAATTATTACCAGCCAGATATTGATAAAATTAAAAAGTGATAATACCGCCATCAGCAACATCAAAAGAGCCATGATGTTCTGCGTGATCAGTAGGACGGTCTTGCGGGAATTGCGGTCGGCTACTACTCCGCCGACCAGGCTCAATAAAAGCATGGGCAAGTTTGCTATGAAGTTAACCAGACCCAGCAAGAAAGGCGAACCGGTCAAAGACAGGATCAGCCAGTTCTGGGCCACTACCTGCATCCAGCCCCCCAAATTCGATATCAAAGCGCCTATCCAGAAAATCCGGAAGTTCCGGTGGCGTAACGCGCTAAAAGTGCCCCCCGGCCCGGCCGGTTTTTCATTATCAGGAATAATTTCTGGCTTCAGGTTGGTAGGACTGGTATTATTCAGGGCTTCAGCATCTATACTCTCATATTTTCGGCTTGCATCATCGTTGACCACTTATAACCCCTGTTGATTGGACTTCAAAGTTATAATACAGTGCTATATAAATCCTTATAGCTATAACTTGAAGCAGTTTTGTGAATATTGAACAGCAGACTCTCCAACTTTTAATTTGAAAGTCTACGTTTGTCTTACTAATATTTTAGCAACATTTGGACTTTGTGACAGCTAACTCGCCAAATTATAGAAAAGGTTTATGGTAGTTATAAGCCTGGTTAATACCAGGCTTATTCAGGGCGGGGAAGACTATTGCAAGCGGGTGGAATAAGTAATGAAGGCAATGAAAGCCGGTACGAAGGACATACATAAAATAATGGCGCTTCCAAGCTGGAAGAAGCGCAAAAAGCCCACGCCATCTTCATCCATTTGCTGAAAGCCTATGCCAAAACCCTGCGCCGCCAGGAAAATCATTAAAACGGCCAGAGCGGTCAGGGCAACAAACAGGCTCCAATCCGCCAGTGGCGCGGCCATAGTAAAAGCCAGGCTCAAACCGGCGACCAGGATCAGCCCGGTCAGGCCCAGCAGCAGGCGGTTTACCCGGCGCATGGTCCGGGTCATTTCCGGCGTCCGGTCCAGCTTATAGACAAACACGGCCAGGAAGGCCGTCCCTAATACGACTAAAAGTAATACAAATCCCAGGAAAAGATAATCCATGGCCTTTTGTCTAGCCGGTACCGGCCGGTAATATATAATTAATTACTCTTTGAAACCAGGTATAACTGCCCGCCGAAATGAAATAAATTGCGACAGCTGCAATTAAAAGCATTACCGACCAGCCGGAATAGCGCCGCCACCCGTCTGCCGCTGGCAAAGTGGACCGCTCTCGCCACCGGCGATTAGCTTCCAGCAAAAAGGCCAGGGCCAGCCCGCAGCCCAGGGCGAATAACGGCAGCGCGAACAGCATGTGCTTGTGGAGCAGGTTTATCCGTGAAGCCGCCAGGCTGAACAGCAAAAATGTTCCCAGCCAGGCCAACAGCAGCAGCACCGCCGGGCGTTGAATCTCGCCGGTGACCATTTCTCCAAAACCGTCGTTGCTCTCGTTACGGTCCTTCTGCCCGGGCTTCCGGTACAGATAGGCCAGGTAAGCCAGGAGGCCCACCGTTACCAGGAACGGCAACAGGTGAAAATGGGCCACCAGTTCCGGCCAGAAACCGGTTAAGGTTGCTGACCGCGAGCCGACATTCTCACCCTGGCCGACTTTACTTGCCAGGCCGGGCAGGGTCTGGGTAACCACCGGGATAACATAAAACCCGTAATAGATTCCCAGCGCGAACGCCCAGCCAATGCCCAGGGTTATCGCGGCGGGTTTTGCCAGGTATTTGTAAGCGTCCCCTGCCACCAGCAGCAAAAGGACCAGGCCCACTAACAGGCAGGAAGTTAAAAGCAAGGTCGCCGTATGCGTCAGCATCGCCAGGCCCAGCACCACCCCCGCGCCTGCCATGCTTGCCCAGCCAACTTTCAACCGTTCGAAGCGCCTGGCATAGAACCAGCCGCTCAAAATAGCCAGGAATAGCAGGGTTAGCCACTGCGCCAGCATGGTCGGGTAGCCGCCGTCTGAGGGCATCAAGAAACTCAGCGGGAAGAAACCGGCTAACAGTCCGGCCATTAACCCGGTTAGATTTCCAAACCGCCCGAAAAGCTGTCTTGCTATTATGTAAAGTAAGAAGCAGGTGGTCACCTCATACCACAGGGCATAGATATTGGTCCAGAAGAGAAAGCCCTTCTCATCATGCTTGAATAGCAGGCCCAGCGGGAAATCCATAATATAAAACAACGGCGAATACGGAATAGCCACCGCCATTTCCCACTGGCCGAGGGCCACCGACCGCCCTTCGGCGTTGCCACTCTCGCTGCCGACCGCCGCGCCGCTATTTATATTGTAGTAGCGGTTTACAATCAGTTCCGGCTGGTTAAGCAGGGCGTAAACCTCGTGAATACGGAAGCCGTGGTCAAGGGTCTGGAAAGAAGGGTGATTTATCCCGGCCGCTTTTACTGTAAAGACCAGGACAAAAATAATGCCAAGCCAGCGAGCTTGCTGGATACTTAGCAAGATACCGCGCCGCCCCAGCCACCAGGCCGTAAACAACAGGCCGCTTGCCATAAAGAAATAGGCCATCACCACGGCCGCCAGCAACTCAGCCGCCATCAGTCCAACCATTGGCCGGTTCAAGCCAATGCCCAGCAGCAGCAGCGCGCCCACGTTCAACATCAACAAGCTGGAAACACGGTCCCGCCAACCGGCCCGGCGGGCGGCTACCCCGAGTAAGGCTACCGAGGATAATAAAAGAAAGACCGTACCCCAGGGTGGGATGGTCGGGCGGCCCGTATCAAACAGCCCGGTCCCGGCAATCTCGATCTGGCTGACCACTACCCCAAACGGGCGGCGGTCCGATTTTACAAGATAGGGATCCATCTTCATCCATAAATCCAAATCCCCCTGGCTTAGACTAAAGACCGGGCGGTTTGGCGGGTAGTAGGTCTGCTTATAGAGCTTGCGGGCCGTCTGATCAAGTTCAATGGTTTTGAACAGGTTGTTATTCAGGCGCAGTTCAATCCCGGTCGGCGCCGCGTCCGGCGGGCGGGGCGATAACTCTAAGTTTACCGTTACCTGGGCCGGTTGGCCCATGCCGGGCAGCCGCACATTGTTGCTGGGTTGGGTCCAGCGATAAACAAAATCCTGGTTGTTCTCAACCGCATAAAAATCTACCAGGTATGCTTTATCGGATGTTTTATTTATGTCAACCCGCTGCTTGAAAGGCAGTTGGTACACCAGGACCAGGCCCAACATGACCAGCGCCAGCGCGGCATAGTACCAGGGGGAACGCAGGGAATCTAAAAAAGGCTTCAGTTCGGCCAGGACCCGGCTGACAAAACCTTTTGAGGTTGCGGGAATTTCAGGCTTATCAGACGGTTCCAGTGTTTGAGAACTTTCTTTTTCCAGGGGGGGATTGCTCAACAGTCATCTCCGGCTTCTATTTTTCAGCCCTTGAAGTTTACTTAGATTCCGGTAAGGTGTCAAGAAAATACAATGGTTATAAATAAGCCGGTTGGTTTACGGCCTTATTTCATTCCTTTCAAAGGTAGTATTAAGTCAAACCTTTGAACATACAATTTGAGGGAGGGTCTTATACAAGGTTGTCAGGGAAAGGATTCAGTCGTTGGTTAGCTTTCAGGCATCCTGGAACGCTACAATTGCCTTAATCGTTCTGAAGTAGCAGGGAAAGTATCATTATTTGTTTCAGAGAACCACTACACATCGGTTTCATAATTTTACTTTAGCATCTACCCTACCTCTCAGGGCTTCAAAACTATTCTTTCAAATCAAACACTTCATTAATTTATCACGGCAATAATTAGTACTGAGAAAGTAATCATTCATTTACCATTAGTAACATTCCTGGTACAAAAGCATTATTAACCAGCATTTATACACCGGTATAACCAGAACATATTTTCTTATTATATTGTGATTTATGTAATTATTGGATAAAACTGGTCAATTGTGATTTATATAACTAACAATTCAGAGGGATTTACCAGAACCGTTATTTAGATAGTGTGTTACAATATTAGCAGAAACCAAAAGTTAAAACAAGCGGAATACGAGGAGAACATGGCAACCAAGCGTCTTGCTTTCGGAATACAAAAAGGTGGAGTAGGCAAAACAACTTCTGCGATCTGCACCGCTCGCGCTCTGGCTGACCAGGGTAAAAAAGTTCTGCTGGTCGATCTGGACCCCCAGGCTAACCTGACAATGGCCTGTGGTATTGACACTTCCGAACTTCAACTGTCCACTTATGACCTTCTGACAAAGGAAGATGTCGGGGTTGAGCAGGTTGTGGTTAAAAGTCCTTATAACTTTGACCTTTTACCGGCCCATATTTCGCTGGCTTCGGCGGAAGTCGAACTTGTCCAGGTGGTTAACCGCGAGCGCCTGCTGCGTGAGAAGTTTGATGGGATCGAAGATGACGAAAGCAGCCTTACTCTCAAAGGAGTAAACGAACTTGGTTACGACTATGTTATAACCGATAGTCCACCATCGCTCGGCCTGCTTACCTTAAACGTCCTGACCGCTTCCGACTTTATTATCATTCCGTTGCAGTGCCAGTTCTTCGCGGTGGACGGGCTTAAAGCTTTTAATGACGTAATAGACCTGGTAAGGCGCAAACTTAACCGAAAACTGCGCCTGGCCGGAGTCCTACTGACCATGCACGATGCCCGGACCATCATCAGTAAAGAAATCGAAGCCAGGGTCCGCCAGATTCTAGGCGATGTGGTCTTCCCTACCCGCATTGGCAATTACTCGGCCCTGGTCAGGGTGCGTAACCAGGGTCCAATCCAGGCTTATGAACCGCGCCACCAGGCCGCCCAGCAGTACAACCAGTTTGCGCAGGAGGTAATACAACGTGTCGAAAAGTAATCGTATCGCCACCAATAAGGATGTTTTCTCGGGATTAAAGGTTAAAAGCCGGGTTGTGGATGAAGGCGAGTCATTAGAAGAAGCCCGCTTGCTGCCTACAGAAAGAGTTGAACCAAATCCCGAACAACCGCGCAAGCGCGTGAACCCTGAAAAAGATGCCGAACTGACGGCCGATATTGGCGAACGCGGCATCCTACAGCCGATAATTGTACGGCCCCACCCTTCCGGAGCAGCCGGGCAGTTCCAGATAATTGCCGGTGAACGCCGCTGGCGGGCCGCCCGCGAAGCCGGTCTTGAAGAAGTGCCCGTCCTTATTAAGGAAGTTGATGACCAGGAGGCCCAGCTTGTTTCACTGGTCGAGAACTTGCAGCGCCTGGACCTGGAACAGGAGGACGAGGCCGAGTTCTTCCGCAAACTTTCCAACGACTACAACCTGTCCAACCGCCAGATCGCCCGTATGATTAACCGTTCGCATGGTTATGTAAACGAACGGCTGCGCCAGGGACCGCCTGAGCCCGAAATTGCCGCCAAACCAGATAAAAAAGGCGATTTACCGGCCAGTAACACCGCAACCGTCCGCGAACGGCTGGCAACCCAGACCCAGAACTGGCGCTTCCGCCCGCAAAACTTCCAGCGCTTCCGCAGTTATATCTCGGAAACCCTGGAAAATTGGGAACAGGTGGACAACGAACAGAGCCGCCAGACCCTGATTGAAGAAGTTGCCAACCTTAAAGATGAACTGGCCCGGCTGGAAAAAAAGCTTCACGTGAAAACATTGAAGTGATTTTTGAGGTTTAACAGGCTGTCCCAGGTTATTATACCCCTTATATTTTTGGACCAATTAACCCAGACGTAGTTCTAACCCAACACTTCCAGGCAATCTAAATCCTGGGCAGCCTGGATAATTCGCTCAAGGTGGTTCCACCATATATCTGAAGGTAACTTCATCTTCCAGTGGGCCATCGGATAAAAAAGGGCTTTGAGAATCATTAAACGGTAATCATCCCGGCAGTTCTCCAGGCTGTAAACGGTAGACACACCTTGAGCCATCAGTTGAGAGTGGTAATATTCTAAAATCGGGCCTTCCAGTTGCTTGCGCCGGTCCGGAAACCAGAGCAGCCCCATAAGGCTAACCAGGTCATTCACACCCAGTTCAATTCCCCATCCATCCCAATCAATAATTCGAGTTTTATGACTAGAGGGCTCAACCGGGGTAAGATAATTGCCGATATGGCTATCCCCGTGAAAAAGAGTCAGGTTCCGGCCCGGTAAAAGCCGCTGGCGCAAGGCCGGTTCAAGCTTATTCAATACTTCCCCATACAATTTGCGCCGGTCCCGGGAAAGCCGCTCTCCCAGGAAGCTCGCAAATTCCAGGTAGGTATTTCCGGCCCAACCACAGTAAGCGCTTATTGTCATTCCAGCCGGTAACTCCCCAATTTCATGACCTAAAGTAGGATGGTCCCACCAGAAAGCCTGGTACTGAGCGACAGCCTTGACTATTTGATAGGTGTCGCCGGTGGTTGGTGGGATTTGAGTAAAAGAATGCGCGACATGCGTGGCTGATAAATCCTCCAATAGCAGGTATGATTGGTAGGTTGCTTCGTTATAAGCGCTGTCAAAACAACGGGGAGCCGGGGATTCAGCCATTCTACCGGCAATCTCCCGGTAAAAAGCAACTTCACGCGCACCAACCGCTGGTATACCGAGCTCAGGGTCTGGTCTGTTGAATTTAAGAAGCAGTTGTCCCGGTACATCAAGGGCGGCCCCGGCCGTAAAGCTGGCCTGCAAAGGCACCAGGTAATTTAGCAGAGTAATGATTGGTCTGGCCTGCGCCACCTGTACCACTTCAGCACCGGCTAGATAGCCGTTTGCATGCAATACACTGGTAAGCCATTCAGCTGTAATTTCGCTGGGATGCGTTATTGCTTCCATATTTTGAACCCCTTGTAACTTTGAAAATTTCAGGTAAAATAGCAATCCATTTTCATAGAACCCTGCCGGGGGCGGGTTAACTTCAGTATTGTTCCTTCTATTATAAAGGATAGGACGGGGAATTAATTCGCAAAAGGACGCGCTATTAAGTAACGTTTTTAATCCCGGTCTGACTCCCCCGGTATACAAATTCCCATGCATTTAGTATAATTTATTTCTCTCCGTATTCGACACCATGCAAATATTTTGTACTGTCGGGACAATTTTGGGCCAAATTGTCCCGACAGTACAAAAAGGCCAGTTTACCTATTGACTCCATGAGGTATAATCATGGTTGTAAGATAGATTCACTCGGCAAGTAGCACCAGATTAACTATTCAATTATTGAGTAATCACGAAGCAAAAGAAATGGCTCTTTCACCAAACCAAGATCTTTCGTCCAGTAAGTCCAATTCTGCGGTCACAACCGAGGATACTTACAGCGAAAGCACCGAAATAACTCTAAGAGAAATTGAAACCAAAGAGCAATATCTGGCTCATTTTGGTTTATGGGAACCACCCTTTCAGGTAAGTGGGACCAACCGCCGCTTTGTCCATTTAACCCCGCTTAACCGCCAGGTTATTGAAACCTGCCTCCAGCTAATCCGGGACCGCATGGGCCTCGGTATGGTCCTTGGCGCGGTGGGCAGCGGCAAGAGTTCGATTGCGACGATTCTTTACGACCGGCTGGTGGCCTACCCTGAAAAATACGCCATCGGCTACCTGGACGACCTGGAAGGCACCAACAGCCAGGTAATGACCAACCTTTTACTTGAGTTTGATTGCACCCCCCTTAGCCGCCAGGTGGAACCCCTCAAAGGCCAGTTTAAAAAATTGCTGGTCGAAGAAACCCAGAACAATCACCGGACAGTGGTCTTACTTATAGATGAAGCGCAGACCGCCAGTAAAAGGGCCATGGAGCTTATCCGGCTGCTGCTTAATTTTGAAGCCGATGGTGACAAACTGATTCAGGTTATTTTATTTGGACAACCTGAATTAGCCCGGATGGTCGCCAGCCGCGAAAACCTGGCCAGCCGGGTAGTTAACACTAACTGGTTAAAACCGCTCAGCCCGGAAGAAACAAAGGCAATGATTCAATTCCGGCTGGGTGTAGCCGGGGCCGGCCTTGAAATTTACGAGCCGGAAGCTCTCGATAAGTTCATTGAACTCTCCAGGGGCGTTCCGCGTGATGTTTGCAAAGTCGGTTACAATACTTTACTTTTGGGTACCGCTAAAGGCGAGAAGGTAATTTCAATCCAGACGGTCGAAGCGGCCTCGAAAAGTTTTACCCTGGAAGCATAACTATGGCAATAAAAGGCAGACATCAAAAACCCCTCGAAATAGACGAAGCGCAGGCCAACCAGGCGGCGCAGAGCGGGGAAATAGCCACCCGGCGCGATTTGTTCATGGCGCGGGCCCAGTCTGGGAACTGGGTGCTGGCCTATGTCGCGCCTGATAGAATTGATCCTAACCCGAACCAGCCCCGGCGCCAAATCGAACGGGCGGCCCTGGAAGAGCTAAAACAAAGTATCGCTTCACGCGGTATTTTGCAGCCTTTACTCGGGGCTAAGTCCAGCGCGAACCGGGTCCGGTTGGTCGCGGGCCACCGCCGCTTGCAGGCCGCTAAAGAACTGGGCTTGCCCAGGGTGCCGGTCGTGCTGGTGGACCAGTTAAAAGAAGAAGATACCGTCATTGACGCCGTTATCGAAAATATCCAGCGGCGCAACCTGGAAGCCTGGGAAGAGGGAGTAGCATACGCCCAATTAGCCGACGAATTTGGTTGGACTCACGACGAAATCGCCCGGAAAATTGGTAAAAGCCGCTCTTATGTCTCTACGCGCATCCGCGCGGCCGAAAAGCTTTCCCCGGTGGTAAAGGAAGTCCTGGCTACCGGCAACTGGACCATTTTAACTGGCAACCGGGTTGACAACATGGGCACGGCCGTGCCCGCAAGTGAAAAACTTCACAATGAGGCGGGTGAGCTTACAGCCGGGGTCCCGGTGGCCGCCGCACCCCTTAACAACGTGGAAATTATCCGGCGTTTGACCTCATTAACGTTCAACCAGCAAGAAGAATTACTTCATGAAATAAGCCAGCGCCTTGACTCACCGACCAGGCCCAGTGTCAAAGATATCATAGAATTGATCAAAGCCGGGCGGATTGAACCAAATAATCTGACCGGTACCGGTCAACCCAGGGATGCGGAAGGCTACCAGCTTTCCTTTATTGACCTGGAGTTGGAAGAACTTGACCTGTTCCATCGCTGGAATGCAGCCTCGACCCAGACCCGTTTGGGCTCGGCGGAGGAACTCGACCGGTTAATTGACCTGTACGAGCGCGATTTAAACAAATTACGCCGGGTAAAGGCTGAGAAGTTTCAGGCTTAACCGGCTAAAGTATTAGTTTTTGCAGGAGAAAGATTTAAAAGCAGTAAAGTATTGATTTCGTAGTCGTTTAAAAACAAAAACAACCCCCGTGCCGCCAAGCTAGAAGGGTTGTTTCAGTAGACATAAGCACCCACGTGGGGAGCTCGGTTTTAATTTGTCTTGTTGGCTTTAATAGCCAATTTGATTATAACGCCTGAGCAAACCCATGTCAATAGCGGTGCTATGGAGGTTTGCTATGCCAAAATCCCAGGCGTTAAGCCCGGCCTTCGCCGGATTCCGCCAATTACCCGGGGGCGGGTTTTCATTTACTATGGTCCCCAACCAGTTCCTGGACGAAATTGTTCCCTTTGAAAAGCCCTGCGTGGTCAAGGTTGTTTGCCTGATCTTGCGCCGCACCCTCGGCTGGATTGACCCCAACGGCCAGCGCCGCCAGCAAGACCAGGTGGCGTATAGCGAGTTCGCCCGCGAAATGAATATGAGCACCCAGGCAGTTGCCGATGGGCTGAAAATAGCCCTTGATAAAGGCTATATCGTCCGGTTAAAGGCTGGCACAATGCGCGATGCCACTTCGGGAAACCCGGAAGCGGCCTGCTACAGCCTGCGCTGGATCAATCCTTTACAGCTAAATACCACCGCCTCGCACAAAACCCCGGTTGACATAACTAACAAGCTTAATCCTTTTTCAGAAACTCTGAACACGCCTGACTCTGATAAACAGACCGCCAAGCCGAGTCTGATAAATAGAGACATGATAAATAAAGCAGATTCAGAAAAAATAAAACAGGTGGAATTAAAAACCAATTCCAATTTTTTGAAATGCAAAAAGCCGGGGGATTTCTCAGGCTATATCGGCAACCTGGTTTCGGAAATTGGCGAACAATTCGGGGATGGCGAACACCGCCTACCCAACATCAAGCAAGCCCTAAACTGCTGGGAACAATCCAAATTGGGTGAAAAAGAGTTTGCCAGGCTGCTTTACCAGGCCCGCGACCTTACCCGGCAGCATACCAACTCCCTGGCTAACCGGGTGGAGCCTAAACAAGCCCCCGGCAGGTCTACGTCAGGGCCGCTGTCCGGTTCCTGGGTCACCCTGGCAGGTATCCCGGCAGCCAGTGAAGTTTCAAACTCCGACAAACCGGCCCCTAATTCGTCCCGTAACCGGATGCCTTATTTTTTCAAAGTGCTGCGTGACCTGGTTAGCAAGGCTGAATCTATGCCGCCCCCGGTAGAAGCTACTACCGAGCCCGTTAGCCAGCCCGCGCCGGGAAGTTCCGTCCCTGCCAGGGAGCGCCGGTTCGCTTTACATAACAGAAATAAAGATAATGTTGTGGTTGAATCCAGAGAAGAGGTTTGCCCACCGGTAGCAACCATTGCGCCGGAAGAGCCACCCGCCCAAATGGACACAGCACCGGAAGTTGTAGCCATAGTTCCAGCCTTATCCACAGCGCCTACCGAGGTCCCGGTGGAACTACAACGGCTGGCTGAACGCTTCTCAGTGGCCCAGAGGCCCGTCCTGAGCGGCTGGCAAGCCTGGGAAGCCTCCTTACACGACCCTCGTATCAAGGCGCTGGCCCGGCGAGCCTTACCTATTGAAAGGGACCATATAAAACCTGAATTACAGCCGGTTTTTTTCCCGCCCATTAACAAGCCCGTACAGGACTGTTATAGAAAGAACGAGTTATTGCTGGTGTTCCGCAATGCCTTTGACGCTCGCTATGCCCGTTCCTTTATGCCGGAACTTACCCGTTCCCTGGAACAAGCCGGGAATCAGGCTACCGAGGTTTACATAACAAGCCTTTAGGTGTTTAGCCTTTAAGGCAATCCCGGGCGACCGGGTAATGGAACTACTAAGAAAGAAATAGGAAAGTAATTGAGTGCGAGTACTCCTGGCTTTGGTGCGTCCAAAAATGTTCAAAGATTTTTGTTTCGGGGTAACAGACTTTAACCCGTTTGACTAAAGCAGCTTTTGCTAACAGGTGCAGAAGCGTACCACATATTTAGAAGTTATAGACCTATTGGTGGGAATACCATGCCGGGGAACTATAGGGCTTATTTTGTCTTACAACTAAATAGAATAAATGTTCCAATCCTTTAATTGGTTAATTTTCTCCACCGGCATCCAGCGAGTACCCGGATTCCTCGCTTCGTCTCGGAACGAGGGTGTCAGAGTAGCGCGATTGGGTTAATACTCAATGGATACAGAGAAATAAAAAGGACCGCCACTTTTTCCGGTGACGGCCCCTTTAATAGAATTTTTGAAACTACCCGGCCTTCATTAAGAAAGGGGCGGGCGCTGTTTGTGCCACTCGGTAGCCTGTTCGTAGGCGTAAGCAATTTGCAGTACTTTTTCTTCGCCCAGGGCTGGCCCGAGGATCTGGAGACCGACCGGCAAGCCGTCCGAAAAGCCGCCAGGTATGCTGATACCGGGGATACCGGCCATGTTTGCCGGAATAGTGCAAACGTCCGATAGATACATCGCCAGCGGGTCGGCCGCTTTTTCACCAATCTTAAAGGCTACCGTCGGTGAGGTGGGCGAGATGATCGCATCGAAGGTTTCGAACACCTTATCAAAGTCCGCTTTAATCAGGGTTCGGACTTTTTGGGCCTTCAAATAATAAGCATCATAGTAACCGCTGGAAAGGGCATAGGTGCCGATCATAATACGGCGTTTAACCTCCGAGCCAAAAGCTTCGTCGCGAGTGCGGAAGTAGCCTTCAATCAAGTTTGGCGCTTGCGCGTCGCTATAGCCGTATTTTACCCCGTCGTAGCGGGCCAGGTTAGCGCTGGCTTCCGAAGGCGCGATAATATAATAGGTCGATAAGGCGTACTTGGTGTGCGGCATCGAAACTTCCTCTACCACGGCCCCCAGTTCCTGGAGCTTGGCGACGGCGGTCCGGATGGTCCGTTCCACGCCCGGATCCATTCCTTCCACGAAGTACTCTTTAGGTAGGGCCAGCCGCATCCCTTTGATGTCAGGATTCAGGGCTTTGGTGTAGTCCGGTATTGGCTGGTCAATCGAAGTGCTGTCCCGGCTGTCGAACCCGGCAATGGCATTCATGACCAGGGCGCTATCGGTTACGTCCCGGGTAAAGGGGCCAACCTGGTCGAGCGAGCTGGCGAAGGCGATTAGCCCATAGCGCGACACCCGGCCGTAGGTTGGTTTGAGTCCGACTACCCCGCATAACGAAGCCGGTTGCCGGATGGAGCCGCCGGTATCGCTGCCCAGGCTGAGGAAACCCATCCCGGCCGCGACGGCCGCGCTGCTGCCACCGCTGGAGCCGCCCGGCACGGTATCCAGGTCCCAGGGATTGTGGGTGGTAAAAAAGCGGCTGTTTTCGGTGCTGCTGCCCATCGCGAACTCGTCCATATTGGTCTTACCTACCAGGACCGTCCCGGCCTGGCGCAGGCGTTCCACTACGGTAGCGTCATAAACCGGCACGAAATTTTCCAGCATCTTGGAGCTGCAAGTTGTGCGGATACCTTTAGTCGAAAGGACATCTTTCAAGTTGATAGGAATACCGGCCAGCGGCGAAGTGGCTTCACCTTTCGCCAGGATTTTATCCATTTCATCAGCCTGGGCCAGGGCCTGTTCCGCTGTAACGGTGACAAAAGCCTTTACTTTATCGTCTACTGCGGCAATCCGGTCCAGGACTGACTGGGTCAGTTCGCGGCTGCTTACTTCTTTTGAGCGAAGCTTATCAGAAGCTTCTTTTAAGGTCAGATTGAAAAGTTCTCCGGCCATTATTACTGTCCTCCGAAAACGGGGCGGACCCGGAAGGAAGAATCTTCACGACCCGGGGCGTTGGCTAATACATCTTCCGGCGATAAAGAAGGCCGGGCTTCGTCCGGGCGCATCAGATTCTGGATGGTAATTACCTGGGCGGTCGGCGGAATATGGCTGGTTTCTAGTTCACCTAACATTTCAAAATAGTCTAGAATTGGCGCTAATTCTTCACGCATGCGCTCTTTTTCGTTGTCGTCCAGGCCCAACCGGGCCAGCACGGCAACATTATCAACGACTTCTCGTTCCAATTTCATCCGGAGTATGCTCCTAACTTATTAATTCTCCGCCAGTATTATAGCTTTTAATGGGCTATTGCTTCTTTGCTGTTGAGCAAGATTATAGCATTGTCAACCTGGCCTAACAAGTAAAACAATATTTTTAGCCCCTATTATGGACTACCCATGTCCTTCAAGTGGAACGAATCGTGATAGAATAGCGTTTTGAATACAGAATAGGAAGCGAATTGCCCAGAAGGTAAATTAACCTTGTCCCGGCAATTATTTGAAAATTTATAAGGAGACAAACACTAATAATGGAAGTTAACCTCCCAGGCCAGCCAGGTTTGCCGCAAAAATGGAGTTTCTTTAAATGGTCGCGCCTGTGGGTTGTTTTAGCCTGTAGCATTGCTTTGCTGGCTACGCTAGCCGCTTATAATCTTCTCAACCATATTCTACCCACCGCCGACGATGTTGAACTTTACTTTCGTTACGCCCGCTGGGCTTTGAATGGCGACTTACCCTATCGCGACTATATTATTGAATACCCGCCTTTTTCGCTGGTTTTCTTTATACTACCGGCCCTTTTGAGTTATCCGCTGGGTGGGTTGGAATTAGAACGCTATAAACTCCTGTTTCACACTCAATGTTTTGCCCTTAACCTGGCAACCCTGTGGTTGGCTTACTCTCTTTTGCGGCGGCTTTATCCGGCCGTAGCCCTCAAGGCCCACCATAATTTGAGCTGGCGGATAGGGGCTTTTACTTTCGGCTCTATCCTGATATCGCTTTACCTGATGCAGCGTTTTGATGTCGGGGCCACTTTTCTAACCACACTCTCTATCTGGCTTTTTTATAAGCACCGCCCGGCCTGGTCCGGGGTAGCCCTTGGGTTAGGCTTTACGGCCAAGTTATATCCGGGGATTCTTCTACCGCTGGTGCTGCTGTATTTCCTGTATGTCAAGAACGATTGGCGTTCCATCTGGCGCTACCTGGCCGGCTTTAGTGTGGCCTGCGCAGTCGTCCTGGTGCCGTTTATATTGACCGGGTCAAACGGCTTGAGGGCCTTTTTGTCGTATCACTCTGACCGGGGGATTGAGCTTGAAACTATCTATGCCAGTATTATTGTTTTCGGTTCCTACCTGGGTTTGACCCAGGCCCTTTCGATGACCGACCACGGCGGTCTAGGGCTGGCTTCTTCCTGGGTGAAGCCGCTGGCAACTACCAGCACACTCCTGACGGTCGCCGGTCTGCTACTGATTTATTTCTTTATCTGGCGCACACTGTCCAGGAATGGCGGGCGGGTCCGGCTGGATTGGTTTGTAAATGTGGTCAGCCTGACTATTCTCTGGTTTATCCTGGCGAATAAAGTCCTTTCACCGCAGTACCTGGTCTGGCTCTTGCCGTTCGTGCCTACCTGGCGGGGTTGGACTAAAACCATTCTCTTTTTAATCGCCCTGCCCCTCAGCTTTATCCCGTTCCCCTTCCTGATAGACTGGTTGGCCCGCCTGGATGCCTTGCCCTTCGTTATTTTGAGCATCCGAAACGGCCTGCTGGTGGCAATTTTTGTCTTGCTGGTCCGCGATATCTGGCCGGGTGGTTTGTTCAGCCGCCGTCCGGCCGGTAAGTCACCAACTCCCGGCGATTTATCCGAAGTAGCCTGACAGCCTAAGAAGGTTTGTTTGAATTTGACCCTTCCTCTACTGGAAGGGTCTTTTCTTTTAGGGTGGGGTTTTGAAGTTTCCGCCGTTTTAACTGGCGCGCTCGCCGCCTGGACAGGATAAACATCACCAGCAGATAAGCAATCAAGCCGATTACTATTAATTCGTCGAGATTATTTCCGTGAAGCAGCAGGCCGTACGTGGGAAAAGGTGGCGTGAGGAAAATGGGCAAAGTTAAACTCCAGCGCAGATTACTATCAAACCGGCCGGTCCTGGCAGCCAGGGCTTTTACTCGGCCGGTTTTTGCAGCACAAACAGTTTTTGCAGTCCCCAGTCGCCAATTTGAGGTAAATGAGCACCTAGCCGGTGAATAAGGTTCCGGTAGTTGCGCTGGCCGTTGCGGACGAAGAAAGGATAAATCGCCCAGGTCAGGACATAATAAGTGCTGCTAAAGCGCCGGACCTGTTTGAGGTCAAAGTAATTTTTGGCGAAAGATAGGAAGTCTGGTTCATTCAGGTAGCAGTTATGCCAGAGAGGAACCATTGTTTCGAGGCCCAACCGCTGGCGCAACCGGTTAAGGTTTTCGGCGGTTTGGTCGGTTACTTCGCTAACCAGGAACAGGCCGCCCGGCTTGAGGACCCGCCAGGCTTCTAATAAGGCGGTCTTCTGGTGTTCGGCGCTGCCCAGGTTTATCAGGCAGCGTTTGGTAATTACCTTATCAAATGAGTTGTCGGGGAAATCGAGGCTTAAGAAATTTCCTACCCGGAACGAGACTGACCCGGCCAGCCGACCGGCCCGGCCCAGGTTCAGGTTAGCGTAATCAATCATACTTGGCGCGTAATCAATCCCGGTTATCCGCACCGGCTTATGCCGGGCTAATTGGACCGTGGTGTAGCCATTTGCACACCCGGCATCCAGCACCCGGTCGCCGTCTTTGAGGTATTTTGACAGGATTACCCCTTCGTGGCGCAGCATGGTTTCATCCACCCAGCTTGCGCTTGGTGAAAGCCCATATTTACGGCCCCGGCGTTCCCAGTGCAGCCGAATAGTTTCCAACTCTTCCGGAAGGTCCGTGCGAGTGGAATTGGCTGGCCGGTTTGTTTCGGGCGAACGCCAAAAGTCAGACTGGTTATAAGTTTTTGAGTTAGAATTCGCGCTATCGGCTGGGGTAGCTCCCGAAGGAGGCTCTGGTAAGACTTCCGCTGAATCCGCTGGGTAGAAGTGGAAATTACTTTCGTTAATACTCATTACAACGCTCTACTACTTGCGCCTTTATTCCATCGTTATTTTTATCTGAATATAAATATAACGCCGGGTATTACTGCCAGGTTCCTACAATATTTAAATCCACTATTCAAATCTTTGTGAACTAACTGCTCTTAATCTAAGGGTTTGCGTGTACCAAAACAACTGCCGGTAAAAACAGTCCACTTCTTAATTATAGCAGATTTTTTAACGGCATGACTACAGGCTCCTTTTTGATAATTAAGCTTGGGGTAAGAAAGTTAGTTATTTTCATATAAATAAAGGACAGGTGGCCGCAGTTAACCGCGCAACTTCTTGGCAGGTGACTTTTGTGATACGCACCACCCAATTTTCTGTCAATTTTAAATTTTCCGGCATAACCTATTGACAACTTCTAAAAAGGTGCTACCATTAGTGTAGAAATTACACTAAGAACGGAGCGTTCAAAATGGAACTCTTCAACTTGAAAGCCGGAAGTGTCCCTGGCAAAGATCACCTCTTCCGCCAGGCCAATTCCCAGGACAAGTATAGCTGGGCCAGCTTTGAAAACCAGGGCAGGCTCTACCAGGCCGGGATTGTCTGTGACGGTTGCGGTTCGGCCGGACAAAGTGAGGTCGGGGCAGCCCTGTTAGCGGAGTTTGGCGTAGCCGAGTTGGCGCGGTTGATTTGTCAGGGCTATTCCCTGGAAGACCTGCCGGAAGCGTTATACCGGTCGAGCCTTAACTTCCTGCGGGAAGTTACCCGTCTGGTGGCTGCAGGAAAGGAGCCCGCCGCTTTTATTGGCCGCTATTTGCTGGCAACCGTCCTGGGTTTCCTGGTGAGCGAAGACCAAACCCTGGTTTTCGCGGCGGGTGACGGCCTGATAATCATCAATGACCGGCTCGAACTGCGGGATGAGGCCAACCGGCCAAATTACCTGGCTTACGGCTTACTGCCGCCCGAAGCCCTGACCGGCCCGGTCCCCTTTCGTGACAACTTTGACTACCAGCTGTTACCCACCGCCGGGATTGAGCGGTTGGCGGTCTGGACCGACGGCCTGGACCCGGCCTTAAGCGGTGAAACCTGGAACTTGCCCGGACCACGCGGCCTGCAGCGCAAGTTGAACATCTGGAGCAAGCGCAAGCTTTTGGCCGATGATACTACCGGCATAACCCTGGAAAGGGCCGTTCAGGAGTTGCAAAATGCAAGTACTTATTAACAACCGGCGGGTCAACCTGGGCGAGCGTGATGTCCTGGGTTCCGGCGGC
This sequence comes from Chloroflexota bacterium, assembly GCA_028287745.1. Taxonomy (GTDB): domain Bacteria; phylum Chloroflexota; class Chloroflexia; order Chloroheliales; family Chloroheliaceae; genus 54-19. The sequence goes on from JAQBPB010000007.1 coordinate 123,733, forward strand.
GAAGCGGTCGTCTACAGGCATAAAGATTTGGCGGTCAAGCTTTATCACACCCCGGACCAGGCCAGGGCCGCTAAATTGCTGGACTTGCTACAATTGGCCGGTCGCTTGCCGGTGGGCGTAATTGCGCCCCGCCAGCCTGTCTACGACCCGGCCGGACAGGCGATTATTGGGTTCACGATGGAGGCCGTACCGGAGAAGCTTTTGCCGTTAGCCAGCCTGCGTAACAAAGCCTTCCGGGCCAATCACGGCTTTAATAACCGCCAGGTAGCGGAATTATTCCTTGAAATCCATTCTATCTTGCGGCAAATCCATGCCGCCGGGCTGGTAGTCGGCGACTTTAACGAACTTAACCTGCTTTTTGAGGCTAACCGGCCGGTCTTTATTGACGTGGACAGCTACCAGTTTGGGCCTTATGCCTGCCCGGTGGCGACCGAAGCCTTTTTGGACCCGCAACTCTACGGCCTGGACCTGGCGGCTTCGCCAAAGTTCCGGCCTGAGAACGACTGGTACAGTTTCGCGGTCATGCTTTTCCGTTCGCTTCTTCTGGCCCATCCCTTTGGCGGCACCCATCCCCAGGTCAAGAAACTGGTCGAGCGGGCGGCACAGGGTTTATACCTTTTGGACAACGAAGTAACATATCCCACAATGGCCTTTACGCCCTGGCTGTTGTCGAACGAGTTAAGTGAAGTATTCCGGCCAATCTTTGTGGGGCAGCAGCGGGGCATCTTTCCGGCCCAGAAGCTGGCCGAATACGCTCAGGATTTAGTAGAATGTCGGGCCTGCCGGAACTGGTTTCCTGGGCAGCGCCGCTTTTGTCCGGCATGCCAGCCTTCAACCGGCTTTAGCTTCCCGCAACCGGTTTTCCAGGTTGGCGGGTTACAGGCCCTGGAATGGCTGGCCGCTGCCGGTGAAATTGTGGCCTGCCAGGTCTCTGGAGACAAGGTTCGGCTGCTGGCCCGCGAAGCTGACACGGCCGTACTGTATATTATAAGAAGCAACAAGGTTTTTGAGCGGTCCGAAATGTTCCGCTGGCTGCCCGGCGCGGCTTACGCTTTTATGGAAGAATGCCTGGTGGTCAATCCCTTTGGCAGCGGCGACTTACTTTTGCTGGGCCTGGGACCGGCGGGTAAAGTAACCCCTTTGCACAGAACCTGTACCGGCCTGTATGAGGGCCGGGCGGCCTTTGCCACAACCGGCCGCTACCTTTACCGCCTGGCCGGTGGCATGCTGATGCAGGGTGAATTGAAAAAAGGCCGCCTGGAAGACCGGCCCCTATCGGCCGTCCTGGAAGGCCAGACCCGCTTTAGCGCTTTCAGGGAAGCGGCGGGCGACACAGTCATCGGCTTTAGCCGGGTCTTTAAGAACTATGAGTGGTTCTGCCTGGAAAAAGGCTGCCGGACCTCCTGGCCGGTAGGCCCGCTTGAACCGGACGAAGCGCTGCTGGATTTCACGGTTAAGCCGGGTGGAGCGGAAAGGTTGCTCATCCGGCAAACTCGCCGGGCCGGTCTGGACTATATCCGGCTGGATGTTATTTCAACTGATGGCCGGTCCCTCCTGGCAAAAAGCCGCCGGGTGGAAGAAACCGGGGGACAGGGAAATCCGGGCCGGGGCCTCTTCCGCTCAGGCGTGGCAATCTGGCCGGGAGCCGGAGGTTTGCAAAAAGAGCGCCTTAGCCTGGGACAGCGCACCGAGTTAAGCGCGGCCGGACCCTATCTGAACGAAGCGACAACCCTGCTGGCCTACCAGGACGGTTTGCTGGCGGTGACGGACAACCGGTTATGGAAATTAACCCTGGCCTGACCGGTTGCGTTAAAGGACGGGCTGGCGCGTGGCACCTTGACCAGCCACCGCTAAACGTAATACCAAAAAGCCAGGGCCGGTAAAGCCTTATAATAGATGAAATTAGTGGGAAGGAAAAAAAGATGACCACTTTACAAAATGTTAACACCGGGTTCCCGGCATTTTACGACAGGGCCAAAGTCGGTAAACTTTATTTGCCGGATATGGTTGCCGCCGCCGCTGCCGGACAGGTTTCCGGTCTGACTCCCTCCAGCCAGGACCAGCAGAGGGTAATGCTGCTCCTGGTAGATCCCCAGGTTGACTTCATCTTTACCGAAGGTTCTTTGAGCGTGCCGGGCGCGGTTGATGATACCCGCCGCACGATTGAATGGATTTACCGGAACGCCGGGCAAGTAACCAGCATCAGCGCTTCTCTGGACAGCCATACCACTTTTCAAATTTTCTACCCGACCTGGTGGGGCAACGACCAGGGCGAGCACCCCGCTCCGTACACTCAGATTACGACCGATGATATTCACCGGGGTGTCTGGAAACCGCTGGTTGAACCGGCCTGGTCTATCCGCTACGTGGAAGAACTGGAAAAAGGCGGCAAGTATTCACTGATGATCTGGCCCTATCACACCATGATTGGCACCCCCGGCCAGTCGCTGGTCCCGACCCTGTCCGAAGCGATTATCTACCACTCGGCGGCCCGCCACTCCCAGCCGACCTGGCTGATTAAAGGCTCTATTCCCCAGACCGAGAACTACTCGATCCTGGAACCGGAGGTCAAAGTGCCAAAGCACCCGCTGGGCGGCGTAAACACGGCTTTCCTGGATACCCTGGCAAAATATGACCTGGTCTACGTGGCCGGTCAGGCAAAAAGCCACTGCGTACTGTCCACCATGCGGTCTATCATGCAGTACTTTGCCGGACAGCCACAGGTGATCGCCAAATTGCGCTTCCTGATGGACTGCACTTCTTCGGTAGTCCACCCGGCGGTTGATTTTGACGCCCTGGCTAATACCGAGCTGAACCAGATGGCCCAAAAAGGTATGCGCCTGGTGACTTCCCTCGACCCTATCGGCTAAATCTTTGTAAGTTAAAGTAAGCCTTGCCCACTTTGTCCCGCTTTTAATGTATTTCCCGGTGCGGTGCGAAACCGCCGCACCGGGGATAAATAGCCGGTCCTAACCTGACGACCCTGCCTGACAGGCCGCCACTGGTTTAAGTATGCCAGAAAATGGTACGGGCCAGCCAAAAATTGCCACGCTTATTAAGGGCTTCTTGAAAGGAGCAGGAAAATGACGACAAACAATCCTAACTTGAACGATATTCAAGACCTTTTCGCCAATGCCAGCGGTGACGGCCTGGGTAACCAGGCCACCGGCATCCTGGTAGAAAACCTCGATTCGGTGGCCCTGGCCGGTTGCAGCGGGGCCGACCTGGCCGACATAAACACCGATGATGTGACCCTGGTAGCAGCGGTAGTGGATGCCAGCGCTTCAATGTCAGGGGTGCGCCAGGCCGTAATTGAGGGCTTTAATACCATGCTGGATACCTTTAAAGGTTCGAAGCAGTCCGATTCAATCCTGGTTTCGGCCTGGAGCTTTAATAACGCAGCCCAACTTCATTTCAGCTATACCCCGGCGCCCCTGGTTAAAAAGCTGGCCTGGGACGAGTATAACCCCGACGGAGGGACCGCCCTCTATGATAGTTTGTTGTACGTCATGGCCGGGATGGTCGCCTACGGTCAGACTCTGCGGAACAATGGCATCAGGACGCGCGGTATTATCATCGTATTCTCGGACGGGGATGACAACTGTTCCCGGACCCAGGCCTACCAGGTCAATACGGTTAGCCAGGGATTGCTGGCCCAGGAAATCTATAGCCTGGCCTATGCCGGGTTTGGCATACCTGACCCGGTCCGCCTGGCCGCCCAGGTCGGCTTTCCTTTAGTAATCCCGGCCGGGAGCGGCCCCTCCGAAATCCGGCGTATCTTCCAGCAGGTCAGCGCCTCGGTTATCCGGGTTAGCCAGGCGAATGTCGGAGGGAGCAATTCCTTCTTTACGGTTTAATTTCTTGCATTAACAGTGAAAGGGAGGGCCCTGGCCTGATCAGGCCAGGGCCCTCCCTTTCAGGTCTAAGCTATTCATATTTAATTGGTTTGAGGTTTTACCGGCCCTTCGGGAGTTGTTAGATTTAAGTTCTGGGACTGGCCGAGCGGTGTAAAAATAAAAGCCACGCTCATCAGGATAAATAACCCCCCGATTATTTGATAGACCAGCCCCACATTGCCGGTCCACTCAATCGCGCTGCCACCGGCCAGAGAGCCGACCGGGATTGCCAGGAATGCCAGCATGGTTATGGTGCTGCTTACCCGGCCCAACAACTGGTTTGGTACGGAATACTGGACCAGGCTCTTGAACTGTACGTTGAAAATTATCCCGCAACCGGCTATTAAAATTACCAGTAACGGGGCCAGTTCAAAAATAGGGGCCACACCCAGCAGAAGTATAAATAGGCCTGACAGTAACTGGCTGCCCAGCGCGATACGCCCAAAGCTCCATCTTTTTGGCAACCGGCTGACTAAAAATGAAAAAATAACCGCGCCAATGCCGCCCGCCGCGAACATAAAACTAACCTGCTGGTCGGTCGCGTTAAAGTTATGTTTAACCAGGATAATCTGTTGGGTGGCGGCGGTAATGCCCAGGAGGTTAGCCCCGGTTGCCAGCAAGGTAGTGTTCAGGACCAGACTCTGGTTTCTCAAAAAGACCAGGCCTTCCTTTATCTCTTTCAGGACGTTCTTTTTAGCCGATTTTTCCCTACTGGCGCTGCTGGCCGGGTTGAAGCTGCTTTCAATTAACAGGAGCGTCCCGGCTGCGACAAAGAAAGATAAACTATCGATTAAAAAGACCATTTCCAGTGGCGCCAGCAATACTAAAAACCCGGCCAGCACCGGCCCGGCTACCCGCGAGATCGAGTCTGTAACCGAAATCCGGCCGTTCGCGGCGACTAACTGGTCCTTTTCGACCAGGCTTGGTACAACGGCCGAGGTGGCCGCGCTCGAAAACACCGCCAGAATTGAGTTTAAGAAGGAAATGATATAAATCCAGGCAACATTCAAACCCTGCAGCCAGGCCAGGATTGGAATTGAAATGATCACCAGGCCGCGCAGAAAGTTGACCCAAATAAGCAGCTTTTTGCGGTCCATCCGGTCGGTCCAGGCCCCGATAAAAAGCCCAAACAGGACATACGGCAGGTAGATGCTGATTTGCGCCAGGGCCAGGTTGAAGGCTGAACCGGTCAGGCGAAAGACCAGCAAGGGCAGCCCGAATTGGGTAAAAGCAGTTCCCATGATCGAGGTGGATTGTCCAAACCAAAAGATTAAAAATTCCCGGCCCAGCGGCCTGGCTTTAACTTTTGTTGGTGCTTCCGGTTTAATCATAAAAACTCTCCTTGAAGTGAACCTGTTCCTGAAAACCGGCAATACCAACCGCCAGCTTTCGAAAGCCACGTTCCTTGTTTTATAACTAAGTTCGTTAAGAGCCAGGTATCCTAATAATGCCGGAAATTGCCGGATTTGTCATTGTGATACCGCTAAAGATTTTTCCTGGTTTGCATTATAGCGTCAAACCTGTAAAAACACCGGCCAGTTTGTTAATTGAGATAATCCCGTAATTCCTTTGTAACATTGCCACAAGCTTTCTAAGTTAAAATAGCCCTATACCAAATATCTTACTGGGAGCAGTCGTTCTTATAAAAAATTAATAGATTACCTATGACTCAAAATATTATTTTGGCTGAAAAAATATTGGACCTTGAGGACCAGGTGCAGCGCCTGGAGCAGGAAAATACCGGATTAAAAACACTTCTTGAAAAAGCCCTGGCCGGGACTGCCAGGGGGAACTTTCTTGACCTTATCAGTCACGAATTGCGTACCCCGCTTACCTCGGTCAATGGTGCCCTCGAACTATTGAATGAGGGGGAGGTCGGGCCCTTAAACAACTGCCAGGTAGAGTTCTTACGAGTAGCCGTCAAAAATACTCACCGTATGATACATCTAATCGAGATTCTGTTCGATATTGCCCGGTTTGAAACCGGCCTGCTTAAATTAGAGCCGGTGCGGGTAAACCTGAAATCTATTCTCGAAAACCTTCTTGCAGCCGGTTTAAGGCAGGAATTTGACCGTAAACAAATCAACCTGACTTTAGAGATAAAGCCCTCCCAGCTGGTGGAGGCCGACCCTCAGCGCTTGCACCAGATATTTGAGAACCTGCTTTCCAATGCCCTGAAATTTACACCTTGCGACGGTGCGGTGGCGGTCACGGCTGTCCCGCAATTTGATGGCAGGGTTTTGATTTCCGTGCGGGACAGTGGTCCTGGCCTGAGCGAACAAAGCCAGGCTTATCTACTTGGAAAGAGCTTCCAGCTAGAGCATTTTCTGGTCCGGGATATAAACAACAGCGGCCTGGGGCTAACTATAACCAATTGTCTTTTAACCCTGCATCAAAGCAGCCTCCAGGTCGAAAGTCTGCCCGGCCGGGGTGCTACTTTCAGCTTTGCCCTCCGCACACCCTGTTAAGCCGTCTGCCCGGCGGCCTCCCCATCCTTTTACGTTGACACTATAAATCGCCTGTGCTAGTATAATTTCGCACAATCTGAACCTGATTCCATAATCCGATTAGATTGTAAAGTTATTGCTAGATATAGCACCTAATTCTTGAAACTGATGTTTTCAGAGTTGACGAACTAGGATCGGGTAGAGAAAGAGGTACAGCGTCGTGGCCTTTTAGCTTGCTAACGTCCGACCGGTCCACCTTAAGGAACCCCCTTTCGCTGCCAATCCTCACAATACTGAACGAACCTAGCTTTGGAGGTTTAAATTGAATATTGTAGTTTGTGTTAAACAGGTTCCCGAACCCACGGGTACGAACCGGATTGACCCCAAATCCCTTCGTATCTTACGTGAAGGGGTCGATTCAGTATTAGACCCGGCCGACGAATTTTCGATTGAGGCCGCTTTGCAGATTCAAGAAGCTAATCCCGGCACTAACGTGGTCGTTGTTTCCATGGGCCCGGACCGGGCGCTTGAAGCCATCCGGCGTGGCCTGGCGATGGGTGCAAACAAGGGCGTGCTGGTATCGGATGCCAACCTGGCCGGTTCGGATGCTTTAACCACCGCCAAAGTGCTGGCTGCGGCTATTAAACGAGAAAACCCTGACCTGGTGCTGTGCGCCACGGAAAGTTCGGATGCCTACACCGGCATGGTTCCCGGTGGTATCGCCCATCACCTGGGATTGCCGCTTTTGAGCTACGCCAAGAAACTGACCCTGGCCGGTGGTAAAGTTCAGATCGAACGGCAGACCGAAGCCGGCTTCCAGCGCGTCGAAGCCCAGCTTCCGGCCGTAGTAACTGTGACCGGTTCCATCAATACCCCCCGTTACCCCGCTCTTAAAGGAATTATGCAGGCCAAGAAAAAGCCGGTGGACCAGCTTACGGCGGCTGACCTGGGTTTCTCCCCGGAGCAGGTCGGTGAAAAAGGGGCCAAAGAGAAAGTGCTTGGTTGGGCTCCGGCCGAACAGCGTAAAGCCGGTACCGTTATTAAAGACGACGGCACCGCCGCGACCCAGATTGCCGACTTTTTAGCTCAACTGAAAGTAATATAGTTACAACTTTCGCTCCGGGCTACCGAACAACTTCGTGGAACATTTAACGACTAACCTTGCTCCTATAATAAGGAAGCTCTTCAGAATCACCCGGTAAAAAGAACACAAGTCTACCGGCCGGTTCTAAAATTGTATTACCTTTCCAGGTTAACCACTTTGGGTTTAACGTTCTACGAAAATATTGTGCCGGACGAAAGTTTTAGTAAAGAGGGAAGAAACCAATGACAAAGGTGTGGGTTTTTGCAGAACTTACCGGAGGCCAGGTCCAACGCGTTTCTCTGGAACTTTTAACCAAAGCGCGTCAATTGTCCGATGATGTAACTGCGATTGCGCTGGGTCCCGGCGCGGGCGGTCAGGCCGCTGCCCTGGGACAATACGGCGCCAAACGCGTCCTGGTCCATGAAGATCCTGCATATGAGCAGTTTCTTTCCGAACCGGCTGCGGATACGCTTGCCACCCTGATTGAGCAAGAAAAACCGGACCTGCTTTTAATCGGCACCACCTATAACGGCCGCGATATCGCCTCCCGGCTGAACGCCCGGCTGGACTGTGGTGTTATTACAGATGCCGCCCAGCTTTCCTTTGAAGGCGGCCAGCTTAAGGTCCAGGTGCCCTGGTACAGCGCCACCACGATTGTAGACGCTACTCTAAGCGGCGGTATTACCCGGCTGGTACTGGTCCGGCCCAAATCTTTTGCCTCGGAAGCGCTTGAAGGCGCGCCCGTGCCCCAGGTTGAGCAGATTAATGCCCAGATTAGCCCTAATGCCCGCCGGGCGGTCGTGGTCGAGAACGTAGTCCAGGCCAGTGAAGGCCCCAAACTGGAAGAAGCCGGGGTGGTGGTCAGCGGCGGTCGCGGGTTAAAACAGGCCGAGAACTTCAAACTATTGAACGAACTGGCGGCGGCCCTGGGTGGGGCGGTCGGGGCCAGCCGGGCCGTAGTTGATGCCGGGTGGGTGCCTTACAGCTACCAGGTCGGCCAGACCGGCAAGACCGTTAAACCGGGCGTTTACGTGGCTTGCGGTATCTCCGGGGCAATTCAACATACCGTCGGCATGAAGGGCGCCAAGTACATTATCGCCATTAACACCGACCCGGATGCGCCTATTTTCAAGTTTGCCGACCTGGGCGTAGTAGGCGATGTGCTTAAAGTAGTGCCTGCCCTGACTGCCGAAATCAAACGCCGTAAAGGCTAACAGACCTTTTTAGATAAACTGGAAATTGAAGCTAGGGAGCAGGTTGCTGTATGCCGGAACATGTCGCCCCAACTAATGGTCCTCTTGGTTGGCTGGTTTTTTTACTGGTGGTAGGTGGGGCCTTATATCTGGTTGGCCGCCGGATCGCACCCCTTATCAAATTAATCCGCCAGGGTAAGCCGGAAAATCGTACCGATGACCTGGGCCAGCGAAGCTGGTTCTTTGTGTCTAACTATTTGCTGCAAAAAAGACTTTTCCGCAAGCCTATCCCTGGCACTATCCACGCTTTGTTATTCTGGGGCTTTTTGGTCCTGCAGGTCGGGGTCGGCTACTCGATTTTCTACGGCCTGATTCCTCTTGAAATCCCGATTATTGCTTCCCGGCCGGTGGCGACCATTGTCGATATTTTTATCGTGGTGATTTTTCTTACCACGATTTATTTTGGTATCCGCCGGGCCTTTATCAAGCCGCGTTACCTGACAATCACCAAAGACGGCTGGATTGTAATCGCCTTTATCAACCTTAGTATCCTGACCGAAATCTTGATTGAAGCTTTCGCCTGGAGGGCCGCGCCTTCGGTTGGAACCGGCTATCCGCCGCTGGGACGCCGCCTGGGCGAGTTGCTAATTCCCAGTTCGCCCGGTTGGCCGAGTCCGACCGAGCCGCCCGTTTCGGTGCGCCAGATGGCTTTGTTTTTATGGCAGATTGCCTGGTGGGCCAAAGTTATCGTGATTATGGCCTTCCTGTATTACATTCCAACTTCCAAGCATTTTCATATTTTCACGACCATTTTTAATACCTTTTTTCAGAATACCAGGCCAAAAGGTGCCCTGCAAAAGATCGAAAATATCGAGGAAGTTGAGCATTACGGCTCCAATAAGGTAGAAGATTTCACCTGGAAGGACCTCCTGGATACTGTAGCCTGTACCGAGTGCGGCCGCTGTACCGAGGTCTGCCCGGCAAACGCTACCGGCAAACCGCTCAATCCCAAGAAAATCATTATCGACATTAAGACCCAGCTCTACGCTAAAAGCCATATCCCTATGACCGGCCACACCGTCGGCGTGGGCGGCACCCGCAACGACCGGGGCGAAAACCAGGACGCCACCCCCCAGCTAAGACCGGCCGAGGTTAAGTCGCTGGAAACTACTGCCGGGGCGGCCGACAGCGGCAGCGATTCGGTGCTTGACCTACCGCCGTTGGTGGGCGGCATGATTACCCAGGACGAGCTGTGGGCCTGTACGACTTGCCGGGCCTGTATGACCGAATGCCCGGTCTTTATCGAACACGTGCCAAAGATTGTCGATATGCGGCGCTTCCTGGTGCTGGAAGAAAGCGAGTTCCCACCGGAAGTTGTGCCTTTGTTCAACAACCTGGAACGCAACGGTAATCCCTGGACCATGCGGCCGGAAGAACGCATGGAGTGGACTACCAAGATGCCGTTCGATATAAGAGTCCTGGCCGAACTCGATGAAGGTGAAGAAGTTGACGTGCTTTTCTGGGTCGGCTGTATGGGTTCGCTTGACCAGCGCAACAAGAAAGTTACCCAGAACCTGGCGATGATTCTGGAGGAAGCCGGGTTAAACTGGGCTATCCTGGGACCGGAAGAGTCATGCTCTGGCGACCCGGCCCGCCGCATTGGCAACGAGTACCTCTACCAGATGCTGGCCGAGCAGAATATCGAGACCCTTAACGGCTACAAAGAAGCGCACAAGCTGAAAAAGGTTGTTACGGCCTGCCCGCACTGCTTCAACACCATCAAGAATGAGTACCCGCAGTTCAACGGCCATTTTGAAGTGGTCCACCACACCCAGCTTATTTCCAAGCTGCTTGAGGAAGGCAAAATCAAAACCGCTGACGGGCTGGCGAACACCAAAATCACTTATCACGACCCCTGCTACCTGGGCCGGTATAACGATGTGTATGACGCGCCCCGCTTCGTGCTGAACTCGCTGGGTAGCGGCTTGAAGAAGGTTGACTTTGTCGAAATGCCGCGCAACAAATCCAAGAGCTTCTGCTGCGGCGGCGGCGGCGGTCGGGCCTGGATGGAGGAGCGGATTGGCTCACGGGTCAATCAGACTCGTATCCAGGAAGCCGCCGATACCGGCGCGGAAGTGGTCGCCGCCGGGTGCCCCTTCTGTATAACCATGTTTGAAGACGGCATCAAAGGCAAGGGCCTGGAAGAAAAACTCCGGGTACTTGATGTAACCGAATTGGTTCAACTCAGCCGCAAACCGGCCCTGCCGGTCGCGTCAGTTGAGCAAAAGCAAACTACCGGGGAAGAATAGGCCCGTTGGGCCAGTTCTTTCCCCGGAAAGAGTTTTAATTTGAATGACTAAAAAACCGCCTGAGCAGGGGCGGTTTTTTAATTTCTTTATTTAACTTGCTTTCTTATCAGTCCAGACTGCTTTAGTATTTGGCTGGTTGTTCCGGGCCAGCGCGGCGCAGCGACGGGAGCAAAACTTGTTTCCTTTTACTATCTGAGCGTGGCTAAGTACCTGTCCACACTCGGTCCGGCCGCAGGTACCACTCTGGGGCTGGCTGGGCTGAAGCAAAATTTCCTGGGTAGCCAGGAGCATTCCCTGCCGTCCGTCTCGGATGAGGCGGTGTTGCCGCTTTTTAATATCGGCCTCACAAAAAGTACAATAACCTTTGTCAGTAGTCTTGGCCAGGCGTTTTGGTCCCATCAGGATGTTGCATATAGGACAAACACGTTCACCAGGGGCTAGTTTATATGGTGAGTGTGACATAGTTCTCCTTTCGACGGCTTTGCCTCGTCTTTTACCGGTTTTATTCTACGTTGAACAAAACGGAATTACCTCTCCCGCTCCGTCTATCACAAAGCATAAATAAAGTAACTCTGTATGATACAGCTTACGCGCTTTGTTTTATTTCCGTTCCCCTCCATGAGCTAATGAAGGGTTAAACTATTCACTTTTTTATGTATTACAGTTGGTTCTGTTGTTCGTTACGGTGTTTCAGGTTATAGCGTTGTAGCAGGTATAGCAAAGAAGCAATAATTATTTTGTGGCTACAATAGATGCCACTTCGAAATAATTGCTCATACTAATTATACACACTTTTTAAACTTTCTGCGTTAAGATTTCATTATAATTATCTATAACTGCAATAATTAAGGCCGAATTAAGCCGCCCCAAACACTAAATCCCTGGACTAATCTCCCGGCATTTTTTATGCCAGCACTTTAAAAAATTAAAACAAATATTATATTGATTTTAATTTTAATAAAATTAAATTGCGGGTTTTGGAACATCTTTCAACGGATGGAATTACCCGGCTATAAGTTTTACGGCCCGTACCCCAAAGCTCAGGAACCGCTTATCATCTTTGTTCCCGGTGCCAACCGGCCCTTCCGGTGAAGACAGGTTCAGGGTGCTCATCCCCGGCGGGACATTTACTTCCAGCGTCAGGTCTTTGGTTTCACCGGGTTGCAATTTCAGGCTTTGCAGAGTCGCACCATTGAGGTCAATGTTGATGGTACGAGGTTGCGTATAGTTAAAAAGAGTCAGGCTAACTTTGACCGGCCGGGCCGTTTGGTCCAGGTTGAAAAGGCTTAGTTTGGCCGGTTCGTTGCCGCATTGGGTCAGGTCCTGGGCTTTTTCGGCTTCCGGGTTGGCGCAGGTATCGGCCCAGCGGTGCGTTCCATCGGGCGTTTTTTCGGCGGCATGCCAGCCGGTGCTGCCGGTATCTATAAAGACTTTATTGGCCGGAGCCAGGGCCTGGGGCACCCGGTATGCTAACATTAGCTTATCCTGGTAGACCGGCTGGACGTTGTCACCCAACAGCCGCCTGACCAGGGTTTCGGCCACCTTCAAATCAGGTTGATATTTCTCAAATGCTTCCAGGTAAAAAATAATATATCGGATGTTGTAATAATTAAATAAAGGCAGGCCCCATTCCTTGTAATCGGGCGGCGTCAGGAAATCGGCCACTTTAGTTGGCCGGTATACTTCAATTTTATCCTGACGATTCAACCAGAAGAAATCCCGGAAAATAGAAGCATTTTTGGAAAAGTTATTCGGGTTGGTCAGTTTGTGGTCGCGGGCCAGCCGCCCGCCCATGCGGGGTTTGCCGTGGATACTCTGATAGGCTTCATAGGTATCTTCTCCCCGGCCCGCTTCGCCGTTTACCGCGAAGAGCGGCAGTTCCATTATGGCGTATTCTTCTTTATCCTGGGCCAGGGTGTAGTAAAAAGGCGGCCATTCGGGCGGGTAAGCCTCGGCTTCCCCGGCTTTAGCCACGAACCCGGCCAGGCTAACCGCCAGGAAGATCCCTACCGCCAGCAAAGGCAGGGCTTTCGCCAGGGGCTTTTGCCATTCCAGGCTTTTCGCTTTATCTGACAGCAGGCTTAACAGTTCCCGCAGGCCGAACGCCAGTAATATACTGAAGCCCAGCATGGCGGTCATGTAAAACCGTTCCGGATCGCGGCCGATATTTAACACCGGCAGTTTGTAGAGCAGGGCATAAAGCATGGGCAGCCCGGTAGGCTCGGTATTGGGGACAATTATCAGGCGCGGCCCAAAGGTTAAAAGACTGGCGACCAGGGCAACCACGCTCCAGAAGATAACTGTCCCACGTTCTTCGTGGTCCGGCCGTTTGCGCCACCACAGCAATAGGCCCGCCAGCCCTGCGACCAGCGCCAGATAGCCGGGATTGCCGGTGCCAATTTCGATGTACTGGGTTAAAGCGCGAGAGCGTGAAACGGCCTGCTCGCTGACCGAAAGCCAGGGATTTTCGGCGGCCTCTTTAATCATAGGCAGCACAAAAGGGAAAATAACCACCGCCGCCCAGCTGCCGCCAATCGCGGCCAGTTTAAGAAAGATTTCCCCTTTTTCTTTCCAGGTGCGCTGGGTTGCCAGCATAAAGACAAAATAACCCAGGGTCATCAGGACCGAATAAAGGACGAACTGCCAGTCGGTCAGGCACATTGCCAGCAGGCAAAGCCAGGCTCCCACGCCATATTGTATCCAGCGGGGCCGGTTGACCGCCCGGAAAAGGCAGAACAGGTAAAGCGGGTACCACCAGGCCGACAGCTTTTCAGCCTGGCCGTATATAAAGTTTCCGATTAGCAGGTCGTTGGCAAAAGTAAAGATGGCGGCCCCGGTGAAGGCGGCCAGGCTGTTTTTAGTTAAATCCTTGATCAGCAGGAAGGCGCAGAAAGTGGTGAGCGCCATTGACAGCAAAAATTTCAGGTTGGTCGAAGCCACCGAGCCGAACAGCGGCCACATGGGCAGCGCGAAAAGGCCGTTGAGCGGGTTCAGGGTGTGGTAGCGCAGGCTTATGCCGGTTGGATAATAGAGATAGTTGGTGTGAAAAAGCGGGTTGCGCTGGAGGTCAAATAAAGCCGTCCGAATCCAGCTATCGTTCCAGAGATTCTCGTAACCGTCCAGGTCGCCGCCGATGACGCCGTAACCCAGGTTAAAGACCGCAACCCGGCCGTAAATTGCGGCCAGCAGCAAAGAACCCAGCAAGGCCCAGAAGGCGGGACTGGCTTTCAGAAAGCGGCCGGTTTTCTGGAGGAACTGGAAATTGAGCGATTTCCTGGCCGGGGCGGCGGGCTGCTCATCGCCCAGTACGGGCACCGGCTGGCGCTGGGCCAGGGCTATTTTTTTCTGTCTAACCTGAAATTTCATAATCCGGCGCGATTATACCATATTGTAAAGGCCCTGGTTTTGGCTTTTGGTCCGCCCCTGCTTGAACAAAGAACTGGCCCAACCTGCTTTTCCGATTTTTTACCGTGGTCCAAAAATAATAAGGCATCAAGTTTTTTTCTAACTGGCAGCAATGTTATAATGCGCCGGATTGATAAAATTAGGAGAAAAGATGCCGCAAATTATTGTTAACGATATTCCACTCTATTATGAATTAGTTGGACCGAGTACGGGTGAGCCGGTAGTCTTTCTGAGCGGCCTGACCGGCGACCACAATAACTGGACCTTGCAGGTGAACCGCCTCAAGGACCACTACCGCTGCTTGACCCTGGACTGGCGCGATACCGGCAACAGCGGCCCCAGCCCGGTAACAGACTATACTATTGCCGATATGGCCGGTGACGTGGCCGGGCTTATCGGGGCGCTGGACCTGGGGAAATGCCACCTGATAGGGCTTTCGATGGGCGGCGCGGTCGCCCAGGAAGTCGCTTTGAATTACCCCGAACTGGTCGCCAGCCTGGTCCTGGCTTCCACTTTTTGTGACCGCGAAAAAGCCATTGAAGTCCCGGCCGATAAACGGACACCCGGCAACCTGCGGCAGTCGCTGGCGGTGAAACAACATAATACCTGCGACCGCTTGCACCTTATTACCGCGCCGGTCCTGGTTGTGGCCGGGTCGCGTGATAAATCTACCACTCCTGAAAGCCAGTACGCCCTCGCCGCCCACCTGTCTGACGCCCGCTACGAATTACTTCAGGGAGCCGGTCATTTGCTGCACCTGGAAAAAGCCGGGGATTTCAACCGCCTGGTCCAGGCTTTCCTCGAAGTAAATCCAGTTTATTCTTAAGGATTAGAACGGAACAATTTTTGGGCAAAATAGTAATTATTGGCGCGGGTATGGGCGGGCTGGCCGCTGCTATCCGGCTAGCCGTGGCGGGCCATTCGGTGGAAGTCTTTGAAAAGAACGAAGAAGAAGGCGGCAAGCTCAACCGGCTGGAACGCGGCGGTTTTCGCTGGGATACCGGCCCTTCGCTGATTACCATGCCGTTTGTCTACCAGGAACTTTTCGAAGCCGCCGGTCGCAAGCTGGAAGACTATGTCTCCATGGTGCCGGTTGACCCGGTCTGCCGCTACAGCTGGCCGGATGGCACCATGTTAGACGCCAGCGACTCGGTTGGCCGGATGACCGCCGCCCTTGAAAAGCTCAATCCGAAAGATGTACGGGCCTATTTCCGGTTTATGGCTTACAGCCGCCGGTTGTACGACCTGACCGCCGGGCCTTTCCTGTTCAACGGCATCAACCACTGGCGCGACTTCCTCAAATTAAACCCGCTTACCGCTTTCAAGCTTGACCCCTTCCGGACGGTCCACCAGGCCGTCAAGAGTTACTTTCGCGACCCCCACCTGGTCCAGCTATTCGACCGCTACGCGACCTATAACGGCTCATCGCCCTACCAGGCACCCGCGACCCTCAATATTATTCCTTATGTGGAACTTGGGATGGGCGGCTGGTACATCCGGGGCGGCCTGTACGAACTGGCCCGGGCTTACCGGCGCCTGGCCGGAGAACTGGGCGTCCAGGTCCATTTCGGGCCGGAATTTGGGGTGGAAGAAATTGTGGTCCGCCGTGGCCAGGCGGTGGGTGTGCGGCTGGCGAACCGGCAGGAAATCGCGGCCGACCGGGTTATCGCCAATACCGATGTAGCCTACACTGAAAAGAATTTACTGCCTGCCCGCAAGCGCTGGTTCCACCGGCCTCAGAAACCGGGGAAGTCCGCCGGGCTTGAACCGAGTTGCAGCGGTTTCGTACTTTTCCTGGGCCTGGACCGGCAGTACCCTCAACTGGCCCATCACAATATTTTCTTCAGCCAGGATTATGCCGCCGAGTTTGACCAGATATTTAATTTGCGCCAGCCGCCTTTTGACCCGACCATTTATGTCTGTTGGACCGGCCTGGCTGACCCACAGCACGCCCCGGCGGGCAAGTCTAACCTGTTTGTGCTGGTGAATGTCCCCTATCTTTCCGAGGCCTTTGACTGGGAGGCGCCAGGCGCGGCCAGGGCTTACCGCGACCTGATTGTCAAACACCTGGAGAATTTTGGCCTGGCTGGGCTTTCCGCCGCCCTTGAGGTGGAAGAATGGCTGACCCCGGTGGACCTGGCCCGGCGCTATAACGCCGACCGGGGCGCTATCTATGGAGTTTCCAGTAATAGCCGCTTTAGCGCCTTTCTGAGGCCGCCTAACCGCTCGCGCCACTTCAAGAACCTTTATTACGTGGGTGGCTCGACCCATCCCGGCGGCGGTGTCCCGCTGGTGACACTTTCGGCCAAAATCGTGGCCGGGCTTATCGCCCAGGACGAGGCTAAAAGACCGGCCTAAGCCCGGTTTGCCAAAACTCCCGGCTTTAGATTAGAATCAGGTGACGGCGAGGTAGGTTAGTCTGGAGTTCCACGCTGTTCCAAATGCTATATATTTTCTGCTGAAAGGAGCTACGGCGGTGAACCTGCGCGATACTATCCGCGATATTAAAGATTTCCCTAAAAAGGGCATTGTCTTTAAAGATATTACGACCCTCTTAAAAGACCCGGTGGCTTTCCGGCAAGCCCTTGACGAAATGACCGACGTTGTGCGCGGCCAGAAGATTGATATCGTTGTCGGCATCGAGTCTCGGGGCTTTATTTTTGGCGCTCCCCTGGCCGATAGGCTGGGCAGCGGCTTTGTGCCAGCCCGCAAGCTGGGCAAGCTTCCCGACGAAACCATCCAGGAAGAATACGCCCTGGAATATGGCACCAATACGATTGAAATGCACCGCGACGCCATTCAACCCGGTATGCGGGTCTTAATCGCCGACGATTTGCTGGCAACCGGCGGCACCGTCGAAGCCACCGCCAAGCTGGTCGAGAGCCTGGGCGGCGAGATTGCCGGGCTGGTTTTTCTGATCGAGTTAAAATTTCTAAATGGCCGTAGCCGGTTGACCAGATACCCGGTTACCGCCTTGATCGAGTACTAAATTCATATGACAGATATTAACGCGCAAAACCTACCGCCTCAGGTTGGCTTACAACTTGCCGCCCAGGAAGCCGCCCGGCTGGGTGAAGCCCTGGTCCTGGCCGTCAGGCAGTCCAACCTGGGCCTGGTAGAGCAACTGGTCGCGCCGGGGAGCGCCGCCGGGTGGAGCGTGCGGCTGTTCGGGTTGGGCCTGTTACGGCTTGATTTGCGGCTGGACGACCCTCGTGAGCAAGGCCAGCTAAAACCCTACGACCTACAGATTGAACCGGGTGTCGCCCTGCTCGAACTGGGCGTAATCCAGCCGTTGGCGGTTGGCGAGGTAACCGCCCAGGCCGAACGCCCGCACCTGACCCGACTCTTTGGTTCCAGCCTGGTCCTGTGCCAGGTGCCGGACAGCGAGTACGGCTGGTTATTGGAGGAAGTCTTGCCGGTCAACGCTACCGGCCAGTTAAACCCGGCCGATGCCACCGATGCAAAGATAATCGAAGTCCACCAGGGCAAGCTGGGACTGCCGCTGCGCCTGGAAAAGTTAAGCCCGGTGGAGAATATTTTCCTGGCCCGGATGCAAAGCCAGGCGGGCCGGTTTAACCTGGAAGAGTTGTATAATGCCGCCCGGCTGTGGCAGGATTTCCGGGAGCGTTCCGCGCCGGACGAACTGGAACAGGTAGATAGCTCCCCACCGGCTGAATGGGCCGCCGGGGTGGAGTACTTGATTACCCTGTTTGACTATCACCAGGCCGATATGGATGAGGTCAGCCAGCTTTATGCCATCAAGACCGAAAGCCTGGCCGATAAGGCCCGGGAACTGGCCTTTACCCTGAGAGTGACCCAGTTTGACGACCGCTACTCGATACATCCCGACCCGGTGGGCCATTACCGGGCGCTTTTCGGGGAGCTTGGCATCAACCCCAAACGTGACGAGAAGCTACTGGAAGCCCAGCGCAAGAATATTTTTGACAGTATCGAAGTCCCACCCGACGATGATACTTTTTTTGGCCCGCGTTAGTTGTAAGTATAAACTGGCCTGGCAAATTGGCCGGGTAAATAAAACAGGGTTCCCTTTAATATCAAAGGAACCCTGTTTTATTTAGACCGGGATGCCCTACGCGCGGGAAGCGCCGGACGCTTTAACAAACAATCAGGAGCGCCACTTTTCGCTGCCCGGTGGGTAGTGGAAAACGTCTTTATCTTTGGGCCGGATTAAAATATCGGCCCCTTTATCTGCCCCAGCCGGGGCGCTTATCGCCAGGCCCCGGACCAGTACCGCCGGGGTAGCCTCGGAAGCCTGGCCCATAATCAGCGACGTGGCGGCGGCTAATTCGTCACCCAGCGCGGTCAGGGTCGCCTGTAGCTGGTAGCCGTAGAGGTCGGACTCGCCCCGCTGGTCGCGCAGGGTCAGCAGACCGGCCGCGCCCAGGGCCACACCTACACCGCCCATCCGGAAGGGCCGCCCGTGGGTATCATTGATTAAAACTCCCACGTCCGCTCCACTTAATTCCTTGAAGCGGGCGCGCAAGCGGGCCGCCGAAGCATCGGCATCCACCGGCAGCAGGCAGAGCCATTCATTTTCGTCGTGCGCCTGGTTAACGGCCGGATCAGTCTGGCTGGGGTCCGCGCTCTGGGCGATATTGGAGCGGTCGACCCCCGCGTTGGCGCAGACGTAGCCCTGGCGCGTTTCGACCACGAAAATACCCGGACTGACCCAGATAACTTCGCGGCTTTCCTGCAAAATAACCTCGATATGGCGGGGGTCTTTCCCGGCGATAGGCGCGATTTCCAGGGCCCGTTCGCTCGGTACAATATCGGCCAGGTTGACTAACCGTCCTTCACTTTTAGAAACTACCTTCTGGGCAATGGCGATTATATCGCCAGTCCGTAGATCTTCGCCCTGGTCCTTTAATCTGGCATAAATCAGGGCCGCCAGGTCATCGCCCGGCTTAATCATAGGCAGCCGGTTTACCGGCTCGAAAAATACTTTACCGGTCATATGGCGGCGTAACCTTCCAGAATCTCCTGGGCTAACCGGATTTTCGACTCGTCATCCTTCATAATCGTATTAGTCACCATAACTTTATAAGCCAGCTTTTCAATGTCGCTTTTCTGCTCGGCATCCACCTGGTCCAGCACAAAGCGCTGGGCAAAACCGGCGTAGACACGGGCAACACCCAGGGCCGAAGCTTCGGTTTCACCGCCCAGGCTGCGCATATTGGCCGCTGCCGGGCCTTTCAGGGCTACTCCGCCGACAATAGGGCTGACCACCACAATGGGGGCGCTGGAAGAGCTGAGTAGCTTGCGCATGCTGGGAATAGCCAGGATCGGCTGGATACTCAGGTAGGGGTTGGAGGGGCAGATAATTATAAGGGCCGGGTCGGTCAGGGCGTGGCAGACCTCGTCGGTTAACTCGGCTTCCTCGATGCCCTCAAAGGTTAGCGATTTTACGGTATCGGCGGCCCGGCGTCTTACAAAATATTCCTGAAAAGGCAGGCTGCCCACTTCTTCGGTTTCGACAATGGTCCTGACCGGCTCGTTAGTCATCGGCAGCAATTCACACTCAATGCCGAGCGCCGTCCGCATTTCGTCGGTAATCTGGGTCAAAGTTTTGCCGGTTTGCAGGCCCCGGGTGCGGATAAGATGAGTGGCAATATCCTGGTCGCCCAGCCAGAACCAGTTGTCGTGGCCGTAGCGTCCCAGCATCTGCAAAGCCTGGGCGGTATC
The DNA here is from genome assembly GCA_028287745.1 of Chloroflexota bacterium. Classification (GTDB taxonomy): domain Bacteria; phylum Chloroflexota; class Chloroflexia; order Chloroheliales; family Chloroheliaceae; genus 54-19. The sequence continues at coordinate 143,770 of JAQBPB010000007.1, forward strand.
GCCTTTAATGCCCCAACCGGTAGTGGGGTTAGCCAGGTCGGCCAGGGTATACATTACCGTATCCAGGTCCGGGCTAATCCGCAGGCCCAGGTAATCCATATCATCGCCGGTATTAACCACAACGGCCAGTTCTTTGGCCCGGTTTTTTGATTGAAGATACCGGTAAAGGCCCAGGGCCAGTTTTGCCCCGCCCACCCCACCGGCCAGGGCGACTATTTTCCCGCCAAAGTCCTGGGCGGGTTGCTTACTTGGATTTTGGGTCATCTAACTTTTGCTCTCTCCAGTCTTTAGATGTAAAAACTAACCTGGCAATTATAACATTTATTTGGTAGGGACTGGTTTTTAAATGGGTCGTTGACTTTAAAGTTTTATTGAAGGATAATCGGCCTAATGAAACCAAAGTTCCAGTTTTATTGGTTAAGTGATTAGAGACTTGGCTGACATAAAGCATTACTCATAGAAAGCCAGGAGTGTGCAGTGCCTAAAGAAACAATAGTAGTGGTTGATGATGAACCCGCCGCACGGACAGCCGTGGCGAGGTTGCTCCAGGAACGCGGTTACACGGTGCATGCCCTGACCGGTGGTCAAGAAGCGATTGATTTTGCGAATACCACCCCCTTTGACGTACTTTTGACCGATTTCCGCATGCCGGGCGGCCTGGATGGTTTGACGACCGTCCGGGCAGTTCGGCGGATAATTCCCCAGGTGGTCGCGATTATCATGACCGGCCATAGTTCGATTGACCTGGCAATCGAGTCCTTAAAACTTGGCGTACACGGGTTTGTGGTCAAGCCTTTTACGGCTTTTGAGCTAATCCGTAACATCGAGCAGACGATTGCCCAGCAAACCCTTTCCCGCGAAAATATCAAAATGCGGGCGCTGGTTGATGTTTTCAGCACCACCGAGGCGTTGCTTTCGGCTAATACCGATGCGGCCAGGCTCCCCCGTCTTACCCTTGAACTCGCGATGGACCGGGTTTCGGCCCGGCAAGCCGGGTTGCTGTTACTATCCGGGGACCAGGAGAACCAGTTGGAGTTGGCCGTAATCGCGCAAAGGGCCGCCGCGGAAGAGGATAGCGATACTAATAATTTATTGCCGCCCTACTTTCCGCCGGTAGAACTCTTTATCCGGTCCAATTCGGTTCAACTGGAACACCTGCGGCAATTAGGCCAGCAGGTTCTTGATTCGAATAGCACCAAATTATTTATAGATGGTAAAGAGGTTGCCCTGGGCAGTTCGTCCATGGTTTCTACCCACAGCCAGGTAACCCAGGTCGCGGTGCCTTTAATGGCCCAGGGCCGTAAAGTCGGGGCCCTGGTCATGGAAAAAACCGGCGCGGAAGAAAACTTTACCGAAGTAGATTTACAGATAGCGGCTATTCTAGCCAGTCAGGGGGCGATTGCTATTGATAATAGCCGCCTGATGCACCGCCTGGCCCAGGTGGAAGCTTTACACCAGGCCGACCGCTTACGCAGCGAATTTGTAGCGATGGTTTCCCATGAATTGCGGACGCCCCTGACCTCCATCAAGGGCTACGCGACTACCCTGCTCCGGCCGGATGTGCAATGGAATAACCAAACCGGAACCGAATATTTATCTATTATCAGCGAAGAATGTGATAAGCTGATGCAGTTGATTGATAATATTCTGGAGGTTTCCCGGATCGAAGCCGGGGCGTTGCGAATTTATCCTGAACCGATCCAGATTTATGAGGTGCTGGACCGGGCCGCTACCGAGACTCGCCGCCGTTCGCCGGAGGTTAATCTGGAAGTTAAGTACCCGCCGGTCAACGAGATACCTTATGTCCAGGGGGATAGCCAGCGTATCATCCAGGTATTGCGTAATTTAATCCAGAACGCGATTAAATACACTCCCCAGGACCCCCATATTTTGCTTGAGTTAAGTTTAATGCCTGTCAACCAGGTAAATGATCAGGAAATGGTTCAAATTAAGGTTCAGGATAATGGTATTGGCCTTACTCAAGAAAACAAAGACCGGATTTTTGAGCGGTTCTACCGGGTGGATACCGGTTCAGCCCGCCGGACCGAAGGCACCGGTCTGGGCCTGGCAATCTGCCGGGGCATTGTAGAAGCTCATGGCGGCCGGATATGGGTCGAAAGCGCAGGTCGCGGCAAGGGTAGTGCCTTTTATTTCACATTGCCGGTAGCAGATATTTCAAACCAAATAGAGTTGGACTAAAGGTAAACAAAATGAGCAAGGATAAAACAGTTTTAGTAGTAGACGATCAACCGGGTCTGTTGCGTCTGGTACGTGATAATCTTGAAACTTTGCAATTCAAAGTAATTACCGCTTCTGAAGGCAATAAAGCGATTGATATTGCCGAAAATGAAAAGCCGGACCTGGTTATACTTGACATAATGTTGCCAGGCCAGGATGGCTACCAGGTATGTAAAAGAATTCGCGAATTCTCGACTGTCCCGATCATTATGCTGACTGCCCGCAACGACCGTCAGGATCTGGTCCAGGGTTTTGAAATGGGAGCTGACGACTACATTACCAAACCTTTCAGTGCCGAAGAATTACTGGCGCGGGTTAAAGCGGTAATGCGCCGCAGCGAGTACACCGAAATGAATCGCTATTCGCCTAGCTTTACCTGTGGCGACATCTCGATTGATTTCGTCCGGCACGAAGTCTCCAAGAACGGCCAGCCGCTCCAGCCGGGCCTGACGCCCACCGAGTACCGCTTGCTTTATTATCTTGCGACAAATGCCAGCCGGGTAATGCTGCACAGCGACCTGTTAACCAAAGTCTGGGGACCGGAGTACGCCGGGGCGACCGATTATTTGCGGGTCTATATTCGTCACTTGCGGACGCGGTTAGAACCAAAAGATAGCGATCCAATCTATATCTTAACCGTACCGGGAGTGGGTTACGTCCTTAAATGCCCGCAAGGCCAGGGTCAAATAGTCGGGCAACTGCCAGAAGAAGTTTAAGTTTGGGTCGGACGGCTTTTAGTTCTCTCGGTTCGCCGAGTAGTCTTTCGGTATATATACAGCCCTTAAAGAAGCTGCCGCAGTATTTATGCGGCTTCTTTTTGTTACTGTACACCCTTTTTTTTGTATACCGGGCTATAGTTGCCCTGAGCTTTCCGTACCCGCTAGCTTACTGGGAAGGCGCGGTCTTTTACGAGGCCGCTCAACTTTCCCGGCAGGAATTTAGCCCGGCTGCCCTTTACCCACCCAACACCGGCCCGCCCTACCTGGCCGGGATTTACACCCCGCTATTCTATTATGTGACTGCCTTATTCATGTTCCTGACCGGCCCCACCTCGATTTTGAGCGGCCGCCTGATAACTGTCCTGGCTTCGGCATACCTGGGGTACTTGCTCTACCGGATTGCCCGTAAAGAAGAAGTCGCGCCGGGCCGCCGGGCCAGGTTGGGCCTTGCGCCTGCCGCCGCCCTGACGCCTTTTGCGACTATGGCCCTTTACACCTGGGGTGTCCTGGCCCAGGGAGCCGTCCTGGCCCTGTGCTTGAGCCTGAGTGGTGTATTTAGCATCTGGCAGGCGGATACCGACCGGCGCAATAAACGCGGGGCCAGGCCCTTGATCACGGCGGGTTTCCTGTGCGCCCTGGCTTTGCTCTGCCAGCAAACCGCTCTGGCCGCGCCGCTGGCTATTCTTATCTGGTTGGGAATTAGCCGCCGCTGGCGCGATTTGGGCCAGTTCGCGGCGGCCTTTTTCGGACTGTTTTTAGTAGTATCGCTGGCGTTCCAGCTATTGAGCGGCGATAATTTCCTGCGGCATATCACCGGCTTTACCAGCCCCTCTCTTAACCTGGGTGCGTCCCTGAGGTACCTGGTATTGGGCCATTTTGTACTGCTGGCGCTGGCCCTCAGCTGGGTCGCCCGGCCGCTAGTAGGCCGTTTCGAGCGAATGGACCTCTGGCGAATTTATTTCCTGACCGCCCTGGTGCTTTGTTTTACCGCCGGTAATGCCACTCCGGATTACAGCTTTGCCCTCGAAATCCTTTGCCTGATGTCGTTAATGGCCTGGTGGCAGATTGGCCGGTTAATCTCTTTACGGACCATCTGGCGTTTATTTTCTCACCGGCCCCAGGTCGCGCCGATTGCCATGGCCTTTATGGCCCTACAACTGTTTCTCTTGTGGCATGTCCCGGTGCTGGACGATAGCGCCCGGACGCCCGGTCCGGCCGAGTTTGAGCAGGGCAACCAGGTTGCCGCTCAAGTGTCGGCACTGGGCTTCCGGGGACCGCTGCTGGCCGACAACAGCGGCTGGCTGGCGGACTCCGGCCTTACCACCGAACTTGACGACCCTCAGGTCTTTGGACAACTGGCCCAGGAGGGCAAGTGGAACAACCGCCCGTTCCTGGACCGGCTCAACAACGGCTATTACAAGTCGGTCTTTTATGAAATCTCCCAGCCGGATACCTCTGAGGCAGCCCTGGAACAGGCCGTTTCCAGAAATACGGCCCTGCCCGTTCCGGGCCGCTTTGACCCGGTGGTCCTTCAGGTATTGCAGGACCGCACCAAATTTACGCCCCTCAAAAGAATTGGGAGATGGGTCTTTCTGGTCTGGAAGGACCCCCGCTAAACTACCCGCCCAGGGCTTTGAGTTCTTCCCTGGCCTGGCGCAAGATGTTGTTTCCCAGTTCAAACAGCCGGTTGCCTTCGCTGACCAGCCCGGCATCGTTACTTTCCAGGCCGTTTATGATATTAACCGAACCCTGATTGAAATAACTGTATGCCTGCCCCAATAGCCCGTCCAGCCTATCAAAGCGGGCCGAGGGGCTTTTTAGCAGCCTGAATTCTTCATCCAGCCCGATTATGTGCCGGAAGTGTTTTTCCAACTCTGACTTTTCCAGTTTGTTCGCGTTAAATTGGTCTACCGCTGCCTGAAGTTGTGCGTTGATTTCCCTGGTTTTTTGATTTAGCTGGCTGACCTGAGTGAAGTAGGCTTTTTCGCTGTCATTCAAATTATTTGCGTTGGTAAACAGGTATAGCAAGGTCATAATCGCACCAAAAAGGGCCAGCGAACAGCCTAACCTGAACCACCAGAGACCTGAAAAAGCCACAACTCCCGGCCTGGCTTTGTCTTTCTCAGACCGGAAGGCCTTTGATTTTTTCACAGGACCTGGCCTGGTAATACCGGTGGGTGTTATGGGAAGTGCGGCTTCTCTAATCTCCGCCACCGGTTCTATAATCTCGGCCTCTTCAGCCACCGGTTCTTTATACGTTGGAAGAGTGGTTTCGCCCCTGGCTAAAGCCTGGTCGGCATCTATAAAAGAGGCCAGGCACCAGGGGTCATTCTTAAGATGTCCTTCCAGCCAGAACCCGGCTCTTGCCAGTAAAGGGTTTGAGGAATCCAGCTTACTCGCGATATCAAGGGTATTCCGGGCTTCGTCGGGGTCGGTGGTGGTAAAGGCGCAATAGGCCAGTAACCGACTGTCATAGGGGTAAGTTTGCCGCAGCCGGGAAAAGATGAAATAGGCGGCCTGAACCTGCCTGTGTTTGGCAAGCTCGACCGCTAACTGGAATTCTTCAAGTTCGCGGAGATTCATACTCACTCCTGCGAGGGGACCCTGTGCGGTTTTACTACGTGGTTTTACCAGGGTGAATCAAGGGTGTAATGGTATAAGGGTCCCTGGTGGCAAGGTAAGTTTATCCTGGGGCCTGCACTGCTTCTACTTTTGGCAGGTCGTCCAAAAGCTCGACTTCAACTTTGTCGCCGCCCTGCGTTATCTCTACTCCGTAAGTTTCCGGGGCGGTTGATTTGCGGAAGACCCGCAGGGTTACTTTCTGGTCACCCACCAGGATGCCTTCCAGTTTTAATTCGGCCAGCCAGCCGGGCAGTTTGGGCCGCAAAGTCAGCCGCCTGGCGCGGGCATCTACCGTCAATCCCAGCATTATCTGTAAGAAAAAGATGGCCGCCCCGGCGGTCCAGGCCTGTGGACTGCAACTGACCGGGTACTCGGAAGGGCTGCTGTAGTAGCGGTTATCTTGCTGGAAGCCGCAGAATAATTCCGGCAGGCGGTAATACCGGAAGCGCTGGCTGGCGGCAAAAATCTGGCTTATGACGGTGTTGGCTTCGTTGCTATAGCCGTAGCGTTTCATTCCGGCGGCGATAATAGAGTTATCGTGCGGCCAGACACTGCCGTTGTGGTAACTCATCGGGTTGAAACTGGGTTCTTTGGTGCTGACCGTCCGGATACCCCAGCCGCTGCTCATGTCTTCCTGCATCATGCGCCGGACGACCGCTTCCGCCTTATCTTCATCCACAATACCGCACCACAGGCAGTGGCCGGGGTTGGAGCCGATAGTCGGTACTTGCCGTTTATATTTATCCAGGGCCTGGGCAAAGTAATTTTCTTCCGGCATCCAGAACTTTTCGTTAAAGGCTTGCTTGAGCTGGGCCGCTTCCTGGCGCAACCGGGCGGCCCAGGCTTCTTCACCATAGCGTTCTACCACCGTCGCGATGCCCAGTTTGGCGGCGTAGACATACGCCTGGGCTTCGCACAGGGCAATTGGCTGTTCCGGGGTGGTGCCGTCGCGGAATTGCAGCGATGCAGCGTTGTCTTTCCAGCCCTGGTTCTTGACGCCGCGCTCGTTGTGGCAGAAATATTCGATGAAGCCGTCGCCATCCTGGTCGCCGTAGCGGTCAATCCAGTCCAGGGCCGCTTTCAGGTTGGGTAAAAACTCTTTGTACAGGGCTTCGCTATTTAACCAGCGCATTGTTTCAGCGAAAAGCAGCAGAAAGAGGGGCGTGCTGTCTACCGAACCGTAATACGGCACATGGGGCATTTCACGCAGTACCGTCATTTCCCCGGCCCGTAGTTCATGCAGAATTTTGCCCGGTTCTTCCTCGTTCCACTCGTTAACCGTTTTGCCCTGGAACTGGGCCAGGAACCGCAGGGTTCCAACGGCCAATTGCGGGTCAAAGACCAGGGTCTGGAGGGCCGTAATCATTGAATCGCGCCCAAAAGGCACCGCGAACCAGGGTATACCGGCGATTGGTAAAAGGCCGGTCGGCAGTTCTTCGGTCAGGATGCGCAGGTCATAGAAACTGCGCTGCAAAAACTTGTCGAATACTTCGTTATCGCTGGTTATGAAAGTTCCCTCGCGGAACCAGCTCTCATAGGCCATGCGCATGCGGCGCGCCCCTATATCGAAGGTCGTCGGCTGGGCGGCCTGACCGTTGCCCAGGCTTTGCGGCACGATATGATAAGTAATCGCAAAAGGCTGGCCCGGCTGTAAAGTAATTTTAAAAATGGCGTCGGCCAGGGCGGGCTTGACCGCTTCCAGGACTACCGCGCTGGTCGAGTACGGCAGGACCTCGCGTTCCTCCATTTCCTTGTTTTTACCGGGGTCTTCCGGCGGATGCACGATAATTTCGTCCGGTGGGGTATCAAAAACAACCTCGGTTTCCCGCTCCAGCTTATCCAGGCCCAGGTAGCTAAACCTGATGCGGTCTTTTTTCCAGACCGGCTGGCGAATCTCGCCGCGTTTGGCCCGGCGGTAGCCTCGAACATCAAACATATCCCGGAAATCGCTCCCGAAGCGCATATTAAGGGTTAGCTCAACCGGAAAGGGGTTATAGTTAAAAAAGCCCAGGCGCTCGTGCAAACCATCTTCGATAAAGCGGTTGCGGCGAATACTGATGGTCCGGGGCAATAAAGTTACCATCTGACCGTTCCCTTTATCGGAAGCCGGGACGTTAATCTGGCTGGATGGGGCTTGCATGAAAGGGTTGGCGCTCTGGATGTTAGCCATGAAGTTAAACTCGCCTGACGAGGTCAGGAGGTCCGGCGCATGCCCATTTACTTTGATTTCCAGTACGCTGAGGTAGCGAGTGTCCTTGTAATAGAGGCCCCAGCCGTGGGGATTGGATTGTGGTACGTCGCCATCGTCAGCGGATACCATAAAAACGAGGTTCTCTTTTAGCACTAATCGGCTAGTCAAAGGTTCACCCCCTCTACTAAAATAGCGTTATTTTCCTGATGGTTCATCATTATAGCATAGGGAAATCTAACAGGAGTGGTATGGTCTAAGTGGAAGAAGGTACATTGGAGGGCGGTAGGTCCGCTTCTTCAGCCGTCTGGTCGTCCTGGTAAGCTTCTTCCCAGGCTTTCAGGGCATTCTGCCAGGTGGGTGCTTCTTCCGGCGGCAGCCCGTAGGCGATTTCCAGGCCGATTTGTAGATCATGCAAGCGGCTGTCAGGACTCCATGTTACCGGCGGGCCAAAGACAACCTGCCAGCGGTTATGGTCGGCTTCCCACCAGATTGACACCGGCAATACCGGCACGTTCAACCCGGCCAGAAAGCGTCCCGCGCCCGGCCGGACCTGTTCAAAGGTTTTCGCGCCGCGCCCTTCCGGGAAAACTATGGTCGGCTGTTTCTGGGCGCGGATTTTCCACTGGCGCAGGGCTTGCAGCCCGGCTCGCTGGTTGTCCATAGGCAGGCGCAGGGCGTTGAAGGACCAGCGCCGGTAAATCCAGGTATGCAGGCGCCTGATTCTCAGCATAAGCCAGCGGATAGGCCGCTTTCGCTTGCTCAGGTCGGCTTCCCGGTAGCCCACTATAACTATCCAATCGCGGGCCAGTTCGGGCCTCTTCTCCATAGTGGCGTAGTGGACCGCCGCTAATAACCGGGGTGTCCAACGCCGCATGGTATGGTTAACCGCCAGGGTAAAAAGGCCTTGTTCCGGGATGTTTTCCAGCCCACGGACTACATAGTTATCACGATTCTGGGCGCTAAGGGGCATTAAATCGCGGCCTCGCCAGGTTTGCCAGGCCAGTATGAACCAGAAACGGAGTGGGGGCGCTCCCCGGTCAGGCCGGGGTTTTTCCCAGAAAGCCCGCCCTCGTTCAATATATTTCTTAAAAGCGGCGGCGGCCGCGTGGTATCCGGCGGTAATCATTGTAATCATAACCCTGGGCGTCCCGGTACCCCCGGCGATACGACCGCCGGTTGCCGCCTGAACTCGACTCTACTGAACTATAGAAACTGGAGAATGACGAGGCTTCGTCACTGGTGCCGCTGCTTTCATCGCTGGACCCGCTTCCGCTGCTTTCGCTGCCACTGCTGTCACTATCGTCATCAGCGCTGCTCATCATACCTAATAAAAGAAATCCCAGGTGCCGGTGAATTTGCCAAGCTTTATACATCTGGTTCGTTCGCGCTCCTTTCCTGACTCTTCTGCCGCGTGCCTAATCGGCCTACGGCAATTTCTACGCAAGTTTGGGACCGTAAGTTACAAAGTTGGTTTTGCTCTTGCAAACCAGACCCGGTCATTATTTCCCAGCATTCATTTTGGGGAAAAGTGGATGGGGGTCTGGATAAGTAGTGGATAAAGTCGTGGATAAAGGGGGTGACAGGTGCCGGGTTTTCGGGTAAAATTATAGTAGTAAAATTGTTCTAAAGTACTTTTTTGCAGGCGATTACAAATAGACTCACAGTCAGGAACTAAAAACAAAGCATGGAACTTAAAGAACGCAGCCGTTTGAACCCCGTCTGGGGCCTGGACCCGGCCAGTCTGGAGCCGGGAAACGCTTTCGATACGATTGATAGTATCGAATTTGACGAAGCTGAGCTCTTCTCAACCGTGCTGCGGCCTGTTATGTCTTCCACGCTGTTCGGCCAGGCCGAATTCCTGCCGGATGAAGTCTATCTTGAATTGCACCAGCGCCGCGAGGCCCAGTTGCAGGCCCACCTGGAAATCATTAAAGCGGCCACCCGGCGCGCCCAGCCTAAAATACCGGCTCCCGCGCCCCGGCCGGATGCCTCGCCTAAACCGGTTGCCAAGCCCCGTTCGCAAAATAAACTTATTTTGACCGATAGTTTCAAAGGGGGCCAGTTCCCGGTAATTCAGATTACGAGTATCCCGCCGATCCATTACGAAATGATCCGGGATGTTGCTGCCCTGGAAAAGGCGGTTGAAGCCCTCAAAGATGAACCTATCCTGGCAGTCGATACGGAAACCAGCGGCCTGGACCCCTACGAGGCTAAATTGCTGCTGGTACAGGTTTCCGTGCCCAGCATGTGTTACATCATTGACGCGGTTAAAGTCCCACTTGACGCTCTCCGCCCGTTGCTGGAAAACGAAGCTTCCCTGAAGCTGTTGCAAAACGCCAAGTTTGACTACAAGATGTTGAAGCAGCAAGTCAACATCGAGATTAAAAATATCTACGATACAATGCTCGCTGAACGGCTTCTGACTGCCGGGCTTGGCTTTGAGGTCAACCTGGCCGCCATTATCAAGCGGTACCTGGGCGAAGTTATGGACAAATCGGTCCGCAAAACTTTCTACGGCCAGACTTCTATTAACCTTTCGCCGGACCAGTTGAACTACGCCGCAAAAGATGCCCTGGCCCTCTTTCCAATCTATACCATGCAGTTGGAAAAGCTCAAGGCCGAAAAATTGCTGACCGTGGCCGACCTGGAGTTTAAGTGTGTAAGCGCCGTGGCCGACATGGAATTGGCCGGTTGTAAACTGGACGTAGTTAAATGGCGCAAAATTCTGGAAGGCGTCGCCGAAAAACGCGATATAGTGCGCACTGAACTCATGGGGATGCTTCCCAGTGGGACCGCCCGCCAGGGTTCAATGTTCGGCGCGGACGAGTACTTAATTAACCTGAACAGCGGCCCGCAAATCATTGCCGAGTTTGGTCGTTTAGGTATAACTTTAGAGGATACCTCCGAAGCCACCCTGACCAAGCATAATCACCCGGTCGCCCGGAAACTTTTGGAATACCGGGGCCTTGAAAAAACCCTCGGTTCTTTCGGCGAAGGCTTGCTCTCCCTGATTAACAAAAAGACCGGCCGTATTCACCCGGACTTTATCCAGTACGGTGCCGATACCGGGCGCTTCTCCTGTTCTAACCCGAACGTGCAGCAAATCCCGGCTACTTCCGACTTCCGGGCTTGCTTTATCCCCGAAGAAGGCTACAAGCTGGTTACCTGTGACTACTCCCAGGCCGAGTTGCGGATTCTGGCCGAATTGAGCCTGGATGAAGGTTTCTTGAACGCCTTTAAATCCGGTGGTGACTTGCACATCCTGGCCGCCAGCCAGATGTTTAATATTCCGCCCGAAGAAGTAACCAAAGCCCAACGCGGTCAGGCGAAAGCCATCAACTTCGGGTTGGCCTATGGTATGGGACCGCAGGGTCTGGCCCTCCGGATTGATAAGACCGTTGAGGAGGCCCGCGAACTTATTAACGCTTACTTTAAGGCTTTTAGCGGCGTTGCCAAATGGTTGGATAAAGCCGGCCGCGAGTCGGTCAAGCTGGGTTATAGCCCGACGCCCCTGGGCCGCAAGCGGTTCTATCACAAGCCAGAATCCAGTGACCCGGAATATCGCCGCAAAGTTTCAGAAATCGAGCGGCGTGGTAAAAACGCGCCTATCCAGGGAGCCAACGCCGATATGACCAAAATGGCCCTGGTCTTCCTGCGCGAAAAGCTTAAAGACTTTAACGCCCGGGTAGTCAATACCGTCCACGACGAAATTATTGTGGAAGTCCGCGAAGACCAGTCCGAAGAGGTCTGCAAGTTGGTCGAACACGAAATGATCCGGGCGGCAAAAGAGGTACTGCGCGAAGTACCGATGGTCGCTGATGCCAAGGTAGGCGATTACTGGTCCAAGTAATTGGCGTTTGGCCGGACCCGGCCTGGCCGGGGTCTATAGAAATTTTCCAATTGCCATCCTCCCGACACGAGAATGGGCAGCTCTCTCGTTTTCCCCGGTTTAGCTACAACCTGGCTAAACCCCGGCGGCTTAAGGATTATGCCCGCCGGGGTGGAAATAGTGTTGCCTGAATTCAGGCGGCACTATTTCCATTTTATATTTTGTGCCGGAGGTAGCCCGGTCAGGCTGACAACTATCCTCACGCCCGGGCAAGTAACCTTTAGCTGCGTTGGGCCGTAGTATGATTAGCCCGGTAGGTAGTTTTGGAACCAGGACGCTAATAATGCGTTTTCATAGTAGAATGTAGTATCAGGCAGCATTGCATTAAAGACTTTCGGTTTGAGGGCAAACTCTCAACGAATAGCGCCTGGGTCAGGCTAAAGTCTTTTACAGGTTGACGTAAATGGGTAGTTTATATAACGGGGAGAGGCAAGGCAAGCATGACGAAATTCACTTTAAAGGGCCTGATTTTAAGCCTGCTGGCGGTATTAACTTTATCTCTGCTGCTGGTCGCTTGCGGTGGTGACGCGCCGACCGCGACCAGTGTAAAGAATACGCCACTCCCAGCAACTACCGCGCCCGCTACGACCGGTGGAGTGCCGGTTTCGCCTACTACTGCGGCCGTCGGGGTTACTCCTTTACCCACCGTAACCGGCCTTGCTCAAACCGTAGCGCCTGCTACCACGGCGGCTCCTCAGCCAACTACCGCCCCGGCCACTACTGTTGCAGTTACTACGGCCGTGCCGACTACCGCCCCGGCCACAAATACCGATCCCTTTGTCGCGTATATCGAGGCGGGCAGCCTGAACGTAATTACCGCGAGCGGGGCCGGTAAGAAAACCTTGCTCCAGGCTAATAACCAGCAGGTGGTAAACGGACGTCCCGACTGGTCGCCGGATAATAAAAATTTGGTGGTACCGGTCCACCTAAACAAAGGACCTAATCAGCTCTTTATTGCCGAAGTGGGTGGCAGTACCCGCCAGTTAATCCCCGGCCAACCGGGCGGCACCAGTGACGACGAACCTGAATGGTCGCCCGATGGCAAGACGATTATTTTCACCCGGACTCTGGACTCGAATAAGAACGGTGTCTATGAAAATACTGAACCGCACGAAATCTGGGCGGTTGACCAGGACGGCCAGAACTCGCGCAAACTGGCCGCCGGACGCCAGCCAAGCTGGGCCCCGGACAGCCAGCGGATTGCTTTTGTCACTAACGGCGTGGTCAAGGCCGATATGCCCGCGCCCCAGGATAACGCGCTCCATTTGATAAATGCGCGCGGCCAGAATGAGTGGGAACCGATCAACACGGCCAAAATCCCTGAGGATTTATCCAATCTAGGGTATCCTTTTGGCCCTGCCACTATCCTCTTGCAGTACCCGACCTGGCTGGATGGCGGCAAAACCATCGGCTTTACCACCGCTGGGCATAGCGGGTTGATGATTACACTTAATTCCAGTTCCGGCAAAGACCTCAAAATCTGGGATACCCAGTACGAAGGTGGTTTTGGCTCGACCGACAGCCTGGGCAAAGGCACCTATATAACTTACCAGGCTTTCCCGGCCAGCGGCTATACAACCATCCGGCTGCTCAGCATTACCGGCACGCCTAACCTGGAAAAATTCAGCGGCATCAATATTGGCGGCCCCCAGCAGAAGGTTATGGCCCTCTACCCGGCCCTGACCGAAAATAGCGGCCTGACCCTGGCCTATTTCAAAATCAGTGGTTCGGAAGGCACCGGGGTGGACCTCAAAAGCTTGAGCGGCTCGCTGGTGGTTGCCAGGGTAAACAACGGCGCGGTCCAGGAGAAAGAGCTGCTTAAAGGCAATATCCAGGGGATTGTCTGGAGTAAGTAAGCAAAATTAGTTAAGCCTTTCCCGTTCTTCAGGGACTGAAAAAGGACTTTTAACCTCAATTTCGAGAGTTAAAAGTCCTTTTTAATTTAACCGCGTTTTAACTGAAGCTTAGAAGCGGTCGCTGGCGAACTGGTCCGGCGTGAACTTTTTCAGGTTGCCGATGCCGGGAATAATCAGGTCCGGGCGGGCCTGGGCCAGTTCTTTCGGGTCGTGGGCGTACTTGCCCTGCTTGACCAGGACCGTTGTAATCCGTTCCTCGAAATACTCTTTCATCGCGTTTAGCAGGCTGGGTTTATCCTCGACCATCACGTAGTGATAGGCGGGCAAAGCCAGTTCGATATCTTCCAGGTGGTGCTCTTTATGGGCGTAAATTAAGACATCGCCGTTGACCGCCCGGGCCAGGCCGCTGGTAACGATCTTCCGGAGTTGAAAAGAAGGGTCGCCATCCGAAAGAATAATCGGCCGCCCGATAGTGTTAAGGTAGGCCAGCACTTCAAACACGCCGGGATAAATATATTTGCGATAAGGGAAATCGTTCCACAGTCGGTAGAGCAGGTGGAACTGGGCCTTATCTGGAATTTCCGGCTCGATACGTTTGAGGGTCATAGGGATATCAACCACATCGGTTTCCTGGCGCACTTCTTCGTAAAGCTGCCAGAAGCGGGCCGCTTTTTCTTCCCCGATCAGCTCGCGCATCTGGTTTGAAACGTCCGTTTTAACCTGGTCGTTATTGATAAGGGTATTATCTACATCCAGCATAAAAGCCAGCTTGGCCTTTACGTTGTAAATATCGGTATCAATCTCACCGGGCAGAAGGTACAGATTTCCGTCCACCATTGTAATACCTCTTTCGGTTCTAAATTTTGATCAGGCGGTGGCTAATTCACGGGCGTAGCTTTCGGCTTCGAGCCGGGTCTGGCGTACTTCCAGGTAGGAACCGGAAACCCAGAGGCCCTCGGTGGTCTGATACCAACCGCCGCTCCGGCTGGCTATTTCTATGATATCGCCGCTCTTTAGCGTCTTTATAACCGCCGCCTCGGTATTAGGGGCGCCTCGCATATTGAGCGTCCTGGAAATAACCACGCCGTAGCCCTGGGCCTTTGAAACAGCCGCTGTTGTACCGGAAGGAGCAGCATTAGCAGTCAGCGGCGTCTGGCTGCCGGGTGCCACCGTCTGTCCGGGCGCCTGGGTTGATTGGGCCGTGGTTGGTTGAGCCTGTAGGGTGGTGCTGGCCGGGCTGATGCCAGGCGTACCTGAATTAATTACAATCGGCGGCCGGTTTAAGGTGAAAATCAGCCAGCCCACTCCCGCTCCCAGTAATAATAAACTTACCAGCAAAAGGGGTAACCAGGGTCCCGACCGTTTTTTCGGGCGGGCCGCCGGAGTAGCGGCGATAGCAGCCGCTTTCTCCTGGAGTAGACTCCGGGTTGGTGGCAGTTTTTGGTCCTTGTCTGGCAGAACGTTCCTCGTACTTTACTTAAAACTAATAATTAATACGGGCTGATTATACCACAGGCGGGAACATCCAACTGAGCTTAAAAAGGGCTGGCTAGGCTTTAGGTTCCTGGACCGGCGAACTCTCGACCAGCCATTCCTGGCGCATTAGTTCGGCCCGGTAGGCCGCCGAAACCTTCCTGCGGGGTGTGGTCAGTGACTGCCACCAACCGGTTAACGACTCCAGCAATAACACCATCGGCCAGGTTTCGTGCGGTAGGGCCTGGGGGTTGCGCAGGGCTTTAATAACGGCAATTCTTTCTTTTGCGAGGTCGTAATTCATCATTTGCATAGTCTTTGACAGCTTTCCAGTTAATGTTTCAAAATGTGATTCGAATAAATATTATAGATATATCTAAACTTATAGGCCAAAAGATAGGCCGGTTATAACGGCCTGAATTTTTAACCCAGTAAAAAGGTAGTTGCCTGGTTCAGCATAGCCCGCAAGCGCCCGGTGTCCAGGACATAGTAGACCCGGTGTTCGATGCGTTCCAGGTGGACGGCCTTGGTTTTTTCCAGTTGCGAGAGATGATAAAAGACCGTGGCATTAGAGATGCCCAGCATTTTTGCCAGTTCCTGACCGTAATGGGGCCGTTCAACCAGGGCCTGGACTATTTCAAGGCGGGTCTTATCGCCTAAAGTGTGGTAATTATTAGCCAGTTCCGCCGTAGTCAGGACCGGATTTTCTTCCGGTACTTCCCGGCTCGTTTTTAAGATTGGCTGTTCCCGGTTAAAGGATAAGATAAGCCCGGTTTCTTCTCTATTTTCAAGGGCGGTAAGCGAGTCCCCATCGAATGAACTGGGTGCCAGCACGTATTTTTCGTATAGGTCGCTTTTTTCCGAAAGCTGTAGCTTGGTTAAGCCGGTAATAAGGCGGGAAGGCCCGATTTCACTTATTTTTGCGCGGCATTGTTCGGCCACTTCCTGCTGGATCAAGGCCCGTTTTTCGGCTTCCGGCTGCAAGATAACGTACCAGAAATGTTCGATAAGCTCGGAAAGATCATCCCGGGTTGCGGCCGGGTTCAAAATAATATCGGCCAGTCCCTCGACTTTTTCCTCGCTCACACTCATATTAGCCCGGATATGTTCAACCAGCTTTTCCCGGTCTGCCAGCAGTTCGACTATGTTCCTGGTAATCGGCAAGTTGCCCCGGTAAATCCGGCCAAAACTCAGCAGGGTTATGGCCAGGTCTTCCGGCGCCATTTTTGAAAGGGCCTGGAGAAAACTGGGCACCTCCAGGGCGTAATCTTGTTCAATTAACCCCAGCAGGCCCGCCCCCGGATAGCAATCTGAATTGAAGTACTTTTCAATGTTAGCTAAAAGGCGCGGCCTTAAATGCTGCTTAAGACGCTGGCTCAAAGCTTTAAGCTCCGGGCTATACTCAATGTCATTTGGATTGCCTACGGCCAGTAAAGCCCTTAACACATCGCAAACCGGTGTTATAATTATTTCGACTTTTACTTTTTTCTCTGCTTTACTCATTTTTCGTGTTTAATATCCAATGTAACATTTTAATTTTATCTAAACTATATGCTTTTAAACCAGGCCTGTCAAGAGGTATTCCCGATTTCTGGAAACAATGTTATAATATTATCTAAAGTTATTCATTAAGATAGGGCAATCTATTAATAATGTGGTTTCGAAACAACAAAACCGGTTCAAAGTTACCACCCCTGGCCGACTCGCCGGACCCCGTCGAGAATAACCGGCTACCCCCCGGCATTTATAACAATTTCTCTTACGAATTTTTCAACGCGGTAATGTTCCAGTGCTTTGGCACTGCGGTAATTTTATTTATCCGCCAGAGTGGTGCTTCGGCTTTCCTGGTAGGGTCCCTTTCGGCCTTCCCCCTGTTACTGATGCCAATAATTCTGTTTGCCTCCCAGTTCGTGGAAAAAGTCGGCTACCGCCGGATAGCTCTGACCTGTTGGACCTTACGCTGGGTAGTTTGCTCCTTTTTGATCTGGATTGCCCTGTTGGACTTCCCCGGTTTCGGTGCCTGGCGGGTGCCGCTGGTGCTGCTGGTTATTTTCCTGTTTCACCTGTTGCGCAACCTGGGGATTTCCGCCTCTAACCCCTGGCTTACCGCGATCATTCCAACAGGCCGCCGCGGCCTGTACCTGAGCCGGGCCCAGCTTTTTTCAAACCTGGGCAGTGTCGGTGCTCTTTTAATCATTGGACTCATCCTGGGCAATAGCCCGACTTTATCTCAATTTGCACCGGTCTTTGTGATCGGGGCTATCGGCGGCCTGGTAAGCTCCTTTTTCATGTCCCGCATCCAGCCGCCTCCAAAACCTGCCAGGCCGAAAACCAGCCAGAAAGGGCCACAACGGACCTTTTGGGCCGGGTTCAAGCGCTGTTTCGCCCAGCCGGGTTTCATAAGCTTTGTCATAATCCAATCCTTTTACGGCCTGGCTTTTGTGTCAATTCCTTCCCTGAGCCTGATTTATCTCAGGGAGAAAGTCGGTATTTCCCCCAGTATTATTTCGTTTTTTTCTACTGCCGGGGTAGCGGGCGCAACCGTAGCGGCGCTTTTCTGGGGCCGCTGGATTGACCGGCGCGGCATTACCTCCCTGCAATTACTGGCTTTTGTGGGCCTGTGCTTTAATTCGGTCCTGTGGTTTACGATTGGCCTGTTTGGCGCAAACGAAGCCAATATCGCCATGGCTGCTCTGGTCAGTTTCCTGAGCGCGGTCTGGATTAGCGCCCTGAACATGAGCCAGACGCACTCGATAATGGCAATGGCTCCGGTGGAGGACCGGGTACTTTTCCAGAATGTAGCTGTCCTTATGACTTATCTGACCCAGGCCCTGGCTCCTATGTTATGGGGAATAATGCTGGATACGCTCGACCACAACGCCTTTTCGGTCAAGCTGGGCGGGTTGGATATAGGGGCTTACCGCGTATTCTTCCTGGCCTCGCTTATTCTTGGGTTAATCGGCGCGACCTTTTTACTGCGGCGCAACCGCCTTAACCGCCAGACAGGAGAACTTGAGGAATGAGCCGGGAAAAGTGGCGCCTGTTACCTTTTAATGACGGGTTAGCCGGGCAGCAACTGGCTTTAAGTGAAACCCTGACCGGCCCCCTGCAAATTCCTTCACTTTACTGGTATGCGGCTGCCCGGCCCTCGGTTATCCTTGGCGCGGCCCAGAAACCGGCTATCCTGGACCTGGACGCTTGCCGCAAGGCGGGTTACGCGGTCTATAAACGCACCAGCGGCGGGGCCGTAGTCCTGGGAGGGCCGGACTTTCTCAGCCTGGATGTCGCTTTACCGCCGGACAGTTCCCTGGCTTCCACCGATGTCACCCGGGCATACCAGTGGTTTGGACAATGCTGGGTGGCCGCGCTGGCCCGCCTGGATATAGCGTCCCGGCTGGTTACGCCCGATGAAGCCCGGCAGGCCAGGGAAGAACTGGCCTCCGCTTCCGAAGCCGAACAATTAGTTAAACTGGTCTGTTTTGGCACCCTTTCTTCGTATGAGGTTGTCTCCGCTGACGGCCGGAAACTGGTTGGCCTGGCCCAGGTCAAACGGCGGGACGCCAGCCTGCTCCAGGCCGGGCTGCACCGCCGCTGGCCTTCCGATGAATTTGCCCGCCTGTTGGAACTCTCCGGCCCACAGCGTACCGATTTGCGGCGTTACCTGCCTGAGCGGGCTGTAGGCATTGAGGAAATTGCCGGGCGGGGGGTAGCTTTTTCTGACATTATCGAAGCTTTTGAGGCTACCTTACGTGCTCAGTTTGATGTTGAGCTTGTAAGCGGCCAGTGGGGATCGGCTGAGCTAGCCAGGGCCGCCGACCTCGAACAGCAAAAGTTTCAAAATCACCTGGCCTGATCCGGCCAACCCCTTTTTACAACCTCTTTATTCTTATCATCCCAGGATACCTGAATAACTTACGAACCTACCAATCCAGGCACACCCACTTAACCCACAAACCCTTTCATTCCGAGGAGGCCGCACCAGATTAAGAAGGAACGGTCGACCGAGGGACCTGGGCACCTGCCTGCGGGTACCGTTGGCCCTACCGTAAAGGCTAAGACCTGGCCTACTCTAAGGCAGTCCAGAACGACCATGACACATTCCAAAATAGGTGCAATTCGCCACCGGCTCCCAGGTGGAAACCCGTTTTTGCCTGCGCCTGGCCCTGACTTATAGCACGTAATATTCGCCTTTGCTTTCGCACAAATCTGGGTTAGAATTGAATTGAGAGCGCCTTTGTTCCGGTCAGGTTTAGCGGCCCTGGCCGCCTTCAAGTGTCGCCGTATGTTAAGCCGCTCCGGCTGTTATTTCGCCTGGTGATATTAGTATTGTTATTGGAGGATTAGGTTTGCCTGTGAAGAACCGCTACTCTCTTGCCGCACCGGTCCAACCATCATTAGATGCTACAGATGCTTCAAAAGATGCTTCACCAGAAGTTTCAAAGTCCAGGCGTCCCCTTCTACGGGTTGCGGTGTTTCTTTGCCTGTCCAATGCTTTTTTAACTTTTCTTCTTTTCCTGGTGCCGGTAATCCAGAACAACGGTTTTGAAACACTGGCCCGGTTCTGGGATGGGCCGGAATACATCGCGATTGCTTATTCGCTCTACGACCCCCAAAGCCCTATCCTGCAAATTCCGCACTTTTCCACTTTCAGCCCGCTTTACTGGGGAGCCCATTTTCCGCTAGTGCCGCTGGCTATCCGGCTCGTTTCGCCCGTGTTTGGCTATATCGGGGCCATGTTCGTCCTGAATTACTTTTTCACCTGCGGCTTTGCTATCGTCCTCTACCGGTTTTTGCGCGACTTTGGCTATAGCAAGGATCCGCTCTGGTTAGCTTTTATTTCGCTTTTTTTACCCTTACGCTGGCTTATCTATCACACCGTGGGTGGGTCCGAACCGGCGACCCTGTTTTTTTCGATTCTTTGCCTTTACCAGTTCAAAAAGGAACGCTACTGGCAGGCCGGGCTATGGGGTGCCCTGGTGGTAATGGCCCGGCCTAACGGATTTTTCCTGGGATTGGGGTTGGGTTTATGGTTGGTCTGGCAGGCCCTGGAGCAATTCCGCCTCAGCCCGCCGCCCTCCCTGAACTGGCGGCTTGTGCTTTTGTTTGCCGAGCGGTTTAACTGGAAAGCCCTTATCGCGCTCGTTCCGATGCCGCTGGCCCTATTGGCGGTTTTTGCGCTGTACGGCTGGCAGACCGGCGACTTCCTGGCCTACCTGCATATACCGGAACAGGTCAAGCATATTTATCCCATACCGTTTTTATCCCTGGATATAAATATTGGGCGTGGCGAAGGCGATTTTTATTATTATGGGTTGGAGGCGGCCGGTCTGGTCCTGTTATGGCGGCAAAAGCGGTACGACCTATTCTGGGTCGGGCTGGCGCTGGTTCTGCCAACCGTCTTTCTCATGCATGCCGATGTTTTGCGCTACAGCCTCCCGGCTTTTCCGTATGTCCTGTTGATTCCGTTCGCAGCGGTCTGGGAAAGCCGCGCCGCCCGCCGGTTTGCCGCCCCGGCCCTGCTGGCGGTATTACTCTATAGCTGGTCGCAGTTGAGTACGAACCAGATGGACCTGGCTAACTGGCGGGAAATGCTAAAGATTATAAATTAGGCAATTTATAACCGAGTGAACGGGAAATCCGGGCGGCGCTCTCGCGGAGCGGTTCAATAATGCGGCTGCTATCCGTGCTTAACATGCGCCCAATCGGGCCGCTGACACTGATGGCAGCGACCAACTGGCTATCGCGGTCGAAAACCGGCGCGGCCACACAAACTACCCCTTCTTCCATCTCTTCATTATCAAAACTATAACCTCGCTCGCGGATACGGCGGAGTTCTTCGCGCAGGGCCTGGGGGGTCGTAATGGTGGCCGGGGTGCGCGGTTCCAGGCTGGTTTCCAGCAAGAAACGGTTCAGGTCGTGTTCAAAGTTGTCGCTGTAAGCCAGGAAAAGCTTGCCCGACCCGGTACAGTAAAGCGGGGCGCTACTGCCGACCCGGGTAAACATCCGGACCAGGCGGGCGCTCTGGACCTGGTCAATATAAACCAGGTTATTGCCGCTGCGCACCGAAAGATTGGCCGTTTCACCGACCTGGCTGGCGAGCTGTTCCAGGAAAGGATGCGCTTCCTGGCGCAGGTCCACCTGTTCGCCCAGACCACCGGCCAGTTCCATCAGGCGCGAGCCTATCGCGTAACGCCCGCTGGCCTCGTCCTGGCGGGCATAACCTCGCTCAATCAGGGTGCCTAGCAGGCGGTGGACCGTACTTATATGCAGGCCCAGTTTCTGGCTCAGTTCGGAAATAGCCACCGGCTGGCGGGCCGCTGCCAGCGCTTCCAGCACATCAAAAGTCCGTTCCACCGATTGGACGGTCTGCCGTCCCGCCGGTACAAGGCTGGCTTCGGTTTCCGCAGGGGGCCGGGCGTTAGTTTTACGGCTGGGTTTGGGGGTTTTAGGGGCCAAATTTGTCATAGACCGAATATCTTCAGGAGCCATTTAGTTAAGTACTTCCACAATACAATAGGGTTTCTTTCACCATGCGAAAACTATCCCGAGTCTAGCCCGGTTAATCCAGCTTGTCAAATGCTTCTTCCTTTCGGTGGCGTCAGGCTGGTTAGCCAAGAATTTACCGAAATGTTATACTTACTCATGCCATTTTTATAAAGGGCTAGTCAAAAGGGAATTTAGGGAATTATTAAATGGATACCCAGAACAGAACGATTTATGAAAATTCGACAGCCAGAGATGTCGGCGGATTTGTCGGAGAGGAAACCGGAGTTTCGCCCTATGCCGGTAGCCCGATTCTTAATATCATTACCGAGAAACAGTTAAAGACCTGCGTCCACTGCGGCCTTTGCCTTTCTTATTGCCCGACTTACAAGGCGACCGGGTTGGAAGCCGATAGCCCGCGGGGCCGGGTGTTCCAGATCAGGCTGCTGGCGTCCGGCGAATTGCAGCCTGATGACCCCGACCTGAACAAGCACCTTAGCCTGTGCCTGGGCTGCCGGGCCTGTGAAACGGCCTGTCCCAGCGGCGTGCCTTATGGCGCCCTGCTGGAAGCGGCTCGCGCCCAGCTTCCGCCTAAAAACAGCCAGGAAAGAGTCTTGCGCAAGGCTACCCTGGGTTTCCTGTTCATGCACCCGACCGCCATGCAGGCGGCCGGTCTGGGCCTGCGCATCTACCAGAAAAGCGGGCTGCGCAAGCTGGTCCAGCTAAGCCATATCCTCAAGGTGCTGCCAGGCGACCTCGCCTCTAAAGAAGCTATGCTGCCGGATGCCCAGGGCGGCATCGTTAAACCAAACTTACCCAGGGTAACCCCGCCCAAACCGGCTAATGCCCGTCGCCCGGCTGCCCCGGTTAACAGGGAGAACTAAGTCAATGCCAACGATCATACCTCTGTTGCAAAAAGTCCGCAGCGGCTTGCCTTTTAGGATCGGGCCGCGCCCTTCCGGCCCGGATTACCAGATTACGCCGCGCTACCGGGTCGCCTTTTTGACCGGGTGTATTCAGGATGAACTCTTCCGGGGCGTCAATGCCGATACCGTTAGTGTCCTGGCTAGAAACGGCTGTGAGGTAATAATTCCCGAACACCAGAAATGCTGTGGAGCTCTCCATGCCCACGTAGGCGAGCGTGAATTATCCCGCCAGTTGGCCCGCTCCAATATAGCGGCTTTCGAGGCGACCGGGGCCGATTATTATATTGTAAATGCCAGCGGTTGCGGCGCGACCCTTAAAGATTACGCCCACCTGCTGCATGACGACCCCAAATACAGCCAGCGGGCGGCCCAGTTTGTAGCAAAACTGCGTGATTTTGCGGAATTTCTGGTCGAAGTTGGCTTCGAGGCACCGGCGGGCCGGATTGAAGCTCGCGTAACCTACCAGGACGCCTGCCACATGAAACACGGCCAGAAAGTTTTCCTGCAGCCGCGTGTCCTGCTCAAATCTATCCCCGGCCTGGAACTTGTCGAAATGAAAGATAGCGATTGGTGCTGCGGCAGCGCCGGGATTTATAACGTGGTCCAACCGGTCATGGCTAACGAAGTCCTGAGCTGGAAAGTTGAGAACGTTTCCAACACTAAAGCGTCTATTTTGGTCGCCTCTAATCCCGGCTGCACCATCCAGATTAATTTTGGAATGGAGAAGGCCGGGCAGCCGCTGGAAATTCTGCACCTGGCTGAAATCCTGGAACGCAGCTATCGCCTGGCCGAAGAAGCGCCTGCCTAGCGCTGGCCCAGGACTGGAACAAACTAAAAAAGGCCGGACGGCCTTTTTTAGTTTAAAGAATTTAGGATTTACCTGGTAATTAAACCTGGCGGCTTTTCTCCTCGTAAGCGATTTTGAGATAGTGCGCTCCGTTGACCGAGTCGCCGCGCTCCAGAAGCACTTCGCCATACGAGAAGTAGGCGGAACTGAGCATTTCAGGCTGCCCGGCTTTCTGGAACTGCTCGATAGCCTGTTCGAAGTAGGTATCGGCCTCTTCAGACTCTTTCTTCTTTTCGTAAATGCGCGCCAGCGTAAGCAATACCTCTCCGGCCGCCATTTCAGGGCTGCCGTAACTGCTGTCCGTAGAATAGCTGCTGCTTAATGAAATTGTGCCGTCTTCTTCCCTGAGGGTCTTATAGGCGCTATTAGCGGCCTCCAGGGCTTCGTCCAGGCGTTCCTGCCGTAAGAAGAGGTTAGCCAGGCTGTTACAGGCTGCAATCCGTATCGCGCTGGGCAGTTTGGGTGCCGCGCTCGATAAAGCGGCCTGGAAACATTTTTCCGCCTCGGCCCAGTTGTGCCCGGAAAGGTAAGACGTGCCAAATACCAGGTGCAGATTGGTAACAAGCCGGACCGTTTCGGCACTCTCCAGGGCCGATGAAGCCTGGAGAATAGATTGGCGGGCCGATGAAAGGTTTCCTTCATCAGCGTATTCCTCGGCAATTTTCCGGAAAGTTGTCACCAGGCTATCGGCGGTTGTAACGGCGGTGGCAACCTGGCTGGCTTCTTTGAAGAGGGCGCGGGCGGCGTCATGCATGTCCAGGGCGGTATAAACCTGGGCCAGGTTGGCGTAGACCGCTAATTTTAAGTTAGGGTCGCGGACTTTTCCATCACGAATAGCTTCCAGGCTGGTTTTGTGGTGGTCTTGCGCCAGAATGTATTTATGCTGGCGGAAGTATATTTCGCCGATTAAAACCCGGGCACGTTCAACCCAGGTCGGCTCATCCAGTTCTTCCCACTCTTTGAGCGCCTGTTGCAATTTTATCAGGGCATCCCCGGTCCGTTCCAACCCGGAGAGTACGCGGCCTTCCAGGAAGACCGCTTCGGTTCCTTCTTGCTCGTTTAGACGTTCCCGGTCAAGCTTCTCCAGGATAGCCAGGGCTGCTTCTTCCTGCCCGCCCTGCATAACCAGTAACCGTACCTGGGCCAGGTCAAACTGGGCTTGTTGTGTTTCAACATCCGGTTCAAGTGTCTCCAGAAAATAGGAAGCGGGTAATTGTAGGCGGCGGGCCAGAATTCTTAAGGCTTTGATGGAAGGGTGGATTTTACCAAGTTCAACCGCTGAAACATAACTTTTAGAAAAGGTATCCCGCGCCAGTTCATCCTGAGTTAGCTTGCGTTCCTGGCGGGCTGCCCGGATACGTTCCCCCAGTGGCAAAGACTCCATATTAAGTCTCCAATTATATTAATAATAACTATTATATTTTAGATGGATGCTATCATGATATACTAACCCCGGAAAGAAGCCAAAAACCACTATATCGTCGATATTGCTGGTAAATGAGGATTTTACAATTTGCACTGCTTTAACCAGGTTAAAAATAAAATAAAGGCAAGCTAATTCAAGTAAAATCAAAGAAAATTATACGGGTCGCCAAATTTTCATTTATAGTGAAAATTACTACCGCTATTCTAACAGATGTTGTCAATACTGGGAAAGCAATTTGAAATCTGTTTTTAATAAATGAAAGTTAAGATTTTCTATGTGGCAAATTGATACCGATATTCTGAGAGTTTCCCCGGCTTCAAATGACTTGAATTTTATCGACTCATTGGCTAATCGGACTCCTTTTTTTGTATTGACAGTCGCCTATACTGATACTGTCCAAATTCCCGGTGTTAGTGGAGCCGGGGTAACTACAGAATTGCGTGAATTGACCGCCCAGGCCGATGCTGAAATTATGGCCCACGGAAAAGCCCGCTGTCTTCCCGGCGGTGTACCTTCTAATCCGACCGGTGCGCCCGGGCCTTCTATTATAACCAGGGCAGCTTTTGACCTGCTGCCGGACATGGGCTATGTCTGTGTGGATGCCGGTTTAAAGTCTCCCCCGGACGTGCCGGGTACCATCTTTCCGGCCGGGGCGGGCCCGGCTAGAGCGGTTACCACCGGTCAGGCGTTAGGACCTGACGAAAGCCGCGCCGGACTTTTATTTTCCGAAGGCTTGCGGATCGGCCGTGAACTGGGGCGGGCAAACGCCGAGCGAGGTTATCTTATCCTGGCCGAAAGCGTGCCCGGCGGCACCACAACCGCCCTGGGCGTACTGTTAGGGTTGGGCCTGGATGCCGAGCAGCGGGTCAGCAGTTCTATGCCCGGCAATAACACCCACGAACTTAAATTGCAGGCGGTCAGGGCCGGTCTGGCTGCCTTTAACCGGGAAAAGGGCGCTTTCGCGCGGCAGCCTCTTGGTGCGGCCGCCAGCCTGGGCGACCCCATGCAGCCGGTTGTCGCCGGGATGGCCCTGGCCGCTTCCCAATTTTGCCCGGTTGTCCTGGCCGGGGGCACTCAGATGGCCGCCGTACTGGCCCTGGCCGCGGCTATTTACCGCTTTCCCGGGTCCGGCCTGCTGGCTGAGTTGCCCGCCGCGCAATTTGAGCGAATTGCTCTTGTCACCACCGGCTGGGTGGCTAACGACCCCGGCTCTGACCTGGCCGGACTGGCCGCTGAAATTGAAACTTCCTTTGGCCCGCTAGGCTCGCCTTATTTTGCCGCCAACCTGGACTTTTCCGGCTCCGCTTATCCTCCGGTGCAACTATATGAAGCGGGTTACGTAAAAGAAGGTGTTGGGGCCGGGGCCGCCGCCCTGGCCGCGATGCTGGCGACCGGCTGCACGGCTAAAGACCTGAATCAGGCTATCGAAGCCGTCTACCGGCGGATTGTGTTAAACGAAGGACATTAAACGCAGCGGGGAACGTAGCACGTAAAACGTAAAACGGGGATAGTATAAGGGAGACTGTAACCGGCTTACCGGTGAGCAATTGAAGATCCAAGCACTAATTCCGTTCCCCGTTTTACGTGCTACGTTCCCTAACCCGTCCTACCAAAGAGTTTTCTAATTGCGAAGAATAAAGCGCCCAGTGTAAAATTTTAACCGGATTTCAATTCATATAATGTTTTAGAATTTAGAGAGTTGGGGCCAGGGCCATGAAAACCGCAAAATTTACCCATATAAACCACTCATTATCAAAAAATAAACCTTTAACCCGCCTGGGGCTGATGGCGCTGGCCGGGGGAGCCTCAGCCGGCCTGGTTTCCCTGGGGGCAGCTCGCCACCTGGTAAATGAGTTGACCCGGCTTACCCCGGTTCAGCCTGTTGAAACATATAGTTTTTCACCTTTTGAAACCCAGGTGGATTACGAGGAAGTCGAGTTTCCCACCGCCAACGGGCGGCTCTTAAAAGGTT
Organism: Chloroflexota bacterium; assembly: GCA_028287745.1. Lineage (GTDB taxonomy): Bacteria > Chloroflexota > Chloroflexia > Chloroheliales > Chloroheliaceae > 54-19. The sequence goes on from JAQBPB010000007.1 coordinate 170,412, forward strand.
GGTGGCTGCCTCGCCCGGCCGAAAGGCGGGTGATAGTGGCAGTTAGCGGCTATCGCGGCCGCAAAGAAGATGTGCTGGGTATCAGCTCAATCCTGTGGCGAAACGGCTACAATGTCCTGCTGTTTGATTACCGCGCGCATGGGCCGGGCCGGGCCGAAGGCGAATTGGTTACGCTGGGCCACCGTGAATTACAGGATTTGCAGGCGGCCATTAAATACGCCAGGACGCGCCTGGAAAACCCCTTGCTAGGTTTGCTCGGCGCTTCTATGGGAGCCTCGGTCGCTTTACTGGCAGCGGCCCGCGACCCGCAAGTGTTGGCGGTCTGGGCTGATAGCCCCTTCACCAGCCAGCGAGAGATTATAAACCACGCCTGGCACCGCCAGACCCATCTGCCCGGTCACCCGGTGCTGGACCTCGCGGAGTGGCTCTTTGAGTCGCGTACCGGCCACCGCTGGCTGGATTTCGCACCGCTTAGCGAACTGGGTAACCTGGGCAACCGGCCGGTCTACTTTGTCCACGGGGCCAGCGATAAGATGGTTCCTATTGACCACGCCTACCGGCTCTACGCCGCCGCGCCCGGCCCCAAAGACCTCTGGATTGAAGATTATGTGGAACATTGCGGGGTCTATTTCGCCCGGCGGGAGGAATACGTCCGCCGCTGCCTGGGGTTCTTTGGCGATAATCTGGTTGAAAAGGTTTCCGAAGCCACCTCCGACAGGCCGGACCTGGTAGCTTAAGCTTAATGCAGGAGTTAATATGCAAGAACTGATGCCCCAGCCCCAACAACTTAGCCCCCTGGTCTGGCGCTTGCGAGCCCCTAATCCGGGTCCGATGACTTTGACCGGTACCAACAGTTATATAGTGGGCCAGGGGCAAGCGTACCTGGTAATCGACCCCGGTCCGGACATTGAAAGTCACGTCCAGGCCCTGGCGGCGGCGGTAAATGGACTTGGCGGCCGGGTAAAGCTAATCCTGGTTACTCACGGCCACCCCGACCATTACCCGGGCGCTTTGAGCTTGGGCCGCCTGGTTGACGCGCCGGTAGCGGCCTATGCCGGTGCCACATTCCCCCATACTGTAGACCTGGTAGACGGACAGGAAGTTACGGCCGGTGGAGTTAGCCTGACTGCTATCTATACACCCGGCCATGCGGCGGACCATCTCTGTTTCTTTTTAGCCGGGGAAAACGCCCTTTTTACCGGCGATAATATCCTGGGAGTGGGTACGACAGTTGTCGCGCCGCCAAAAGGCGATATGGCCGATTACCTGGCTTCGCTCCGCCTTCTTGAGGCCGGTTGGAGCCATGCCGGGACTATTTACGGCGGTCACGGTCCGGAAATAAAGGACCCGGCGGCCAAGATTAAAGAATACCTGGCGCACCGCCAGGCCCGCCAGCAGCAACTGATGGCCGCCCTGGCCGCCGGTGAGAGTACCATAGCCCAACTGGTTGAGCGGATTTACCAGGATGTCGGGCGGCACCTCTGGCCCGCCGCTGCTCGCCAGGTCCTGGCTTACTTGCTGATGCTGGAGCGTGAGGGCCGAGTGAGGGTCCAGGAAATCTCCCCGTCCGAAGCGGATTTGGCCGGACAGGCCCTGATAAATCCTTCCTCAGCGCTGGACCCGGTCGCGGCGGCCGAATTAGGTATTTCTTCGCAAACCGGCCCCCAGCCGGAAAAGCTTAAACGTTACTCGCTGGTACCTGAATAATCTTTTATGACTCTTCTTTTTACTTAAAAAGGACGCCGGTTGTTTGTCTGGCTAGTTCCTTAATATTAATGTTCTTAATTTTACGGGTTTCCTAAAAGAGTAAAAACATGATTATTACAGATTAAAATTTACTCTGGCAGTCCCAGTATAACCATTGCCCTCTGTTAATCAAAAAACATTAAAAAAGTATTAATATTTAATTTCCAACTTTTAAATAGCCGGTGTTACAGAACATAAAATATATATCTGTAAAAAGCTAGCTCAAAATCCCCGCTTACTTAGCTCAACAATAAATTTACAAGATAAAAAAAATTAATTTGTTTTGTAATATAAATCGTAAGATTTATTTGTTATAATTCTACCATTGGCTTGAGCGGGCCGGTCTATGAGTTTTTAAAGTTTTTACAGGGGGCTGGGGGCCATAATATTACACCCTGTAGTTAGACCGGCCATCATAGCTTGAATTACAAACGGTACAGGCAAGCTAAGTAGCTTATGTTCTGCTTTATTGTGTAGATGGTGCCTCGCCGCTGCGGCACGGAATGCCTGAATTTTAGCCAGTTTTAACGTCCAAAAGACCGGTGCTAGGGGTTGCATAAAATTCCGGTTGGTTTTGGGTTGCCCTTTACCGGTTTGAGAACTTACCGGTCTAAGGCTTGTTAAGCGTGACAAAATTCAGGAGGATAGGTGAATGTATAAAAATGTCCAACACCAAACAATCTCTTCGATATCCTCTCCTTTTATCCCTGGTCCTTTTGGTAACATTATTTATTAGCGCGGTAAGTCCCGCCGGTCAGGCCAGGGCGGCTTCTTTTGGCGATACTTCTTTTGAAAAAATCTGGCAGCAGGCCGACCAGCCGATTGCCGCCGGACAGGCTAACCGGAGCTGGCTGTGGGGAGCCGCCCCGAACTGGGTGGGTTACGAAGGCTACGACCAGGCCCGGCCTAATGGCAACCGCATGGTCCAGTACTTTGACAAAAGCCGCATGGAAATCAACGACCCCAACGCGGACCGCAACAGCCAGTGGTTCGTCAGCAACGGCTTACTGACCACCGAACTGGTTTCCGGCCTCATGCAGGTCGGTGACAACCGTTTCGAAAACCGCGCCCCGGCCGGTATCCCGGTTGCCGGCGACCTGCATAACAACACCGGCCCCACCTACGCGGCTCTGGCCGGTCTGACCATTACCGGCGGCAATTTCGCCGGGAACCGCACCGGACAAGCTGTAAATGAAGGCGTCAACGGCAGCGGCCAGGTGAGCCGCATTCAGCCGCCTATCGCCACTAACTATGCCTACTACGAACCCCAGACCAGGCATAATGTCCCGGCGGTACTCTGGAACTGGATGCAGAACAT
>JAQBPB010000025.1 GCA_028287745.1 Chloroflexota bacterium
CTGCTACACCGCCAGCGGCCGGTCAGGCTGATGTTGCCCCACCGCCGGTATTGCGCCGGGCCGCCAAGCCTCCGCCGATGCCGAATTGGGACGAACCACCGGTTGACCTGGCGAACCCGATAGTCCGACCTAACCCGGTCCAGCCTCCGCCTCCGGAGCCCCCTTCACCGGTGACTAGTTTGCCGCAAGGGCCCATTTTGACCGGCTCTCCGGCGGCAGGCCCGGTGATACCACCGGCCCCACCACCCTATTCAAAGCGGGTATCCTCCTGGGACAACCTGCTATATAAAATCTCGCGCTGGTTCGATGCCCTGGTGAACAACCTGAAAAGACAATAAAAAAGGGAGCCGTAAAAGGCTCCTTTTCAGTTTCGAATTCTGGCCGGGTTAAACCGCTACCGGCTGGTTGCGCCGCGAGTATACCTGGCTGGCGGCCGCTTCGACAAAAGCCTTGAACAGGTTATTGGCGGCGGTCTGCTTTAGAAATAGTTCTTCGGGGTGCCACTGGACCGAGTACAGCCAGCGATGTTGCTGCCCTTCCAGGGCTTCGGCCATCCCGTCAGGGGCGACACCGACCACTTTAAGGCCGGTTCCCGGCTGCTTGACCCCCTGGTGATGCAGGGAGTTTACCATTATTTCGGTTGCTCCAAAGATGCCGGCCAGGCCGCAGCCCGGTTCCAGAGTTACTTTATGGGTCAACAGGCCCCGGTCGTCGGTATGGGTGCTGCCCCGGTGGTCCACTTCGCTCTGGGGTAACTGGGTCGGAATATCCTGGTAAAGGGTACCGCCCGCCGCGACATTTAGTAACTGCTGCCCCCGGCAAATTCCCAGGATTGGCAAATCGTCCGCCAGCGCCCAGGCGGCCAGTTTAAGTTCGGTGGCATCACGTTCGGCTGAAATATCCAGCACTTCGGTGCCGTCCACAGCTTCGCCGTAAATCGCCGGGTCAATGTCCACGCCGCCGGTAAAAAGCATGCCATCCACCATCCGGTAGAGCGCATAGGTAGTTGCCAGGTCGTTGGTTGAGGGAATAATCAGGGGGATGCCCCCGGCGTTAATAATGGCCTGGACATAGGTATCCCGGATGGCATGCCGGGGTCCGGTGCTGCTCTCCATCACATCACCACTGATTCCGATAACCGGCCGGTCCTCAAGGCTGGGCCTTTCATCCTTAAATATACTCACTGGTACCATCCCTTATGTTTTAATAACTTCTTCTAAATTCCTTGTGAACTTTGTAATTTATAGAAAAGGAATATACTCTTAGCCTATTTTAAAGTCAAATGATTTCGCTATTTTAAGGTTAAGATTACCGGGCCATCATCGGTTATAGCGGCGGTATGCTCGAAATGGGACGATAATTTGCCGTCCGAAGTAACAACCGTCCACTTGTCCGATTTAACTTCTACTTTGGCCGCGCCCATGTTTATCATCGGCTCAATTGCCAGGCACATACCCTTGCGCAACTGCATCCCCCGGGTTTTCTGGCGGCTGTGCGGAACAAAGGGGTCTTCGTGGTTTTTGCGCCCGATGCCGTGCCCGCCGTAATCCGCTACGGTGGAATAGCCAAACTTTTCAATGTGGGAATGGATAGCTTCGGCAATATCGTTGAGATAATTGCCCACGCGCATCTGGTCAATTCCCAGTAACATCGCTTCCCGGGTGACATCCATCAATTTCTGGGCTTCGGGTGAAACTTTCCCTACCGGGAAACTGGCCGCCGAGTCGCCGACCCAGCCCTTATAAGTTGCGCCTACATCCAGCTTGACTATATCGCCTTCTTTTAGTTTCCGGCTGCTTGGAATACCATGGACCACTTCTTCGTTTACCGAAATACAGATGTTGCGCGGGAACCCATACTGCCCTTTGAAGGTTGGTATACAATCGTGCGACCGGATAACATCGGCGGCAATTTCATCCAGTTCCAGGGTGGTAATGCCAGGCTTGATATGCTTGCTGGTTTCTTCGATGGCGATGGCAACTACCCGCCCGGCCTGGCGCATTAACTCTATCTCATTTTTGGTCTTACATATTATCATCCGGCTGAATCCTCCCCGGCTATTAGTTTGATTTTATATTTAACATGCCAGTTAATTACTCGCCTGGATATTATAATCCGATTTGTCACAACCTGCCCGTTTTTAACTTATTTCACTATCCGGGCCGGGTGCGTATAAACATTCATTGACCTATTGCGCAGAAAACCAATCAGCGTGATACCGCCTTCCTCGGCCAGGTCAAGGGCAAGTGTGCTGGGGGCTGATACTGCCGCTATCAGCGGAATCCGGGCCGCCAGGGCTTTCTGGACGATTTCAAACGAGGTCCGGCCGCTGACCATCAAAATCTTTTCGTCCAGCGGGAAAGCCCCGTCCAGGGCAGCCCGCCCGATAATTTTGTCTACCGCGTTGTGGCGGCCAATATCTTCCCTCAGGAGTAAAAGGTGGCCGCTGGCATCAAATAGACCGGCCGCGTGCAAACCACCGGTCTGGTTAAAGATGGCCTGGGCTTCGCGCAACTGGCCGGGCAAACCGTAGATGGTTTCAGACCTCACCCGCATGGTTCCAGGGTCAGGGGCCAGCGGCGGCAGGCGGCGGCAGGCTTCCACGATAGAATTTTTACCGCACAGGCCGCAACTTGAGGCCACTACAAAGCGCCGTTCGAAACTGGCCCCTTCGGGATTTTCCGGGTCGGTTTCGGTAAACGGATTAACGCCCGGTGCTTTTACATCCAGCACGTTTTCTTCCGGCAAACCGTCCGCATCTTTTGAGCGTACAATCGCCTGTACCTGGTCCGGCCGGGTGATAATTCCTTCCGAAAGCAGGAAGCCGACCGCTAATTCCCGGTCGTTTTCCAGGTTGGCTCCTGGCGTCCGCATAATAACCGCCAGGTTCCGCCCGTTCAACCTGATTTCAAACGGTTCTTCCATAACTACCGGGTCGGCCCGTTCGATTTCTTCGTTATCCTGCCAATGCCGGACCGTACGCTGCTGCACCGGCAAAACCTCGGCCTTCAGCCAGTGTTCAAGGGGTTTGCGGCTGCCTTTAGTATCAGGTTTAACGGTCTTGTAATCCATTTTTTACCACCTTCCAGGTTTCCTCATAAGCGTACCTTAAATAGTAGACCTTCAACCCTGCTTTATCAAGTCCGGCAGCAATAATGAAGGGCTCTTTAATCAATTTTTCATAGATTTTACCCGCAAACCACCCGGTAAACCGGTTTTCAATTTATATGGAGACTGCTATTTCAGGGAAAGTAAAGGACAAATCTTTAAAGTTATCTTTGCTAATATGGTTTGGCTGACTAGTATTTTCAGCGTTTTGAGATATAATTGGGGTATTACCGGCAGATATTCCGAATTGTAATAGTCCAAATTATTTCAGGTTAGCACAGGCTATTTTAAATAATCAATTTGTAATTGCGATTCAAGAAAGGCCATATTTAGCTATGCCAGTGAACGCGTTCAAAACGATTGGGCCAGAAGAAATACTCCGTAAACCGGGTCGGGACGGTAGGGCTACAACTTCCCGGTCCTGCCAGGGGTTCTGACCGGGAAGTTGCCCTAAAGTTATGGCTAATCGTTTTGCCGCCGATTCAGCATTTATAGATCGCCTCAAGCGATAAGCCTGCTCTATTGTAAAGTTGGACCATCCCAATATCCTGTCTAATTATGATTTCGGGCAAGGTGGTAATGTCCACAAAAACTGGCTGCCCGGACACGGCGCCAGTCAGGTAGGGCATCTCTTAGCAAGTTTCCCTTTAGATGTTACAAAGCTGTAAGGCCATTCTAATTTTAACTTGAATGGTGTAATTATTCAGGGTCAGGTAAAATCAGTACTGCTTGTACCGGGTTTTCAAGCAATTAGCTGTGCTTGAGCCTTTTCAGACCGGCCACTGGTATTTACCCTGAACGAGAGGTAGAATATGAAGCGAACTCCCCTGGCAAATCTCAGCCTGACATTGCTGGTAATCCTGACCCTGTCCCTGGCTTTATTCCCTAACGACCCGGCTCAGGCCGCCGACAGCCAATTCTTCCCGGAAACCGGCCAGACCGTAACCGGCAAGTTCCTGGAATACTGGAACAAAGGCGGGGGCCTGCAAGCTTACGGGTATCCCATCTCCGCTGCGCAAAATGAAGTTGACCCGGAAACCGGCAAAACCTTTCTGACGCAGTGGTTTGAGCGTAACCGGTTTGAGCTTCATCCTGAAAATGCCGGGACTCAATACGAAGTACTCTTCGGCCTCCTGGGCAAAGACTTGCGCCGTGAAGCGCTGAACGGTGACCCTGATTTTCAGCGAGCCGAGAAATTAATCAGCCCCGAAAGACCTGCTGCTCTCCAGCGCTTTTATGAAGAAACCGGCCATAATGTCAGCCAGATTTTTCTCCAGTACTGGGAGAATAACGGGGGTCTGTCCCGGTTTGGCTTCCCCATCAGCGAGGAACACAAAGAAGTCAGCGTTACCGATGGTAAAGTTTATATTACCCAGTGGTTCGAACGGGCCAGGTTCGAATATCACCCCGAAAACCTGGGCAAAGAAAATAATAGATACATCGTGTTGTTGGGCTTGCTTGGAAGCGAAATCAAACTGCCAAACCCCAACAGCCGGATTGGCTACGTCACTAAAGTAGGAAAAGGTTATAACCCATTGTCTCGTCCCACCGGGGTAGCGGTTGGCCTCAATGGTAATGTTATTGTAGCGGACTTTGGCAATAACCGCCTGCAAAAACACGACCCGAACGGCGGTTTCCTGCGCCGGTCCGGCGGGCCGGGTAACGAAGATGGCGAATTTTTTGGCCTGTGGGGAGTGGCAACGGACGCCCAGGGTAACATTTACGCCGCTGACCGGGAAAATAACCGCATTCAGAAATTCAACCCTGACCTGGGTTACCTGGGTAAGTTCGGCAGCGCCGGAAGTGCTAACGGTCAATTTTCTTCCCCTTGCGGGGTAGCGGTGGATGGCGCCGGTAACATCTATGTGGTTGATACCTATAATAACCGGGTCCAGAAATTTAACAGCAATTTTGAGTTTGTAAAATCCTGGGGTGGGAAAGGGTCCGAGAATGGCAAATTCGACCTGCCTTTTGGTATAGCGGTTGACCGGGCCGGTAATGTTTACGTAGCCGATACCTTCAACGACCGGATTCAGAAGTTCAACAGTAATGGTGAGTTCGTTACACAATGGGGAACTTATGGCAATAACGGTTTGGATACCGACAACAACAGTTTCAACCTGCCCTTTTCGGTAGCAGTTGACCCTAACGGAACTACGGTGCTGGTGGCCGACACCGAAAACCAGCGCATTATGCGCTTTGGCAGCAATGGGAACTTTCAGGCCCAATGGGGCGGTTCTGGCAGTGGAAATGGCAAATTCCAGAGTCCTTACGGAGTTACTATAGATGGTAGCGGCAATGTCTTTGTTGCCGACCGGTCAAACCGCCGCATCCAGAGGTTTGATGTAAATGGTGTTTTTAAAGCAACCTGGACCGGTGGGGCCGACCCTAATCGCCAATTTTATGAACCGTCCAGCATTTCGGTTGACCAGGACCGCAACCTGTATGTTGCCGATACCTATAATCACCGGATTATGAAGTATAACCCGGGTGGGGCGCTTGTGCGGACCTGGGGCGGTTACGGCACTAACAAGGACCAGCTTATTTTGCCGGTCGGGGTTGCGGCCGATACCAAAGGGAATGTCTATGTGCTGGATAGCGGCAATAACCGGGTGGTTAAATACAACACGGAAGGTACTGTAATCCTGACCTGGGGCGGTAAAGGTACCGGGCCTACCCAGTTTACCGACCCGGCCGGGATTGCCGTGGATGAACTTGGGGCAATCTATGTGGCTGATACCGGGAATGGCCGGGTTATGAAGTTTAATATTGATGGGACAAGCCTGGGTATGGTCGGTACTACCGGGCAAGGCGACCGCCAGTTCTCCCAGCCCAGAGCGCTTGCGGTAGATAAAAATGGTAACATTTTTGTCTCGGATACCGGGAACAACCGGATTCAAAAGCTTGACTCAACCGGCACATTTATGAAGAAGTGGGGCGGTGAAGGCAGCGGTATCGGCCAGTTCAGCTATAATGCCGGGGTTGCCGTTGATACGGCTGGGAATGTCTATGTCGCAGACGGCAATAACCGCCGCATTCAGAAGTTTGATAACCAGGGCACCTATATTACGCAGTGGGGCGGCTTTGGTAGCGCTGACGGGCAGTTCATCCGGGGCGAGGGTATTGCCGTGGATAACAGGGGGTTTGTATATGTTGCCGAAATGTACAACGACCGGGTCCAGAAGTTCTATCAGCGGTAGGGTTGCGGTCAGAGGTCAGTGGGAACGAAGTAGTTTATATATTCTGGTTCACGATTTATTATTATGTCTAAATAAAAAAAGCTGGTGGTTTTTAAGGCCACCGGCTTTTTATTTTTTTACTGGATGAAATGCATTTATAGATTACAAAGGCAGCGCAGCCGGACGGTTAAGCGCCCACCAACCATGTACTATCTAATCCCCGTTCTCTTCTGACTACTGACCTCTAACTACTTCCCAAAACTACTTTTCAAAAATCCAGGTAGTACCATCGGGCCGGTCTTCCAGCTTCACGCCCAGTCCCTTGAGTCCTTCGCGCACTCTGTCGGCCAACTGGTATTGTTTGGCGGTTTTTAACTCTTTACGCAGGTCTACCAGCAGTTTGATAAACGGTTCAACATCCTGTGAACCGTTGGTTATGGGTAGTTCTTTCATCCGCAGGCCCAGGACACCGCCTAATTCAGCCAGGCTTTCCCGGGCCTTTTGTAAGGCTGCCCCGCTGGCACCACTATCGCGGCCCTTGAAAGTTTCGCGGACCAATTCGTACAGGCGAGCAATCGCGGCTGGCGTATTGAAATCGTCATCCATCGCGGTTTCAAAACCGGCTTTAGCGGTCTGGACAGCCTGTTCCAGGGCTGCGGTCGCCTCGGCTTTGCCTACGGTGGAGTCCGGGTCACCCCAGGTTTCGTGCGGAGCAAAGACAGATTTAAGCCGTTTCAGGCTGGTTAAGGCAACTTCAAAGCTCTCGTCAGTATAGGTCAGGGGGTTGCGGTAATGCGAACCAAGCACGAACATGCGCAGCATGTCGGGGTCGCCCATTTCCAGCAGCTTGCCGACCGAAAGGGTATTGCCCAGCGACTTGGACATTTTCTCCACACTGGACTTGCCGGTTTCAGGGTCAACCAGTTTAGCCTGCAACAGGCCGTTATGGGCCCAGTAGCGCACGAAAGGCCGTTCCCCGGTCAGGTTCTCACTTTGAGCAATTTCGTTTTCGTGGTGCGGGAAGATAAGGTCAGCGCCGCCGCCGTGCAGGTCAATTTGCGGCCCAAGATGGCGCAGGGCCATAGCACTGCACTCGATATGCCAGCCGGGCCGTCCCGGTCCCCAGGGACTGGGCCAGCTAGGTTCACCCGGTTTGGCCGATTTCCACAGGGCAAAATCCAGGGCGTTTTCTTTCGCTTCTTCCACTTCAATACGGGCGCCTGAGTTCAGTTCGTCCGGACTCTGGTGCTTAAGCGCCCCGTAATTGGGTTGGCTCAAAGCCCGGAAATAGACGTCACCATTGGAAGCGTGATAGGCGTTACCTTTTTCAATCAGGGTCTGTATAGCCGCCACGATGCCATCAACTTCTTCGGTGGCGCGAGGGTAGACAGTCGCCCGTTTAACATTCAGGGCATCCATCCAGTCCAGGTATTCCTGGATGTAGCGTTCAGTGATGCTTTTCCACTCGACGTTCTCGTCCTGGGCCCGTTTGATAATCTTATCGTCAATGTCGGTAAAATTAACCACGTGCCGGACAGCGTTTCCCTTATACTCCAAGTAGCGCCGGATAACATCAAAGGTCAGGGCGCTCATAGCGTGGCCGATATGGCTGCTGGCGTAAACTGTTACACCGCAGACATACATGGTCACTTCGCCCGGTTTAAGGGTTTTGAATTCTTCCTTACGGCCGCTGAGAGTATTGGAAATTTTAAGCGCCACGCCGGTTGGCCTCCTCTTCAATCTTCTTTTTAGGTTGTCGGGTTTGGTTTGACCTGTTATTGTGACCGTTAGTGTTTTTTTGGATTACCTGGTCTTGAAGCGGGGCGGCAGCCGGGCCTAACGCTTTCAGGGCCGACTCGATGCGCTCCAGGCGTTCTCCCAGGACCGCAAGCCGGGACTCCAGCCCTTCCACGGTTACGTGTTCTGCCTCAACTTCGTGGGTCTGGTGGATGTGTTCTTCCAGGAGATGCTGGAGCCGTTTTTCCAGCTCATTGTTTTTCTCCTGCAAGGCGTTTATCATATCCCCTTCCGGGTCCGGCATGTTTTCAATACGCTGGCTGGCTTCGCTCGACTCGTTGCGGTAGGCAACGATTTTAGCCGGTACACCTACGGCGGTAGAGTTGGGTGGCACATCTTTCAGGACGACCGCGCCGCCGCCGATCCGGGCATTATCGCCAATCGTAATCGCGCCCAGGACTTTCGCGCCTACCCCGACCAGCACATTATTACCGAGGGTCGGATGGCGTTTGCCTTTTTGCTTGCCGGTGCCGCCCAGCGTTACGTTCTGGTAAAGGGTCACATTGTCGCCAAGTTCGACCGTTTCGCCGATAACGACGCCCATACCGTGGTCAATAAAAAGACCCTTGCCGATTTTAGCGCCCGGGTGAATTTCAATTCCGGTCAGGAAACGGGAAATCTGCGATACTAAACGGGGGAAGAAAGGCACTTTAGCCCGGTACAGGCGGTGGGCCAACCGGTGAAAGATTATCGCATGCAGGCTGGGGTACAGAAAAGCTTCAAAAATGTTGCGCGCCGCGGGGTCGCGCTCCATTATGGCTTTTATTTCATCTTTTACAAACATCACGGACTCCTGGTTTTTCCTTCTTATCTTCTAAAACTTCATCTTTGCAAACATGACCTGGCATTTTCCATAAAGAGGGACACCACTCTATTAAGCCTTAGCAGAGCAGTGGCCCTTTATACAAATGCATGGTTCGCCCTGACAGCTCAATATAGCGGCTGTCCGGCTTTGTCCGTTGCCCAGGAAGTGGGAAGTTTTTAAGTTGGAATGGCCCAGCCTGTGTGCAGGCCGGTTTTGAGTCATCATATGTTTGTTAAATCTACCGGGAAACAGCCGTTTATCCGGCTATAACTTGCTAAATGGTTAAGCCGCCGCGTTCGGCGTCTTGGTATCTGTTGGCTTGCTGGCCGCCGGTTTTGTTTCAGACGGTGCGCTTTCGGCCGGCTTAGCCGCTTCACCTTCACCGCCGGTAGCGGGTTTCTCACCGGAAGATGAACTATCACTTTCGGTTTTCTTTTCCGTACTGGAGGCCGCAACTGCCGAATTGGCTTTTTTGCTGTCGGTAATGTACCAGCCTGACCCCTTGAATATAATGCCTGCGGCGGAAATCACCTTTTTAACCGGTTCGGCGCATACAGGACAGTTCTTGATCGGTTCCGCGCTGAAGCTTTGAAATTTCTCAAAGCGGTGACCACAGCTTACACACTGGTACTCATAGGTAGGCATAAATTCTTTGGTTTACTCCTTAGTAGGTAAAATAGAATTTGTAAAAACATATAAGCCTCTACAAATAAAAACTGGCCTTACACAACCAGGCTCAGCCCTTGAATTTTACTATAATTTAAGGAATTGAGCAAGAAAATTCCGGCCCGAAACTTTTACTTATCTTTTACTTATATGGAAACATAAAAAGTTATTGACAGGATGCCGTAAAATCTCAGCGCAACCAGAAAACCCGCTCGATTGCCCTGGTCGAAATAATTGTGTGGGGCTGGTTCTGATCCAGGTTAGTCAGAACAATGGACCGGCTTCCGTTCTTATTGATGGTCGCGAAGTCCCGCCCCAGCGGAGACCAGCCCGGGCACTCGGTATCCGGGAAGGATTTGTAAACCGAACCGTCGCTGCGCGTAATTACCAGGATGTTGCCATCAAAATAAGAAAAGAAATTGCCGCCGGGAGAAATATTGGTACAACTGACTTTTTGCCCCGGCAACTCGCTAATCCGCACCATTTTCGGATTGGTGACATCCCCGGAGATGCCGCCCCCGAGTGGGTTATTAAATGTAAGCAGGCTCAAACGGCTAAATTCTGTTGTATAGGGGTTGCCGAACCGGACAAACGCGCCATCGCTGCGCGGCAACCATTCCAGGTCGTACACGGCGTAATTCTTGGGCGAGCCGGTCCAGATTACCGGGTTTCCACCGCCCAGGGGAATTACCCCCACAACCGAGAACCGGTCGGAAAAGGCCACAAAGCGGCCGTCCGGCGAAAACCAGGCTGACTGGAAAGGGGCCGGTACATGGGAACGCAAGGTGTTGGTCAGGTCTATATAGGCGTCCGGTAGTTTGTCACTCTCCAGCAAGGCGGAAATTTTCCGCTCACCAACGGAATAAATTGCCAGCTGATTAGTCTGGTAGGTGCCTGTGTAGACCGGCGGGTAAGTCGGGGTCGGTGTGGGTGATGGCAGGGCAACCAGATTTAAGGTTGGGGTTGGCGTGGCCGGTATAGAAGAATTATTGCCTGTAGGATTTGGGGTATTGCCGCCTGGCCGCAGGATAAAAGGGGTGGGCGTGGCCCCTGTGCTGCCACCCTGGGTATTTCTAACGGTTGTTCCGGACGTAACGGCCGGGGTCGTTTGGCCCGGCCCTGGGGTGGTCTGTTGCTCCTGAAGCAGGCCGTTCTGCCCTTCGGAAGCCCGGGTAAACGATACAGTTGGAGGTAGAAGCGAGGTTCCTACCGGGACCGGCGTGGCAGCCGGGGCAGGCGCCAGGCCTTGTTTGACGCTGCCTCGTGTTACAAAAGCCAGGGTGCGGCTGTCCGGACTCCAGGTGGGTGAAAAACCTTCGCCGACGCGGGTTAACCCGGCCTTATCCCCAATAATTTCGGCCAGCCAGACTTCACCGCTTGCCAGCGGCCCCACTTCCCCGGAGTAATAGGTAAAACTCAAATACCGTCCGTCCCGCGACCAGTTGAGGTCGGTCAGAAACCTACCCGGTTGGATGGCCGGGTTAACCGGTGCCCGGTTGGGGTTGGTCGCGTTTCCACCGGCCGGGAGGGTCGGTAAAAGCGGCAAATTAGCCGCGTTTCCCAGCCTGGCGGTCTTACCGGGTGAAAATACCAGGCTGCGCTTGCCGAGCGTGTCCACCATCCATAATTCCCCGTTACGGGCCAGGTAAGTCACCCGGTCGAAGTTCGGCGTCCACTCTATCAGGCTGTCGGTGGCAATATCGCCGCTTTCGGTCAGTTGCTTGCGGTTGGCCCCGGTATTATCTATCAGCCAGAGGTTGCCCGCCTGGACGAAAGCCAGTTGGCCGGTTGGCATGGTCGCCACCGGGGTCAGGTTTAGGTCAGGGACGGCGGCGGTTGCTGTGAAATTTGGGGCGCTGGAGGCCGGTAGGGCGGTATTAGTCGGGAAGAGCGGCGGCGGTGTGGGCGTCGGCGGATCGAAAACTCGCGCTACATCACTGGTAACAGTCGGCGCGGCAGTGACCGTCCGGCCTGTAACAGGCAGCGTTTCAGCAGGGTTGACCTGTAATACCGGTGCGGGGGTTGCCGGGGCCAGGGTGGCGGTTGGTTCCGCACCACAGGCACTCAGCACCAGGGACAGCAGTAAAAGGACTGCCAGCTCCAGGGCGTATCTTTTTCCCGTTCCGTTTTGCTCGCCCTTATTTATCTTAGAGGTCTTACGCCTCGCCATTTTCCCTGCTTTATTTTGTCGTGTGAAAAGGTGTTTCTTATCCAGAGTTTACATAATTTTTCAAAACCGGTCAAGCTTTTATTGTAGCCAAAAGTCATCTTAAACGGAATATTGAAAACTGGGCAAAATGGCCCGTAACGAAATCCGGCCAGGGGTGTTTAAGCCATCATCAAGTGGTAAAAAACTTGCAGTTTGTCTTTGTCCGGACGTCCCGGCCAGCTTGTACTAACCCAATTTCACCGCAGCAGGGTAAAGAATTATGTCACAACTTTTACAGGAGACTTTAGCCGGGACCACTCCGCGCTTTAGCCAGGCCACCTTGCCTGACCCGGCCAGTCTTAACCGGGCAGCTTTTCACCGGGCGGCGTTATTCAGCCCGCACCCGCTATTATTGGCGGGATTGCGCGCGGAATTAGCCGGGCTTTCCGGCTTTAAAGTTGTGCGCGAAACCGGCGACCCGGCCGAATTGTTGGAATTGGTTAACCAGACGCCCTTGAGCCTGGTTATATTCGACCCGGCCAGGCCCGGTGAAACTCTGCGCCTGGTCCGGGCCATTCAGCAGCGTATCCGGGGCCCGCTGCCTATGATTGTCCTGAATGGGGAAACCACCGGCCAGGTGGCCCAACTTAAAGCCCTGGGCGCAATCCTGGCGGATAAGGAGATTGATCCTCTTTACTTCAAGGGTCTGGTGGAATTGGCCGTAAACGGGCGGCGGCCACTACCGGGTATCCGGTTTGCAGAAAAACCCGATAGTTTCCTCGCGGACAGCTTCAACACCGGGCCTATCCGGGCGGCCAGCCCCACCCCGGAACCGGTCGAACCGGCCGGGAAATTACCTTTAAGCCCGCGTGAATTGCAAATCCTGGGAATTATCGGGAAAGGCTGTACTAATAAAGAAGTCGCCCAGACCCTTTCTATCAGCAACCATACCCTGAAAAACCATTTGAATAATATCTTCAGGAAGTTGGCTGTGGAGGACCGGACCCAGGCTTTGATGGTCTGCCTGCGCCGGGGTTGGGTTAGTCTTTAGGGCGTGGAGCGTGGAGCGTGGAGCGTGGAAGGTGGAAGGTGGAAGGTGGAAGGTGGAAGGTGGAAGGTTGGGTACACGTACGATAAATCCAATGACCTAAAGATATGAACTTTCAGGGGTTGTAGTTGTATCCCGCCAATAACCCGGGAAACACGTTCCCCGTTTAACGTGCTACGTTCTTCCTCCCCGTTCTCCGTGTAAAAGGAGGTTTTTAGGGTACAATAGCTCTAACAGGAAGCGATGCCAGGTTGGATTTGACCGCCTGGGAATAAGTTTCTTTTACCTGACCAACTAATTTGGTTTCAGCCAGAGGTATAGCTTGACCAGGGGGAACCACCGCCAGGAACCACCAATTGAACTTTCACCTGATTCACCTGCTACGGGCGGAGCACCTTCTCCGGCCGGTGTTAGCTTGCTGATTGAGGCTTCGGTCAGTGGGGATGTGGCCGCCTTTGGCGACCTTTACCGGGTCTACGCCTCCAGTATCTACCGCTATTTCTTTTACCGGGTCAGGCAGGATAGCGAGGCCCAGGACTTGACCGCCCAGGTCTTCTTAAACGCCTGGAAGGCTATCCGGCGTTACCAACCGGCCGATATTCCTTTCCTGGTCTGGCTCTATGCTATTGCCCGGAACCTGTTACTAAACCATAACCGCAAAAACCGGGTGCGCGGCGCTTACGAGGACTCGGGTGAGGCCCTGGTTGACCGGGCCGCCGACTTATCAGGGGAAAGTGACCCTCTCCGGTCGGCCCTGCGCCAGTCCGAAAATGAAGGACTGGTCCGGGCCTTTGAACAATTGAACGGAGAGCAGCAGCAGGTTATTTATTACCGGTTTGTAGAAAATTGGAGCCACGCCGAAGTCGCCCGGACGATGCGAAAATCGGAGGGGGCGGTACGAGCGCTCCAGTTTCGGGCTTTGGAAAGTTTGCGCCGGATATTAGGCGCGGGGTCTGAGGAGTTTGATTTTGACAAAACCAGCCGCTGATATGGTCGCCCAGGCGCTAAACATGATCGAGCGCGGCGACCTTACCCTCGAAAAAGGCCCCGAAGTTTTCGGGGAAGCCTGGGATTTGGTTTATCCGGCGGTAAAAATAGCTCTAAAGGTAAACCTGGCCTCACAGCCCCCGGTTATCTCGTCCCGGCCTTTCCAGCCGCTGGACCTTTCCAGCGGCTGGCATAGCCTGCAATCTCAGCTTGAAACAACACCCCAGCTTGCGGCCTCGCCTCAACCGGCCCGGCCGGCCCAGCCTGTGTTTGAGTGGTGGGCCTGGCTGCTGCGCTTTTTCCAATCCAGGCCCGGTCAGGCCCTGGGCGGCAGCCTGGTGGGATTGGTCCTGGTTTTTTTCCTTGCGCTGGGCGTGGCCGAGTCCCAACCGGGTGACCCGCTGTACCGGGCCAGGCTTGGCTGGGAGTATTTGGGCGAGTTTGTGGAACTTAACCCTGACCAGAAAGCCCTGGTCGCTTTGCGTTCGGCGGATAACCGCCTGGCCGAACTGGAAAACATGGCTTTCGCGGCTAAACCTGACCAGTTGCTAGAAGTCCAGGGCCAATATTTACGGGCGCTGGATGCCAGCGCCCGCTACTCGGCTAACCCGCTGTTTCATTCTTACCTGGCTCTTTATGAGCAGCTTAACGTCCAGCGCGACCGCGTAACCAGGCTGCAACTGGCCGAGTATAGCTTTGGACCGGGCGCGCGACTACAATATCTGGCGGGCCGTTTGGATGACGCAGTTTACATAATAGCGCCCAGGGTTCCCGGTTACTCACCGCCCGCTCCTGAAGTTACCCCAAACCCGGCTACTCCCGCGCCTGTCCCGGTAAGATAAACCTTTTATTTCCGCCTGTCCGCGCCTCAACAAATGTCGGTTGCAAGGCCGGAATCCTAAATTTAAAAGCGCCATCAACCGGTGAATTTGATTACAACAACTAAAAAGGGGCAGGCCGGTTATCCGGCCTGCCCTATTCTTTGATCGTTTAACGTATTATTTAAAAGGAACTTCCGCCTGGATATACTCTTCGCCACGGGAGTGGCGGTTTGTTACCGGCACCCGCTGGTGCAGAATAAAGCCGATGACGACCAGGACCAGCAGGGACGCAACCGCTATCTGATAGCCGGTCTTGCCCCAACCGGCCGCCGGGTCAAACAGGAATAAAGTCAGGCCCCAGACCAGCGGCCCGAATACACCCGCAATTTTACCGGTCAAATTGTAAATACCCATAAATTCCCCCAGCCGTTCCGGTGGGGTTAGCTCGATCATCAGGGTGCGGGCGGTTACCCAGACGCTGCCCAGCGCGATACCGGCCAGCGGCCCGCCCACGAAGAAAAAGAGAGTTGAGGGGGGTGTGGCAATCGCGAACAGGAACACAAATATCCAGATTATTAGCGAAATATTCAGGCTTTTCTTGGGGCCAAGTTTATCAGCCAGGTAGCCGAAGCCAAACGAACCTACCACCGCGAATATGGTTGAAAAGGCCAGGAAGTTATTGCGTTCGGCGGAGGTAAAGCCGATTACCTGGGTTGAATAAATCCCCATCGCCACAATAACGGTATTTACGGCGTCCGAATAGAAAAAGTTGGAAAGCAAAAAGATAAACAGGCCGGGATACTGGCGGGCTTGCTGGATGGTCTGCCAGGTCTGTGACAGCGAGTTGCGCCATGTAATCGGCGGCTGGTCGGCCTTTTTGAGGTATTTCCTTTCCTTTACAAACAGCAAGCACGGCAGCGAAAGCAAGCCGTACATGGCCGCGGTAACCAGGAAGGTATTGGAGTTAACTATTTCCCCGTTGGCCCCTTTGCCGAAGATAAGGCCGGTTATTACCGGGACCAGGAGAAACCCGGTGATACCGCCAAGGTAACCCAACCCGACTCCCATGCCGCTAACCTTGCCCCAGTTTTTGGGGTTGCTGACACTGGGTAAGAGCGCGTCATAAAACATAAGGGCGGCCTGGAAAGTGCTGTTGGCGACTACAAACAGGGCCACTGCCAGCCCTAGCACCGGGAAAAGGCCCATCAAAAACAGGGCACTCACGCTTAAAACGGTACTCCACAACAACCACGTCAGCCGGTTGCCGCCCCGGTCCGAAATCCGGCCCATGAGCGGGCTAAAAAGGCCTACCAGCAAAGCCGCCAGGGCGGCGGGCAGGGCGTACCAGATATCATTCACTTTCAAATCATCTTTTATAAAAGCGGGCCAGTAGACGCTTACCACCGCCGCGCTATAAATCGTGTTAGCCAGGTCGTAGAGGGCCCAGGAGAAAGTGGCCCAGAAGCCGTTAAGCGGTTTGGAAGGCTCGACAGGTTGTTCAAAGGGCAGGGTTACTTGCCCGGTGGCAGGAGAATGGGGATTTTCGCCGGGAGCTATATTCATAGCTTACCTCTTTAACTATTTTATGTTTTGAAAGTGAAGTAGGGTATAAGGTTCAAAGCCAGTTTAGCATGGCTGCGAAGAGGGCGCAATTGCTATTAGCAAAGTGAATCCGGCACAAAAAAGACGCCCGTAATAGCGTCTTTTCGTAAATTCTTAATCCTGGTAAGCGGCCTTGAATTTATCAAGCGGCCGCGTTTGCCCTTAGAGATAAGGCCGGGAATCCGAGGGCCTGGGGAATCTCGTGTAAAGAGTTGATTACTTCAAACTTATACACCAGGCCTTGCTGTTCCATGGTCTGGCTGATAGTCGAAAGCTGGCCCCGGTTTACAATCAGGACCCGAACCCCGGCGGAGTTACCGGCCCCGATATCATCCAGGCTGTCCCCGACCAGGCAAGCCTCTTCCGGCTGGAGGCCCATTTTCTTTAAGGCCAGTTCAACGCCGTCCGCAAAGGGTTTAGTGCGCGAGACATCGTCATTGCACGAAACTACTACCTCGATATTTTCGCGAGCAATCTGGCTTTCCAGCAGGGCCAGCTTGGGTACGAGCGAAACATGGGCCGAGTTCGAAACCACTCCTAACCGCAAACCTCGCTGGTGGAGGTGGGCCAGGGTTAAGCCCGCATCATCAAAAGCGTAGGTATGCTCCAGTTGGAGCTGTAATAAGCGTTCGCAATCGAAGGCTTTCCAGAATTCCGGGCGGCCTATTCCCCAGCTATCAATCATGGCGTACCGTTCCGAGGTAAACCAGAATTTCTCGACCAGGGCCGCATCGGTCAAGGGCGGCTTGCCAAAGTCGCCCAGTGTTTCGTTCAAAACCACCATCCGTCCAGCGGTCCGCAATTGGACCAGGGTGCCGTCCATATCAAAAAGGGCTGCTTTTATGGTATTAGCAAGCTTCCGTCTCCTGGTTTTTGTATTTGTGTTGTGTTTCATATTAAATCTATCCTTGTTCCGTAAAACTTCCCTGGTCCGGTCTTCCTACCGGCACCAGGGTGGTGAGTGAGTTATAGCCTGAAAATACTAGAATTACAATTAGCTATATCACACTCAGTTGAGAAGGGTTCTTCTCACTGGCTTCTTCGAACCCTGGTTACTTGCCCTCGCCGAGCCTTTTCGGCTCCTTAAACAATAAAACGTTCATTGCATCGACCAGCGCCGCGACTGAGGGGCTTTCTTTGACTTTTGTTTCCAGGACATCCCCGCTGCTGTCTACAATAAAGACATTTCCGGCGGCATCCGTCCGCAAACTGGCGGTAGTTACATCATCCACGCCGGTTTTTTGCTGGACAAGCATTGCCAGGGCTCCGCCTAACGCCTGTTCATCCAATTCTACTTCCACTGGTATTTTATCCGTGGTAATGCTGGTTATTGGCAGGTTGACTTTGAACTTAACAGCCATTTTCCGCAGTTTTCCTTTCTGCTTTGGGACAGCTAAAACTGCCCGGTTAATTTGAAGTCCAAATTAATTGCCGAGAGTATATACGCTTTGGACTATTAAAAGTTTTGTCCCTCCGGGGTAGTATCGTCCTGGCGGCTGGCGAATTTTAAGGCCGGGCTAATCATTATAGCTTAATAGTTGTAAGAAATGCAATAGTTAGCCTGGTACAAATTTGAAAATTAAATTTGTTCATTCTGTACAAGGGATGATTTTAGGAAGCTTTAGTCGCGGGGCTTTATTCGGGCGTGGCGGGACCGCAGCCGGAAGAAAGCTACCAGACCCTGGCTGGACTCCCGGGCGGTTTCTGCCTGTGATTGATCCACCTGGTGGGCGCTGAAACGTGCTTCCTGGTAAAGTCCGGTTAAATTCTCCAGGTTAGCCTGGTCCTGGGCTTCCTCCAGGTTAGGCGTCAGGTAACGGGCGTATTCGGCGGGGGTCTGACCGGCCCGGCGCGGTAATCCGGCCCGTCCGGCCCGGTGCGCTACCTGGCGGTAATAGAAACGGACCCGGCCCCGCGGGTCGTCCGGCAACTGGTCGCGTTTGAGCCAGCCGAACGGATCAAACCGGCCCTCACGGGCGGCGCCATCTTTTTCAAAAGGGTCTTTAGGACGTTTTGGCTGCAAAAGGTTGCGCCAGAACTTCCGGAAATTGCGCCACAATTCGCTTGCGGCCAGCTTGCGCCACTGGGGTCCGACCCAACCAACCTGGATTAACCGGGTGAAGGCGTAAAAGAGGACCGCCAGGAAAAGCGCCCCTGCGATTAAAACCGTTACGACCTGGATGATGGTTCCCAACCAGGACAAATCCATTCTCGGTGAGTTATCCGGCCTTTCAGGCGGTACAATAGGGGCCATAGTTGGGACAGGCTGCGGAGTGGGCGGGTTAACTATGGTGGATAGCGGGTTGCTATTGTCGCCTCCGGTTGGCAGGGGCAGCGTTGCTACCCCGCCCAGGCTGGAAACGGCCAGGGCAATAACCAGGCTCACCAGTAACATGCCGCCCAAATAATAGACCCAGCGGCTGGCCAGGTAGCCCGGTTCTTTTAATTTATCCAGCTGCCAGAGGGTGCGCAAGTAGCGCATCCTGGCCCAGACCAATAACGGCATTCCAAGCAGCAGGTACATCCCACCCAGCAGGACCAGGTTCATTGACAGTTCGGCTTTACCTGGATACTGTTCAAACTGGTTTGCCAGCGATACCCCTGCCAGCACGATTATTACCTGGAACATTGCCATATACCGGAAGTTGGTTTTAAGTTCCTGGTAAGCCTGGGTATGGTCGTAGCTAAGGTGGTAGGCATCCCCCAGGGCCGGTACGCCGCCTTCTTCCGGGCCAACCTCATAGGGTTGCAGGTACAGGTTGAAGTACTGGTGCAGGAAAGACATGCCAGCGTACCAGGCGGCTGACATAAAAAGGCTGTAATAAATAAAATCGAGGGTCACCACCGGGCTGGCCTGGCCGAAAGCCAGCAGGACCAGCCGCAACCCGATAATCATCACGGCAAATTCGCCTAACCTGGCGAAAAATGAGTCTGGGACAAAATGTTCCTCCGACCACAAGCGCCGGTAGAAGCTAAGCAGGTGTGTCAGGAAAATAACCAGGATTAACCAGCCTATTTCCATCGTGCCGGTCAGTCTGAAATGGCGCAGGACTAAAAGCAGGCTGGTCAAAAGGCCGGTTAGCTGGACCGTTTTGAGCAGAACAATATATAAAGTCACCAGGGCCGGGGGCCGGAAGGGGGCTAATTTATCAAAATCTATTACTACCGGCGATTTGCGCATCATACTGACAAACTCAACTGTTCAGGCTGGCTGATGTCATAAATCCGCACGCCCAGCACGTGCAGGGCGAAGATACTGTCATAACCCAACGAGGTGTGGCGTTCGGCGGCGGTAAAGATTGCCATCACCGAGAACCCGGCCTTGCGCAACCGGCTCAGTTCCGTTACCAGGGCCGGGTATGGTTCAAAAGTTACTACGGCAATGGTCGAGCCCCAGGGCAAGCGGCTGGTCCATTTGCCGATGAGCTTTTCCATGCCCGGCGAGTCGGGCCGTGCCTCAATCCCGGCCAACCGCTCCATAATTTCGTACAGCCAGGGGCCGCCGTTGTGGGGCGGCATTTCCGGGCGGCCCCATTCGGGCAGGGTGCCTTCTTTGTAATTTACCTTCTCCCAGCCGGGGTCGAACCCGTTGCTGAAAAGGCCGACCGGTTGTTTCAGGTCGTAGCTTCGTTTAGCCAGCGAGGCGGCAACTACAATAGAGGTTTCGGCTAAGGGCTGCCAGACGTAGGTCTTGTCGGGCGGGCAGAGGTCCAGGAAAATTGCCATTGACAGCACGCGGGTCCGGTCGAACTCTTTGACCATCAACTGGCTCTGGCGGGCCGTATTTCGCCAGTCAATCTGGCGCGGGTCGTCCCCGGACTGGTATTCGCGCACCCCTGCAATCCGGCTGGGGTCCGGTAGGAGCGGCTGGCGGGTACGCATGTTGCCCATGGGCAGGCGGCTGGGTAATAATAATTTTTCAAGGGGGACAATCTGCGGGTAAACCACTAGGCGGGAGACTTTATTCCAGCTCTGCCAGACACCCCGAGCATCACTTCCGGTATCCAGCAGGACCCCAATCCGGCCGTCCAGCGGGCCAATCAGGTAACGGCCCCGGTGTTTACATTCCAGCTTGTAGTTAAGGCGGACTTTTTCCTGGCTTCTGACTGAAACCAGCCATTCGGTCCGTGGAGTAGCTTTGAGGTTGCCTGGAATATTATCTTGCAGCCGCAGCCAGGGAATAGGCAGGCGTATACCGTTGTGGACGGTAACTTCAACGTCAAGAAGGTCGCCGTAGAAAGCCTGGGGTGGGATATTCCGGTCGAGCCGGACGGTATGGGTTACGCGCCAGTACCAGAGCCGGTTGAGCATGGATACTACAATCCAGGCCATAAGGGCTAGTCCCAGGAACCAGAAGTTGCCCCAGATGCCTGGCAATAAGAGTAGAAAAAGCGCCAGCAGGCTCAACCACCACACCGATTAGTTACTCCTTGTTTCGTAAAACGGTATCCCTGGACCGTTTTTCGTCCTTCCGGCCAGGTTGGCGGTTAAATGTTAAATCTATTCCGGTACTTTACTGGTTTCAAGGTCCAACGATTTCCGTCCACCGCGCAACGGTACTTCTTAAAACCTTAGGCCGGGTTTGCCACCGATTTTTGAAAAGTCCGGAAGCCCAGCCACAGGCAAAGGCCCATAAAGACCAGTAGGACCGGGATATCCAGCCACAGCCCGATTTCAATTTTCGCGCCGTAGAAAAGGTGCCGGGTGGCATCAACGGCGTAGGTGGTCGGATTCAGGTAAGCCAGGGCGGCCAGCACGGGCGGCATTTTCTCTAAAGGATAGAGAGCATTACTTAAAAACAGCACCGGCAGGTTCAAAACGCCAATCAAGGCATGGTACGATTCCATCCCCCTGGCTTTGCTGGCGGCTGCCGCCGCAATTCCAACGAAGCCGAGCGTGTAGATTAGCAGGATGCCCATGCCGCCGATAAAGGCCAGCGGGTTCAGGTTTAACCCGGAGCCGAGCAGCAGGCCCAGCACAATGATGACGATAGCCTGCAACAAGGCCTTGGTCAGGGAACTCGACATAGTGCCGAGCAGGACCGCCAGGCGCGGGATAGGCGCAATCAGGTATTCCTTAATAATCCCACTGGTGCGCTCCATCAGCAGGGTGGTGCCGCCCAGGATGGCTGCCGTAAGGCAGGTCAGCAGCATCAGGCCGGGAGTTATGTAGGCGATATAATTGACTGAAGGCGTAAAATCGGCTATTCCCCGGACCATTCCGCCCATCGAAAGGCCGAATAGCAGCATCCATAGAATCGGGGAAAAGAGGGTCCCGCCGATTTCCATCACACTGCGGGAGAACTTTTTCATGTGCTTGCGCCAGAGAGTATAGACCCCTCCGGCCAGTTCGCCCCATTTGCCCGGACCTGCCGCAGCCCGGTTATTGACTGTTTCCAGTCTCTTTTCTACTGTTACCGCCATTAATCGCGCAGCCTCCTACCAGTATATTTAAGAAAAACATCATTCAAGCTGGGACGTTTTATCGACAGGTCGGCAATTTTAAACCCGGCTTGTTCGGCCAGTTCCACGATCGGGCGCAATGATTTACCGGCCTGTTCCTTGAGGCCGACCTGTATCGAAGGAGAAACCGGCTTTGCAAGGGAATCCTCCCCTGGGGTTTCGCCCGTGCTGTATTCGCTGGCCCAATCCACAAAAGGTTGCTGTCTTAAGCTTGCCAGCAAGCGCCCGGTATCACCGCTACCGAAAATAGTTACCACATCTTCGCCCAGCGCTCCGATCAGTTCTTCCGGGGTACCGCTTTTAACAATTTTACCATAATCTATGATGCCCACCCGGTCGGCCAGTTGTTCGGCTTCT
The DNA here is from genome assembly GCA_028287745.1 of Chloroflexota bacterium. GTDB lineage: Bacteria > Chloroflexota > Chloroflexia > Chloroheliales > Chloroheliaceae > 54-19. Next base: position 21,982 of record JAQBPB010000025.1, read on the forward strand.
TCCATATAGTGGGTTGTTAGCAGGATAGTCAAACCCTGTTCGGCTTTAAGCTGCCGGATATAAGTCCAGATACGGTCACGATTGTGCGGGTCGAGGCCCTGGGTCGGTTCGTCAAGGAAAAGGACCTGGGGTTGGGTCATCAGGCCACGGGCCAACTCAAGGCGGCGCTTCATACCGCCGGAGTAGGTCTTGGTGGCGCGGTCTATAGCCTCTTCAAGTTCGACTAATTTCGTCAATTCGGCAATCCGGCTTTTAATCAGGCTTTTGGGCAGGTGATAGAGCCGCCCGTGAGTATCCAGGGTATCGCGGCCGCTCAAATTTTTATCGACCACCGTTTCCTGGAAGGTCGCTCCAATAATCCTGCGCACCTGGGCCGCTTCTTTAACCACGTCAAAACCACCTACACGGGCCAGGCCGGAAGTAGGCGGAATCAGGGTTGTTAGAATGTTGATGGTAGTTGTTTTACCCGCTCCATTTGGCCCAAGCAAGGCATAAATAGAGCCGCTTTCGACCTGTAAATCTACTCCGTCAACCGCCCGGACGGCCTGTTGCCCGTTTTGAAAAGTTCGGACCAACCCGGCCACTTCAATCGCCAGATTGCGCCGGAAAGGTTGAGCAGTAGGAGGGACTGGTTGGGCAATTTGTGTCATGAATTATTATTTACCTGCAAAAATTTTAAGTCTGGTGAATTTGTTAAGTTTAAGCGTAACAAAGCATATTTGTGTTTCTTCTCACGATTTTACCACTAAGCCAGGAAAACTTCACGGCTTTTAGATTTAAGTTTTATTAGAAAGAAGTTAAAGGGACTATTGCAATTGTGCAAACGGTATGCTAGACTAAATTTTGCTTCACATAAATAGAATTCCAGTGGAATAATCGCATTTTTTATATTTATATAGGGGGAGAAGGGCATGACCTTTACCGAAATTTTACTTGATGCCGCGAACCAGATTGAAGGAGCGCTGGTCGTGGGCCTGGCCGGTATAGATGGCCTGGGCGTAGAAACAGTCGTCAACGACGGTAGTGAATTTGACACTGAAGCGGTAGAAGTAGAAATTGCCGGGTTGGTCAATAACATTTCAAAGACGGCCACTGCTCTTTCCAGTGGAGCGGTTAAGGAATTTTATGTGGAGACCGAGAACCACAATATTTTGGTCCATGTCCTGGACAAGGACTATTTTCTGGTAGTCATCCTTGGACCCCAGGCGAACCTGGGCAGGGCTCGTTTTGAAGCCCGCCGGGTCAGCCAGAAACTCTCAGAGAGCCTCTAAAATTTATCCTTTCTCACAGCCACTTCTTTACATTCTTAGAAGTGGCTTTTTGCTGCCTTTTCAACAAAATCTGCAACTATTTCCCAGCTTTATTAAAGTTTTTATCTAAATAATAGGTCTAAAGTCCAATAGCAATATACTTCTCATGACGCATAATAATGTAGACCCTAATCTTGTATTCTTTAGCTCACATTACCGTTGGCGTCCTGCTTAATCTTAGCTACAATAAACATAGAAAAAACATAAAAATTTAAGATTACAAAACTTTGTTAAATGTTCATGTTCATGTTTTTGGGACAGGTCATTAACAAAAAGTGGCTATTAATTTAATGCCAACCAGTCTTTCCAAACAATTTGCCGGGTTGGCGCCTATGGGAATGATTTAGTCTTGGAAAATTTAGTATTCAGTAACCAGACTACCGGCTCACCTAACCTAGTAGCGAACCCTGGAATGGTTAAAACTAATATAAAAGTCCTGATCGTTGATGATCGGGCGGCTGTGCGGGAAAGCCTTCGGACAATCCTGAGCCTTGAAGATGATTTTATGGTAGTTGGCGAAGCAGCCAGTGGCCGGGAGGCGGTTAAAGTGGCCCAGTCACTTCAACCTGACCTGGTTTTGATGGACCTTGAAATGCCGGATGCCTTTGGCGAACTGTATGACGGCGTGGTTGCCTGTGAGAATATGAAACTAAACCGAATTTGCCGCAAAGTAGTTATTCTGACCGTCCATGCCGACCAGGCTTCGCGCCAGCGGGCCTTAATGGCCGGTTGCGACCTCTTCCTGGAAAAAGGTTTGAACTCCTTCGAGCTGCTTCAAAAGCTCCGGCAGGTCGGCACCGCCGCCTGAGCCATTTACCTCACCCTGTAAAAGCCCTCACGAGACACAGGTAAACGCATCGGCTTCTACCCTACGGCCGGTTTTTCCCCTGCAGCCTGGCTGGCATTAACTGAAGCATAATTGCCTTAAAGTTGGACTATAACCTTGCCTGCAAAAAAATTTGCTGCATAACTAAAGTCCACAAATACTCTTGACAGGCTTTTTAAAGTTCCTAAAAATACCACATGATTCGCGGCCATTAGCTTGTTATCTTTTCACCAGCTTACTTTTGCCCAATTTTATAAAGTCCCTGGCCTTCACATCGTGTGAGGGTGTAAGGTTTAACTGGCAGGTTTCTCTATGCTTTAGATACCAGGCGCTTTTTGGTGCAAAAATGTTCAGAGTCGGGAGTTTTCAAAATAAGCCGGGTTTCGGTTCGAATGCTGCGCTACTATGACGAACTTGGGTTAGTTAAGCCTGCCAGGGTGGGTAAATTTACCGGGTATCGACAAAGCGTGATAGCAAAAAGGGGCGAGGATTAATTTCCTCGCCCCTTTTATTTGTCCGGTTAATTTCCCCTAAAAGCGCCAGGGGTATGTCAGTAAGACCTTGGCGACAATCTGGTTGCGGGTGATGCAACCAAAATAATGCGAGTCCAGGCTAACCGGACGGTTGTCGCCTAGCACGAAGTAGCATTCACTGCCCAGCACAGTCGAGGGATAATTGTAGCCGCCATGATTTTTGATATAAGGTTCATTCAGCAGCTTGTTGTTGATGTAAACCGACCCCTGCCGCACTTCCAGGCGTTCGCCCGGTAGGCCGATTACCCGCTTTATCAGGGCTTCATCGCCAGCGCCGTTGGTCGCGGCCCGGTCGAGAATGACTATGTCACCACGTTCGGGACCACCCATCAGTTTAAAGAAAACCCCATCGGTTAACACCCGGTCCCCGGCAGGCTGGTAAGTCGGTACCATGCTGGAGCCTTTTACCTCGTAAGAAGGCACTACAAATTTGACCATCAGCAAAATAGCGATCCAGATAGCGGCATACCGGGCCAGGACTTTCAGCCAGTTTGTCTTTGGACGGCTGGACATATAGATGGGTTCCTGGGTGTTGGTAACCGGGGTTGGTGGCTGGGCACCATTGACAGGCTGCGTATAGTAAGTCGGGGGTGGCGGAGTGGGGTGGACCGGTTGGTTGTACCCGTCAGGCCGGGGAAAGTTATCACTCATTTAATCGAAAACCCCTAAGTAATAAAGATAATTGCAAAATGCCTCAAATTCGTAAAGGCAAATGTCAGGCCACAAGCGAGTATTTGCAACAAATGTCCTAACAAGGAAATTATAGCACAGCCCTTGAATAATAAAACCGGCCCTAAAGTCCGGTTTTATTATATGCTTGCAAAAGGCTATTTTACCGGGTTCACCGGTTTTTCTAATCCTTTACACATCCGGGGAACCCACATAAACCCGCCCCAATATAAAAGCTGTCTCTATAATCCTTCGGGTCCGGCCGCGTCAAGCAGGTCAGCGTAATGGCGGCGGGCCACGTCAGGATGCGACCTCAAACGCCCCTTGAGATTGTTTTTGCCCACCTCAAAAAAGAGCGGATTCAGCGGGTCGCGGGTTAACCCACGAGCCCCACCGGCCAGTTCCAGGGGCAGGTTAAGCAAAGGCACTTTGACATCCAACCCGGCCCCAAAGAAAAAGGCCACCGAGCGCCGGTCAATCTCGCCCGGTGGAGTCACCACCCGGTGGACGGTTGCCCGCAAATAACCATTCGAAGCCAGCTCCAAAACTTCACCAATATTGATGACAAAAGTTCCGGGGATAGGCGGAGCGGCAATCCAGCGCCCATCGTGTTCGACCTCCAGGCCGGGTTGGACATCCTGCAAAAGAATTGTCACAAACCCACCGTCTTTGTGCGGCCCTACGCCCTGATCCCCGCCGGTGGTGGCCCGACCGGGGTAGCGAATCAGCTTGATAAGCTGGTTAGGGTCGGGCATGAAAATATCATCAAAGACATTTTCGGGCTGGCCGAGTGCCGCCGCGAAGGCCCGCAGCAGCCGGATAGCCAGATCGCTCAGTTGCGCCTGGTAGCGAGTTGCCACCTCGCGCAGTTCCGGCAACTCTACCGGCCACTGGTTCGGGCCTTGCAAGCGCCAGTAGGCCGGTAGCCCGGCATCGGTGGGCAGGGCCGGTTTCTCGGCCCCGATGTCTATTTGCTCCCGCCAATCGGGCAGGCCGCGAGTCTGTTCCAGGCCAATCCGGGTATAACCCCGGAAATGGGGCGAGTTTACCATTTCAACGGCTAATTTTGCTTCTTCCGGCAAGGCAAAGAACTGCCGGGATACGGTCAATATTTGTTCGATTAAACTTTCATCAATGCCGTGACCGGACAGGTAAAAAAAGCCCAGTTCATAGGCGGCTTCCCGCAATTCGGCCAGGAAAGCTTCTTTTTCGGCCGGGCCGGCTTCCATTCGTGAGAAATCTAGGACCGGTAAGTTAGACCACTTCGTAGAGGCCATATCATTTGCTCCTTTAAACGGTGGCGTTTGACCCTGTCTATAACGCCACCAGACCAATGTTTACAAACTTGGCTTTTAACGGCCAGCCACGCTACTCCCCTGCGCTCAGCGCCTGGCCCAGGTCGCCAATAATATCCTCGATTGATTCCAGCCCGATAGACAGGCGAATGAAATCGGGTGTTACGCCGGAGGCCAGTTGTTCTTCAGCGGTAAGCTGCTGGTGGGTGGTCGAAGCCGGATGAATCACCAGCGACTTGGCATCGCCCACGTTAGCCAGCAAACTGAATAATTTAAGTTTATCAATAAAAGCCCGCCCGGCTTCCAGGCCGCCTTTGATGCCAAAACCTAGAATAGCCCCATAATGGTTGCGGGTATGGTATTTCCGGGCAACCTCGTAAGCAGGATGAGTTTCCAGGCCCGGGTAATTGACCCAGCTTACGGCTGGATGTTGTTCCAGGTAACGGGCTACTTTCAGGGCGTTCTGGCTGTGGCGCTCCATTCGCAAGGGTAAGGTTTCCAGACCCTGTAAGAACAGGAAACTGTTAAATGGACTGAGGGCCGGGCCAAGGTCGCGCAATAGCTGGGTCCGGACCTTCAGGATATAGGCCAGTTCGCCAAAATCGCTGTACCTGATGCCGTGATAGCTGGTGTCCGGATCAGTAAAACGCGGGAATTTACCGTTGCTCCAATCGAACTTGCCGCTGTCTATAATCACCCCGCCAATGCTTGTGCCGTGGCCACCAATGAATTTCGTGGCCGAATGGACCACAATATCGGCTCCCCACTTGATCGGATTAACCAGGAAGGGGCTGGGGAAAGTATTATCTATGACCAGAGGCAAGCCGTTCTCGTGGGCAACCTTTGCGACCCCTTCAATATCGAGGGTAGCCAGCCGGGGGTTGCCAACCGTTTCGGCATAAATGGCCCTGGTGTTGGGCTGGATGGCCGCCCTGAAGTTTTCCGGGTCGGACGAGTCGACAAAGGTGGTTGAAATGCCAAAGTCGGCAAACGTATGGTGGAAAAGGTTATAGGTGCCGCCATACAAATTGCTGGCCGCCACCATGTGCTCCCCCGTCTTCAGAATGGTCAATAGCGCCAGCGCTTCCGCCGCCTGCCCGCTGGCTACAGCCAGGGCGCCCACGCCGCCTTCCAGTATGGCAAGGCGTTCTTCCAGCACGGAAGTGGTCGGGTTTACAATCCGGGTATACGTATTGCCCTGTAATAGTTTGAGCGCGAATAAGTCGGCGGCGTGCTGGGTATCGTTGAACAGAAAAGAAGTGGTCTGGTAAATCGGTACCGCCCGGGCGTTAGTGGCCGGGTCGGCCTTCTGACCGCCGTGTAAAGCATTGGTTTCAAAGCCCAGGGGGCGTTTGTCAGGGTTGCTCATAGGTCTAAAATCCCTCAGTGTAATTAGATAAAAAAGCCTGCAAAATCTTATATTTCTTAACCGGCAAAAGATCGCTCGCGTACCGGGCCACCCTACTTGAGGGTTCGTTTTCGCAAGCCCTCGCCAATAAAATTAAAACCAAGCACTGTAATCATAATCATCAACCCGGGCGCCAGGGCGTACCAGGGAGCGTTAAAAAGATAGGGCTGGGCCTCGAACAGCATGCGGCCCCAGCTTGGCGTAGGAGGCTGGATGCCCAGGCCCAGGTAACTCAGGCTAGATTCAGCCAGGATGGCATTGGATAGCCCGATGGTTATGGCTGAAAGCAATTGCGGGTAAATGTTTGGCAGTAAATGGACAAACATTATCCGGGTCGGTTTCGCCCCTAAAGCCACGGCGCTCACAATAAATTCGCTGGATTTGAACTGGAGCGTGCCGCTGCGCACTATCCTGGTGTAACTGGGTATAAACAAAATTCCCAACGCGATTACAATCGTATAGCTTCCCTGGTTCAGCACCGTCACCATTACCAGGGCTAACAGGATGCCGGGAAAGGCGGTCATGGCGTCTATAAGCCGCATAATTACTTCATCGGCAAACCCGCCAAAATAACCCGCCGCCAGGCCCAGGACTATCCCGGCCAGCGTGCCAATCGTAACCGTACTCAAAGCGACTAAAATGGTAAATTGCGCCCCCGTCATAACCCGGCTAAAGACATCCCGGCCGAAATTATCGGTCCCGAATAAATGGTCGGTGGCCGGGGCCTTGAGGCGCTGCAAAGTATTCATCGCATAGGGGTCGTAGGGCGAGTAAAACTGGCTTAAAATTACAAGCAATAATACAAACCCGGCTAATACAAAACCCGCTTTAAAGTCATTGTCCAATCGTCTTAGCATCTTACTTTACCCTTATGCGCGGGTCTAAAAACTGGAGTGCCACGTCCGCCAGGAAGTTGATAAACACTACCAGGAAGGCAATGTAAACTACCAGGGTTTGAATCAGGGGGAAATCCCTCGAGGATATGGATGAAATCAGCAGCCTCCCGATACCCGGCAGGCCAAAGACCTGCTCGATAATAATGCTGCCTGAGAATATTTCGGCAATAATAATACCCAGCAGGGTAATTACCGGGGCGAGGGCATTTTTGAGGACGTGGCGGTACAGCACGGTATTGTCGTCAATACCTTTGCTGAAGGCGGTCCGCACATAGTCCGCTTTAAGTTGGCTCAGGATTGAACCTCTCAGGAATTTAACCAGAATGGCGATATTGGGAAGGGCTATTACCAGGGCCGGGAAGATCATGTAGCGGATAAAGCCGCCGAAGTCCTGCTTATAGTCCACATAATTGCCGGGCGAGAAAAATTTTAGTTGCAGGCCGAAAATCCAGATAAATAGAATTCCCAGGAAGAAACTTGGTATCGCCAGACTAATCATCGAAACCTGGTTTATCACCCTGTCAATGCCGGTGTTGCGTTTTTTGGCACTGAACACCCCCGCCGGTATCGATACGACAACAATCAAAATAATGGTCAGTACGGAAAGCCAGCCCGTGACCGGCAGCCGGTCCGCGATTAAATCACCGATTGGGACGGAATATTTAATTGAGTTGCCAAAATTGCCCTGGACCAACCCGGTCAACCAGTCGAAGAATCTTACCGGCAGCGGTTGGTTAAGGCCAAGCTGAGCCCTTAACACTTCTACTCTTTCAGGTGTGGCTTCGGTGCCAAGAATCAAGAGTACCGGGTCGCCAGGTATCAGGTTAAAAGCGGAAAAAGTTAGAATCGAAACTAAAAGTAATGTCAGAAGCAGCGTCAGAAACCGGCGAACCAGATATTTTGTCATATTTATAGGCAAACAGTAAATTAACTAAAGATAACGGTCAGGCCAACCGTTTAAGATTGGCCCGACCGGGCATAATTGGCCGGTTTAACTTTTGAAGTAAAGCGTTGAAACATCAAATACGTAAAGCGGGTAAGGGGTATAACCTTCCAGACCGTTCTTTAACGCTACAAAGGAAGCAATATCCTGGATGTAGATGTTGGCAGCATCTTTAGAAATTTGCTGCTGAGTCTGCTTGAACAGGTCAATCTGTTTGGCCTTGTCCGTTTCGTTCACTGCTTTGGCATACAACGCGTCAAACTCGGCGCTCTTGTAGTTAAAGAAGTTGTTTGTAGCGGTCGAAACGTACCGGGAAAGGAAACTTTGCGGTGAAAGGTTGGAACCGTCAACCGAAATGATAGTTGCCTGGTACTCCCGGCCCGTGTAGACCTTGCTAAGCCAGGTCGGGAAATCGACCAGAGAAATCTGGGCGTTAACCCCGATGGTTTTCAACTGGTTGACGATAACCGTCGCCGTATCTACATGGACCTGGTAGTTGGACGGTACGGAAATGGTCAGGTTGAACCCGTTCGGGAAACCGGCTTCGCTCAACAACTGTTTGGCTTTGGCAGTGTCCTTCTTGTAGGCATTGGTCAGGCTGTCGTCAAAGTAAGCCTTGAGGCCCGGAATGACCGGCGTTCCGACCCGGGTGCCTTTGCCAAAGTTGACCGTATTCATGATTTCATCCGGGTCAATCGCGTAGCTCAGCGCCTGGCGAACCTTGATGTTATCGAAGGGTTTAACCGAGTTGTTCAGGTTAAGCTGCTGAACCGCATTTGAATTGGCCTGTACAATTTTGAAGTTGCTTCCCACCTGTTTGGACGTGTTATTGTCCACACTGGTTACGTCCACACTACCACCCTGTAACCCTAACAGCAAAGCGTTCGTGTCGGAGAAAAACTTGTAAGTAACCTGGTCCAGGTGCGGCAAATCTTTCTGCCAGTAGGTGGCATTCTTCTTCAGTACCAGCGATTGCTGTGGGGTAAAGGATACAAATGAGAAAGGCCCGGTCCCGACCGGTTTGGTATTCTGGTCCTTGTAGTCCTTTGGCACAATTGCCATGGTCAGGTAAGGCGTGAAGTTATTATCCGCCGCCTTCAGAGTAATTTTTACGCTGGTAGGATCAACGACTTCTACTGCCGAAATATTGGACAGGCCCGCGATTTTTAGCCCAACGGCGGTATCGAGGGAGTACTTAACATCCTCGGCCGAGACGTTAGCGCCGTTATGAAACTTCAAACCGCTTCTCAGCTTGACCGTGTAGGTTTTGGCATCGGCAGAGATAACCGGTAAACTTTCGGCCACGGCCGGTACCAGGTTGCCGTCTTTGTCCGGTTTCACCAGCCCTTCGAAAACATTGAAAAGTACCGAACGGGTGTCGGCACTGGTAGCCTGGTAAGGGTCGAGATGGTCTACTTCGGTCTGCAAGCCAATGACAATAGACCCGCCCTTTTTGATATTTGTCGCAGCAGCAGCAGTTGTCGCAGCGGCGGTAGTTCCTGTAGTCGCAGCGGTAGTTCCGGCAACGGTAGCCGCCCCGGTGGTAGTCGAAGCAGCGGTAGTCGCGGCGGAAGCCGCAGTAGTCGAAGACGCTGTGGTCGCAGCGGCGGTAGTAGCAGCGGGAGCGGTTGTCGCGGTATTATCGCCACAGGCAGCCAGGAGTGAGGCAACCATAATGGCACTTAATAGCGAAACCGGCCAGAAACTGCGTTTCTGCTTAAACATAAAAACTCTCCTATTATCTGAATACAGTGTTTTGTGACATTTCACGGTAAGCATGGCGCTTTAAATTACCGCTCATACCGGTCAATTATCCTGATAAAACAAAATCCCCCTAAACCGATAAACCGCGGGTAAGCCCCTTATAAGATTACCTGGTTATTTTTGAATATGGCTTTCGAGCCATTCAAAAATATCACTAAACACCTCACACCGGTTTACTTCCCTTAGAATACTGTGCCGCTGATCCTTGTACAGCTTATACTGTACATCCGTTAAACCTACCTGTTTAAATTGCTCATATTGGGTCCGGGTAACGGTCCCATTATCAGTTATTATATCCTTATCCCCGCTCAATAAAAATACCGGCAGAGATTTTGGTATTTTGTCCAGGTTTTCAGCTTTAGCAATTTCCTTTTGAGCCAGAAAAGAGAAATAGTAAAACTGGTTATTGAACAGGATATAAGTATAAGGCAATTTCAACGAAGCTTCTATCATGCTCTGGTCGCTGGTAATCCAATCAAGTTGGGTCTTTACCGGCTCGAACTGCATGTTGAGATTGCGGAAAATTGCCTCAAACGCGTCTTTGGCCGTGGCTTTCCAGCCGTTCGCTTCAATTTCCCTTTCAATTATTTTAAGCAGTTCGTCGGTTCCCGCCGAAGCTGAAGAAGCCCCGGTCAGAATTAAACCGCTGATATCAGAACCATAGCTTTGCACGTATAACCGGGCAACTACCGACCCCATGCTATGCGCCAGTAAGAAAACCGGGATACCGGGATGAGCCGCTTTTATCCTCTGAGTCAGGACAAACTGGTCATCCCGCATTTTCTGAAACCCATTAACGCCAATATCGCCCGCTTTTTCTTTGTATTCCGGTAAGGCTACATCCCCGGCCGTCCGGCCGTGGCCCCTGGCTTCCAGTATATAGACCGCAAACCCGGCTTTATTAGCTTCCTGGCTGAACTCGGTATAGTAGTCGGCCGTTTCACCCATCCCATGCGCAACCTGGATTACTCCTTTAAGGGTTGGCTGGCTGCCCGGCCAGGTTTGCAGGTAAATTTTCTCGCCGTCAAGGGCATCAAAATACTCGGAGGTAAAGCCTACAACTTGCTGAGACATGATAAAAATCCTGTGTAAAGTTATGCCCGGAATATCTAAGGGCTTGGCTAGCGATAAAATTAAAAAAGTTCGTACTGTACAGTCTATTCTGCCAGACGAACCGCCGGTGGACCACTAATTTCCAGTGTTATATTCTGCTGGGTTAGGTCGCAGCGCTCTACTGCTCTCAATTCTGAACCCTTTTATAACTTAGTTACTCTAAATTGTCAAGAAGAACCCTATAACTATGTTTACAAACAATATCAGATACAATGTATGATTGTATCTACTTATAATTACTTTCTTTGCTCCTTAAAAGTTTCAATGTTTTTTGTTAACTTTTAACGGGCTATTTCCCTGGAGTTCAGCTATTCCTTGCCGATTCGAAAAAACCGGGTGGACAGGCTAAAATAGCCGGGCAGCCCGCAGGTGTAGAGCTGAAAAGGCCAAGCCATTCAATTTTGACTATAAAAGGAAATTATGGACGATACATTCGAACTTTATGATTTGAAAGTTAGCATTGAAGCTATTCAGGGCCGCTGCACCTGTGACCATAACGTGGGTGATTATTTTGAATTGAAAGGCGGCAAGCTGGAACTTCCCGCCGGACAGAGCTTTTGCCTTTATGCCTTGCAGTCGGCCATTCCCCTGCTTCCGGCCAAGCAGCGACCGCTCCATCCCAACGACTGGATGCAGACCGATAGCCGGGTGGTCTGCCCCGACCCGCTTTGCGGAGTGGTGATGCTTATTCAGCGCCGGTCACCCCGCATCCTCAAGCATTCCGATGTTAGCGCCGTGGAAATGGACCGGTCTGAAAATCCCTAGAATTTGATGATCTGGCGGACGGTTGCGCCTTCGGCCAGGCGGTCGAACCCGGTATTTATTTCTTCCAGGGGCAAATACTGGCTGACCAGTTCATCAACAGGCAGTTTTCCGTTCATGTACAGGCTTATCAGCCGGGGAATATCCCGGCGCGGCACCGCCGAACCCATAAAGGACCCCATAATGGTCTTTTCCATATAGGTTATACTGGCCGCCGCGATCGAAAATTGTTGGCTGGGCGGTGCTACTCCGATACAGACAGTCTTGCCGCCCCGCATGGTTGATTCATAGGCCTGGGCCATAACTTTTGCATTACCGACCGCTTCAAAGGCGAAATCGGTCCCGCCACCGCTGAGTGACTTGACTGCTTTAACCGGGTCGGTTTCCAGGGCATTGATAGTGTGGTCGGCCCCTAACCGTTTTGCCAGTTCAAACTTGGCTGGTTGGGTATCTACCACGATTATTGGATAGGCCCCGGCCAGTTTCGCCCCCATTACGGCGCTAAGTCCAACTCCACCCAGCCCAAAGATTACTACTGACTCGCCCGGGTTGACCCTGGCGGTGTTGACAACCGCCCCGACCCCGGTAATAATCGCGCAGCCAAACAGGGCCGCTTTATCCAGCGGGATATCTTTTTCGATTTTAACCAGGGATTCCTGGGCCGCTACGGTGTACTGCGAAAAAGCGGCCGCACCCAGATAATGGAGGACCGGCCCACCGTCCTTGCGGTGAAAGCGGATAGTATTGCGGAGTAAAGTCCCGGCCAGGTTTGCCTTCCCACCTTCTTTACATAATACAGGCCGCCCGACCGAGCAGAAGTGGCAGTGGCCGCACATCGGCACGAACGAAAAGACCACGTGATCGTCCGGTTTCAGGTCGCGGACGCCAGGACCGACCTCCCGGACAATCCCGCTGGCTTCGTGTCCCAGGATGACCGGGGGAGGGGTTGGAAGGCCCAGGTGGCGGGGTACCGGCCGGGCAATTGAGCCGTTTATAGTTGAAAGGTCCGAATGGCAAAGACCGGCCCCGGCCATTTCCACCAGCACTTCGCCTTCACCTGGCCCATCTAGCTCAATTTCTTCAATTACCAGGGGTTGTGAACCGGCATACGGCCGGGGTTTTTCAGTTTCGTACATCACGGCGGCACGAGTCAACATTGATCGTCTCCTGGGTTATCAATTTGTTTATTTGGCCGGGTTATTAAGCTTTTCCCGGGGAGGTTCGAATCAATAGTAATGAAATCAGCCCACCCAGGAAAGCCAGTCCGGCACAGATAAATATAACCCAGTGGAAAGCGGTTGTATAGGCTTCGCCGTTGAGGATTGCCAGGTCGGGCGGCAGACCCTGGGAGTTGCCGGAGCCTTTGGAAGCTTTAGCGACCATATGCAGGAGGTTCGCTTTTTCCGCTGGCAAGTCCCGCGCTACGGCGTCCAGGTTGTTGGCAAATAGCTGAGAGACCAGGATACCCAGTCCGGCGATTGCCAGCAAAGCGGCAATTCTTGACACCACGTTATTGATGGCTGAGGCTACACCGGCATTTTGGGCCGGTACGGAGGCCATAACTATTCCGGTCAGGGGCGCGACCGTGGTAGACAGGCCCAGGCCCATTATAAAAGCTGCCGGCAAGACAATTAGCCAGATATTGGAATCAGGCTGTAAGAAAAGAAACAGCAGGAGTCCGGCGGCATAAATCATTGGCCCAACCGTCATAAAAGGGCGGGCTCCATAACGCCCCGCTAACTTTCCGATCCTGGGCGAAAGCAGCAACATCAAAATTGAGGAAGGCAGCATTACCACCCCGCTTACAAGGGCCGATTGGCCCATAATGTGCTGCACATAGAGCGGGAAAAAGAAGCCTACACCGTAAAGGGCAAAGTAGACCCCCAGGGTTACCAGGTTTACCGCTCGGAAGTTACCTGACCGGAATAGAGTCAGGGGCATCATCGGGTGGTCCACTTTTAACTCGACCAGGATAAACAGGCCGCAGGCGGCCAGACCGCCAACCAGGCTTACCAGCACCAGCCAGTTATCCCAACCTAAAACGGGACCTTCTATCAGGCCGTAGACAGTACCGCCCAGCCCGGCTATTCCAAGGGTTGCGCCAGCCAAATCCAACTTTCGGGGACTTTGCCGGTCGTAACTTTCCGGCACGGAGCGCAACAGCCAGAATACTACAGCGATTACCGGCACATTAATTAAAAAGACCATGTGCCAGGAGAATGAATCAACCAGCCAGCCGCCTAAAAAAGGGCCAATCAATGAGGTTATGCCGCTCCACCCGGCCCATGTTCCGATAGCTTTGCCGCGCTCTTCCGGTCCGGTAAATACGGCGGTAATAATCGCCAGAGAGCCGGGAACCAGGAAAGCCCCGCCTACTCCCTGTAGTAGGCGGGCAACCACCAGCATACGGGCATCCGGGGCCAGCCCACAGCCGATTGAACTGGCTCCAAAGATAATCAAGCCCGCCAGCATTGCCTTTTTCCGGCCGTAGCTGTCGCCCAGCGAACCGCCCACAATCAGGAAGGCTGCCAGGGTCAGGATATAACCATCCACAATCCATTGTAATCCCGAAAGGCCCATTTTCAGGTCGCGATCAATCGCCGGTAAGGCCACATTTACTACGGTGCTGTCTAAAAAAACAATCCCTGAAGCCATGACCATTGCGATCAAGGTCAGCCGCTGCGCTTTTTGTGTCATTATTAACCCGGGTTATTTTATTAACCTAGAATCTGTATCCCAAATATGCCCAAGATTTGAATTAAAACATATGATACTGATAGAAAACTGACCAGACCAGCCAGGCCGTAAGCCACTATATTATAGAACAGGGAGTTTGTATACTTTCCCATTAACTCTTTATCATTTACAAGCTTCAGGATCGAAAAAAGAATTATTGGCAGTATAAGCCCGTTGACCAGGTAGAGCGCCACCAGGATATTTACTACCGGCAAGCCGGGTATCATCGCGATAATTACCGCCGTTACAATCAGGAAGGTAAACATACCCCAGAAACTGGGCGCTTCTTTGAGGCTTTTACTAACCCCATTTTCCAGGCCCAGCGCTTCGGTAACGGAATAACATGTAGTCAGTGGCAGGACGCCCGCCGCCAGGAATGAAGCTCCCAACAGCCCCAGGGCAAAAATATATTTGGCGAACTCGCCCAGGAAAGGCGTCAGGGCCTTAGCCGCGTCCACCGCCGAGTCGAGCGCCCGGCCTTCTCCCCCGGTGGCCGGGAAGATGGTCGCGCCGGTCGCTACAATAATAAAATAAGCAATCAAGATAGAAAAAGTTGAGCCGACATACACATCCAGCCGCTGGTATTTATAATCGCGCATCGTCACGCCTCGTTCGACCACAGCGCTTTGCACGTAAATTTGCATGTAGGGGCTGATGGTGGTACCGACCGCCGCAATCAGGGTGGTCAGGAAGAGGCCGTTTAACTGGATAGTGGGTACAAAGGTACTTTTGATAACTTCTCCCCAATCAGGTTTTGCCATAAAAGCCGCGATAACATAGGCAAAAAAGGTCACCGTCAGAGCCAGGAAAACCTTTTCGACCCGCTGGTATGAGCCGCGTGCGATCAAAAGCCAGACCAGCACGCCTGCTACCGGTGCGCTTATCCAGGATGGCACCCCGAAGATGCTCATGGCCGCCGTGATACCGATAAACTCCGATACAATCACGCCACCGTTAGCAATCAGGAAGGCCAGCATTACAAAGGCGGTCAGCCGGATTGAGAAGTTTTCCCGGATTAAGTCGCTCAAACCTTTGCCGGTCTTGGCTCCCATGCGGGCGCACATTTCCTGGACCACGCAGACCCCAATCCAGACTACAACCATTACCCAGAGCATCTTAAACCCGAACAGGGAACCCATAGAGCTATAAGTCGCGATACCACCGGCATCGTTCCCGGCATTGGCCGCAATTAACCCCGGCCCAAGAATACTCAAATAAAATAGAATACTGCGCCCCCGCCGGGTGCGTTTCTCCGGTGGCGCCTCTTCACCAACCCCTGTCACCAGGGCGGGGTTTCCGGCCGCCTCTGAATCGCCTTCGTTTAATAATTTATCCGACACTTGTTACCCCTGAACTGTTAGTTATGCCACACTCTTGAAAGAAAACCCGCCTTAAAACACTCTGGTGACCACCCTGACATGGGCAACTGGCCGCCCGTGTAACGCTGCCAGTTATCCAACCGACCCGACGGTGGGGTGATTGCCGTGGTAACGGAAAATCTTGGGCACCCGGCGGCGCAAATCTTCGGGCAAAATCAGGTCCAGGGCATCGTCAAAGGTAATAATTCCCTGAATTTCACCCCGGTTATTCAGCACCGGCACCGCCCGGAAGCCATAGTCGGCCAGCACCGCCGCCGCTTCCTCCGCCGGTGAGTCGGTCTGGACGCTGACAAAGTCCCGGATCATCAGCTCGCTAAGTTGAGTGCTGCGCGGCTGGCAAAAGACAACATCCCGCAAAGCCGCCACGCCTCTTAGAGTTTCGGTGCCGGGTTCAACCAGGTATATATAATCCACAAATTCGGGTTGTTCTTCCAGGCTGCGGATGCGCTGCAAGGCTTCCGCCGCACCCAGGTTATGGGGCAGCATAAGAAAGTCGTTGGTCATTAAACCACCGGCTGAATCTTCTTCGTAAGCCAGCAGTTCGCGAATTTCCTCCGACTCCTCGTCTTCCATTAATTCTAACAGCGTCTGGGCTTTAGCTTCGTCCAGGTCAGCGATAACATCGGCGGCATCGTCTGGCTGCATTTCTTCCAGGATATCCGCCGCCCGTTCCTCGTTTAGCCCCTCCAGGATATCGGCGGCGTCATCCGGGTCCATCTCCTCCAGGGTATCGGCGGCCGTTTCATCATCAAGTGAATTAACAATTTCGGCGCTCTGGACGTAGGATAATTCGTCCAATAGGCGGGCAATATCGGCCGGGTGCAATTTTGCCAGGCGTTCATGGGAAACGCTCAACTGGACCGCCGGGGCGCTGCTGGCGAAGTACTGTACATCGGCCCAATCCAACAGGTCCGAACTGCGAGCGATGGCCCTGGCCCGGGGCGCTTTGGGACCGGGCAGCACTCGCCTGATGATGGCCTGGAAGGAAATGTCTACGCCCACCAGCAACAGGATCTGTTCGTGGGGTAAATGCCGGACGGCCAGGGCCAGATCATTAACCCGGATAACCCGGCGGCCTTCCACATCTACCAGTTGTTTATCCAGCACATCTTTACCGAGCAGGATTTCACCGTTGCGCCGTTCGAAACGTTCCAGGCTCAGCAATGCCGAAAAGAGTTTGATGCCTTTTTCATCGAAAGATTCCACCTGGCTGGCCGGAATCCAAAAATTCCGGTGGTTGGTCTGGGCCAGCAATCCGGCCAGGGGCGGGTATTTCTCTTCACTTTTCCCCGCTACCGGGTTAATCCGGACAATCAGGTCTTTGAGAATGGCGACTTTTTCGCCATTCCGATCAAGAACAGGTTTTGAAGCAAGAGTGCTGTAATAAAGAAGGGCCATATTTAACCTGCTTCCATTAGTTTGATTTACCCAGGAAGACACTCTAAAACATTCCACGACCAAAGGTACCCGGCAAAGAAACCCTGGTAATCCGTAATCTGGAAATGGTTTATAGCAAATATGCTTAATTTAAGGTACCACCACTTAAAAGTGGGGCAGGGCTTATAATTAAAACGTGTGCCTTAAAGGTAAGATAGAGGCGGGAAGCGAGACTAAATGAGGCAGTCAGCGGTCGAAGCGTTTTTGACGCCCGGAGCAGCGGCGTCCTGGGTCTAAAGCGGGAAATACAAGAAACCGTCCCGTTTCAATCCGGCTGGCTGGTATTCCTGGGTTTTAGTTTGCTTCCCAAACTACTGTCAATACCCATAGGGAATTTGACCTTTCACTACGCCCCAATAACGGCCGGGCGGATAACACACGCCTGGCGGTCGGGATTATACAGGCAAAATACCTGAAGTTTACCCGGTGTTAATAGGACAAATTTATCGTAACCTTTTAGATTCTAACACTATAAGCATAAAAGTCAAACTTTTGCGACAATTCAAGGGCGGTTCGGAATTTTTGACAAAAAAAGACCGCCGCTCGGGACGGAGGTCTATGACAATGGATATTAATGGTTGAAGTAACAGATGAAAAGTTCAGTTCGTACATTTAATACAAATTTAACAACTTTTAATTACTGATGTTAAATTTATACTATGAGAATACAACATCTATAGTATCAGGACTATAGCCCGATACTCCTAGTACTTTAAGGCGCATTGGCAGTAAAATTTTTCATTATTCATTAAAAGTACTAGATTATTCTGCCATTCAATTATTGAATAGGACTTGTGGGCTAGTACCTGACAAAGGGTTTTCAGTCATTAAATAATATTTATGCTAATGTAACCCTAAAATATTATTTAATCCGTTGAACTTGTTTTTAGTCGCACTTTGATTATAATAATATAAGACCTTTAATATTACTTTCCCGGATTATAGTTTAATGTCTCAAATCAACTTAAATCAAACTATATACGCAATCATTTGTTTGTAAAATGATATAAGGTAGTATTTAAAATATCCCTGATATCTTATAAGCTATTCTGTATCACAATAAACTATTAATTGTTAAAAGTTTTTAATAAAATATTAAAACTAGAAATAAAATAAGAGCCTTGTTATGACAAAGCTCTTATTTCGCAAGGCATTTTATATGCTTAAAGCCCCATGCTGGTAGATTTAACGAGGAATTACTTTGAATAAAACCTTATTTTTTACCAGCACCCATAAAACCAGGGCGGCCCCGATGTGGCCCATGGTGTGGCCCAGGGGCGAAAGTTCGGCGTAATCCGGGATGTTAAAAAACAGTGATACTACAAACCCATGCAGAATGTAAACGTAGAGTGAGTTTTGTCCAAGCGGGTTAAACAGCCAGCCCAGGGAGCGCTGCAGCGGTTCCCAAAGGTAAGTCAGCAACAGGTAGAATACCAGGAAAAAGACCATAAAGGTCAGCATACGTCCGGGCCTCAAGGCTAATTTATCAAATGACCAGTGGAAGAACCAAGCAAGGTCAGCGTTATTTTCAAAAACACCGTTGTAAATCCAGGCTACCCCAAAACTTAGCAAGGCCAGGAAGCTTATTCCCAGGGGCAAGTAAAGTTTCCATTTGGCAAACCTGTTAAAGAAATTTTTAACTGCTTCCCGGTGAAACCCGACTACGAGGCCGGTAATGAACAACACCTGCCAGGCAAAAATCGGGAAAGTTCCCAGTGTCGGACTAAAGTTTTGAGGTGTAACTTGGTAACCCAGCCAGAATGCCCAGGAAATTCCCAGCACCCACCAGGATTTCTTTTGCACCATAAAATAGAAAACTATGGGGGAAACGGCCAGCAGGATGGCGTAAGTCGCCAGCAAGTCCGACCAGCCAAAGCTTACCTTCATAGTAACCAGTTGTATTACCAGGTCAAGTGAAAAGTTTGGTGGGGCCGGAACGGCTTCACCCCGGGTATGCAAAGGTGTAAAGTAAGCTATTGCCAGGTACGCCAGGGCGACCACAATATTCCAGATGTAAAGGGTCCAGGCCCGCTGTAAAATCTTCCCGGTAGACGCCTGTAAACCTTCTTTAACAATTCGTGGACCGTATACCAGACCCAGTACAAGGCCAGAGATGAAAATAAATCCTTCAGCGGCGGAAACCAGGAAGTAACCACCACCGGTCAGAAACATTGTGTAAGCGGGATAGTAACCAATATGATTTGCAATAATTATAAAAAGACAAAGGCCCCTTAAAAAATCTAATCTTATATCGCGATTACCTTCCTGGTGGTACTGCCACGACCTGAACCAGGTTAATGAAAGACCATTATTTATTTTAATTCCAGATTGAGCTCTTTGGGCCGGACTTATTGCTCGCGCCATTCGTATATAACCTCCCATGAACACTTGCCAATCAATTCATCGCCATTGATGCTAGTGGTCAGGTGACTTTTTAAATACTTAGCAAAAAGTTAATCTTTGCTGTTACCTTTAATATTCTCTTCTAATCATATACAAAATTCTTGCCACCAACGCTAGAAAAGTTCTAATTTTTGTAAAATGTATGTAAAATACTCGGAAATATAACTTAATATGAAAATAAATAAAGAAAAACTATGCAAACATATAATTAAAACTATGCAAAATTAAATAAAAAATGTATTTATTTTGAAATTAATAAAAAAAAGCGGTGAAAACTGGCAATATACGACTATAGATACTCCAGAATGCATAAAAAAAGGCTGCCCTGGCAATTTCCAGGCAGCCTTTTTTTAAATCTTCAGGTGATTTTATTTCCCGCTATATTTTGGTTTGCGCTTTTCCAGGAAGGCGGTTACACCCTCACGCTGGTCCTCAGTACCGAAAAGCGCGACAAACCCCAGCCGTTCCAGCTTGATGGCGCTTTCAAGGTCCAGGTCATAGCCCTGGTCCATCACCTGTTTAGCCAGTTGTAGAGTAAAGGGCGGCTTGGTTGCCAGCTTTTTAGCCCAGGCTTTGGCTTCATCCAGCAGGCTTTCGCCAGGTACAACCTTATTGACCAGGCCAATCCGGTATGCCTCTTCGGCTCCAATCATCTCACCCATAAAGACCAGTTCTTTGGCCCGCCCCAGGCCAATCAAACGGGAGAGGCGCTGAGTGCCACCGGCCCCCGGGTAAATCCCAACATTGATTTCGGGCTGGCCGAATTTAGCATTATCGGCGGCCAGGCGTAGGTCGCAGGCCATAGCAAGTTCACAGCCGCCACCCAGGGCGAACCCGGCTACGGCTGCAATGGTGGGCTGGGGCATATCGGCTACCGTAGTCCACATATCCCCTGTAATGTTCCGCCGGTACATATCTATCGAGCTGGCGGTCTGCATCTTTGACAGGTCTGCCCCGGCCGCAAAAACTTTTGGACCGCCGGTAATTATAATCGCCCGAACGGTTTCGTCCGCCCGCACCCCGTTCAGGGCATCAACTACTTCACCGGTCAATTCCGGGCTGAGCGCGTTCAATTTTTCCGGCCGGTTTAGGGTGATAATAAGGGTTGTATCATCCCTTTCCGTTTTAATCGTCTGGTACTCCATTGTAAACCTCGTCTTAACTCGTAGAACCTGTCTAGCCAGCGTTTAACGGTGTGACTTTATTGTTCCGAAACCATCAAGCCCAGGATGTGGTAGCCATTATCCACGAAAAGTACTTCGCCGGTTACCGCCCGTGACATGTTGCTGCCCAGGAAGGTTGCCACGTCGCCAACTTCGCTGATGTCCACATTTCGCCGGAGGGGAGCGGCGTCTTTGACAAGATCGAGCATTGAACGGAAGTTACCGACACCACCGGCGGCCGCCAGAGTCTTGATAGGTCCGGCTGAGATAGCATTGACCCGGATATTGTTAGGTCCAAGCTCGTTAGCCAGGTAGCGCATGCTGGCTTCAAGGGCGGCTTTCGCCACACCCATAATATTGTAGTTTTTGATAACCCGTTCGCTGCCAAGGTAGGTCAGGGTGATAATGCTGCCACCGCCCGCCGCTTCCATGAGGGGTTTTACCCGGTTAGCCACCGCTATTAGCGAGTAACTGCTGATATCAAGCGCCATTGCAGCGCCGCTGCGGGAAGTATTGACGAATTCCCCGCGCAAGTCCTCTCGGGCTGCGAAGGCCAGGGCGTGTACCATTACATCGACTTTACCGCCAAAGTGTTCGGAAACCTGGCTGAAGACACCATCCAGTTCTTCATCTTTGGTGACATCGCAGGGCCCGATCAGGGTCGGTTGTCGCTCCAGGCTGGCGGCCAATTTTTCCACGTTGCCGCGCAGTCGTTCGTTCTGGTAGGTCAGTACAATATTGGCCCCGGCATCGTGAAAGGCTTTGGTAATGCCCCAGGCGATGCTGTGTTTATCGGCCACACCCATAATCAGGGCATTCTTTCCTTCAAGCAGTTGGCTCAATTATCTGCCTCCTTAATCGTTTATTTTCCAATTTACAAGTTTTGCGCCGGTATTTTGCCGATTTGGCCCGCCCGGAATAATAAATCAAAAGCGCCGGTCAGGGGAAATCAGCCGGGCCGTTTATTGACGACCGGGCATTTTGTCAAAATACTTTAAATAACCTTTGTTGAGCATATTGCCACCGTCCACGGTTAGGCAGGTGCCTGTAACATAATTCGCATAGTCGGAGACCAGGTAAGCCGCCGCATTGGCAATTTCATCCACCTCACCAAAACGGCCCAGTGGGATTTCGCGGGACATCTTTTCTATCAGGTCACCACCGCCAAAAAGCTGGCGGGTGGTGTTTTCAGTTGCTACCGGCCCGGGCGCAATCGCGTTGATACGAATCTTGTGCCTGGCCCATTCGACCGAAAGTGACTGGGTAAGACTTAGCACACCGGCTTTAGCCGCCGCGCTGGGCGCCGTACCGGGACCGCCGTTCCAGACGTAAGTAGCGATAATATTGACCATTTTGCCGCCCCGGCCCTGGGCAATCATCTCTTTTGCAACCGCCTGGGTGCAATACCATGTGCCGTTAAGGACTATCCCCACCACGGCATTCCAGGCGTTGGGCGATAAGTCTTCGGATTTTGCTACAAAATTACCGGCGGCATTATTAACCAGGATATCTATTCCACCAAAGCGTTCTTTGGTACGGGCCACCATATTTGCCACCTGGGCCGGGTCGCGCACATCGGTAGCCACCGCCAGGGCCTCACACCCGGCAGCCTCGATTTCCCTGACAGTCGCCTCCAGGTTTTCCAGTTTTCGACTGGCAACCACAATCTTTGCGCCAAGCCCGGCGAAAGTAAGGGCCATTGCTTTACCCATACCGGTGCCACCACCGGTGATGATCGCTACCTGGTCTTGTAAGGTACCTGCCGGTAACATTTGCTGGCTCATCTGGCCCTCCTTTGATTGTGGTTTGGGGTAGTAGTCAGTAGTCAGTAGTCAGTGGGTAGATTTCCACTGATCATTTCCGACCAATGAATATTCGGCTTAATAGTGGTAGTAATGCCCCGGTTATTAAGGGCTAACCCTGCCTCTGACTACTAATAACTGTTTCCTACTGACCACCGGTCAATAACCTACAGCTTCCTGCCAACTATCGTCTAATAACTAACTTATGCCCCTGACCCCTAACTACTTACCCCTTCTTAACCAGCGCTTCCAGTCTGCGGCCCGCCCGGTTCGGTCATCGCAGCCGGGTCCAGCAGAATATCAAGCTGGTCTTTAGGCAGACCACTGTCCTCGGTAGCGACCTCGCGGATGGTCCGGTTGGTCTTCAGAGCTTTTTTGACAATCGCGGCGGTTTTGTCATAACCGATCACCGGGGCCAGCGGTGTCGCCAGCAGCAAGCCCTGTTCGAGCATTTTCATGCCCTGGTCGGTCGCGACAATACCATCAACGCATTGGACCGCCAGGTTGCGGCAGGTATTTGCCAGCAGGCGGATTTGCTCCGAAAGGTTATAAGCCGCCACCGGCAGCATGACGTTTAATTCAAAGTTACCGGACTGCCCGGCAAAGGTAATGGTCGTGTCATAACCAAAGACCTGGGCCGCGACCATCGTGGCCGACTCGGCGACCACCGGGTTAACTTTACCCGGCATAATGGACGAACCGGGCTGGATTGCCGGGACGATAATTTCACCAATACCAGCCCGCGGGCCGGAGGCCATCCAGCGGAAGTCGTTGGAAATTTTCATCAGGCTGACGGCGATTGTCTTCATTACACCGCTCGCGAGGACCGCGCCATCAATAGCATTCTGGGATTGGAAGTGGTTATCGCTTTCCCGGATTTCCATACCCAGCCAGGTGCTAATTTTTTCTAATACGCGTTTAGCGAATTCCGGGTGCATATTAACCCCGGTCCCGACAGCGGTACCGCCCAGGGCCACTTCGCTCAACTCGCGTTTGGCATCATTCAGGCGGACCTGGGCGCGTTCGATCTGTCCGGCGTACCCCAGGAATTCCTGGCCCAGGCGAATAGGGGTGGCGTCCTGCAAGTGGGTGCGGCCGGTTTTGATTACATCCCAGAATTCGGTAGATTTCTTGCGCAGGGATTCTTCCAGCAGTTTTAAGGCAGGCCGGAGTTCCTGTTCCATCGCAATCAGAGCGCTCAGGTAGAGCGTGGTCGGAATGGTATCGTTGGAAGATTGGCCCATATTGACATGGTCGTTAGGGTGGACCGGGCTTTTGTCGCCGGGTTTGCCGCCCAATAACTCGTTGGCCCGGCTGGCAATTACTTCGTTGACGTTCATATTGGTCGAAGTGCCGGAGCCGGTCTGGAAAATGTCAATCGGGAACTGGTCGGCAAACCCGCCATCTTCGATTTCTTTAGCGGCCTGGGCAATCGCTTTATATAGCTTCTCGTCAATCTGGCCCAGGTCAAAGTTTACTTCGGCGGCAGCCCGTTTAAGCTTGGCATGGGTCTGGACAAACCGGGCGGGCATCGGAATGCCGCTAATCGGAAAGTTCTGGATGGCTCGCATGGTCTGGACACCATAATAAGCTTCAACCGGCACGGCCAGTTCGCCAATACTATCCTTTTCAAGTCGCGTAGCGCCAGGCTGGACGGCATTGTTAGCCTGTTTTTGCTCGGTATTACTCATCTAAGAGTTAACCCCCTTTTATTTAGTAGAAAATTGAACGGATTACATGATACGGATTACACAGAACGGGTAACGCAAGATGGTAACTGGTAAAAATATTTTCTGAATTCTACGGCTGATTTTGTTACCTGGTGGCACGTTCAACGTTTAACGTTTACATTATACGCCCCACGTTACCCGTTCAACGGAAACCGATTATATCACCTGCATCTATTGTCTGCCAATAAAGTTATATGTATTTACTACATGGCTACTTAGATAAGAATAAACAATACAATTATAGTCAGTGTTAATTGAAAGAATATCCATTTGAGGAGTATTATTAGTAAGAGCGGGATTATCGCTGATGACTTGAACAGGTAAGCAGGTTTATTTGATAGAGAGCGCTTCCGGCAATCGCCGCCAAACTACGAGTATTGTAGTCCTTATTATGACCACCGGCATCATGTGGTTCGGCTTTTTCATGATGATGCCACTACTGGCGGTCCACATCACTAACGACCTGGGTCTGGGCGCGACGGTTGCCGGGATTGTCCTGGCGATTCGCCAGTTCATTCAGTTTGGCCTGGGCCTTTTTACGGCCGCTCTTTCGGATTGGGCCGGTTACCGGTTTATGATGATGGTAGGCATGTTGATCCGGGCCGTCGGTTTCTTCTGGATGGCCTTCGCTACCGATACCCTGACCCTTATTCTTTCGGCTTCGGTTTCCGCCATAGGTGGTGCGTTTTTCGACTCCAGCGGGAAAGCGGCCCTTGCCTCGCTCTCAAAAGGGTACAAGCGCGAGACAATCTTCTCGCTCAACGCCACAGTCGGTAACCTGGGCATGTCGATTGGCCCGCTGGCCGGAATAGCCCTGTTAAAAGTTAACTTCACGGTGGTCGGGGTGGCTTCAGCCGCAATGTACATTGTTAACTTCTTAATCCTGTTGATTTTTATCCCGTCAATCGTATCTCCGCCCGGCGATAATACTAAAAGCGGCTTTGGCCTGATGTTCAGCAACATCGGAACAGTCTGGCGGGACCGCTCATTTGTCTTTATTACCTTTTTGCTGGTCGGTTATTACTCTATTTACAGCCAGATTAATATTACTCTGCCGCTGGTTTCTACTCAGTTAAGCGGCTCGGAAGATGGTATCAGCTGGGTTTACCTGATAAATAGCGGTTTGAGTATTGCCCTGCAATTTATTCTAATCCGCTACCTGGCCCGCTTCTTTAAACCGATAACCCTGATTGGTATTGGGTCACTGGTGGCCGGGTTGGGCATGTTCCTGGTCAGTTTCGCGGATAGTTTTGTCTTTCTGCTGGTCTGTGTGGTGCTGTACGCGCTGGGCCGGTTGGTGGTTGAGCCGATGGTATCGGTGCTGGTTTCAGATTATGCGAGCGATTCGACCCTGGCAAGTTATTTTGGTTTTAGTTCGCTTGCGATGGGTTTTGGGGGCGTATTTGGCAGCTTCCTGGGTGGGTTCTTGTACGACCTGGGCCTGGAACACAATCTTCCCGGCCTGTGCTGGTGGTTCTTCGGGCTTTTAGGCGCTGCCGTTATGTTGGGTGTTGTGCTCTTTAGAAACCACGAACGGCAGGCGCTACCGGCCGCTACTGAGAATCTGACAACCAGTGGATTAGGCGTATCCTCCGCCAGCCCTGACCACGACTAAGCTCATGAAAAGTTACACCGCTCTTTTGGCTTAGTTTTTTATAATTAAACACCTCTTTGACAATTAAACTCCAATAGAAAAATTCTAACTATTTTTATTATATTCAAAAATATTTCAATTCCAGCCTGGAGTTAAAGCCTGGTCAGGCATTTTGATCAGGCTCTTTCTGCTTATTTTACAGGGTTTGTTAGAATTATCTTCTACAAACTTAATACAAAATATACTCTATCATTTAATAATTTATAAGGAAATTCATTACAAAAAATAGAAAATATATCATAAGTGAGGCTAAAACCCGGTATATACCCTGTTAATTCGGGTTAAATCCTGACATTTTGAAAATAAAGCCTTTAGATATAAAAAAAATCTAATCTACCTATTACCACTTAATGTTCGTGGATGCTTCTGGCACATAGTTTGCTTTATATAAAATATCTAGCGATAGTGGTTCTATCACAAGAACCCATCGAGAGAAGACTGGTAGTAAGGTTACAGAGGAAATAGATATGGAAAGTCCTTCAAAAAATGATATTAACAACCTCAAACAATACTTTAAGAAAGTAAAGCAAGAGGTAGCGGCTAAAGTTGCCAAATCCGGCAAAGGCCGGGCCCACGATATTAACATAGAAGGCCGGACCAATCTTCATTTTTCTACTAAAATAGGCCAGCCGGGGGGAACTACGCATAGTAGTTCAATCCAGAATACACGAATTAATCAGGATAATTCTTTATAAAGATTTGGTGCTGAACGGTTCGCAATGGCTTATGACAAAAGAAAGGACAGGTTAATTTGTATGACTCCTGAAGAAAAGGACCAGCAAAACGACCTCAGTAATGAAGAACTCGAAGCTCAGGATGCCTCTGAGCTGCCTGACCGTGAAAACATGTCTTTGATCAACGCTAATATTGCTATTCCGGTTAACGCGGCTGTGGCAGCCAACGTACTATCTGACGGTGCCACCGCATATGCGGATGCGGCTCAAACCACCCCGATTACACAGGGTAACTAAGAGTATCAGGTTTGATGCCAGACCGGTTCATAGGCTATAAAATGGTTTTTTAGCCTTAGATGCGGGTGGGAAAAGTTGATATGTTAGAAAGGAGATTTTGCGATGTCTGAGGAAAATAGAGATTTGCAGGACCAGGAACTTAGTGCCGAGGAACTGGAAAACCAGGATGCCTCTGAATTGCCTGATCGCGAGAACATGTCTCTAATCAACGCCAATCTTGCTGCGCCAATCAACGCCGCTGTAGCTGCCAACGTGTTGTCGGATAACTCAATTGCTTATGCCAATGCGGAACAGACAGCTCCCATCGTTCAGGGAAACTAACTTTTGGCCCTTTAACTCGGTTACGCTGAAAGTAGGCGAGGACCTGTTATAGGTCAGAAAGGAATTCAAAAGAATGGATAAGCAAGTTGAAGGCGACAAAGCCCAGGACCCCAGGGAATTAAGCGCGGCTGACCTTGAAGCGGAGGAAGTGGCCGAATTGCCCGATAGAGAGGCACTTTCACTTATTTCGCCGGACGGCTTTAGCTCGATTCCTGCCATTGGCCCCGCTCCGCCGGAATTTGACACCCTTCAACCGGTGCCAGCGGATAGGATATAGAAGGTTGATCTGGGAACAAATTTACTTTTAGTTAAAGGCTGGTAAGCTTCTCCCATTTAAGTTGAAGTTTACAACCTTGGAAAGGAAGTTAAAAATGTCACCGGACAATAATAGAGATCAGGAACTCAGTCAAGAAGAATTGGATGACCAGCAAGTGGCCGAGTTGCCTGACCGCGAAAACATGTCTTTGATCAACGCCAATGTGGCGGCACCTGTAAATGCCGCCGTGGCCTTGAATGTTCTTTCGGATAACTCGGTTGCATATGCGAATGCAACCCAGAATGCCCCGATTACGCAGACCAACTAAACCGGGTAAGGTGTCAGGCGGCAGATAGGTTAAACTGCCGCCTGACTGGCAGAACTCCAGTCTTTAAACTTTAATTCGTACTTCACCTGACCTGACTACATTGAGGCCAGGATGTATTAAGCCTTGAAATTTTCAGGCTCCAGGGTGAAAGTCGTTCAAAGAAAGGGGAAACATATGTCCAGGGAAAATCAAGATTTAGAACCAGAAGCTTTAAGCGCGGAAGAACTCGAGAATCAAGAGGCTTCGGAATTGCCTGACCGCGAGAACATGTCTTTGATCAACGCGAACGTAGCGGCCCCGGTAAATGTGGCGGCGGCCTTAAATGTTCTTTCGGATAACTCGGTCGCTTACGCGAACGCCGAACAGACTGCCCCGATCACTCAGACAAACTAGCTGTTGTTATAGTTCTACACAATATAAATCAGGGTGCTCTTTCAGGCACCTGCTGGTAAGAAGGGCCGTTAGCACCAAAATTTAACGGTCCTTCTTTGTTGAATAGCGATAACACAGGAGCGTTTTGATATGGACCTGTTAGAACCGCAACACCAGTCTAATACTAATCCTGAAAAGCCTGGCCCTGGTAACAAGCAACCTTCGCCACCTGACTTGGCTTCTCAACCCCGGATGGGTACTTCAAACCTGGATAAAGGCCGGAATGACCGGGTAACAACCGGACCGGCAACTTCCCCTGCTCCGGTGGGTCAACCGGCGGAGAATAAGGCCGCTACTAATACCGGCTCTAATCCACCTGGCCCCCAGCCTGGCCCGGCTGGCAACACCCAGGAAAAACAGGTAAAAATACAGGTAGCCGAGCGGCCCCAACTTGCCCCCAATGTGGAACTTAGTGGGGAAATGCAGGAAAGCGGGTTTGAGGAAAAGCAGTGGTTGGTACTGCGCGACAGCAAGTTTATCCAGGTTACCGAATTACTCTATAAAGTTGCCGAACAGGCGAACGGCCAGCAAACTCTGGAAGAAATGGCCGCAAAGGTTTCAGAGAATTACAGCAAAAAAGTAAGCGCCGATAATGTCCGGCAGTTATTAGAGAAAAAATTAATTCCAATGGGCCTGGTAACCCAGGCTGATGGAACGGTGTATGGCGCGGAAGGCGGCGAAAATGGCCGGGGACATACTCACGGGCGGACCGCCGGGCAGGCTTCACCGCTGCAGATTAATTTGAAGATGGCTAAAATTCCGCCAAAGTATATTGACCCTGGGACCACCGTCTTTCAACATCTCTACCATGCCTATGTCATTATCCCGGTTATGATCCTGGCAATTCTGGCCCACATATGGCTTTTCTTTGTCCATGGTGTGGCCCATGCCACCTCGGATTTACTCTATAATCCCGGCCTGTTGCTAGGGTTGATCGCTTTGATTATCGTTTCCGCCGCCTTTCACGAGTTTGGGCACGCCGCCGCTCTCAAGTTTGCCGGTGGTAAAGTGCGCGGTATGGGCGTCGGCCTATATATCATCTACCCGGCTTTTTATACCGATGTAACCGAAAACTACCGGCTGAAACGCTGGGCAAGAGTGCGTACAGACCTGGGCGGTTTCTATTTCAACCTTATCATCATGCTGGTCATAATGGGGATTTATGTCCTGACCGGCTGGGAATTTCTGCTGGGCGCGATTGTGTTGATGGACCTGGAGATTTTCCACCAGCTCCTGCCTTTTGTCCGGCTGGACGGTTACTGGGCACTGGCGGATATTACCGGTATGCCCGACTTTTTCTCGCAAATCGGCCCTTTCCTACGCACGGTGCTGCCTTTGCCATTCTGGAAAGGCCGCAAGTTACCTGATTTAAAAACCTGGGTAAAGATTGTTTTCGCCCTTTACATTCTGGTTACGATACCACTGTTGTTTTTCTTAATTTTTATGATAATAACCGGCCTCCCGCGCATCCTGGCTACCGCCTGGGACTCGTTGAGTAAACAGGCCGAAATCTTTGGGAACGCTTTGGGACAGAGCGACTTTATGACAATGCTGGGTTCGGGCGGTCAGATTCTTCTGCTGGCTATTCCAACCGGTGGTACTCTGTTTGTAATTTTTACCCTGGGCCGCACTCTATTCCGGTTCCTGTGGAACTGGAGCAAACCTACTCTGAAACGGCGAGTGGCCGGTTCCCTGATGGGGCTTGGTATTGTTGGTTTACTGGCTTTCATGTGGACTCCTCAACTTCCGTTTTCCGCGCATGATACGCCAGGCCCGCTTTATAGAACGGCCCGGCAGAACTTTGTACCAATTAAACCGACCGACCGGGGCCTTATCTATGAAGCGATTCCTTTCATGGCGGCTTCCCCGGCCACCCCAGCCGTTGTACCGGCTACCATGACTCCGAGTGCCAGTGTTTCCCCAGCGGCTACCAGCGTAACGCCGGTTTCAGGTACACCCGGTTTGACGGCTACGGCCATTGCCGGAACGCCGACCGTTTCCGGGACTACCAAACCGGCAGTAACCGCAACTCCGGCCGGAACGCCGACAGTAGCTGCTACGGCTACGGTGGCCCCAACCGCCACGCCGGTTCCGGTAAATAACGGCGGTTCATCTACCGGGCCTGCCCCGGCACCCGCCCCGGCGCCAACAGCCGCCCCGGTGCCAACAGCCACCCCGGTGCCACCAGCGTCTACTCCTACGCCAGCGCCACCACCACCTACGGTCACGGCAACCCCTGCGCCTACGGCAACCGCTACGCCTTCCGGAGTGGTTACAACTCCGGCAACGGCGGCAGTTCTTTCGGCTGGCACTCCGGTAGTTAGTGTTACCCCAACCCCGACTCCCTAAAGGGCCGGGAAGGGCTTTTTGACCTGGAAAGGGTTTTTGCCGCCGCTACATCCCATCCTATTAAGCGGCAAAAACCCTTATCCGCCAACAGGTTTCTAAAGTTTAGTAGTAAGAGGGATGGTAAAATGAGGCAAAATACTATAAGGGTTAAATTTCTAAGCCTGCTTCTCATAATTATTTTAGGAGCGCTGGCTTTAAGCGGGTGTTCCGCAGCCGGGTTGGAAGCTTCCAGCGGGGAATTAATGTCTGCTACCAAACCGACATCAAATCCGGAAAGTACCACAGTAAACGCTACTACCACCAGTCCGGCTGCCGCTGGCGCAAATACTATCAATGGTACCAATTCCGCTACCGGGACAACTCCTGACCCGAGTAGTACCGGTGCTGCCGCGACAACTCCCGCCACCACGGCACCGGCAACCACCACGGCGACCAGTCCGGCTGCTTCCGGTGCGTCACCAGCCGGTGACGGCACTCCGGCAGGTAAAGCTAATGAGGATGCTGAAAAAGGCAATAATTCCATCCAGAGCTTCCGAGGTGATGGCACAAAGGAAGATGAAGGCCGCGGTAAGGGCAGCGGTAAAAACATTGTCCAACTGGTAAATAAAGAAAACGGGCAAATGCTTATTCGCGGCAGTACCCAGTTGAACAAAATCTGGGGACCAAATGTAACCCCGTTAAACCTGGCTACCTCCCAGGGTTCTTGTACTGATTGCCAGACTTACGCGGTTGCCTTGCAAATTAATCTTATTAGCCGGAAAGCGACTAACATTGCGCCGGAAAATGCGGCCATCGCGGTCAATATTGGTTGTACCCGCTGCCAGACCTATGCCCAGGCCCTTCAATATACTTTCCAGGTAGACGATCCCAGTGAAGTACCGCCCCGCATTAATGGCCTTTTGAAAAGAATGGAGCGTGAAATAAATTCACTCAAAACCAAAAAGGGCGTAACATTCGCGGAAGCCAGGACCCGGATTGCGGACGTAATAGCCGAATTCAAAGACCTGGCAGCCAGTTTAAATAAACAGGAACGGGAATCCAGAGAAGATGACGACGATAACGCCACCCCTATCCCTACTCAAACGCCTGAGCCCTCTGTGACACCCGCTCCAACCGCAACCCCGGCGGGGAGTTCCGGGGCGGACCCGTCCCAGGCTACAACTCCGACGGTTGCGCCCGCATCTTCTGCCGGGTCAACCACTGCCCCTCAAACTACGGAGCCTACAACAGCGGCTTCCACCGCTCCACCAGGGTACGCTGCTCCGAACGCTGCCCCGGCTAGCTGATTTAACGGGCAGTGGTTGACCACTAATAAAAAGAGCCGGTTATTCTGTCCTGAAAGGCGGATAACCGGCCTTTGATATTTATCAAAAAATAAACCAGGCTAAGTGAAATTAATTGTAAAGCCCTTAAGAAACCGGACCCGGCAAAATCACGGATTTGTGCTACCCTACGTAATCTACTTCATATCTTTAATGTTAGTTGCCACCTTCTTAAAGTAAATCAGGAGCCCGTCAGCGGAGGGATAAAGGTGGACTTCCAGCCATAAATCCAGGGGAGGGTAATATTCCTGAAAATTGACAACCGCCATTTCTTTCAGGGCAAAATTATACATCGTCATGAAATTGGTCCCTACTGCTTCAGGGAATTCTGCCCGGAGATTTTTGTTTAAAAGGTCCTGGCTGGTGCGCTTGAGTAACTTTTCAGCCTGGGGGTTTATATAAATAATATTTAAATTATTGTCAATCCCGAAACAAGCATCCGTGATGCCTTCAAGAATATGGCTTAAGCGTTTTTCCGATTCTTTTAATGCTTGATTAGCCCGTTTGAAGTCGGTAATATCCCTGCCAATTGTAAATACCGAAACTACTTCTTTACCGTCTAGACTAAATTCAGGTATAAATTGAACCTGGAAATACCTGTTTTCATTACCAACAATGTTTGAATTAATTTCAA
>JAQBPB010000033.1 GCA_028287745.1 Chloroflexota bacterium
TTAACAACTTATGTGGGTTAGGCACTGATGATGGTTGCAAACGTAAAGCCCGCAGCCCTTTCCGCGATTGTCATTGTTATATAAAAAAAGGAGACCTTGCGATATGGATTTAACAACTCTTCCTATCGTCAAACCGGGTACAATGACCGAAATGGATCGTTTCATGTTCGAGTGCTTCGGCTATATAGTAATCGAAGATGTTCTAAGCCCTGACGAAGTTCAAGAAACGCTTGAAGCGGCGAAACGCTTACACACTGGGAAGATTACCGGGAAACTAAATCAGATTGGGAAAGGTTTTGAGCATGAACCGGCCCTCGAACGCCTGATTGATCACCCGGCTTTCCTGCCGAAGGTACGCGCTCTCTACAAGGACCGCTTTGTATTGCAAGCCGCCTGGTGTACTGTCCAACCGGCTGGCTCGCAAAGTGTAGGCTGGCACGCCGACGGCTCCTCGGCCTACCAATTCAAAGACCTGGGCTATCCGACACCGCTGCTACAATTGCGCGTCAGCTTTAATCTGACCGACCAATCGGAGCTTTACATGGGCAATATGATGATGATCCCAGGCAGTCACCGCAGTCCCCTGGATTTACCGGAAGCCGTCCGTAAAGAAGTTCAAGCCTGCCCCATCCAACAAATTATTTGTGCCAGGCCCGGCAG
Source organism: Chloroflexota bacterium (assembly GCA_028287745.1). Taxonomy (GTDB): domain Bacteria; phylum Chloroflexota; class Chloroflexia; order Chloroheliales; family Chloroheliaceae; genus 54-19. The sequence continues at coordinate 661 of JAQBPB010000033.1, forward strand.
CGTTTTAATTTTTCATAATGGGGTCTACCATTCCCCAATGCCCAACAACCGGGATTTCGACCGGTACAACATGCACTATATTTACAGTCCACCCTGGCTGCGCCGGTCTGACCGGGATGCTACCGACCCGGCCTTCCTGGAGCAGACTACCCCGCTGCGCCGCGCCCTGATGGGTGACTATGAGCGTCCCGATGTGCCATTTGGCGGCGGCTACCCGGCCATTCCATTTGAAACCAACGGCAAAGGATAAGGCGGCATACCTTGGAATCAAGTAAGCCATTATGTGCATGGTGGATATCTGGCTGACTTAGTAATAGGTGGGACCGATGCATCTACACGCGATGTACCATGGAAACCAATGCCGCAGCCTGAGCCACAAGTTATAAATCCGTAGGGGAATCAGGAACAGAGGAGTATAACTATAATGATCGAACAGCAGCTTTCGCTGGCCCCATTTTACACGGGCTGGGATGTCTACCAGAAGCAGCTTGTAGCGGCCATCGCACCACTTACAGTAGACCAGCTTGCCTTGCGCAGCTCACCTCTGAACTGGTCGATTGGTATGATTACCACGCATATTGTAGGGGCCCGGACATTCTGGTTCCATACCCGGATGGGCGAGGGTAGTGACGATCTTGCTCAGTATGAATTATGGGATTATGGCGTCTGTGAGGATGGTGAAGACCCTTTACATTCAGCAGCAGAACTGATTGCCGGGCTGGAAAGGACCTGGCAAATGATCGAGGAGGCGCTGGCCCGCCTGACCCCGGCTGACCTAGGAAAGGTCTTTCCACACCCAAAGGGGGGTAATAGACCCGTCCGTTCACTCCAATGGATTATCTGGCATGTGCTAGAACACGACATCCATCACGGAGGCGAACTCTCCAGTATTCTAGGCGCACACGGCCTGGCAGCCGTCGATTTAGATTAAGGCCCGAGTTCGCGCTCCCGGTGGTGTGAAACCTGAGGTGCGGTCCCCAGAGCAACCGGGTTCTGAGGACCGTCAAGCCTGAATTCTTAAACTATTTAGAATATTCTTAGGCCGGTAAATCGCCCTCACCGGCCTTCCGGTATAGGATCTTTAAAAGGAGAGTTACGGTTTCCCTTTGTGGGAGGTTATAGCAAATTACCACTATCTATACCCTGGAAGGGTTGGGGGCCGGGGCAACCTGATAGCAACCAGCCCTTTCGATAACTGGTTCGAGCCTTTAAGGGTGCCAGATGTCCTTTTGTTCCTTTACGAAAGTGGGATGGGCCGTGTCCATAAGCGAAGCATTATTCAACTTCCGGACAGTCACCTTTGGCAAAGCACCTAACAATGTCTCCAGGTGGCCCCGGTGCACATCACCCATTCCTACCAGGGAATAGCTACCCAGACCGGCCTTAATCTTTTGCACCATGTGGAACTCGCGCATCTTCTCGTATTCCTTTACGCGCTCGTTTGAAGCTTGCATGTCGGTATGCTCGGTCCGGAAACCGGCGTATTCATTTCCTTTGTCAGAGTGTTGCAGTTCCATTAAGGCGGCCGTCTTGAAGGACTCCAGGAACTGGTCAAAAGTAAAGGCATCTTTACTAATCGCCTTTACAAAATCGGTCTGTTCCAGAGGAAGATTATCCAATAGTTGCTTATAAGATTGGTTAAGAACCGCCTGCTGGGCGGTCCACAGCGGCTGCGGGTTTTTATTATGTTTTGCCGCCTTAGCACTTATGAGCAGGGCCAGGCGGAAGTAAAACAACTCGGCCGCCCCCCGTGTGTAGCCAGTAGCAGCCTTTTTCCCGGTCCCGGAAGTGACAGGTTTGTTGACTGCAGTGTTTATTTTACTCGCCATTCCATCCAACCCTACCACAACTTTAGCCATTGACTTTTCAAGGTTGTGGTCGATTTTGTCATCTTTGCGCCCGGCTTTAAGGTTGAGTTCATCTTTTCTCGTGCTAATGGCAGCACGTACCCGTTTGGAACTTCCTGCCAGGTCAGCGGGCATTTCTGTGTTGGGCTCATAAAGGTAATTTTTAGCGCCGGTAGCTTTAACAACATCATTAAGTGTGGTGCTGGAATGGTCTTCACCCAGGACGAGTAGTCTATTTTCGGGCAGCCGGATCCAGGTGTTTTCAGGGGTGAGGTAACCCATGTTCTCAGTTTTCCCCTGAGCGTAATTAATCATTTCGGCCTTATCATTAAAGTACCGTTTGGGTTCATCGGTAAGCATGTTACTAACCTTCCGGTCCCCGGAACCCTTTTGCTTTTCCCACCAGGAAACCGCTGCCGGTGTCAGTTCAACTTTGGCCTGAGATTGTTTGCCGAGGTAGACCTGGCGCTGGATTGCCGGGCTTGCGGCGGCTGGCGGCGGTGGGGCAGCCTGCCTTTTCCGGAGCAAAGCGGTAACCACCCGGTTCCCCAGGGTTCTTTGAAGCTGAAGTACCTGGCCGCTGGTCAGGGGCCGGGAGCAATCACCGGCTCTTTGAGCCAGGTGATAGGTACTACCGGGCAAAATGCTTTCGCTAACCGGGCCAGCCTGATCGCCAGCACTTTGCCGGTTTTCAGCTGCGCGACCCTTTTCGTGAGTATTTTTCAATTTATTCTCTTTTGAGCTTGGGTTATTCCAGTAAGGCAAAACCGGTATTACATGCAAACAACCTGTTACTTTATTATAGCATTTGATTGTTTAATGTATATAGGATAATTAGCCGGTGCTGTTGTATTGAGGATACGACTAAAAACTCTGTCACTTACCTGAGTTATCTAACACCATTTTGCAATTTCTGGCTATCATTTATAGTAATTTTCAATATTCGAATATCCCCACCCCAACCTGTTTTAATTTATTCATCTTATGGTTATAATAAGTTTATCTACATCGGTTTACCCTTCTTAAGAACTCTGGACATTTAAAGGTATGGCAAGGACTGAAAAGGACCTCATAGGCCGACAGCGGGAGCAAGCCGAGCTTGACCGGGTGCTGGCTGGCGTGCACCAGGGGCGGGGCGGAATTATCCTGCTGGCTGGCGAGGCTGGGGTGGGTAAGACGCGTTTAGCTACCGATTGCCTGGCCCGCAGCGGGCTGCTAACGCTCGCCGGACCCACCAGCGAGCAGGCCACGCCACCTTATGGACCGGTCAGCGCGGCCCTGCGTGCTTATTTACGTTACCGGCCGGATAGCATTACTAAGTTCGGACCGCTTGCGCAGTTCCTGGCACTCCTCCTGCCGGAGTTAGGGTTACCACCGGATAAAGGTAACCGGCAAACTCTCGTTGAGGCTATACACTGCGCTTTTGAAGCCATTGGACGCGAGGAACCGGCGGCGTTCTTCCTTGACGATCTCCAATGGGCCGATAATGCTACCCTTGAACTCTTACCCCAACTGGCAAGTTGCTTTACAGCCGAACCGATGCTGATTATTGGGACATACCGGAGTGACGAGATTCCACGGGGGCACCCGGTACGGCGCCTGCGCAACGACCTGCGGCGGGCCAGGCTGCTCCAGGAGATAATGATTGAACCATTAAGCCAGGAGGAAACAATCGGGTTGGCCGCCCGGATACTCGGCCACTACCCGGGTCCGGCCCTGGCGGCGGCCCTTTACGAGCGGACTGAAGGCCTGCCGTTATTTGTAGAGGAAATGGCCCACGCCCTCACCACCACCGGTAAGTTGCAGCACAGCCAGGTGGGATTAGAACTTGAACCCAGCGTGGAAATGCCGTTGCCCGATACTTTACGCGACGCGGTTTTGCTGCAACTGGACAGACTAGCCAACCCCTCTCTTATGCTCCTGGAAATTGCTTCGGTTATAGGCCAGACCTTTGACCTCAAATTATTGACCCGCCTGGCAGGGACCGATACGGGGCTGGATGACCTTATGGAACGGGGCCTGATAATGGAAAGCGAGGGTGGCAGCGCCGGATTCCGGCACGCCCTGACCCATGAAGCGGTCTACAAAGATATTTCCTGGACACGGCGCCGCAACCTTCACCGCCAGGTGGCAGCTTTCCTGGTGGAAGATGGTGCGCACCCTTCCACCATTGCGATACATTGGTCGGCCGCCCAGGAAACTGAACGAACCCGTATTACCCTGGTGGAAGCCTGCTTTATTTCTTGTAAAGTCCACGCCTACCAGGACGCGGCTGCCGCGGCGAGACAGGCGCTCAACCTCTGGCCGGCAGGAGTTGATGAAAGGCAGCGGCTGGAACTCCTGGACCAACTTGGGCACTGCGCCCATTTGTGCGGCATGCTGGCCGAAGCTTCCATGGCCTGGCGGGATGCGGCAGCCGGGTGGCACCAGAAAGGC
>JAQBPB010000055.1 GCA_028287745.1 Chloroflexota bacterium
GGCTGCATTACCGGGCCGAATTTCTGAAGTAAAGGTGCAAAATTCAAACCGGGGGCTAATTTGCCCAGCAAACTTAAACGGCTGGCCCCGGTGCTACCCGGCAAGTTGGCCGGGCGGTTGCGTAACAGTTCGAAGCCTAATAAGGCGAAACAGACCGCTTCTTTGGCCGAAGCAGGTACTCCGAACTGGTCGTGATGTAAAACTTCTACCCCTGGCAGCCATTCACCCAGCATGTCATGTAAAACCCGGATGTGCGCTCCGCCGCCGCTTACAATCAGTTCATCCAACTTTGCCACCGGGCTAAAGCGATTGATAGACATCGCGATACTTTTTGCGGTAAAGGCAGTCAGGGTCGCCATGGTATCTTCCGGCGAAAGGCCAAGCTGGGCGGCGTGGTCAACCAACTGGCGGGCAAAAGCGTCACCAAAAACTTCACGGCCGGTGCTTTTGGGGTAATTTGCCTTGATATACGGATGAGCCATCAGTTCGGCCAGCCAGCCGGAGTGAATCGAGCCGCGAGCGGCCATAGCGCCGTCTTCGTCAAACTGTAGCTTTCCCTGACTGAAAATGCGGATTGCAGCGTCCATCAGGGCATTACCCGGCCCGGTATCCAGCGCCAGCGGGGCTTTGGTCCCACCGGCGGGCAGGAAGGTAACGTTTCCAATACCGCCAATATTTTGTAAAGCCCGGTTACGGGTAGGATGGGAAAAGAACAGGACATCAAAATAGGGAGCCAGGGGTGCGCCCTGGCCGCCCAATGCAACGTCGGCAGTCCGGAAATCATAGGCAACAGTGCGCCCGGTCCGGGCCGCGATTACCGCCCCTTCGGCCATTTGCATGGTCGAAAGGCGGTGTCCGGTGGCTACCTGGTGGTAGATAGTCTGACCGTGTGAGGCAATCAGGTCCACCTGGGCCGGGTCTAAACCGGCCTCGGCCATTCCTTGAATGGCCGATTGGGCAAAGACCTCACCCAGGGCAAAGTTTAGCTCACAGATTTCGGCCGGGCCGCTCTTTTCCTTAAATGCTTCAAAGACCTGAGCCCGGATTTCTTCCGGGAAAGGTTGCTCGCTATAACCGAATACTTCAAGTTCGATTTCGCCCGGGTTAGCCAGGTCTTCCTCTAACCGGCACAGGGCCACGTCCACGCCATCAACGGAGGTGCCACTCATCAAACCGATCACGGTAGCGCTGAGCCGCGAAGAATTAGTTTTATCCACAGAATAAACTCTTTTTATAGTTAATCGGCCGCTGCCTAACCTTTAATTGCTCCGGCCCGTACACCTTCCAGGAAGTAGCGCTGGAAGCACAGGAAGAAGATAATCATAGGTAATGCCGCTATGGCCGAACCGGCGAAAATCAAACCGTAGTCAGTTGAAAATTCAGTTTGCAGGCTGGCTACACCCACCGGCAGTGTAAATGAAGGACTTTTGATTAGGACCATCGAAGGCCACAAAAAGTCGTTCCAGAAGCGGACAAAGGTGAAAATTGCCAGTGAGGCCAGGGCCGGTTTGGACAACGGCAGAATTATCCGCCAGAAAATGCCAGGTTCGCTACAACCGTCAATCCGTCCGGCTTCTTCAAGTTCCGTCGGCAAAGTCTGGATATACTGCCGCATCAGGAAGATACCGAATACATTGGCCCAACCGGGCAGAATGACCGCCCAGAGGCTGTCCCGCAGGTTGAAGTTCTGGACCACGATGTACAACGGTACCAGGGTAACCTGAGGCGGAATCATCAGTGTGCTGAGAATTATCCAGAACAGGAAGTTCCGGCCGGGAAACCTTTTCTTGGCAAAAGCGTAACCGGCCAGGGTATCAAAGATCAGGTGAAAAACCGTGATACCAATCGTGATTAAAACGCTATTGGCAAACCAGCTCCAGTAATCTTTAGCCTGGCTGAAGAGCCGCTCGAAATTCGCCACACTACCCTGTGGAAACAGGTCGGGTGGGGTCTTAATTGTGTCCTGGGTCGGTGTAAAGGCGGTTACAAACAGCCAGTACATCGGGAAAAGCGAAATTATAGTAGTTACGATCAAGGCCAGCCAGAGTAATACCCGGCTGATGGTAAATCTTTTAGGAGCCTGGCGGCCCGTGGTACTGCGTGCAAAACTTAAGGCCATTTTAGTACTCCACGTCCGTTTTCAGGAACCGGAATTGAACTACCGCTATAGTGGCAATGATTACAAACAGCACAATCGCCTGGGCCGAAGCCACGCCATACCGGAATTGCTGGAAAACGCTCTGGTAAATCTGGGTAACAATGGTCTGGGTACTATTACCGACACCGCTGGGTACCATAATGTAAACTTTCTCAAATACTTCGAAACTGGCAATTGTATAAAGCACCACCACATAAAGCGTGGTGGACTTGATCAGGGGTAAGGTAATACTCCACCATTTCCTGATCGGGCCGGCCCCTTCCAGTTCGGCTGCCTCGTAAAAGTCTTTTGGCACACTTCCCATCGCGGCGCTGAACAGCACAACCCCGGCGGCCGGAATAGTAAAGACTGTCGACAGGATGACGCTCTGGAGGGCGATGTCGGGGTCCGACAGCCAGCGAACTGGCTCGGCCCCGACAAGGCTCAATAAGAAGTTCAAGAAACCCCATTGGGTATTAAAGAGCCAGCGCCATGTCACCGCGATGATGACGGCGCTGGTCACGGCTGGCAGATAGTATGCCGCGCGAAAGAAAGTCTGGAAGCGTGCGCTTAGTGGTTGTATCAAACTTGCCAGGAACAACCCGATAAAGATATTTGCCGTAACAGTGACCAACGCGTAAAACGCGGTGTTCTTTAATGCTTCAACAAATACCCCGTTCTGGGTTGTAAAGGCATCGGTGTAATTTTGAAAACCCACCCAGCCACCGCCTCCTCGCGGCCGGAAATCCTGGAAGCTTATGATAAAAGCCCAGATCACCGGGATTAAAGTAAAGACGGTGAAAGCCAGCATACTCGGAAGGACGAAAACATAGCTCCAACCATATTTTCGAATGAAATCCTGGATTGGATTGACTCCGGGACGTGCCGGATTACTTGCTTTCGTTATGTCTACATCTGCCATCGAATTCCCTTTAGTTATTCCTTGTAGCTTCTAATTACTTCTGTCCAAGAAGTTTGTTAATCTCATCGGTCGGCTGGGAAAGAGCCTGCTCAGGCGTCATTTTCCCGAAGACGGCGTTCTGGAGATTGGGGTGAATGAGCGTCCGGATTTGGGTCCAGGCCGGTAAGCTTGGGGTAATCCAGGCGGTCGGTGCAATCGGCGCGAACTTGTTGTACGGTGATACCACGGTTACCGACTTGCGAGCAGCCGGGGCCAGGAAGTATCCCGGTACATCTTTTTCGACCTGCGGGCTGGTCAGATAGCGAGCCAGGTCCATGGCGGCCTTCTGCTTGGCGGTGTCCTTGTTCGGGGTAACCGCGATCAGACCAACGCCACCGGCGGAAACCGGCTTGCCACTCTTGCCAAGCGGCATCGGCCAGATGTCCAGGTTGACGCCACCGGCAACCAGTGTACCGGCGTCACCGCTGGGGCGACTCCACATACCCTGCAGCTTGTTCTTGAAGGCGGTCAGGATATCATCCAGCTTTTGGGTACCGAAGTCAGGCGGGGTGACCTTGTGAACCTTAACCAGGTCAACAACCTTCTGCAAACCGCTGTAGGCTTCAGGAGTGTTCCAGGTGTACTTGGTGTTGTCGGAGCTCAAAGGCACTGCTCCGTCCGACATAATGATCGGCCAGAGGTCAACCAGACCGGGGTCAATCAGGGCGCTGTAGCCATAAACTTTGTCATTACCACGGGTAAAGGTCAGTTTCTTGGCGATTTCAACGAATTGATCGTAGGTCCAGTTTTTCGGAGGCAGTTCAACGCCTCTTTCCTTGAACACGTCAAGGTTCAGGTACATGGATACCGGGGGTACCCACAACGGCCAGGCGTACAACTTGCCGTTTACCGTTACCAGGTCGAACAAGTTCGGCAGGATATCGGCTTTGTCTTCGGCGGTGATATACGGGTCGATCGAAGCAATTGCACCGTCCCGGATCATGGTCGGAAGACTGTCATTCGGGATACGAAAGACATCAACACCACTGCCGGACTGGACCGCGTTGACGATTTTGGCAAAACCGGCGTTGTCGGCGGTGTAACCGGTAATCGTAACCTTTATGTCCGGGTTGGCCTTCATGAAGGTGGCAACCGCAGAGTCGGATGACTTGCTGAAAGCATTGCCACCACCCGCAGCGTAACCCAGGGCCCAGTAGTCCAGGCTGCCTTTGAAACCGCTCTTGGAAGTGACGAAGTCGGCAACCGCACCGGCCGAAGCAGCCGTGGTGGCCGCAGCGGTGGTTCCGGCAGCCGTGGTTCCAGCGGCAGTAGTGGCCGCAGCCGCAGTGGTTCCGGTAGCCGCAGTGGTTCCGGCGGCAGTAGTAGCCGCCGCAGCGGTGGTGCTAGATGCGGTGGTAGCGGCCGGGGCAGCCGCAGTCGTGGCGGGAGCGGTAGTTGCAGTGTTGTCACCGCAGGCCGCTAAAAGACCACTGGCAGCCAGAGCGCCACCGGTAAGGGCGACGAACTTGCGGCGACTCAGTCTCTTTTTAGATTCTTCGGACATCTTCTCCTCCTTGATAACTTTAGTAAACCAATATTTCCTGTCTTGCTTCCAGGAAATGCGCTTCGTGGAAAGTCCACATTTGAAAAAGGTCTTCCAGGGTGCCGTTATTACCGGCTTCCCCGGTTAGAAACCGGCGCGGTCTATCACTACCGATCAATCGGTCAAAATGCACCGGGTTCCAGGCAAATTTTTCGGGGTAGAGCCGGGCAATCATCATTATAAGCAGTAAACCGCTCCTGACAATGTGTTCCGGCCCGTTGGGGTTATCGGCGTATTGCGGTGCTATATGAATTTGCACGCCGCCGCAGGCTTCCCCGGCATAAGGTTTATAGATCGGCTTGAAAAAGGTATCCCGGAAGTACAGGCCGGGACAGTTAAGCCGGTTTAGTTCGGCCGCCAACCGGTCGGGCCGTTCAATCCATGGTGCACCCACCAGTTCAAACGGCTGTGTGGTGCCGCGCCCGGCCGAAAGGTTTGTACCTTCGATCAGGCAGGTCCCCGGATAGAGTCGGGCCGTGTTAATGGTGGGCAGGTTGGGCGAAGTTGCCAGCCAGGGTAGACCGGTGTCGGCCCAGGTCATGGCGCGCTGCCACCCCTGCATCTTGAGTACTTCCAGGCGGGCTTTACCACCCAGCAGGTGCCGGTTGATAAACAGGGCCAGTTCACCCTGGGTCAGGCCATGCCTGACTGGTATTTGGGAATAGCGCCCGACAAAAGAGCTGTATTCCGGCTCAACGTACGGGCCTTCCACCAATTCCCCGCCAATCGGATTTGGCCGGTCTACTACATAAATCGGCAGGTCCACCTGCTCCATCAGGATACCCAGGGTTGTCGGATAAGTGTAGAAACGGCAACCTACGTCCTGGATATCGAAAACCAGGGCATCCAGGCCGTCCAGGCTGCCTGGAGGCGGGCCAAAAGGGTTTTCGGCCTGGCCGTCCGCTGGCTTATACGTCAGGTCCACCGAGCGGTAAAGGCTGTAAACCGGAACGCCGCTCCAGCGGTCTCGCACTACCCCGGAAACCGGGATTTCATCTTGCTCAAAGCCGTAATAACCGTGTTCTGGGCCAAAAAGCGCGTTTACATTCGCGCCCGCTTCTTCAAGTACCAGGGCGGTACGTTTGAAGTTCCGGTTTATCCCGGTCTGGTTCGTCACCAGGCCTACTTTCAGTCCGGCGAGTTGGCCTCGCTCTAAAGCGTCAAGTCCACTTTTTATCATCAGGAAGTGCGCCTATTTCCTGTTCAACCTGGTATAGAACCGGTATTTATCACCCCGGTAGATCGATTTTGCGAACTCTAGCGGCTGGTTGCGGTCGGTGTAGGTTGTCCGGTGAATATGCAGGACCGGGTCGCCTTTACCTATTTTAAGCAAGCGGGCTTCTTCCTCCCCGGCCAAGCGGGCTTCCAATTCCTGGTCGGCCTCGAGGGGTGGTTGTCCGTATTTCTTTTCAAGAATCTGGTATAGTGACTCGTGTTCCAGGTCTTCATCCATCAGGTGTTCGCATCCGATGAAATTTACCAGGGAAGTTTCGATTGCCAGCGGTTCACCGTTAGCCAGGCGAAGGCGCTGGACCCGGAAAAGCAACTGGCCGGGTTTTATTCGCAGGGCAGTGGCAACTACAGCATCGGCCGGAACCATCTCATGCTTCAAGACCTGGGTCGCCGGGTGCTTGGCGCGGGCTTCCATGTCCTCGGTAAAGCCGGTTAGCTGAATGAGTTGTTGGGTGATCTTGGGTTGTGCTACAAAAGTGCCCTTGCCCTGCTCGCGGTAAAGGTAGCCTTCGTTCACCAGTTCGGTTATGGATTGCCGGGCGGTCATCCGGCTAAGGCCGTATTGTTCGCAAAGTTCGCGCTCGCTGGGAATAGGAGTGCCTGGTGCCCACTGCCCACCGGTAACTTTTTGCCGAATTATTTCTTTTAACTGGTAATACCGGGGAACGGGGCCGCTCTTTAACATTTCGCTACCTTTGTTACCACTTTGTCGAACAGTATAGCTTATTACTTCAAGTTTTTCGGATACTACAAAAATTTAGAAGACAACTGGTCAGGTTGTATATACCACTTACACAAGTTTAACGCCATTTTCACCAATAGTCAAGAGCCCCAGGCACAATTTTTTAAATTTTAATTTTTCCAACTTCTTCCCAGCAATTTTAACCAGGGTATTTATCAGCCCTTCCCCGCATTTCTGGTTGCGCCAACCAAAATTTGGTACAATGTATTTTGCAGACGTGGTCCGGTTTTGTTAAACTTGATATCAAACCGTGCCTGTTTACCGGCAAGAGGAAACGATTTCATGTTTCTTGTAAAACCTGATAAGGGTTTTCCAGGCCGGCTAAACTGCCTGAGTTTTTAAAGTATTAGTTGGATTTTAAGCCACCAAATCTACTTCTGGTAGGGAGTAAACCATGACCGTCAGTGAAAAAGAGACCGGAGCCACCGCCCATACGCCAAAAATAAACCGCGATAAATTGGTGCGGGATATGGCCGCGATTGTAGGGCCGGAAGGTGTCCTGCATAAGACTTACGATTTAAAACTTTACGAATATGACGGCTCAGTCGATAAACATCTCCCTGAAGTGGTCATCTTCCCGCGCTCGACCGAACAGGTCGCCAGAATTGTGCGCTACTGCAACCAGGAACAGCTTTACTATACCGCCCGAGGGGCCGGGACCGGTTTGAGCGGCGGGTCCATTCCCTTGCGGGGTGGTGTCCTGATAGCCTTCACTCGAATGAACAAAATCCTGGAAATTGACCCTGAAAACCTGCGGGCGGTAGTCGAACCGGGCCTTGTCAACTTGCACCTGTCCCAGGCGGTCGCTCCTTACGGCCTATATTTTGTGCCGGACCCTTCCAGCCAGAAAGCCTGTACGATTGGCGGCAACGTGGCGGAAAACAGCGGCGGGCCGCATACTCTCGTTTATGGGGTTACAACCAATCACGTCACCGGCCTGGAAGTCGTCACTCCCGACGGTGAAATCCGCAATTATGGCGGTAAAGCGACCGATGGGCCGGGCTACGATTTGACCGGACTATTTGTTGGCAGTGAGGGTACTATCGGCCTCGTAACCAGGGTAATTGTAAAACTCACTCCGCTACCCCCGGCGGTAAAAACCTTCCTGGCAATTTTTGACAGCGTTGAAAAATGCTCTAACGCCGTATCCGGCATTATCCGTAACGGCGTAATTCCGGCCGCCCTGGAAATGATGGACAATCTCATGATTGGCGCTGTCGAAGCCAGCAGTCACGCCGGGTACCCCCTTGACGCAGCGGCCGTCCTGTTGGTCGAATGCGAAGGACTACCCGCCGCCCTGGAACAGCAGGCCGGGACGATTGAAGAAATTTGCCGCCAGGAAGGCGCGGTCGAGTTCAGGACGGCCAAAGATGCCGCCGAACGGGAAGCCCTCTGGAAAGGCCGCAAGGGCGCTTTCGGGGCCGTTGGACGAATGTCGCCGGACTACTATGTGGTTGACGGGGTAGTTCCGCGCAGCAAATTGCCCCAGACCCTGGCGGCGGTCGGGGCCATCTCCCAGAAATACAACCTGCGAATAGCCAATGTCTTTCACGCCGGGGACGGCAACTTGCATCCGCTGGTTATGTTTGATGGAAACAAGCCCGGCGACCTGGAAAAAGCCGTAAAAGCCGGGGAAGATATTATCAGGATGTGCGCCGCAGAAGGCGGAACCCTTTCCGGCGAACACGGTATCGGGGTTGAGAAACGCGATATGATGTGCTTTATCTTTAACGAAGACGACCTGGCAATAATGCGGCGCATCCGGCAAGCTTTTGACCAGCAGGGCCTGTGTAACCCGGAGAAAGTTATCCCTACTCCCGGCCGTTGCGGTGAAACTCGTATTCCTACAGCCCGGAAAGCCCAGGAAATTTATGAACGAGCGGATATGCAGGCCTGGTAAGCTATAAGAAAGCTAAACTAAATTCCAATGAAAGCCAATGACACTAACACCGGGGTGATTAACCCTGAAAATGAGCTTGAAGTATCCCAGTACCTTTACGAGTTTAACCAGGCTAGCCTGAAAGTAAGAGTGCAGGGGGGCGGGACCAAGTTAAACCTGGGAAACCCTCTCACCGCTTTTGACCGGACCATCACTAGCGCTCGCCTGACGGGACTGGTCGATTATCAGCCGGAAGATTTAACTATTACCGTCCAGTCCGGTATGCCATTTGCCAGGCTCCAGGCGACCCTGGCCGCACAGGGCCAGATGCTGCCGCTGGACCCGCCGGACCTGGAAGGCCAGACCATTGGCGGTATCCTGGCGACCAACCGTAACGGGCCCCGGCGGTTACTCTACGGCACCGCCCGCGACTTATTGATAGGTTGCCGGTTTGTTCTGGCTGATGGCAGTATCGGCCACAGCGGCGGCCGGGTCGTCAAAAATGTAGCCGGGTACGACCTGCACAAACTTTTCATTGGCTCCTATGGCACCCTCGGCATGCTGACCGAAGTAACCTTTAAGGTCGTTCCCCGGCCCCAGTATGTCGGGGTGGGCCAGGCTAACTTCGACTCGGCGGGAAAAGCCTTTAAAGCCGCCCGGCTGTGCGCCCGGTCCAACCTGGTGCCGTCAGCCCTGGAAGTGGTCATGAATGATTTAACGCCTGATTCCGGCTGCCGCTTGTTTTTCGCAGCCGAAGGGATGCGCGTGGCGGTGGACGGCCAGCTGGACGGTTTAAGCGCAGTTTGCCGGGAAGCCGGTGCGCAATCCGTTAAATTATTGGAAGACGGTCCGGCCGCCTTACTGGCCCAGGCCAATTTGGAAAGTAAATTTTCCGGTGAGGATGTCATCCAGATAAGAATTGCGACCATCCTGACCGCTTTACCCCAGGCCCAGGCTTCGCTGGCCGAAATTGCAACCCGGCTGGGCGGAAATGGCCTGGTTTATTCACGGGCTGGTAGCGGCCTGGCTTATCTGCTTTGCCGGGCAGTCCCGGCGAAATTAGGAGATACTATTCCCTTAATTAATAAAGCCCGCCAAACCTTCCAATCGGATGGCGGCAGCCTGGTTATCGAACGAGCGCCGGTGGAACTCTGGAAACAGGTTGATGCCTGGGGCGAATTTGGGAATGCCGGTCATTCGATGCAAGCTATCAAAAATGCCTTTGACCCCAGCCACCAGTTAAACCCTGGTTTGCTGAACCTGGTTTAGCTGCCTGGCAAACTGGCATATTTACCCCGGTTTTAATAAATTCCTACAAAAAACCCCACCAGCCAAAAATGTCTGATGGGGTTTTTAATATAGCGATTTAAGTTTCCTGCCTTGAAATGCGGGCAGAAACCCTTCGATAAGCTTAATCCTTGATGGTCGGGTCCAGCGCATCACGCAGGCCGTCACCCAGCAGGTTAAAGCCCAGCACGGCTATCATGATAGCCAGGCCCGGAAATACGGCAGGCCATGGGCTGGTCTGCATAAATCCGTAGCCGCTGCTCAACATATTACCCCAGGAAGGCGCCGGGGGCGGGTTGCCCAGGCCCAGGTAACTGAGCGAAGCTTCGGTCAGGATGGCGGCAGCCACCGTCAACGAAGCCTGGACAATCAAAGGGGAGATGATATTAGGCAGGATATGCCGGAACGCGATAAGCGGCCCGGGTACACCCAACCCGTGAGCAGCCTCAATGTACAGCAGGTTTTTGACTGAAAGGACCGAACCCCTGGTCAACCGGACGAAGGCCGGAAGATTTACTATCCCGATTGCCAGGATAACATTATTCAGGGTTGGCCCAAGCACCGCCATAATTGCGATTGCCAGCAATACCGCCGGGAAAGCAAACAGGATATCCATCAAACTCATAATGATGCCATCCAGCTTGCCGCCCTGGTACCCGGCTAACAGGCCCAGGATTGTCCCGATGATTAGCGCGATACCAACTGAGAAGATACCTACCTGGAACGAGGCACCGGCCCCGTGCAAAATCCGGCTAAAAATATCGCGGCCGAAATCATCGGTTCCTAATAAAAACTCCCCGCCCGGAGGGGCCAGGCGTTGGTTGGCCTTCATGTTCATCGCCGTCGGCGATTTGGGGGCCAGGGTAGGACCAAACACGGCAACCAGCGCAAAAAATAACACAATCAGGCCGCCAATTACGGCCTGCAAGCTATGGAAAGTTCTCTTTAGCATCCCCTGCCAGTAACTTTGCGAACGCCGTTCCGGCAAAAGTGGGATATTCGGGGCTTTATTCGGCCCGGTCTGGATTACTTGACTGCTCATTATAGGTTTAAGCTTTCCGACTTCCGGCCCCATCCCCGGCTAACTTTATCCGGGGGTCTACCAGTCCATAAATAATATCTACCATCAGATTAACCAGGATAAAGATCAGGGTAAAGACCAATACGGTACCCTGCACCACCGGGTAATCACGGGTGGAGATAGCATCGAAGATATATCGTCCCAGGCCCGGTAGAGCGAAAATTTGCTCGATAATTACGGCTCCACCCAGCAAGCGTCCAACCTGGATGCCCGTTACGGTTATTACCGGGATAAGGGCGTTCTTGAGGCCGTGGGTGTAAGTTACCTTCTGGCGGCTCAACCCTTTGGCCCGGGCGGTCCGCATATAATCCTGGTTAAATACTTCTAAAAGAGACGAACGGGCAAACCGCATGATGGTCGCACCGAAAGCCAACCCCAGACTGATCGCCGGGAGAAGCATGTGCTTCAAATTTTCAACCGGGTCTTCAAATAGACCCACATAGCCAATGGCTGGGAGCCAGCGTAAGGCCAGGGCAAATAGCAAGACCAGCAAAGTTGCCAGCCAGAAGCCTGGCATGGAAATTCCCAGCAAAGCCACCGCGGTCAGAAAGCCATCAACCGGTTTACCCCGCCGCTGGGCGGCGATTACGGCCAGTGGCAGCCCAATCACAAGGCCAACCAGTAGTGAAAGTACCGTTAGTTGCAGTGTTACCGGTAGCTTTTCGATAATCGAACCGCCCACCGAAAGGCCGCTGCGCAAAGACGTACCCAGGTTCCCTTGAAAGGCATTAATCAGCCATTCGAAATATTGAATCGGCCAGGGACGGTCAAGACCGTATAACCGGCGAATTTCGTCGGCCCTGGTACCGCTGATTTCCGGCCCAAGCATTACCTGGACCGGATCACCGGGAATAAGCCTGATCAGGGCGAACGTGAGAAAGCTAACACCCAGTAAGACCGGGATAGCTGTTAGCAACTTAATTGTAAGATATTTACCCATAAGTTTCAGGCTAAATCAGGAAAGTGAGGCAGAGATATTATCTCCGCCCCACCATTCCTTTTTTCCCAACTCCCCCTATTTATTGAGCGATACTTCGCGGAAGCTTAAGTGCGATCCGTTAGGATAGTGCAAATAACCTTTGACATAAGACTGCATCGCTTCGTACTGATTGGCCGCATACAGGAAGACCATCGGGGCATCTGTCGCCAGAATGGTCTGGGCCTGCTGGTACAACTTGGCCCGTTGAGCCTGGTCACTTACTGAAGCGGCCTGCTCAATCAGCTTGTCAAATTCAGGGTTGCTGTAGCTCATGAAATTGTTCTGTTTGCCGGTTACGTAAGTACCTGAAAGGTCGCGGTCCGGGTCTACAAAACCACTGTAGCCGCTGACAGCCGCTTCAAAATCTTTGGAAAGATAATCTTTCAGGAACACGCTCCACTCCTGGGAAACAATTTCAAAGTTGATGCCGATAGCTTTCAACTGCTCCTGGACTACGATCCCGGCGTTGCCCAGGAAGCTATAGGTAGGAGTGTTCTTCAGCTTGGCGGTGAAACCGTTAGGGTAACCGGCTTCAGCCAGCAGGGCCTTGGCTTTTGCCAGGTCTTGCTTGTAAATCGGCTGCTGCAGACCAGGCCAGAAGCTAGGAACGAACGGACCCGCGACCAACGGAGTACCGGCGCCGTTAACGGCGGCATCCAGAACCTGCTGGCGGTCAATTGCCCAGGCAATCGCCTGGCGGACCTTAACATTGTCAAAAGGCTTGACTTTGGTATTTAAGGCCAGGAACCGGACGTTGTTATTGGCATCGCCGGTTACAGTGATTTTGCTATCCTGCTTCAGGATGGACAGGTCTTTCGGTGGGGCATATTCGATCAAGTCAACCGCGCCGGTCCGGACCGCAGTGCTGCGGGCGGTGTCGTCCGGGATTGGCTGGAAGGTAATGCCGTCCAGGTAAGGCTTGCCAGCTACATAGTAATTGGCATTCTTTTCCAGGCGAATGCGGGTGTTAGGTACGTATTCAACCAGTTTGAAAGGACCGGTACCGTCCGCTACTTTGTCCATCTTGCCGCCGTTAGCGTCAACGGTTTCTTTAGGAACGATAGCGGTAGTTACATCGGCCAGAACCGCCAGTAAAGGCGAGAACGGAGCTTTGAGCTTGATTACTATGGTGTATTCGTCCGGGGTTTCCATACTGGCAATCTGGGCCAGTTGTCCGGCGCGCGGCGAAGCGGTCGCCGGGTCTTTAATGCGGTTCAGGGAGTAGGTAACATCGGATGCTTTAACTTCGCGGCCGTTGTGGAATTTTACCCCTTTGCGCAGCTTGAAGGTGTAGGTGGTCGGGTCGGTCTGGGTGTATTCGGTAGCCAGGTCAGGCGTGATTTCCAACTTTTCGTTGAAGCGCAGCAGCCCGCTGTATACATTTTCCAGTACCCGGTAAGAAGCGGTCGCATTAGTCAAATGCGGGTCAAACCCAACCGCGTCCTGGCTAACCCCAACTTTGAGGATACCACCGGTTTTGGCCGGGGCAACAGCAGCTGCAGCGGTAGTCGCTGAAGCAGCGGCGGTAGTAGCACCGGCAGCGGCAGTAGTAGCACCGGCGGCAGCGGTAGTAGCACCGGCGGCAGCGGTAGTCGCCGAAGCAGCCGCAGTGGTCGCCGAAGCGGCAGCAGTGGTCGCCGAAGCAGCCGCAGTGGTCGCAGCCGGGGCTGTCGTAGCGGTATTATCCCCGCAAGCCATTAGAAATAGGCTCAACACCAGGCTTAAAACGCCCAGTGAGGACCATGAGCGCAGGCGGGATACCTTTTGCTTGTTCTTATTCATGGAAATGTAATTCTCCTCCAACATAAATTTGACTTGTAGTTTTAGGCCCTAAATAGGTTATCTCTTGTATATTCCCTATTTAGGCCTAGAGTAGGATGTGAAATATTAAGAAATGATAACCGGGTTTCCCGCTGAGTGCGGAAAATTCATGGACCTGAAGCCAATAACGGCTGGTTAAAAGGTAACCTGTAAATAGCAGGCCAGGGGTTTCCTAAAACCCTGGACCCGCCAATTTCCCTGTTTCCACTTCTAAGTAGTCCGTTTCAGGTCCAATTTTACCCGGTATGTTTTTTACCCGGCCAGTTCATTTTTAGCAAACTGACCACCCTGCAAGATGACCGACATGTAACGGCCCTGTTCCTGCAGCAAGTTCAGGTCTTTTAGTGGGTTGCCTTCGATAACCAGCAGGTCAGCGAACGCACCGGGCGCGATAACCCCAACTTCGCCAACCATGTTAAAGAGTTCAGCATTGGTAGTGGTTGCCGATTTAATCACTTCGTACGGTGAAAGTACCTGACCTTTAAGCGAAAACTCGACTGATTGGTACTGGTGCATATCACCTAGCAGGTCGCTGCCGTGGCCGATTTTGGTACCGGCCTTCTGTAAGATTTCCAGGGCGACCAGGGCTGCCTCTCGCACATCGTTAACCTTGCGCTGGCTGACTTCCGGCAGCCCCATCTGGCGTCCCAATTCGTGAAGCATCTGGTAGGTGACCATTGTCGGTACCACAAAGGCGCCTTTTTCGGTCGCTAATTCGGCGGTTTCCTGGTCAATCAGGTTAGCGTGTTCAATCGACCTCACCCCGCATTCCAGGGCGCGTTTGATCGCCCGGGCGGTGTAAGCGTGGGCCATTACATAAGTCCGGGCCGCTTCCGCTTCTTCGACTGCAGCCCGGATTTCCTCCAGTGAATACTGAGTATTGGCGACATGGTCGGTCGGAGAAGCGACACCACCGGAAGCCATAATCTTTATCTGGGTCGCGCCTTTACGCAACTCATCGCGGCAAGCTTTGCGCACTGCGTCCACTCCATCGGCCAGGCGGCTAAGTGAAGTATGGGCGGTGCCGCAGGCACAGCCTTCGTACTGGTTATTCTTGCTGCGGCTGTCGCCATGACCGCCGGTCTGGCTCAACGGGTGTCCGGCGAAAAGCAGGCGCGGCCCTTTGAACAGGCCGGTCTTGACGGCTTCGGCCAGGCCCCAATCCGCGCCACCGGCATCACGCACGGTGGTAAAACCGCGCATTAGCATTTGCTCAAGTAAAACTTTAGACTTGGCAGCCAGCAGGGAAGGCGGAATATCACCAAGGGCTGCAATATTTGGGTCTACTGCCGTAACGTGAACGTGTGCATCAGTAAGACCGGGCATCAGGGTCCGGCCGCGCAAATCAATTACCTGGGCATTAGCGGCCTTAATCGGGCTATCACTTACTTCTTCAATCCGGTCATCCACAACCAGTACATCATAACCTTCTCTTATTTCAGACTGGGTTCCATCCAGTAACCCACAATTACGAAACAAAATTTGGCTCATAGACTCCTCTTTATTGGTGAAAGCAGTGAAAATAAGGCTGTCCAAAGTAATTTAAGGATTGGTATTCGAAAGAAATTAAAAAGGAGCTAACAACATTCCTGGAGAAGTAAATTTCCCGGTTGTGACAATCCCTGTTAACCTACAAATTTTTCTTTAATATTGGAATAGCCAAACCTTAACCACTAAGTACCGTTAAGTTTTTTATTAAAACCCGTTTCAAAAGCTCTTAAATCTTTTTTTGAGAAAAGCAGAAAAGATATGTAATAATAGTAGCATTAAGTTTCCTGTTTGTCCATACTCATAAAGAGTAAAAATGTCTCTTACCGGAGTAAATATGATGGACAAATAGATGGGAGAATATAAGCATGTTGTTTAATTTATTTTTCGGCTGCGAACAGCTCTACCAGCCTGGATTATTTAGGTTTTAACCATAGATTCTTACTTTAGTAACGGGCATTAAGGCCCAGGAGATAAGCCAATGGAGATACCCGGACCGCTGCTGACCGTCCCAGAAGCTGTGGCCTCACCACAAGCAACAACCGTCCCCCACTATGACAGAAAAAATTTAGGCTGTGGCATCGCCCACCTGGGCATGGGGAACTTTCACCGGGCCCACCAGGCTCTTTTCTTGCACCAATACCTGCAAACCCGCCCCCAGAATTGGATGGTCCATGGAATCGGGACCCTTGAAAGCGACCGGCCGCTGGTGCAGGCCATGAACTCCCAGGATAATCTTTATACCCTGACCGAACGGTCCGGAACCGAAGATACCCTTAAAATAATTGGTTCAATCAAAAAGGTCTCCCACGCACCTTCGGACCCGGCCGGAATAGTTCGCCTGCTCGCTTCGAATGAGATAAAAATCATTTCGCTAACCGTTACCGAAAAAGGCTATTGCTACAACGCAGCGGGTGAACTGGACCTGAACCACCCTATGATAAAAGCGGATTTGGCAAAAGACAGCCTCCCAAAGTCGGCCCTGGGCTTTCTATTTGAAGCTGCCCGGCAACGAATGTTAAACCGGGGAGAACCGGTCACGGTCATGTCGTGCGACAATCTACCGGGCAACGGTGATTTGACCAAAAGCTTGCTTTTACAATTTGCCGTATTAAAAGTTCCTGAGGTCGGGGATTGGATTATTAACAATATGGCCTTTCCTAACGCCATGGTGGACCGCATAACCCCGGCAACCACGCCAAAAACCCTGGCCTTTGTGCGTGATACTTTCGGGGTTGCCGACGCCTGCCCGGTGCAAAGCGAGACATTTATTCAGTGGGTCCTGGAAGACCATTTCATCAATGGGCGGCCCGCACTGGAAGCGGTGGGTGTACAGTTCACCGGCAGTGTGGAACCTTACGAAAAGTTAAAGATGCGGCTGCTTAACGGGTCACATTCGGCCCTGGCCTATGCCGGGTATTTGATGGGTTTCCGCGAGGTCGATGTGGCGATGAACGAGCCTTTGATTCACCGCTTTTTACAGCACTACATGGATGACGATATTACCCCGACCCTGCCTGAAGTGCCGGGTATAGATGTCACAGCCTATAAACAGACCTTGTTACAGCGCTTCTCTAACCCGGCCATTAGTGATCAGGTGCCGCGCCTGACCCTGGATGGTTCGCCCAAAATCCGCAATGTGCTGGTCCCGCCCCTTGAGCAACAGTTGGCCGCAGGTGGTTCGATAAAATGGATGGCTTTTACCCTGGCTGCCTGGTACCGTTACCTGAACGGGCAGGATGAGAAGGGCGATCCGATTGAAGTGCTTGACCCCATGAGCGAAAGATTAGTGGCGCTGGCTAATACCTACCCGCGGGATGCCTCAAAATTACTGGCCGTCCAGGAGATTTTCGGCAGCCAGTTGGCCTCTAACGACCGCCTGGTGAACGAAGTGCAAGCAAGATTGGATGCCATCTGGGATAATGGCACCCGGCAAGCCCTGGCGCGGGCCCTGAGCCAATAATTTTTTAGCCAGGCGGTTTTGACAGCCTTTGTTAACTGGCTTATATTTATAAACCCGCCTGTTAAACCATTAAAAATGGGGTGGCAAATTCAAAGTTATGAATTTGTAGGAGCCGGGAAATTTAGTCCTATCAGAAGAAATGCAGCCTGGAGGAGCAATTATGGAAGTTGCAAAATGGTCGGCCCTGCCGGTTTTGGATATTACCCGCCTGGAGGCCGGGCCTGACGAAAGGGCCGCTTTCCTGGACGAACTCCGGCGCACCACCCATGACCTGGGCTTTTTCTACCTGACCGGTCATGGTATCGACCCGGACTTGATACGCCGGATGTTAGCCCTGTCACGCCGCTTTTTTGCGTTACCCGAACAGGATAAACTGGCGATTGAAATGGTCAATTCGCCTCATTTCCGGGGTTATACCCGTGTGGGCCGCGAACGGACCCGTGGAATGGAGGACTGGCGCGAGCAGATTGATATCGGGGCCGAAAGACCGGCCCTTGGAATAAGCCCTGACTTGCCCGCCTGGACCCGCTTGCAGGGGCCGAACCAATGGCCCGCCGCCCTTCCGGAACTGCGCGAGGTGGTTTTACAGTACCAGGCCACCGCCGCCAACCTGGCTATCCGGCTCATCCGGGCTTTCGCCCTGGCCCTGGGCCAACCGGAAAACATCTTCGACCCGGTCTTGTCGCCTGATCCACACCAGCTTCTAAAAATCATTCGCTACCCAGGCCGCGACCTGACCAAAGGCGACCAGGGGGTGGGCGCGCACAAGGACGGTGGCTTTGTCACAATCCTTTTGCAAGATGTCCAGGAAGGGCTGCAGGTTGAGTACAAGGACACCTGGATAAGCGCTCCTCCGGTGGTGGGAACTTTTGTCATCAATATCGGGGAACTGCTTGAAATGGCTTCAAACGGTTACTTGCGGGCGACCGTACACCGGGCCATCACGCCCCCGGCCGGAAACGACCGGCTCTCGATTGGGTACTTCTTCAGTGCCAGGTTGGATGCCTCGGTCCCCTTGCTGGAGTTGCCTCCCGCACTGCACCAGGCCGAACGCGGTCTGACCCAGGATGCCCTTAACCCGCTCTTTTACGAGGTTGGCAAGAACCTGCTCAAGAGCCGTTTGCGGTCCCATCCTGATGTCGCCCAGCGCCATCACGCCGACCTGTTGGGGCCCACCAATCCTTAATTTCTTGCGGCCCTGGCAGCATTACGTGACCACTCGCCAGGGCTGCAAGAACATCCCGATATCAAAGTTTCCTGTCCAAATCCTCTTACAACCGGACGGGTTCTTGCAAAGCTAAAATTCCAATATTTTAGAATTCTTAAGTAATAAGTCCTACCAGGGCTTTTCATCTTTGCAATCGGACATTTTAGGGGTGATTTTACTTTTTCTGGTAAAATAAACCCGGTATCAAATGCTGCTTAAAAACTACCCGGTAATTTAAAAAGTCATAACCACGACCGGCACCTGGCCGGTTAGCATCACAACCCTGGACTGCCGGTTGGTTGTGAACGGGCCGGATGAGCGCTTTGCAAATATCATGGTCGCTAAAGGGGTCTGTAATGTACGAGTTGAATGACAAAGTGGCCGTAGTAACCGGGGCCAGCCGGGGTATTGGCGCGGCAATCGCCCTTAAACTGGCCCAGGCCGGGGCAAAAGTCCTGCTGGTTAGCCGGACCCTGCCTGCTGAAGAAGTTAACGCGGATTTTGAAAAAAACGGCCTTTCTT
>JAQBPB010000064.1 GCA_028287745.1 Chloroflexota bacterium
CATGAATTTCGAGGAACAGGTCCGGCCTTACTTTGAAAAGGTGCTGGAACTATTCGGCCCTGACCGACTGTTGTGGGGCAGCGATTGGCCG
The DNA here is from genome assembly GCA_028287745.1 of Chloroflexota bacterium. Lineage (GTDB taxonomy): Bacteria > Chloroflexota > Chloroflexia > Chloroheliales > Chloroheliaceae > 54-19. The sequence continues at coordinate 92 of JAQBPB010000064.1, forward strand.
GTCAGTCTGCAGGGCGCTTCATACCGGCAAGTCCACGACCTGATGGCGGCCCTGGTAAGCCGTTTATCCCCTGGTGAACAGGCCGCTATCTGGGGCGGTACCGCCGCCAGGGTCTATAAACTTGCGGGTGCGAACTCATAGAAGCTTTTAAGAATGTCCTGAACCTGAATTTGACAAAGTTGGGAAAATGATTCAAATAAGCAAAAACAAAGGAGAAATGCTTAGCTGATGCCTAATGTAAATACCCAGGTCGAAGTGGGACGCACCGGCCTGAAGATACCACTGATGGGGCTGGGGACAGCCGGAATGAGCGACCTGTATATCAAGGTCAAGCCGAGCGAAGCCACCGAGATGGTCCATTATGCCCTGGATCACGGTTTGAACTTCTTTGATACCGCACCTCATTACGGCCGGGGTCTGGCCGAAGACCGCCTGGGCGCGGCCCTGGAAGGGGTAGACCGCGACCGTTTCATAATCTCAACAAAAGTTGGCCGCAATTACAACGCTGACGGAGAATGGACGGTTGACTTCAGCCGGGACCATATCCTGCGCAGCATCGAGTTAAGCCTCAAACGGCTTAAAGTGGACCACGTTGAAATCCTTCACTTGCACGACCCCGATTTGCACTATCACCAGGCCCTGACCGAAGGCTTCCCGACCCTGGCTGAATTGCGCAGCCAGGGAGTTATTAAGGCGGTCGGGGCCGGAATGAACCAGTGGGAAATGCTGCTGGACTTCTCCCGCGAAGCCGATTTTGACTGCTTTTTGCTGGCCGGACACTACACCCTGCTTGACCAGGACGCTATGGCAAAGTTTCTCCCGGCCTGCCAGGAAAAAGGCATCAGCGTTTTCATGGCCGGTATTTTAAACACCGGCATCCTGGCGACCGGCGCGGTTCCGGGTGCTAAATACCGGTACCGCGAGGCTTCGCCCGAAATTATGCAGCGGGTCGCAAAAATAGAAGAAGTTTGCCGCCGGTTCAATGTACCTTTGAACGCCGCCGCCACCCAGTTTCCGCTAGGCCACCCTGCCGTAACGGCCCTGATTGTCGGCGCCGATACGCCAGGCCATATCGCGGCCAACCTGAAAGCCCTGGCCCTGCCTATCCCGGCCGAATTCTGGGAAACCCTCCGGTCGGAAGGGCTGTTGGACCCAGCCGTCCCGACACCACCCGGTAGCCAGCCGGAGTAATTAAAACAGGCTGCTTCTATTTAATAGGCGGTCAGTATAAAGAATTTAGCTTTCTAAATACCCGGTTAAACCGGAAGGGTAAAAACGGAACAAATTTAACCAATTATGGTTGCGTTAACCTGTTACCGGTTTAACGCTCAGAGAAAGGTTATCATGAAGAAAATTACCTCTAATATACCAAGTATGACACCCCCGGCCTGGGCGGTCCTGGAACGCAAGTTAATGGATGTGCTGGACCAGGCGGTATACCACTATGTTCAAAGGTTCACCCGGGAAGACGGGCAGCTTATCTGGAAGGAAGCCGGTTCGGATAACTGGCAGACCCGTGACGGGGCCGACGATTTTTACGAGGCTTTCTACAACTGGCCGCTTTTCTACCTGCTCGGCGGCGGTAAACATGTCCTGGAAATTGCCGACCGCGAGTGGGACGCCATAACCCGGCAGTTGACTGAACTTAAAATGGTCCACAAAGAATACGAAATCGGGTACGACCAGTTCCATGAAGGCGAAAGTTACATCTATTTCTACTTCCTCTGCCTGGCCGACCCGACTAACCCTAAACTGATTGAACGGGCTAAAAGGTTTGCCGGTTTCTACCTGGGCGAAGACCCCGAAGCACCAAATTATGACCCTGAACATAATATAATTCGCGCCCCGCACAGCGGGAGCGGCGGCCCGCGCTGGGGTTACTTTGATAAAGACCCGGTATATGCTTGGGCCAAAGGCATGCGGCAGTACGGGTTGCCCTACCAGGACGTCCCCGGCCTGACCACTTATGACGATTTGAAAGACCCGGCAAAGGCCCGTGCAATGGGCGAAGTTATGCAGGAACGCATGGGCCGGGGTGACGTAGCGGCTAACCTGCCGGTAACCAGCCTGGTCACCAATGCTTACCTGATTACTGGGGAAGAAAAGTACCGCGAATGGGTGGTTAAATATTTCAAAGGCTGGATTGAACGCGCCAATCAGAACGGCGGCTTGCTGCCGGATAACGTCGGGCTTTCCGGTCAGGTCGGCGAATACATGGATGGCAAGTGGTACGGCGGTTTGTACGGCTGGGCCTGGCCGCACGGCCTGCACAACATCGAAGCGGCCGCCCTGGTCGCCGGGGCCAACACCTACCTGATGACCCAGGACCAGAGTTACATGGACCTGGCCCGGGTCCAGCTAGACAAGGCTATCGAACTGGGTGAAGTGAAAAATATCGATGAAGTGGAGTCCAGCCTGGGCCAGCACCAGATTGGACAGCTTGCGGCTATGGGTGAATCACGCGAAACCCTGGTCATACCTAACCGGATTAATGAGAATGGCTGGTTCGACTGGCAGGTGCCCCAGCCTGATTTCCCAATTGCGCTCTGGTATATCACCCAGGCCAAATCAGATTGGGACAGGCTGGAATTCCTGCGCCAGAACAGCAATTACGACTGGAACAAGGTTACACCTTTCCGCAACAAATCCGACTCAGGCCACGAAGAACCCTGGGTGCGCTTTTTGGCCGGAGAAAATCCAACTTACCCGGAGCAAATCCTCAGCAGCACCTACGGCCAGGTCAGCCGCCGGTTGGAATTAATCCGCCTGGACCAGGAAGATTTGACCAAAGTCTACATTCACCACTGGCAGCAGCACAACCCGGTAATTGTCGAAGCGCTGGTCCAACTGACTACCGGTGCACCCCAGAGTCTTTACAATGGCGGCCTGTTTCATACGGCCGTGCGTTACCACGATGCCCAGCGCCAGCGCCCTGGCTTGCCCCAGGATGTTGCGGCCCTGGTTACAAAAGTCGGCCCCACCGGGGCGACTATTCACCTGGTCAACCTGAATCCCTTTGAAGGGCGCGAAGTAGTCTTGCAGGCCGGGGCTTTCGGCGAACATAACTTCCGGTCGGTTAGCTATAACAACCGGGTAAGCGTGTACCCGGGCGGGGTCTATGACTATGCCGCGCCGCCTTTGCAGACCGAACAACTGAACATGGAAATCCAGGACAAATACTTCCAGGTAGACCTTCCCCCGGCTACCGAAATTGTACTGCAACTGGAAATGGAGCGGTTCGTGAACCAACCTTCGTATGCCAGCCTGTTCGCTTAAGCGGTAATAATCCAGGCGGCCCGTATCCAGGAGGCCTGGATTAGCACTTTCCAAATGAATAATGAAGTTGCTGCTCAAACTTCAAGCCTGTCCAAACCTTCCCCTGAAAAGGGGAAGGTGAAACAGTCGGGTTCCTCATCTGAAAGGTTGAGGAACTTTCTTATAGAGATGTATTTTAATATAATTAAAACGCGCAACCTGGCAACCTGGGAAAACAACAATCAAACAGCCTATCAAGTGTGGTGTAAAAAAATGACTGAATTATACCGGGAAAATTTAACTCTGCCTGGCGCTCCGCTGGGTGAAGATAACCCCTTACCCTTTTTCCGCAGCCCTATAACCGACCTGCCGGTACGCTCACTCGATTCTTTACCGGGGCATAAACAGGAATATTTCGGCTGGGAAACCGGCCATAGGGTTTTACCCTACCGGATGCAGGATAACTACACCCGCCAGCGCGAACCGTTAACTTTCCAATCCATCATCCTGGAAAACGACATTCTCAAGGCCACTTTTCTACCCCAACTGGGCGGTCGCTTAATTTCCCTTCTTTATAAACCTGCAAACCGTGAACTGCTCAGCGTGAACCCGGTATTTCAACCGGCCAACCTGGCGATTCGCAACGCCTGGTTTTCGGGTGGAATAGAGTGGAATGCCGGTCAATACGGGCACAGTTTTACAACCTGCTCGCCAATTTTTGCCGCCGAAATCACCGGTTTACAGGGTGAACCCGGCCTGCGCTTGTACGAATTTGAACGGACCCGGCGGCTGTTCTGGCAGATTGATTTCTACCTGCCGCCCGGTTCTACTTTCCTGGTAGCGCACACCCGCATGGTTAATCCCAACCCGGAAACCACCTCAACTTACTGGTGGACGAATATCGCGGTGCCTGAAACACCCGACTTGCGGATTCTAGCCCCGGCCCGTAAGGCGATTTTTGTCGACTTTTCCCAGAAAACACATGCCTTTGGTTACGCCGACCTGCCCCATCTTCCCAGCCTGAACGGCGCGGACGCTACCTACCCGCTGAACTCGACCTTTGCAAACGAATTTTTCTTCCAGCCTGACGAGTCCGGAATGCCCTGGGAAGCGGCCCTGGACAGTCAGGGAACCGGCCTGATTGAAGCCTCAACCACCCGGTTGAAATACCGCAAACTATTTCTTTGGGGCAACCACCAGGGCGGCCGTCACTGGCAAGAATTTCTGGCGCCCGGCAACCAGCCTTACTGTGAAATCCAGGCCGGGCTGGCTCCGACCCAGTTACACGGCTTGCCCATGCCCGCCCGGGCCGACTGGCACTGGACCCAGGTCTTTGGCTATGTCGAAGCCGCACCGGCCCTGGTCCATGGTCTGGACTGGCAAGCGGCTTACCGGGCGGTCGAAGAAACCCTCCAGGCCCGCCTATCCCACCAACAAATGCATGACCTTGACGCCGCTTACCAGGGCCGGGCCAACCTGCCGGGCGGTGCAATTCTTTCTCAGGGAAGCGGGTGGGGCAGCCTGGAACTAAAGCGGCGCGAGAAAGACCCGACGGCTTTAGCGGTCCCGGCCTCATTTGTCTTCCCCGTAAACAGTCTTGGTCCGGAACAGGCCAAATGGCTGAATTTACTGAATAACGGCAGCTTGCCGGAGCAGGACCCGGACCAGACCCCCGGCGATTGGATGGTCCAGGCCGAATGGTTCGAGATGCTCAAGCAAAGTCTGGCAGAGCCGGAAAACAGAAACTGGTTTAGCTACCTGCACCTGGGCGTAATGTGCCTGGAACATTTCGACGAAGAAGGCGCGTTTTCGGCCTGGCAGAAGTCGGTCCAACTCCAGCCCAACCCCTGGGCCTTTCGCAACCTGGCGGTCCTGGTGGAGGGTCAGAATAAACCGCTGGCCGCCCTGGTTTTCTATGAAAAAGCCTGGCAGTTGACCGGCAAACGGCCCAACCTGGCCCTGACCCGGGAATACCTGGCCGCGCTTGCAAAATCGCAACGGTTTGAGCGAGCCCTGGTTATTCACGATACGTTACCGCCAGCTTTTCAACAGTCCGACCGGATAAAGCTTCTACGAGCCCGGATTGCCCTGGAACTGGATGACCTGGCAACCGTTGAGGCCGCTTTGCAACATGATTATGCCGTAATCCGCGAAGGTGAAACCGAACTGACCGATTTATGGCATGCCATGTGTTTGAAGAGGGTCGCCAGCCAGGCCGGGCGGCCGGTTGATGACGAATTAAGAGAGCATGCCGCCCGGGATTACCCGCCGCCTGCCCGGATAGATTTCCGGATCTTTTCCTGATTTTCACCAGAGGGTATAACATTTGCTAACCCCTTTGCTTGATATTATTTGCATCTGGCTGTGTCCCGGTATGCAAGCAAAAAGAATGGGTTAAGACAGGTTTACCACCTCGGAAGTTAAGGGGGAAAGAATGCGAAGACTGCGAATATTAACCTGGCAGGTGCATGGCAGTTACATGTACTACCTGCTCCATGCGCCACACGATTTTTATCTGGCGGTTGGCAAAGATAACTCCGGCAGCCGGGGTCAGAACACCCACTGGCCGGATAATACCACCGATGTTCCGGAGAAACAGATTAAAGACCTGGAATTTGACCTCATCCTGTTCCAGACTCGCCAGAATTACGAGGTTGACCAGTACGAATTTCTAAGCGAAAAGCAGCGCCGCCTGCCGCGCATCTACCTGGAACACGACCCGCCCCGCCAGGCCCCAACCGACACCCGGCACTGGGTGGACGACCCGGAAGTATTACTGGTCCACTGCACTCACTTTAATAACCTGATGTGGGATAACAACCGCACGCCGAGCCGGGTGATTGAACACGGGGTAACCATACCGGAAGGCGTACGGTACAGCGGGGAACTGGAAAAAGGGATTGTCGTAATAAACGGTCTGAAACAGCGCGGGCGGCGGCTCGGTACGGACATCTTTGAGCAGGCCCGCCGGGAAATTCCGCTTGACCTGCTGGGTATTGACTGGCAGGCAAGTAACGGCCTGGGTGAAATTCCCCTGCCCGACCTACCGGCTTTTGAAGCCCGTTACCGGTTTTTTTTCAACCCTATCCGCTACACCAGCCTGGGGCTGGCCGTACTCGAAGCAATGCTGACCGGCCTGCCGGTGGTGGGCCTGGCGACTACCGAAATGGTCATGGTTATCCAGAACGGCGTTAACGGCTATATTGATACTAACCCGGCGGTCCTTACCGAGCGGATGCGCGAACTGCTCGATGACCCGGCCCAGGCTCGCAAGCTGGGGGAAGGGGCCAGGCAGACCGTACTGGACCGCTTTAACATTCAGCGGTTTGCCCGGGATTGGGATGAAACTTTCCGGATGGTCGCCGGATAAAATTGAAAATAGAAAGCTAATAAAAATGACTTGCAGCCTGTCCGTCGAAACCTGGTGGGACAGTTTTAAGGTCCTGACCCTCGAAAACGACCTGATCAAAGTTATACTAATGCCCCAGCGCGGCGGAGAGATCCATCAAATCACCTGGAAAATGACCGGCTTCAAGTTTTTGTGTGAAGGGCGGCCCGATATGCCGGACTTTCATACGCCTTCACCCGGCATACCCTTACCACCGGCTGAAAATTACTCTTTTTCCAACTTTTATACAATGTTCCCTAATGCCGGGCAGGCGCAAGACTTCCTGGGATACAACTATGAATTTCACGGCGATATACGGTCGGTGGCCTGGGAACACCGGGTGTGCCTCGATACTGAAGCCGAAATTATTCTTGAACTGACAGGCCGCTGCAAAGAAATACCCTTTCAACTGAAGCGGACGGTTAGCCTTAAGCAGGCTACCGCCAGCCTGAACTTCATGGATGAAATCAGCCATACCGGCCCGGCCGGTAGCCCCCGGTTGCCCTTTATTTACGGCTTTCATCCCTATTTTAGCCTGCCGCTTATAGACCAGGGCACCCTTTTTAAAGTGGATGAGAAAGTAATATTTGAACTGCCCTCTCCACAAGAAACGGTAGGCAAGCTTTTCTCGGTGGATACCGGGGAAGCCG
>JAQBPB010000075.1 GCA_028287745.1 Chloroflexota bacterium
ACCACGCCAGGTAGCGTGAAGTCACAGGCGGTTGGCCGGTCAACCCGGTTTACCAGCCGCCCATTCCGGTGCGCTTCCTGCGCGACCTGCTCGTTTACCGCCGGGTCGCTGGTAGCTGCAAAGACCAACAGAGCTTCGGGAAATTCTCGGACATCGCCTTCAGACCAGGCCCGTTCCACCCACACCAGCGAAGTATTGCCCGTAAGAGCCAGCAACCCAGGTGAAAGTTCGGGCGCGATTACCCGGATACGGGCCCCCACTTGAAGCAAAGCCGTAACCTTGCGCTCGGCTACCCGGCCGCCCCCGATTACCAGGACCGGCCGGTTGGCAAAGAAAGCCGGAGTAAACATTACCGGGTAAAGCTGCGAGGCAGCCGGGTTGTTTGTGCTAGAAACCCGCACCGCTTCGGGCCCGGCCCATATGCCCTCTGTTTTTAAATCAGACTCTGGCAAACTTCCCTCCCCGGCGGGCCTTAAGCTGACTACCAGGTTTCCAGCTCTTCCAGGCTGTAACGGTGGACGTAATCCACAAAGCGGTCCTGGGGCTGGCGGTCCTGGAGGTAGCGCCGCAAAATCCGTTCGATGTAATATTTAACTTCTGGTGAAGGCACGCGCCGGTTCAGGTGATGGCCCAACCGCATGTCTTTACCCAGGCGGCCGCCCAGGTAGACCTGGTAGACTTCTTCCTTTTCGTTGGTCGCGCTGCCGTCGGTCCGTACCAGCGAACCCAAAAGGCCAATATCGGCAATCTGGTAGCGGGTGCAGGAATTAGGGCAACCGCTCATGTTGATGCTGATTGGCTCGTTCCACTCCGGCAAAACTTCTTGCAAATACTCGACAATTTCGGCGGTGCGGTCCTTGGTTTCGGCTACGGCAACCTTGCAAAATTGGATACCAGTGCAGGCCATCGCGCCCCGGCGGAAATAGTTCTTTTCATCGCTGGGCAGGTCCAGGCTGGCCGCGGCTTCACGGACGGCCGTTACATTGCCTTCCGGCACGTTGAGGACCACAATGTTCTGGAGGGTGGTCGCTCGCAAGTGCCCATCGGCGTATTTTTCAGCCACTTCAGCCAGCGCCCGCAACTGTCCGGCGTTAACCCGTCCGCGCAAGGTAGCCAGTCCGACCGCGAAAAGGCCGGGTTGCTTCTGGGGTGTGACGCCCACGTGGTCCTTATAAGGATTGGTTTCGGTCGTTTCAACCGGGTTATCGGTCAGCCTGTAACCCAGGCGTTCTTCCAGCACTTCGCGGAATTTTACAACTCCCCAGTCGGCCACTAAAAACTTCAGGCGGGCGTGCTGGCGGTTGCGGCGGTACCCAAAGTCCCGGAAAATGGTTGTAATCTGGTAGCAGACCGGGATAACTTCGGCCTCGCGGATAAAGACGCCCAGGCGCTTACCCAGGTGCGGCTGGGCTCCCAGGCCGCCGCCAACCCATACGTCAAAGCCAATTTCGCCGGTTTCGGGCAAGCGAACACCCACCAGGCCAATATCGTTAATTTCGTGCTGGACCCAATGGTCGGCCCCACCACTGATCGAAATTTTATACTTGCGCGGCAGGTCGCTGAACTCGGCCTGTCCGGTCAGGGCGGCATTGGCCGCTTCGACAATCGGCCAGGTATCAATAATTTCACCCTGGGCGTACCCGGCCAGCGGCGAACCAATAATATTACGGACGGTATCACCACAGGCACCCTTCAGGCCCAGCCCGATTGCTTCCAGGGCGTGGTTTATCGGGGCGATGCTCTCAATGCGCAGCCAGTGCAACTGGATATTCTGGCGGTCGGTGATGTCGGCCAGGCCCTGCCCGTATTTATCGGCCAGGTCAGCAATTGTCTTCAGCTGAGTACTGGTCAGGTCGCCGTTGGGAATTTTAATCCGCAACATGAAGTAGCCGTCCGATTGGGGCCGCTGGGTATAGAGGCCGTACCACTTGAAGCGGTCGAAGTCGTCCGGGTGAATTGAATCAAAACCGGTGTGGGCGTAGCGTTCGATGTCATCCCACACCTCAAAGGGATTCTTCTCTTTTTTGATGCGCTCCATTTTATTTAATTTAACCGGAGCGACTGTGTCTTCCTGGATTTGAGCTGGCACTTGCTTATCTTCCCTTTCTACCGTATTACCTCAAACAATTGGCTTAACGTTTCCCTGCATAGCACCCAGCGGGCGTTTAGCGGCTGGACAGGCGTTGTTTTTCGGTCCGGTCAATCTGGACCACCCGGTTATCCTGGATAGTTATCTGGACATAGCCGAACTTAATCTGGCGTAAAGCATCCAGGACTTTACCAAGTACTTCTTCTTCTTCCTGGGTCAATTTATTTTCATCCGTAGTGGCTTGATCTAATTTTTTGTCCAGGTAACTCATCGGAAGGCTTCTCCTACTAGAAAGTCTCTCTTTGGGTAAATAAATAAACCGGCCAGGACCCCGGGAAACTCAGGGGATACGGGCAGGTTCTTCCAAATACTCCGGCGTATCAGGTTTAATTTAATGGGTAAAGTCCTGGATGCCCGGTACAGTCAAACCTGTAAGAAACCTGGTTGACCATTGTTCATCCTGAAAAAGAATGCTAACCTATTCCCGATTAGCTTTATCAACATAATATACAATGTATATAACATACTAAATCAACTAAGTCAATAACCTTTTAAAAAATTTAATGGGCTTAACTTTATCTTGTTTCTAAGGTGTTGTTTAACAACCCTGATTAAATACCAGTCAGGCGGATTACCATTGACAGGAAAATTACAGTTTTATATACTCATATTCTGAGTACCTTTTACAGCATGGGAGGCTTACACCAAAAGTAATATTAGGGGGGCCGATGTTGCGTTCAATTAAAGGCTTGAGGTTCTACATTTATTGTGTAATGGGCCTGCTAGTAATGAGCCTGGGCCTGGCCGCCTGCGGCGAAACAAACATTGCGCCGGTCCAGTCTAACCCAGGCCCGGTTTCCCGGGCCGCTGCTACCGGTACGATTACCGGTGTTTCACCGGTAATCGTACCGGCAAATAAGTCCACTTCCGGTGAAGTTATCGTCTTTGCCGCCTCCAGCCTGACCGGGCCTTTCAACGAAATGAAGGCCAACCTGGAAAAAGCCAATCCCAACCTGAAAATAACCATTAACTACGGCGCTTCCAATACCCTGCGGACTCAGCTTGAGCAGGGCGCAAAAGCGGACCTGTTCGCCCCGGCCAACCAGGTAGAAATGGATAATGCTCGCAAGGCGGGCCTGGTAGCCGACCAGGGCAAGACTTTTGTACGCAACCGCCTGGTTTTAATCTTACCTGAAGGCAATCCTGGGAAAGTTACCCGCCTGCAAGACCTGGCTAAACCCGGCCTTAAATTTGTAATGGCCCAGAAGGATGTCCCGGTGGGCGGCTATACCCTGACCGCGCTGGATAAAATGAGCAAGGATGCGACTTACGGCAGCGACTTTAGTAACCGCGTCCAGGCCAATGTTGTGAGCCGCGAGGCGAACGTCAAACAGGTCGTCAGCAAGGTCCAGTTGGGGGAAGCTGACGCGGGAATAGTTTATTTCAGCGATACAACGCCCGGCACCGGCAGCTCGATCAGTTCAATAGATATTCCCGACCAGTTTAATACGATTGCCAGCTATCCGATTGCTCCCCTGAAGTCCGGCCATAACCAGGCGGGGGCCAAACTTTTCCAGGATTACGTGCTTGGCACAGAAGGCCAGGCTATCCTTAAAAATAACAACTTTATCCCGGTAGCGGTAGCGACTTCCAGCCAGGGAGAAACCGGTCGCTCAATCCGGGTTTAACGCCGGGCTTTCACACCGGCAAACCGCCGGACAGTGGTATACTGTCATACCAGAAAAAATTAGCTTTAGTCCCGGAAAGCCAGATGAATCAACCAGGTTCAAAGCCAGAGAATCGCTTGCAAGAGGCCCAAAACCAGTTACAATCCATAAACACTCCACCGGGAGATATTATTGCCTTTCCTACGAAACGCCTGGCCGATTACCCGCCGGGCCAGGCCCGCCGCAAGCTTCAACCGGCCGTATTCTGGTTGTTGATTTCCGGCCTGGCGATGATATTGTTCCTGGTAGTGCCGCTCCTGGCCCTGGTGCTGCGTTCGGTAATAAGCGGTTCGCTGGGTCTCTTTCTGACCCGGCCAGCGGTAGTGGAAGCCCTGCGGTTGAGCCTGGTTACCACCGGCTGCACCTTGCTGATTGCCATCGTATTCGGTACACCGCTGGCTTACCTGCTGGCCCGCTTCCGCTTTCCGGGCCACCGGGCGATTGATACACTGCTGGATTTACCCATGGTTTTACCTCCGGCGGTGGCCGGGATTGCTCTGCTAATTACCTTTGGACGGCGCGGCTGGGTCGGCCAGTGGTTGGACCAGCAATTTGGTATTACCATTGGGTTTACCAGCCTGGCGGTAGTCCTGGCCCAGGTATTTGTCGCCGCCCCTTTCTATATAAAGGCCGCTAAAGCCGGGTTCGAGTCGGTTGATACCAACCTGGAAACCGTCGCGGCTAGCCTGGGGTCCGGTGGCTTGCGGACTTTCCGGCGGGTGACCGTGCCGCTGGCGCTTCCGGCTTTGCTGGGAGGGATGGTAATGACCTGGGCCAGGGCGCTGGGCGAATTCGGTGCGACGATTATGTTCGCAGGAAATTTTGAGGGCACTACTCAGACCATGCCCCTGGCTATTTATGCTTCCCTGGAAGGCTCAGGCGGGCTGGATGAAGCGGTAACGCTTTCGGTAATCCTGGTGGTAGTATCTTTCGCGGTACTGATATTGTTCAAATTTCTGGCCCGTTACAGCACGATAGGCTGGCACGAAGACCTGCTGGCAGTCCCACCAAGCACCAAAATCGTTAAAGACTAAATAAATTCTCTGACCCTGAAGGTTTCTGACCTGTGACGACTCTGCTCGAAATAACCGCTCGCAAACAACTCAAAAGTTTTCTGCTGGAAGTTGAACTAAGCCTTTCACCGGAGGAAGGCCAGGTCCTGGTCCTTTTTGGTCCCAGCGGCAGCGGCAAGAGCATGACCATTAAATGCCTGGCCGGAATTACCGACCCGGATGCCGGTTTCATGTCAATTGGGGGCCGGACGGTCTATGACAGCCGCAACGGGCTTAACGTACCGCTGCGCCAGCGCCGGGTCGGCTATTTACCCCAGAGCTACAGCCTCTTTCCCCATCTAACCGTTACCGAAAACATCGCCTTTGGCCTGTTTGACCGGGATAAAAGCCAGGCCGCCAGGCGCGTAACCGAACTGGTCGGGCAAATGCAACTGACCGGCCTGGAAAAACGCTATCCCCGCCAGCTTTCAGGCGGGCAGCAACAACGGGTGGCCCTGGCCCGGGCGCTGGCTCCCGGACCGGCTATTTTACTGCTCGATGAACCTTTTTCAGCCCTGGACGCGGCTATCCGGGCCGAATTGCGCCAGAACCTGATTTTATTGAACCAGAGCCTGTCCGTGCCGGTGGTCTTTATTACCCACGACCTGGAAGAAGCTTATATGCTGGGCCACCGGTTGGCGGTCTACGACCAGGGTAAAGTTTTGCAGTACGGCCCGCGTGAAGAAGTGTTTTACCGCCCGGCTACTAAAGCGGTCGCGCGCCTGATGGGCATTCCCAATGTGTGGGACGGACGCAGCCTGGAAACCGACCCGGACCGGCGGTTGGTACTGGTCCGCACGGCCCGGTGTGACCTGTGGGTCCAAATTCCACCCGGCCAGCCTTTACCCGGTCCCGGCCAGCCCGTTACAATATGCCTGCGGCCAGAGCGCATCAACCTGCAACCGGCCGGGCAATTCGAAGCCCCGGCGGACAACCCGGCCAACCGCTGGCCGGTCCGCCTGGCCGGTGAGATTGCGCGGGGCAGCCGCTACACTTTGTACGCCAATTTTCTTACTGCAGGTAGCCCAGATTTCCCGGCTGGTAGCGGCCCTCAAACCGCCCACGACCTCGAACTGGAAGTTACCGCGCAAAATTATGACGAGCTCAAAGAAACCGGACGGCAGGACCTTGAAGTGGTAATAAAACCGGCAGCAGTCCACCTGATCTTTTAACAGGGCATCAGGCTTAACCGAACTCAATCTCCGGGGTAGCCGGGTAAAGTAATCCGGTTCCCTTGATTTGCGCCCAGGCCGTCAGTTTATGCGGGGCAGCGGGCTTCTCACCAATAATATCCCCCACCCGGATACCATGTACCAGGAGCGCATCCCCTATCAAGGAGCGGTGGCAGCGCCAGGGCACGGCCTCAGCGCACATTATCGCTACCAGTTCGCGACCGGCCAGGTTTATCAGGTGTTGGAGTCCGGCTTCAAATTCGGGCGTAAGCATATAGTCGGCGTAACCCTGGAACGACTTGTTTCGCCAGCCCGTGTTAGGTGATTCAGCCCGGGCCTTACGCAGCCCGCCCAGGGCGGCAATATGCTCGTAGCCAATACCCGCTTCCTTCAAGTCGCCAGGTAATGAGTCAAAATTAAATTGCGGGTTGTGACGAGAACGAGGCATCGTACGCACATCGGCCAGGCAGGTAACACCGTGCAACCACAACACCTTTATAAAGTCATCAAGCGAGCGCGTGGAGTGCCCCAAGGTCAATACCAGGGGCGTATCATAAATTTCAGTGGAAGGGTTGGCCATAATTTACTTCTATAACGCCAAGTTAAAGCCGCATTCCGCCAGGCGGAAAGCTTCTACTTAGTAAGGTTAATACGGGTTATCTATAATATATATTATAACTATGCCCCTACAAAATGCATTGACAATAAATCACTTTAACTATAGTATTTATAACACCAAACTGGTTGTATACCCATTGTTAAACATATTTAGATTAACGCCTTGACAAAAGCTAGGTACTGCCTTAGATTAGCTTTATCAAGTCTTATTTCACGGTTCTGCTTCCTGTTTTATTTTGCATTATAAACTTAAGAAATTTGAGAACTTTTAATGGGGAAACTGATTCTCCAACGCCTCTGGCAATCATTGCTGGTGTTGTTGGCTGTGAGCATTCTTAGCTTTCTACTTATTTTCCTGACAGGCGATCCGGTCGCGTCACTTGTACCATTAAACGCCCGACAAGAAGATTTTGATAATATCCGGAAACAATACGGCCTGGACCAGCCCATTTTTGTCCAGTATTTTTCGTTCATTTTTAAGGCACTGCAAGGGGATATGGGTGAATCCTTCCGCTACCGCAGCGATGCCCTGGGCCTGGTGCTTGGCCGGTTGCCCAATACCTTCTTGCTTGCCGCAGTCAGTTTGCTCCTTTCGATAATAATCAGTTTGCCGGTCGGTATTATGGCAGCCCGGACCAAGGGCCGCTGGTTTGACTTGATAGCTTCCTTTTTTGCCCTGATTGCGATTTCAATACCCTCGTTCTGGCTGGGCGTCATTCTGATTATCATCTTCGCCGGGACGCTCCGCTGGCTTCCGGCTTCCGGCTCCGGTTCGTGGCAGCAGCTGATTTTGCCTTCCATTACCATCAGCGCCTTTTCAGTAGGTTTTCTAATCCGGCTAATCCGGCGGTCGGTCGCGGATACTTTGCAAAAACAATTTGTTGTCACCGCTCGCAGCAAGGGCCTGACCGAACGGACCATCGCCTGGCGCCACGTCTTGCGAAACAGCGCTATCCCGATAGTAACTGTGCTTGGCCTGCAATTCGGGTCGCTGCTGGGCGGTTCGGTCGTAGTCGAAACCGTCTTTGCCTGGCCGGGGGTAGGCTGGCTGATGATTCAATCGATTGAAGCCCGCGATTTACCGGTTATCCGGGCGGCGGTGTTGATTTTAGCGGTCTTTATCGTACTGATTAACCTGGTGGTTGATATAATTTATTCTATGCTCGATCCCCGGATAAAACTAAATTCGGAAGCCAATTCATGACCAATCAAACTTCACCCAACCTGGCTGCGCCGCTTCCCGCGGCCCCTCTGCTGCCCGCTCCTGCCGGTGACATAGCCGCAAAAAAACGCCGGGGCCGGTGGCGTCTTTTCCGCAATCGCTCGACCTTTATCGGAGGGTTGATTGTCGTACTGATCGTAGTAGTCGCCCTGGTTTCATTAGTCTGGACCCCTCATCCTTATGAGGAACAGGATTTGAGCCTTAGCCTGCTTCCACCCTTCTGGATGGATGGCGCTAACTCGGCTTACCCACTTGGCACTGACCTTAACGGGCGCGACCTGTTGAGTCGCCTGATGGTCGGGGCGCAAGCCAGCCTGTTTGTAGGGGTCGCTTCGGTCCTGGTAGGCGGCCTGATTGGCATGACCCTGGGCCTTTTAGCCGGTTTCTTTGGCGGCTGGTGGGAAGTGCTAATCATGCGGCTGGTTGATATCCAGCTTTCTTTGCCGGGGGTCCTGCTGGCGATTGCGGTACTGGCCGCGATTGGCAAAGGCTTATTGAACGTGGTGGTGGTATTGGGTTTTGTAAGCTGGGTCCAATATGCCCGGATTGTGCGCGGCTCTACCCTGGCCGTCAAGTCGCAGGAATATGTGCTGGGTGCGAAGGCGGTCGGGGCTAAAAATACTCGCCTGATAATGCGGCATATCTTACCCAACATCCTACCGCCGATGCTGGTAGTCGCCACGATTAACGTATCGTCCAATATTCTTTCAGAAGCCGCCTTGAGCTACCTGGGGGTGGGCGTCAATATTTCAACCGTAACCTGGGGCGGAATGCTTAACGAAGGTAAAACCCTTTTCGACGTTTCCTGGTGGAATGCGGTCTGGCCCGGTTTAGCGATTTTAATTGTCGTTTTTGGAATTAACCTCCTGGGCGACGGCCTGAGCGAAGATAAATCATAATCCGGCGGTGCCCGTTGAGCCTGTAAGCAGGCTGCTAAACTTATCCGGAATTTATAGAAAGGTTTTTACCCAGTGAACCAGCCGTTTCGTTTCAGCATCGCCTTTCAGAGCAACAAGACACCCGCCGAGTACCAGGCCCTGGCTGACCTGGTTGACCAGTACCCGTTTGATGTGGTCAGTATTTACAATGACCTGCTGTTCCAACCAGCTTTGGGGCCATTAATTCTGATGGCCCAACGTTTGCGCCGGGCCCAGGTGGGTTTTGCGGCGCTAAACCCCTATACTTTGCACCCGCTGGAAATCGCCGGACAGGCTGCTATCCTGGATATGATCACGGGCGGGCGGTCCTACATGGGGCTGGTCCGGGGTAGCTGGCTCGACCGGCTGGGTCTGGAAGGCAAGAAATCGCTGCAAACCCTGCGCGAAGCGACCCTGCTGGTGCAGCACCTCCTGGCCCAAAATCCGGCCGCCTTCGAGGGGCAAATCTTCCAGCTTGCGGCCGGGTCTACCCTGAATTACACCCCGTTGCGGCCCCGAGTGCCGATTATGATTGGCACCTGGGGCAAACTGACCGCCCGGATGGCCGGGGAAATTGCCGATGAAATAAAAATCGGCGGCTCGTCCAATCCAGCTATGGTGGGTCTGCTGCAAAGTGAGATTTCAGCCGGGGAAGCTAAAGCGGGGCGTCCGGCCGGTTCGGTTGGTACCTGCCTGGGAGCGGTGACGGTTATAGATAACGACCGGAAAGCGGCCAGAGCCCTGGTCCGCCGGGAAGCGGCCCTGTATTTGCCGGTAGTGGCCGAGCTTGACCCGACTTTGCAGGACCCCGAATGGCTTTCCCGCATCCAGGAAGCCGCCACGCGGTCCGATTATGAGTATATCAGCCGCCAGATTTCTGATGACATCCTGGACCGTTTCGCCTTTGCGGGCAACCCGGGCGATATTATTCGCCAGGTAGAGAAAATTATCGAGGCCGGGGCCAGCCGGGTAGAATTCGGCACCCCACACGGTCTTAATTCGCCGGAAGGTATTCGCCTGTTGGGCGAGCAGGTATTGCCTTACTTTAAGGCGTAATCTAAAGGTCTTAAAAACTTTATTCAGTGTTAAATATACCAAATAAATTTGGGGAGGGATTGGCTTCAATGAAAGATAAATCCAGGCAAAAGAAACTTGTAGAAGCACAGACTTCTGCGGAAGTAAATCTCTTTGTGGATGCCCGCAAAGGATTGAACCGGCGTGAATTCGTCCGGTTGAGCGCCTTACTGGGCGCGGGTGTAATGGGTTCGCTGGGCCTGGCGGCCTGTGGTGATGCCACCGCTACCCCTGCCGCGAGTGCTACAACAGCCGCCCCGGCAGCCACCACCGCTGCGGCCAGCGCCACCACTGCGGCCAGCGCCGCCAGCGCCACCACTGCCGCCAGTGCGACTACGGCTGCTGCCAGTGCTACCACCGCGGCTGGTACTGCCGCCGCTACTACGGCTGCCAGCGCTACAACAGCCGCCGCTGCCGCTGCGACTACTGCCGCGGCCGGTAAAGCTCCGAGCGGAACCCTTACGATTGCCCAGGGTGTTGACATCGAAAGCCTTGACCCGTATGTCACAACCAGTGGCGCCAGCAAGGGTATAATGTGGACCATCTTCGACCGCCTGGTAATCAAGGATATTGACTTCCAGATTCAGCCCGGTCTGGCAACCAGTTGGAAAACCCTTAACCCCACCACCTGGGAACTTAAATTACGCCAGGGTGTTAAGTTCCACAATGGCGAGCCTTTTGATGCCAATTCGGTTAAATTCAGCTTCGCCCGCTTCGTTGATCCGGCCATCAAAAACGGTTATGCCAGCAACCTCAAGCCTGTTACCAGTGTTGATATTGTTGATGACTACACTGTCCACGTAAAGACTTCGGCGCCTTTCGGTGACTTTATCGAAACTCTTACCGGGTACGTCGAAATGCTGCCGCCCAAAGCCGCCGCCAATACCGCCGAATTCTTGAAAACCTTGCCTGGTACCGGCCCTTACAAATTTGTCTCCTGGAACGCCAACGACAAATTCGTGGTCGAGGCTGCCGGACCGCACTGGAGTGGCGAGCCGCGTATCAAGCAGATTACTTTCCGCCCTATCCCGGACGGCACAGCCCGCATCAACGAGCTTAAGTCCGGCGGCGTGGACCTTATCACTAACGTACCGGCCTTACAGGTGAAGTCGATCAGTAACGAACCGGGTATCGCTCTTTCACGGGCGGTAAACAGTGGTTCTATCGTGCTGATTCCCAGCTTCTTGAATACCGAAGTCTTCAAGAAAAAAGAAGTTCGCCAGGCCATGAACTACGCTATTGATAAAGAAGCGCTTATCAAGGTAGTCTTGCAGGGTGAAGCGGTGCCGCTGGAAAGCCCTTATGCCAAGGGCATTGCCGGTGGTTACGTCCAGGGTTTGCCCCCTTACAAATACGACCCGGAAAAAGCCAAATCGCTGCTGGCTGCCGCCGGTTATCCGAACGGCTTCAAGTTCAGCTTCAAGGCGCCTAACGGCCGCTATCTCCAGGACAAGCAAATTGCCGAGGCGATTGTGGGCCAACTGGCGAAAGTCGGCATCACCGCCGAGCTGGAAACGATTGAGTGGAGTACTTACGTCCAGGGTATTATCGGCCGCAAGTACGAACTCTTCTTCCTGTCGCAAGGTGGCGCCCCGGTCAGCGTCAATGCCCAGACCAACTGGAGCAGCAAGGTCAAGGGTATTGCCTGGCAGGGTTATACCAACCCCCAGGTTGATGAACTGATCGAAAAAGCCGGACAGACCGTGGACGACAAAGAGCGGAATGCCCTGTACGAACAAATGAATAAACTGGTCTGGGAAGATTGCCCCTGGATTTTCCTTTACAACCAGCAGGACATTTATGCGGCCCGACCCAAGGTTAAGAACTTCAAGCCTACTACCGCTGCGGTGGTCCAACTGGATAAAACCGAGGTAGCTTAATGCGCCAGTTGCTCGATAATTGCCAGGTCATCTCCTGTGAGGGAGATGGCCGGGCGGTCGCACTCCAGGACGCGGCCGTCCTGGTTAACGGCGCTACTATAGAAGCGGTGGGGCGGATGGACGAAATGGAGCCCTACCGCCAGCAGCTTGAACCAAACCAGATACGCAATATGGGTGGCCGCTGGCTGATGCCCGGCCTGATGGACATGCATGTTCACCTGAGCCTGGCCCTGCCCGGCAATGGGGCGCTCATGGCCCAGGTCGAAAACGACATGCAGTTGACCATGCGGGCCTACCGTAACGCCCTGGACGCGCTGGAAGCCGGGGTAACTTTCCTGCGCACCGTGGGAGACCATCGGTTTGTAGACCTACAAATCAAGCAATCGATTAACAAGGGTCTGCTCAAAGGGCCACGCCTGTTTTGCGCCGGGCATATGGTTATTACCACCGGCGGTCACGGTCACGGCCGGGGAGCCCGAGAAACCGATGGACCGGAAGGGTTCCGGCAGGCGGTCCGCGAACAATTGCGGGCCGGGGCCGACCTTATCAAACTGGCTATTACTGGCGGTATCGCCGGGGAGCACGAGTCTATCAGCGATTCACAGGCTACTTTTGCCGAAATGGAAGCCGCCGCCCATGCTGCTCATAACGCCGGGAAGCGCATCACCGCCCATGCCGGTACGGCCCAGGCCATCACCCAGGGCATTCAGGCCGGGTTGGACTGCGTTGAACACGGCTACTTCCTGGACGGATGGACCGTTGACTTGATGGCAAAGCATAATACCTTCCTGGTGCCAACTCTATCGGTCAGCCGGGCGCCTGA
Organism: Chloroflexota bacterium; assembly: GCA_028287745.1. GTDB lineage: Bacteria > Chloroflexota > Chloroflexia > Chloroheliales > Chloroheliaceae > 54-19. The sequence continues at coordinate 12,575 of JAQBPB010000075.1, forward strand.
CTACATGCGCGAACGCGGTTGTCCCGAGTGGATGATTAGCAAAGCCCTCAAAGCGGGCGAAGGGCACATGAAAAGTTATCAGCTGGCCGTATCAGCCGGACTGCCGATAGCCATGGGCACCGATATGCTTCCAGCCGAAAATTATGACGGCACCCTGGCGGTCTACCGCGAGATGGAATGGATGGTCGAAGGCGGTATGAGCAACCATAATGTGCTGCTTTCAGCTACCAAACAGGCCGCAGAACTCTGTTCGGTGCAGGATAAACTTGGCTCGGTGACGCCCGGCAAGTTTGCAGACCTGATTGCCATGCCCGGCAACCCGCTCGAGAATATGCGCCACCTGCGAGGGCTGGACTTTGTGATGAAAGATGGCCAGGTAATCCGCAACTTTAACTGATAGGCTGCTTATTATGTCAACCGACTTCGAAAGTTTAACTAACGGGCTGCTGGAAGAATACTGGCGGCTCAACCCGGTGGAAGCGACCAACGCGGGCGTCTATAGATACAACCATAACCTGCCCGATTGGAACGAAGCCGGACAGGCCGCCCGGCAAAGCTGGCGCAAGCAGTACCAGTCCGCGCTTTCACAGCCGGGTATCGCGGCTAACCCTTCCCAGGAGTTAGACCGGAAGGTAGCCCTGGCTGAACTGGCCTATTTCCAAATAGAAGAAGAATGGCAGTGGTTGAATAAAGCCCCGGCTTTTTACGTTGAAGAAGCCATGAGCGGGATAAATTACCTGCTGTCCCGCCCTGATCCTTCCCTATCGGCGGTGGCTAAAGACGAACAATTCTTGAGCCGCCTGTCCCAGGTGCCCACGCTTTTAGCCCAGGGTCAGGCCAACCTGCGCCCCGAACTGGTGCCGCCGGAATTCGTTGAAATCGGCCTGGTGGCGGCCCGGGGTGCCTACAATTTTGTATGCAACCTGGAACTTCCAGCGGTCAGTGGGGCGGAAGCCTTGCGCAGCCAGGTCCTTTTTGCCCTGCTCAGTTATGAGGAATACGTTCGCAAAGAAATCAAGCCGGGCGGCACTTTCGCGACCGGGCCGGAGCTTTTTGAGCGGATTTTGCGGGAACGCCACGGGCTTGACCTGACTCCCCAACAGCTTTACGACCTGGGCGACCAGACCGCCCGCGAACTACAGGGCCGGTTAGAAACCCTGGCCCGCCAGATTGACTCGTCCCGTTCCTGGCAGCAAATTGTCGAGGGTTTAAAAGCCGACCACCCGACCCGCGATACTTTGTTACAGGCTTACCGGGACGAAGCGATCAAAGCGCGAACTTTTGTCGAGCAAAAAGAACTGGTGCGTATCCCGGCCGGTGAAATATTCGAAGTGCGGCCGACCGCGTCCTTCCTGCGGGCGACCATGCCCCTGGGCCATTTCGAGCAAACGCCGCCTTTCTCTCCCACCGATAACCTGGGCGTATTATACATTACGCCCGTTGACCCGGCCCTGCCCGAAAGCCGCCAGCAAGAACTACTGGCCGCCCATTGCTATACGGCGGTGCGGGCAATCTGCTTACATGAAGCCTTTCCCGGCCACCACCTGCAACTCTGGCGGACCAAGCTGGAAGGCACTCCTATTTGCCGCCAGTTCCGCAGCACCCTGTATGTAGAAGGCTGGGGCCTCTACTGCGAGGAACTGATGGAAGAAGCCGGTTTCTTCGATACACCGGCCCTCAGCCTCTGGCAGCTTAAAAACTCCATGTGGCGGGCAGTCCGGATGATGCTGGATACCGGTCTGCATACCGGGAAACTGAGCCTCGATGCTGCGACCCAACTCCTGGTCGAACGGGCCGGGCTGGAACCCAATACGGCCCGGGGCGAGAACCTGCGCTACACCACGTCACCGACTCAGCCCAGCAGTTACATGCTTGGCCGCAACCGCATCATGGAATTGCGCAAGCTCTACCAGGCCCAACAGGGCCAGGCGTACAAAGTGGCCGATTTCCACGACCGGTTACTGGCTTTCAGCAGCGTTTCCCCGGCCTTTATCCCTGATTCGTTAAGCCTTTAGGCCACAGGCCGCGCCAAACACCCGGAGTTTTAATCATAAGAGGTAGAGCGACTTTATAAAAAGTTACTCTGCCTCTTTTAGCGCTGGCGGCAGTTAGCGTATACTGCATTGCAGGCAGGTGAGAATTAAATCTACAACCAGCCTTAAAATGAAATCCCGGCGATCAGTAACCTGAAACATATAAATATTTCCAACGAAAGGTTAATCGGGTAGGGAAACATAGCTAAGGTACCATAACCGGCCTGTCCCCTCAAAAATTTACACCGGGAAATTAAATCTTTATAGCAATACGGCACCAGCGAGGTTTTATGAGTTTATCGACTACCAAAGAACAACCCGTCACGGAAAAAAAGGGAGTCTCTAAAAGGCTTGCCAGGGTCTGGGAGGATTTTAAAGGAGCGTTTGCCAATGTGCCAAAGTCCTTCCGGCTGCTCTGGAAAGCCCATCCCGGCGCGACGATTGGCATGGTCGTGGTAACCGCCCTGACCGCCTTTACCCCGCTGGTCCAGGCCTGGCTTAGCAAACTTATTATAGACACGATTGTCGAAAACCTTAATGGCAAGCTGCCTGTGGAAGAAGGCATCCGCCGGGTATTGCCTTATGTTTTGATTGAATTCGTGGTTTTTACCCTTAGTATCGCCAATAACCAGGTGCGCTCGCTGCTGGAACATATCGCCAATGCCCGACTGGGACACTCGGTTAGCAACGCGATTATCCGCAAGGCGATTGACCTTGACCTTGCTTATTTCGAAGACGCCGAGTTTTATGACAAGATGCAGCGCGCCCAGGATGAAGTAAGCTACCGCCCCCTGATCGTGGTCAACAATAGCTTCTTGCTGATTCAGAACCTGGTGACAATGATTTCCCTGCTGGCCCTGCTGCTGGCTTTTGGGCCGCTGATAGCCCTGCTGCTGTTTGGTGGGGTAATCCCTTCGTTTATCGCCCAGCTAAAATATAGTAAGCTCCACTTTAGCCTGCTGACATGGTACTCCCCGGAAGCCCGGCGACAAGCCTACTGGCAATATTTAATGACTAATAACGCGGCGGTCAAAGAGATTAAACTTTTTGGCCTGGGTGCGCCGCTCCTGAGCCGCTACAATGAGCTATTCTGGACCTATTATAAAAAAGACGCCGCGTTGGGAATCCGCAGCACCGTGTTCGGTTTGATCTGGGGCCTTGCCGCGACCACCAGCTATTATGCCGCCTTTGGCTGGGTAATCTACCGGACCCTGAGCGGTGAAATTACCCTGGGCGACCTGACCCTGTACCTGACGGTATTGCGGCAGAGCCAGGGGAGTTTCCAGGGATTGTTTTACAGTATCGGTCAGATTTACGAAGGCAGCCTGTACATGACCAATCTCTTTAATTTCCTCAATCTCCAACCAAAGGTCAAGCCGCCCGCCCAAACCCTGCCAGTGCCCCGGCCTTTCAAGCAGGGTATCGAATTCAGGGACGTTTCTTTCCAGTATCCGGGCCGGACGGACCTGGCCCTGGAGCATCTTAATTTGAAGATTGGGCCGGAAGAAAAACTGGCCCTGGTCGGGTCGAACGGCGCGGGCAAAACCACCCTGGTCAAGCTATTGACCCGCCTCTACGAGCCCACCGGGGGTAAGATACTGCTGGACGGAGTAGAGCTAAAAGACTACGACCTGGCCGAACTCCGCCAGTGCATCGGCGTAATCTTCCAGGACTTTGTGCGTTACGAAACGACTGCCCGGGAGAACATCGGGTACGGCCAGGTGGAAGATTTGGAGGATTCTGAACGCGTAGAGGAAGCCGCCCGGCGCGGCGGCGGGGATACGGTGGTTGCCGAACTGCCCCAGGGTTATGATACGACCCTGGGCCGGATGTTCGACCAGGGCCACGAACTTTCGGGTGGGCAGTGGCAAAAAATTGCCCTGTCCCGGGCCTTTATGCGAAAGAGCGAGGTAGTTATCCTGGACGAACCGACATCCGCCCTGGACGCAGAACGCGAATATGAAATTTTCCAGCGGTTCCG
>JAQBPB010000123.1 GCA_028287745.1 Chloroflexota bacterium
TTGTCCAGTCAGTTCTTATATTAAGTCGAGACATTTTTATGTCCGCGAGAACTCTACCGATTTAATATAAGCCAGTCTATAAACTTTGTCAAGATTAAATCTGAAACAGATTCGTTCATTTTCCTGCCGTACCAGGGTGTAAATCCGCGAACAAGGCTAAAATCGAGGCTAAATCTCAAAAATTTACCCGGTAATTTTGTACAAAACAAACTTTTTTCTGGCTGCACCGGCTTTGTTGACCAAACTGCGCAGGTTTTTAAAAGAGCGCCGGGCGGAAATTCCCCATAGAAAAACCGCCCGGGCCAGTGACCGGGGCGGTTTTAAGGTTATTTAAGTTAGTTACAGCCGGACGGGCTATTTGCTGCGCTGCCGGACTACCCGGTAGGCTGCGCCCGCGCTAACCATGCTCACCAGCAGGGCGGCCAGTAAACCCATCGGGATGCTATCTGAGGAGCTTGCGCCGCCCATACCGGATGCGGGAGCGCCAGGCGTTCCACCGCCCTGACCGGCCGAAGCAGCCGGAATATTAGCGCAGCTTACTTGCTTACCCGGCGGGTTCGAGCTGGTATGGTACTGGACATAGTGGTTACCGTCGGCCACACTGGCAAAGGTCTGGGTTGCAACAGTGCTATCGGCACTGCCATTACCCTGGGCATCGGCCCTGATAACGCCTAAAGGAGCAATTACGCCGCCCTGCTTTTCGCAGGTACCAACATGAATGTGACCGTCGTGGGCGGTGTTAGGGGCAAAGCCACTGAGTTTAACACTGACCGCAATACCGTTTCCGGACTGGCTGATAGCCGCTGTACCGGTTACTTTAGAGCCCTCCACCTCTTTCATCTGCAAAGTCGTGGTTGATGTTTGGGCCATAGTTACGGTCATGGTCGCCAGGAGTAAGAAAAGAACCCCGAAAACACTTAATTTTCTCATTGGAGAATTTCCTCGTTTCGTGTCTACTATTTAACGTTAAGAAGCTAGTTTCCAGTTGGACCGGTTGGTAAAAGGAGGTTGCCAGGACGAGCTTTGCCTTTGCCCCATTGCTAAGAGGTCGGGCATATTATTAAACAAAGTCCATTTAATTTATGTAGCGGAGTTAAAGTTTAAGACGGCTTTGTTAATTCTAATATATTATACGGTATGTATAATGATTTGGAACATTCTTTTAAGCGGATTAAAGTATATTAACCAAATCTTCTCCGATTGTTTCCACTATATAAGCCCTGAAAAGTCCGGTAGGGGTTGTTTTTATCCGGCTAATTCTATATCATTTCCACGTGGGGTAATTAAAATTCGTTAGTAAAAAAAATTGCCTGATAAGAATAAAAGGATCAGCCGAGTTACCCCGGAGGCTTATTATATGTCCCGTAAAGCACCCGTTTATTTCGAACGATCCGCCCTTTTCGCCAACCAACCTTATTGCCGCCTGGAAGACCTGGATCAAGGGGTTATTAACCAGGCTTACGAGCACTGCCGCCAGATTACCCGGCAAGGTTCTAAGACCTTTTATTTTGGAGCCCGGTTTTTGCCTTCTTCCAAGCGCCGGGCTATGTGGGCGGTCTATAACTTCTGCCGCCTGACCGATGATATGGTGGATAAAGCGGAAAACATGGGCATCCCGGAGATTTGTGCCCGGCTGGTCGAGTGGGAAGCTGAACTCCTTCAAACTTTTGATGGTCAGGTCCGGCCCGTTAAGCTGCCTATGGTCGCCTGGTTGCATACAGCCCGGACGTTTTCGCTGGATGCCCAGCCGCCGCTGGACCTGATCAAAGGGGTCCGCATGGATCTCGAAAAGAATCGCTACGCCAATTTTGAAGAGTTACACCTTTACTGCTACCGGGTAGCCAGCACTGTCGGGTTGATGGCTTCAAAGGTGATGGGTTATAGCGACCCATGCGCCCTTGAATATGCCGTAAACCTGGGGATTGCCATGCAACTTACCAATATTCTGCGGGACGTTGGCGAAGATGCCCAGCTTGGCCGCATTTATTTGCCCCAGGACGAGATGGCCCAGTTTGGCTATACCGAGGCGGAGTTGCTACGCGGCGAGGTTAACCACCGTTTTATTCAGCTCATGCAGTTCCAGATAGAACGGGCCAGGCGCTACTACCGCCAATCCCTGCCCGGTATAGAATATTTACCCGAAGATTGCCGACTGTCCATTACGGTTGCCGCCCGGCTGTACAGCCGCATCCTGGATGTCATTGAGCGTAACGGCTATGATGTCTTCACCCGGCGGGCCTTTGTGCCTAAGAAAGAAAAAGTGCGTGGCCTGGCAAGCGCCTGGCTGGGCCGGAAACTCGGGTGGCGCTGGCTGTCCCCGGCGGCGTTACCCAGCTACGAAGAAGCCGATGCTTGAAAAATCGGTCCGGTTAAGTCGAGGCATAGAAAAAAATAATACACTTGGGTCAGGAATATCCCGGCAATAAGCGAAAAATACAAACTTTGGGCGGTCCTTCCTCGTATACTTTGTAGAGGCTATGGGTGACCCATTTGTATTACCCAATTCACTGGAAAGAGAACAAAGATGTTAGGAATGTTGCGCTTGCGCTGGTTAATTAGCCTGTTGCCCCGGACTATTACCTATTTTCTAAGCGAAAAAGTACCTTTTTATTACAAACTTACCTTGCTAATCCCGGTCCTCTGGGCTTTTACGCCTATCGCCCGCATAACCAACGTCTTTCCCATCCTGGGTATCCTGGACGAATTTACGGTTATCCTGCTGACAATGGCGCTCTTTACCTGGCTGGTTGGCCGCTATGAGCTTCGCAAAAATCCGCCTGCCGACGGTAAAACCGCCCCGGTTGAGGTAATCGAGGGGGATTTTTACGTTAATGATAAGCCCTCTAGCGGCAAGCCCCGCTAAATCTCAACTGGTTTAATCTAATCCGGCCTAACCGGCCGCCGCTTCCAGGGCGCCGCTGTGCTGGGGATTGAATTGCAGGACCGACCGGAAAAGTTTACGGGCCTGGTCGGGCCGCCCGGCGTCGCGGTAGGCCAGACCCAGGTAATAAAGCCCTTCAACATAAAGACTCTGGGTCGTGTCATCTTCCAGGGCTTCCGGGGCCAGGTCCAGGCCATTGCGCAGGCTCCGCAAAGCCGCCGCGTTTTCTCCCATGTTGTATTCGACAAAGCCTAACTTGAGCAATAGAATCCACTGTTCCGGCTCAAGTTCGGTGGCACGCTGGAAGGCTGCCCGGGCTTTGGGCAAATCCTCTACCATCAAATGGGTTTCACCAACCTCATAAAGCAAATTCGCGCTGGTCGGTTCCAGCAGGAAAGCCGCTTCAAATTCTTGCAAAGCACCTGGCAGGTCGCGCCGGTCACGTAACAGGCGGGCCAGTTCAAAATGGGGCGTGGCAGCCAGCGGGTTTAATTCAATCGAAAGCCGGTAGTAACGGATAGCGTCTTCCGGGTCGTCCCGCAGCAGAGCCGCGATATAAAAAGCCGCTTCGGCCGAAAGCTGGTCCTGCTCCAGGTCAAGGGCTTTTTGAAAGAAACGCTGGCCCTGGTAGGGTTCCTGGGTTTCTAAAGCTCTCTGGCCTTCCAGCAAGTAGTAGCGGGCCAGGAAGCGGTCGTACTCGGTAATTTCCGGCGAAAGCAGTTTGAGCGCCTCAATCCCGGCCGCGAAAGCGGCGGGCGCAATCTGGCCCCCCTTTAGTTCTTCGTCCAGGTCGGTCTTGAAGATTGGCACCAGGCCGGGCAATTCCAGCCGCTGCCGCACTTCATCTTTTAGCTCTATAAACACCAGCCCGCGCGAAATAGCGGCCTGTGAAACACCATCTTTAGTCCCACTAAATGGGTTCGCCGGTTGGGGCGCTTTAGGTTTTTCGTCCATTATTTTTGATAATTGGTCCCATGCCAAGTTGTCGCCGTTTATAATAATCATTTCGGCGGAGTATCATATCGTAAAAGAGGGTTTCCACCCAGGCTCCGTGGCGGCGGAAGAATTGGCGGATATCCTTGTAATAATCATTACTAAATACGCTGTAATCGTCGAAATGGCCCCAGTGTTCGCCAATATAGGTAAAGCCGCATTTCTCATAGACGCGCTGGGCCCGCCGGTTGTATCCAGCCACGTCCAGAATCATAGCATCAAAGTGCAGAAAGTCGAAATAATAACCCAGGAAGGTCCAAAGGCAATCGGTGCCAAGCCCAAAATCGAGCGCTTCCGGGCGTAGCGTAATCCCCAGGACAGCGTGGGTCTTCTGGCGGTCAATATTACGGAGTGTCAGCAAGCCTACCAGGCGGCCCTCAAAGTCATCCACCGCGAACATCATGTAGTCCTGGCGGTTCAACCGTTCGTAATACCAGGCATCGCGCTCGTACCGGCTCATCTGCCTGGGGTAGCTGGAAGTATAGAGCGGGTCGGGATGCATCGGCCATTCCATCCAGTGGTCAACATCCTCCCGGCTAAACTGCCGGATCTGGCTTTTTTGACCCCGGGCCAAAACTTTATTATCGGTCATTGCCATAAAGATTTCGTCCTTATATTTTAAGGTTCCAGCCTTCCCGGTCCCGGTGGCCCAAGAAGATAGCTTGCTTGCGGGCTAGTTCAGATTATACCAACCTTGCACCCTTTTTGTACACAATTTGCCGGGTATATTGCAATTATTGTCCGGATAACAACCCACCGGTGGTTAACACTTCGGCCGAAAATAAAATATAAGAACTGTAAATGATAAAAGTCTTACTTTTAACAGCAGCGGTAATCCGTAAAAACAATAAGCGCACCTTTATAACAACAGGGTGCGCTTATCACTTACCGGCTAAACTCAGGCGTTATCAACCCGGAAAGTAGCTCCTTCCGAGTGGTCGCCGGTTACGGGAGCATTTTTGAAGTCATTTTTGGTTAACTTCACGTAAACCTCGTCCTGGGTAGCGCTTTCGACCATTTCAATCGGTACGGTATAGTCATCCAGGATGAATAAGCCTTTCTCTACCACAAAACTGCTTATCCGGCCGTTAGCGGGGTCAAGATTAACCTCTTTTATCTTGCCGATGTGGCCGTCCAGGGCTTCGACATTGGCGCCTTCCCGGATAATCAGGGAGTCTTCCGGCACGTTAAGGGTTTCCTGTACCGGCGCTCCTACCGGCCCAATGGCATTGCCGAACAGGCCGTTAGAAGTCCCTTCCAGGCCTAAAACGGCCCCGTTGGTCAGGGTCGGGTTTAGCGGGTCAAGGGTGTCAACCGAATTATTGTATAAATTTGGCGCTACCGGAAGTGGGTTATCGCCGTAATAATTCTGGCTAGGGGTAGTGACCGGGTTAGCATTTGTATTCAAGTTTACAAATTCGCGGTCAACAAAGTCAGGCAAATTCATCAATTGTGCCCGGTCAAGGTTAAGGTTGACCGTGTTGCCGTCCTCCGCTACTCTATTCAAGCGGCCGCTTTCGACCACAATCTGGCGCGAGGCGGTATCATCTTCCTCGACTACCAGGTGGGTTATCAGGTTGGTAGTGGGGTCCGCCACCAGGGATTTTACCGTGCCAAGGCTTTCATCATTAAAGCCGGTTACTCTGGCACCCAGATGCAAGTTGGTGAGCATAATTTTCTCCTTACCCTGTTCATAAAGAACCTTCAAGGTTATAAATTGTCCCTGTACTCTAAAACTCCGGTACAACTCCCGCCGTCTTTTACAGGCAGGCAAACTTACTTTGTTATCTTTCTTCTCAAATCTTTTGCATATTAAATGCCACCAACCAAAAAACCGGCCAGGGGCCGGTTTTGGGTAGTGCTATCAAATTTAAGTTGGACTGGGTAGCAGCTTCGAGGATTAGCGCGGACCTTCCAGCAAGAACTGGTCGGCGTCGTCGTCCCCGGCCATGCGGGTCTGGCCGTGGTGGCGGCCGCCCTCTTCGATGTAGAGCGTGATTGATTCAATATCGCCCAAAACCTTGCCGCTGGCGATAATCTCCAACCGGTCGTGCGCCAGAATATTACCTTTGACCTTACCGGCCACCAGCACGTTACGAGCTACTATATCGGCAGCGACCTGTCCGGTCCGACCTACGATTACGTTGCCCGCTGTTTCAATTTTGCCTTCAAAGAGTCCGTCAATACGGATATTGCCCTCGGCTTTAAGCACGCCCTGCATGCTGACCGAGCTACCGATACTTGTTTCGATAATCTCATCCGCGCGGACGTTGCTGCCCTGGGGGATAGCCAGGTCATTTCCTTGCGGTTTCTTATTATTACCGCCAAACATCTAATAATTATCCTTTCTTCCGAGACCGGGACCGGCTTGGTTCACGGTTAGAGTTGCCGGTTGCTTGCCTGAAAGTCCCAGGGGAGCTTACCGGTCCAACCAGTTTAGAAAATAAATCAATTAGTGTTAGCTTTGTCAGTAAAGCTTAACTGTCAACACGGTATTAGGGTCGATGGGCGTACCCTTCTGGTGTACTTCATAGTGGATATGCGGCCCGGTACTCGCTCCTGTGTTACCTGAGAGGGCAATTATATCACCTTTATGGACATTTTGCCCAACTTTGACCAGTACCCGGTTATTGTGACCGTAAAGGGTCAGCCAGCCGCCCTGGTGCGCTATATCTACCCGGTTGCCATAGCCGGGATCGTACCCGGTATGAGTGACCACCCCATCTTTTGTCGCGGCCACCGGAGTACCCTCAAAACAGCCCAGGTCAATGCCGTAGTGCATCTGCCTGGCTCCACTCACAAAGGGGCTGTCGCGCCAGCCGAAAGGGCTGGTCAGGACACAATTAGCCGGAAGGCCGGTGGGCGGCCCGCTGCTATCCAGACCAAAACCAGTGCCAGCCGTAGCGGCAGGCGCCAGAACGGCGGGCCGGTTAGTACTGGGGCCAAGCTGGATATCCAGGCTGCTTTTCTGGGCGCTAAAGCTTTGCTGGAAAGTGCCGACCTGGATATCCTGGGTAGCCAGGTTCAATTTGTCGTTCGTCAGGCGCTTATTGATATTCTCCAGGTCGCTAAGAGCCTGGGTATACTGGGCCGTATAAGAGCGAATCTGGGCCGTATCTATTTTAGGGGCGGTATTACCACCGGCCAGGCCACCACTTCGGGCAGTAGGGGCGGGGGCGGCGCTGCCAGGGTTGTTAAGCGTACCGGGCGGTAGTTTCTGCTCAATTTCTCTGGCAAGTTGTTGCAGGTTTTTGAGGTTGTTGGAGAGTTCGCCTACCCGGGCTTCCAATTCGGCAACATCTTTCTTGCGCGCATCGTTATCGCGCTGTAATTCGAGCAACCGGTTCTGGCCGAGCTGGATGAGTTTGGCCTGTTCCTGCTCCCGGGTGCTGGAACTGTTCAGCAGGGATAAATTATCGCCCCGGCTGCGGCTTGATTGACCATCCAACAGGTTGTATAGGGTTATGCTGGCAAGAGCCACTACAACGATAGTTACAATCAAACCCAGACCAAAGACCCAGCGGTTAAGATTAATCCGCAGGGGTGGCTTTTCGGTGGAAGTAACCAGGGTAATGGCAAGAACCGGTTTTTTCTTTGCCAATTTGAAGCTCCGTGAGAGAAATAGTGCTTTTATTAAGGATAAAATGAAAATTAACTTGTCATAAATATAGTCAATTCGAGTTGATATGTCAACTCTTTTAGGCTATCCATGATAGGATATTAGTACTCAACTTACTATTTCTTAACTGACTCCGACCCGGTACTCATAGACCAGCGTGCCGCCCAGCCAGCCGGTCGTTACCAGCAAAAGTAAACCCAGCAGGGCCAGTACCAGCGAAAGCCAGTCCAGGCGGTGAGTTTTAGCCTCTTCTAGCGGGACCGTTTGAACGAGTCTGGAATTTGGTTCGGGGGCAGCCGCAACTTGCGGGGAATGGGTAATCTGGGCCGGGGCAACCGAGGGTGGCAATACGACAAAGCGGCGGTACAGCAGCGCCCCATAAATTACCAGCAAAGACACCCCGGTGAGGATATGAAAGACCGCGATGATAATCCAGCCTTCGCGGGCCAGGGTCTTGGGGCTAGCTTGCATGTCAAACAGGCCGGTAATAATCGTCAGGACTAGACCGGCATAACCCAGGCCCATGACGCCGTTAATAAAGCCTTCGAATGCGGCGCTATTCTTGCGGGTAACACCAGGCCAGACCAGCCCTATAACCAGGGCGGCCGTACCGGCCAGCAATAGGGCTACCGGAAAATGCAGCAGCAGGGGATGGAGAACCATATCAGGCTAAAACCAATCTTTGTTTAGCTACAGTCTTTGGAAAAGTGGTTATATTATGCGGGAGCCCGCTCTTGCGGTCAAGTAACCGAAATAGCCGTAATGGGTCTTTATTTTAAGAGGGAATCAGGTTTATAATGGAGAAGTGGGTGGGTAGATTGTGATGGGCAGTAAGGGACTCGAACCCCTGACAGCCACGGTGTAAGCGTGGTGCTCTACCAACTGAGCTAACTGCCCAAAGCCAGAGCATTATACTACAAATCCGGCTCATGTCAACCCTTTTGGGCATAATCTTTCAAATTCTAAATGAGGTATCTTTGGAAAAGCAGCAAGCACTCTTAAGCGCGGTAATTTGCGAAGCCGCCGGTCTGGCCTGTATGCTTATTATTAACCGCCTTCTACCGATTCCTTTTGACCTTATCGTTACCGGGGTCGGTTTTATGCTGCTGGTGTTTGGTCCTTTCCTGTATTTCCTGGGCCGGGACCCCCGTTATTAACCGGCCGACTTTAGACTTTCGACACATCAAAACAAGGAGAAATAATGGCAGGCGCGAACTCTCAGGGACTTGAAAAGCGAAAATTGCTGGTGGATGGCGTCCAGGCGCTGCTGGCGGGCCGCCGCGAAGAAGCCCAACAACTTCTTTTAAGCTATGTTGACCAGGATGAACTGAATGAAGAAGCCTGGCTCTGGCTGAGCGGGGCGGTAGATGACCTGGACGATATTGAAACTTCGCTCCAAAATTGCCTCCAGATCAACCCTAATAACGACCGCGCCAGGCAAGGTCTGGCCTGGGTAGCCGGTCAGCGTTCTTCCCGCAGGCCCAATTAGTCGCAGGATTTTTATGCATGACCAACCGGCGCAACCGGACAGCCTGGTAGTTCAGGAGCCCCGGTCCTCGCCTTTAAGCGACCAGGCCGCCCCGCTTATTCCACCGGCGGATTTGATTGTCGAGGCGGAATGGGTCCGGCGCTACCCGGCCCGGCGCAAGTACACCTGGTTTAGCTGGTTGGCCGCTCTCTTAAAAGTCGGGGCGGCCTTCACCCTGGCCTGGCTTTTTTACGTGCTGCCGACCGGCACCCTACCCGGCCTTTTACAGACCTGGAAGAATCCGGTGATTATTTTTTTCTTGATTTGTTTTATCGGTAAAACTCTGCTGGATACTTTTTTCTACGACCATTACCAGCCTTAGCCGCTCACCTATCTCCCCCCTCAAGCTTTTCTTCCCGCTAAATTATCTAATACAACCTTAATTGGCTTCTCAGTTTCAATTCAGGAAAGACCCTTATTCTTAATATCAAGCGTTTACTGCCGGGTACTTCCCCAAAAAGAAAAGAGAATCAATAATGACCGGAAATCTTAAATCAATAAGCTCCTTTTTTATGGCCCTGGTGGTTGGCCTGGTCCTGCTCACTGCCTGTGGCGATGCTTCAACGACGGTGGGCCTTGCTACGACTTCGGCGGCGATTCCGGCTGCTACGACTGCCCCGGCAGGTACGACTTCAGGGGCAAGCACGACTGTTTCAGGCGTTACAACGGCTCCAGCGGTTTCGACTACGGTTGCATCGGCGGATACTACCGCTGGGGCCACGACCGCTGGGGCCATCTCAACCACCGCTGCCAGCCCTGCTACCGGCGCGGTGGGGGCCGCAACTTGCACAAAAATTAATCTCAATAATTTTACCGATGCCCAGGTAACCTCGACCATTCCGAACTTCCCTAACCAGATGCTCAGGGAATTTAAAGAATATGCGCCTTACGCCAGCATAGCGGTATTCCGCAAAGAAATGGGCAAGTATGTCAATGCCGCCCAGGTAACCGAGTGGGAAAAGTATGTTTTCGTCCCGGTTAAACCTAACGAGTCCGATGTCGAAACACTCAAGCAAATCCCTGGGGTGGACAATACAATCGCGACTGCTTTAAGCGCCGGGCGGCCTTATGCCTCGAATGCAGCTTTCCTGCAAGCGCTTGCCGCTAAAGTCAGCGCACCCCAGGCAGCGGCGGCCAGTTGCTACCTGGGAGCCTGATTAATATGCAAGACGCGGAAGGATTTGACCGGCGGCTCAGGCGATTTTTGTTTATCCTCGCTGCACTGGCCCTGGTAATCACCCTGGTTGAACTCTGGCTTCAGGACCATACAAAAGAATTGCTGCAATTATTGCCCTGGGGGCTGGCCGGGTTGGGCTTGCTGGCCCTTCTCGCCGCCCTGGTGCGGCCCAACAAAGCCACGCTGCTAATCCTGCGGGTAGTTATGGTGGTGCTTGCCCTGGGCGGGCTGGTGGGGATAGGTGTGCATTTGAATGGCAACCTGCATTTTCAGCAGGAAATCCACCCCACCCAACGGCTGGGAGACTTCTTTGTAGCGGCCTTAAAAGGGGCCGCCCCGCTTTTAGCGCCGGGTGCCTTGAGTTTCGCGGCCCTGGTAGCCCTGGCGGCCACCTACCATCACCCGGCCTTATATCGCCGCGAACCGGCCGAAGAAACAATAGCGGGTAAACTACTTACTTAGCTTACCGTTTACCAAAGGTCGGCTTGACAAGCATCAAGGGCTATGCTATTTTCGGGATGGCTTTCAATGGGGAAATACCTCTAAGGAGCTGTCCTGTTGTGCGTAGTATTTGAAAGGTTCAGGGTAAATACCGCTTGAAAAAGCAATTAAAATTTTGGGTTGGCCTCGTCATAAGTGTGGTAGCGGTATGGTTTGCCTTGAATGGGATACAGTTCGACCAGGTTGGCGACTCTTTCAGTCGCTTGAACTGGGGGATCCTGGCACTTTCACTTATTCCTTATTTTCTTAACCTCTTCATGAAAATAACCCGCTGGCAGCTGCTTTTCAGCCCTGGCCCTAAAATAAGGCTGGGCCGCCTTTGGGCCACTTTGAATATCAGTTACCTTTTTAATACGTTGCTGCCCGCCCGCCTGGGCGAAATCGTCCGGGCTTATGCCATCAGCCGGAGCGAACACATTACCCCGGTCCGGGCCCTTTCAACCATCTTCCTGGAAAAGATCATGGACGTAATGACCATGTTCATTTTCCTGATCTGCCTCTTACCCTTTCTCAAGCTGGGCAATGATATAAGGCAAGCCGCTTTTATAACCGGCGGCCTGGTGGTGGTTGCTTTCGTGGTCTGCATGTTGATGGCGGCTTTCCGCAAACAGGCCGAAAGGCTGATCCGCTGGTTCTTACGGTTTGTGCCGGGCCGCTTTCGCGAACCGCTATTTGGGCTGGTGAGCGAAGTCCTGGATGTGTTAAGCATTTTACTGAACTTCAAACTCAGTTTAAACCTGTGGGCCCAATCGCTGGTGCTGTGGCTGCTGGTAGTAATCAATTATATGATGGTGGCCTGGGCCCTGAACATTCCGCTGAATTTTGAACTCGGTATGGTCCTGTTGATTGCCCTTAACCTGGGTATGGTTGTGCCGTCAGCTCCCGGTTATATCGGGGTTTTTGAAGCCCTGGTAAAAGTCGCCCTGCTGCCTTTCTTTCCCGGCCAGGAGTCTATGCTGATTAGCCTGGGTTTACTGCTGCACATTACCGGCTATTTACCGGTCATTATTATGGGAGCTTTTTTCACCTGGCGCGAAGGTCTGACCCTGGGCAAAGTTCCCCCGGTCCCTGACCTGGAAGAGGACGGCACGGGGACCGGTTCTGCCGGTAAAAACCCGTCTATCGAGGAAAAGGCCGCCCCGGCAGGTTCCACCCCTAAATAGGCCAGCCCCTTTTGCAACAATTCCTACTTTTATTATTTATTTCCCGAATAAACTTTATATAAACGGCGCAGGCCGGGCATCAAAGCCCGGCCTGGTCTGGTTCGCTCCCGGTATCCGGGGCCGTTTCATCACCGCCCAACCGGTGGGCGAAACGGTCGAGTTCCCCGGCATCCGAGTCATCCACGTTAGCCGTCAGGCGGTCAAATTCGTAAAGCTCTTCGCCCTCGGATAGCGCGCTTTTACCCATGGTAAAGCGCGAGACCATGCGCCGCAGGGCCGGTTGCCCGCAGCGTTCACACTTGAGGTCCGCTTCATTTGTTTCAGCCGCGCTGATGGACAGCCATAGGCGGCTGTTTTTGCGCCCGCAGTTGGCGCAGCGGTATTCGTAAATCGGCAAGTTTCACCCTTTGATTTTAAACTCTGGTTTACTTTCCTGGGCCGGAACCGGCTTTTCCGGCCTGTTTAACCGGGCAATTCTACCGGCGTACCCTTTAAGTAGACCCGAAATTCTTACGGCCCTGGAGTTCTTCAGCTTTTCAAGCTCTTGCTGGCCCGCCACAAGCTGGTCAATCTTAGCCTGGCGGTCGGTTTCAACATCCCGGACATAGCTGATTAAATCGTCCCGGTCCCGCTTTAGAATAGCTATATATTTCTGATGTTCCGTAAGATTTCTTTTGTGTTCTTTAATATCCGTTAAGAGCGCCTTAATCCGCCGGGCCAGGTCTACTTCATTTCTACTTTCTAACAGAAATGCGTGTGCCTCACCAAGATTATGTTTAAGTTTATGGGTGCCAGGCTGGCGGCGCAAGCGGGTTTTACTTATATGCGCCCGGGCCCGGCTAAACAGGTTGGCAGTTATTTTTTGAGAAAAGATTTCCAGGCTGTGGTTTTCTACATTCTTCCTGGTAGGGTCTACCCGCAAGGCTTTATCAAAGGCCAGTTTCAGATTGGCTAGTTCGTGTTTGTCCGGCTTAACGGTAATTATTTTTGGGTAACCTTTATAGTCGGTATTGGACTTATTCTCTGAAATGATAAGCTGGCCGCCGTTAGCTATAACTTTGCTGACAATAGCCGAGGTTTCACCATAGCCCGGGTAGCGCAACTGTATAACACAATCACAGGCCGCGATTAACCCGTTAAATAAGACGGTATCTTCTACATAATTCAGGTAAATAATATCCGGTGCCTCGGGAATAGCCACCTGGCTTAAATTTTTACCCAGGATTAGGAGTTTGGTCCTGGCCGTTCTGGTGGCCCAGGACTGCCAGGCTTTTAGCAGCTTTTCCAGGCGTTTATGTTTGCCGATAAAGCCAAAAGTACCAAACAGGAAAGTTTCCGGCTCTAAATCCAGGTACCGCCGGGCGCTCGCTATTTCAGCATCAGTGACAGGTTTAACCGTAAAGGGAATAGTTTGAAACGGGATGCCCGGGTAACGGCGGTTTAGCCAGCGTTGGTAAAAAGCGGAGTGAGTGAAGCCCAGCGTAACGCCCGGTAAATAGAGTTTCTCAACCCCGATATCCAGGCTACGGTCAGCCAGGGCTTTGTCACTTACCTGCCTTTTTTCTAAAAATGCAATGAGTTCCTTTGCACTATTGAAGCCGGTCTTATATTTCTTTGAAAATTGCCTCATGAGTAACCGGACCTTCCCCGGCGCAAGTTCTTGCCGGTACAGTTTTTCCAGGTAATAAGTCAGGCAATTGTGTTCGTGGATGATAGCCGGGCCTTTGCGACGTTCCAGGGCCCTGAAGGCGCAGTCGTAGAGATAGTTGTTGCCGAGATTATAAAGTACATAATCAAAATCGTAGGGGTCTTGCCAGTCCCGGTTGGCCATATGCTGGCACTCGAAAGACTCGCCCAAACCTTCAAGGTACCATTCGATATATTCGGTCGAACCGGCCTGATCGGGGGATTTGGGGCCGTAGACACCCAGGCTCGGTTTTTTAGAAGAAGTTACCATCTACTTTCTCGAAACTTTCCGGATCAAGTTCAACCGGTTCCGAATGGCCTGACCGGTCACCAGGGTCGAATAGTTTTGCTTGATGTAGCGCTGTCCGGCTCTGGCAATCCGGGTGCGTCCCGGCTCATCCAGGAAGACCTGGCGCATCTGGTAGGCGGCGTGTTCTATATCCGGCTCGGCCCAGCTATAACCCCTGGGATAAGGCCCGACCGTATCCGCGATTTTTACCAGCTCATAGTTTACCAGAAAGCTATTATTCGGGTGTGTGAAGTCCATGTTGCCGGAGTAGGCCGTAGCTATCACCGGCTTGCCCAGGTACATCGCTTCGGCCAGGGTCAGTCCCAGCCCTTCCGAGCGGTGCAGCGAAACCGCACAGTCGCATAAAGCCGTCAGCGCGTTAACTTCACCGTTGCTTAAATGCCGGTCAATCAGCCATACCGGCAGCCCGGCTAACCCGGTACGCAGTGAGTCTAATTCATCGGGCGCCTCGTGACCATTGCTGACTTTCAGGACTAACCCAACCTGGCTGTAATCCTTCTGAAAGGCAATTTTAAAGGCTTCGATAACCGCCTGCGGGTTTTTGCGTTCCTGGGTGCTGCTGAAATCGAACATCCGTAAGAATAAAAACCGGTCTTCCGGCAGTTTAAAGAATTCACGGGTCAGCCCGGAAGCGACCTCCGGGCTGATTGAAGGCGGTATTTTAACCACCGGTACCGGGGACTTAAAGGCGATTACTTCCTGCACAAAATTAGTCGCGACCCAGATTTCGTCCAGGTGGTGAAAGGCGCCCAGATGTTCATCGGGGAATTCGTTTAGCTCCCAGTACCAGTAGCCAATGTTATATTTCCCCTTCAAAAAATGCAGGCCGATATTATGGAGCTCGCCGGTGATGCGGTCGGAATTGAAATTAAGCAGGTTATAGCCGAAGTTAACCTGACCTTCCCGGACCAGGTGCTTGCTGCCTCCCTCGTTGGAAACCTCGTCTATTACCACGTTGTAAAGGGTGTGCGGCAGGCCGACTTCTTCCACTGAAGCGATCATCCGGCGGGCTGCTTCACCCAGGCCGCGTGGCGAGGTTAAATAGCCGATGATATTCAGGCCAAGTTCCGGTGTAATCTGGTTTAAGGCTGGCTCAAGGCTTGCCTGGCTGGTTTTAGGTAAAGAAGACCGGTGCCATTCCGAAAAATAATGCCGCAGGTCTTCCGGCTGGACCGGTCCGGGGCGGCCGCCGGGCAGCCGGGCCTTTAGCGAATGCTTTAGCCGCACAAAATGGTTGGCAGTTTTCGCCGGTTTTATGGCGGGTAGGTCCGGTGTTTCATATTCGTACAGCGGCCCGGCCTGGTAAAAAGCCAGGCTGGTCAGGACCGGTTTTAGAAAGACCTCCGGAATCTGGTATTGTTTAGCCGCTTTCCCAACAAACCAGACCGCAAACCGTAAGTTATCCGCGCCCAGCGGGTCGCTAAACAGGGCCTGGGCCACCGGGTTGCTGCGGTAGAGGTAATAGGCCAGCTTGGTTACTCTTACCGGGGCGGCCGCGGCTGGCGAGTAATCCCGGTTGAGCCAGGCCAGTAACTGGCGGCCATAGAAGGAGCGTTCCAGGCAGTCCGTCAGGCTGTCCGGCCAGCTATCTATTTCCTTTAGTTCCAGGTTCAAGCGGATGCGAGTGATGGCCGCCAGGGCCGGGTGTAACTTTAATTCTTTGACCGCCGTAATGGCATACCAGGAGGCCAACCCGATGCGGTCATTGTCCAGGGGACTACTAAAAGCTTTTTGCAGGTCAGGCCGGGTATTGTAAAAATAGTAAGCGCCTACCGGCACAAGCGGCTGGGGCTGAGTATGGTCTACGGTCAGGCATAGAAAATTATAGAGCAGCCGGTCAAAAGGCAAAAGCTTTCCCAGAAACGTTTCTAACTCTACCGCCGCCGCCATGGACCTGACAAAAATAGCCGGTACCCGGTATTCTTTCACGCCCTGCTGCACGAACCAGGCGACATAGGTGTCCCACCCGGCCGGAGTCCTGAGATTGAAGCGCATTGCCAGGTCCGGGTCCAGTTCTAGCAGGTAATAAGCAAACTGGGTCAGCTCGTATTTACAGCCGGGAAAGGGTTGAGCGACGATGGAGCCCAGCCACTCCAGCATCAGGCGGCCGCCTTTGGACTTATTTAAAGCCGCCAGGATATCTTCTTCCGGCCAGTTTCCGGTGTTAGAGCCTTTGCTTTGGGCCAGGGCCTGGTTTAAGAAAACCGGCAGTTCGTATTTAACCGCTCCGACCCGGTTGAACCAGTTAATGTAAGCGGCCCGGTCGGCGTGCCGCGGGTCTTTGAAGAGGGCCTGGGCTTCCTCGTCCAGATTATAAAGATGGTAGGCTGTCCGGCTGAGGGCCGGTAAATGGTGCCGGCTGCTAACCGGGGCATTTAGCAGGCGCACCAGGACCCGGTTCAAGGACTCGTTTAAGCGTTCTTCGCCAGGGCTTTGTTCTTTTACGGCTATAAACTGCACCAGGGAAGAGGTTACCGGGGTCACCAGGCTGTCCGGCAGGCCATAAACTTCCCGCCCGCTCAGGACGAACCATTCGGCCAGCGATGCTTTTTTGTCGGGATTTAACGGGCCGGTAAACCGCTCCTGAAGATCTTTCCGTAAGGTGTAAATATGGTAAAGCAACCGGCTGATTAAGACCTTACCGGGCTCTACCTGGGGCGCGGGTTCGTTTAGAAAATCGATTATTTTCTGGTCGGCGGCCAGGTTAAAGGCGTCCTTCAGCCTGTGGGGCACTTCCGGGTCATGCCGGATTACTTCTCGCACGATTGCCGGGATAGCCGACCCGTCACTGAAGTAATCGAAAGCCCAGGGCCAACTTTGCGCCGTAATATGGCCGTGATCGGCCAGGGTGCGGTTATAGCTCTGGTGGAGTTCTGAGTACGCGACCATTCTGCTTCCGGTGGGTGGGATTATACTCTGGGGGAGGGAGGCTTCTTCTGCGTCCTCGGGTGAAAACGGATTAAATTTAACCAGCCGCAGGCTAACGCCATCCAGGTAGAGCCGGTTATCCTTGCGTTTGACCAAAATCTGGTGAGCGCTGTGCCAGGGTTGCAGGCAGAAGCCTTTATTTCGCAAGATTTCAACATTTTCGAACAGGGCCGGTACAAATTCAAGCCGGTTCTGGGGCGGGTCCGCCGGGTGAATCTGGACCGACCTTTTCCACCAGTTCAAAAAGGCCCGCGAATTATCATCGTTGCTGATGGCGATAGTATCGTTACTGAAGGCGTTTGCCGGGTAGGAGGCTGGGCCTTTATCCGCCGGGCTGCTTTCAAAAACTTCTATCTGGGAGGGCAGTAGAACGATGGATTTGGACGTTAAAGCCGCCAGGATAGGTTCTACCCGGGCATACACCAGTATTTCGGGAGCCAGCAGGATTACTTTATCCAGCTTATATTTTTTCACTAAAAAATCCAGGTAATAGGGCTTGATGTTCTCGCCTAACTCTGCGGCCTGGTATTTAAGGTGAAATAAACTGTTTTTCGGCAAATTATACAGGCCGGTCGATAGGTCAACCTGAAAATCTTCTGCCGCCGGGTCGAAATAGTCGCCCGGTTGGTCGGCCAATAGTCCCAAACGCTGAAAGCCGGGGTGCAGTTTTTTGACCGAAGCCATCAAAGCCCGGGCCGGGGCCAGGTTATTTTTGGTAAAGATGGTGCAGATACCAATATTTTCCGGTAAGTCCCCCGCAAGGTTACTGTCTGGTGTATCTGCTGGCATTTAGGACGCATGCTCCTTCTAAAACTGGAAATAGATAAATCGGGTATTCTCAGTAGGGCGGAATAAAACTATCAGGGCAATTAATAATATGAGGCCGGAGGGCTGCAGTACCTTTAACACAGCCTCGAGCCGGTTTGGGGTGTCCCCGGCAGCGGGTTCCCGCCGGGCAACCAGGCGCTCGCGCTGTTCCAGGGCCAGTTCCAGCCCCAGGCAGCCTACCACCACCAGAACTATAAAAAGACGCTCCAGCGTGACCAGCAGTTCCGCCCCACCGGGGCTAATTCCCAGGGCTGAACCCAGCATACTCAGGGCCTGTTGAAAGTTGGCCGCCCGGAAAAAGACCCAACCGACGCAGACCAGCCCAAAGGTGAAGGCCCAGCCTAGCACTAACAGGGGCAGCTTTCCCAGCCGCTGCTTAACTGCCGTTAACAGCTTGATTGACCGGCTGTACCAGTAAAGTGACAGGAGTACCCCGTGTAAAGCGCCCCAGGCGATAAAGGTCCAGTTCGCCCCGTGCCATAGGCCGCCCAGCACCATAGTTACCATAAGGTTGCGGTAGCGCCCGCGCCGGTTGCCGCCAAGCGGAATATACAGGTAATCGCGCAGCCAGGTGGATAGGGAAATGTGCCAGCGCCGCCAGAATTCCGAAATATTGGTTGAGAGATAGGGACGCAGGAAGTTTTCCGGCACCTGAAAGCCCAGCAGCAGCGCCGAACCCCGGCCCATATCGGTGTAGCCGGAAAAATCAAAATAGATTTGCATGGTAAAGGCCAGTACCACCAGTATCGCGTCACTCTGCCCCAGGGTGGAATTGCCGGGCTGCACCTGGTTGAAACCTAAAATCACCAGCGGGGCCAGGTTGTCGGCCAGGACAACTTTCTTGAATAACCCGAAAATTAGCAGGCGCACGCCCTGACCGGCCCGGCTGAGGTTGAAAGGGACGCGCTGGGCCAGTTGGGGTACGAAATTCTCGTAACGCTTGATTGGCCCGGCAATCTGGGTCGGAAAGAAGGCCGCGAAAATAGCGAATTTAAGTAAAGAACCTACCACCGGCTCTTTGCGCCAGACATCCACCTGGTAATGAATGAATTCAAAGACGAAAAATGAGATACCCAGCGGCAAGATCAGGCTGGGCGCGGGTAAGGTAACCCGGCTGCCAGACAGGCTGATAACCGCGCTAAGACTTTCCAGCAAGAAAAGGATGTACTTATAGAAAATAAGCGTTCCCAGGTTAAGCGCGATACTCAGGGCCAACAGCCAGCTCGCAGCCCGGTCTTTTTGGAACTGCCTGGCCTGTTGAATGCCTCGTCCCAGGAAATAATTCAGTATGGTCAGGCCAATTATCAGCAGCAGGAAGACCGGGTCCCAACTGGCATAGAAAAGATAACTGGCGACCAGCAGCACCGACAGTCGCAGCTTTGCCGGGAGGACATAGTAAAGCAAGACGATGAGCGGCAAGAAACAGAAATATTGTATGGTATTAAACTGCAAGTTTAAATCTCCAGGCTGTTTAGCCCGAAATTGCTAAAAGCAGGCGGGTCCTATTACCCGCCTGCCGTAATTGTTATATTCTTACGCAAAGTCGGATTGCCTTTGACACCGAACCAGGCGACATTCTCGTTTAGCAAGTCTAATTCTAAAATATAATTTCCCGGCACAAGTGGTGTCATAAGCTGAAAGCGTACCTGCTGTTTCTGTCCGGGGAAAATACTGGAGTTAAATAGCGAGCGTATGCCCTCGTGGGTCACCATTTTCCCACTGGCATCCAACCAGTGATAAGCCAGCCGGACGCCGCTTGTCAGCCCGCCGGGCCAGATATTTCCGCTGGTATTCTGAATGGTAACCGACCCCCAGGTGACCAGGTTTTTGGACAGCCGGGCGGGCAACCGCACATCGGAAAAACTGGCCTTATATAAGGTTTCTGGTTTTATCTGCGCTTTAAAGAGCGGTACAAAGTATTCCCGCGCTATTTGCTGGCTTAAAACTTTTGCCCCGGCGAGGTTTAAGTGATGCGTGTCGTCAAACAGTGCCTCGGTGTAGACTGCTTCGTGTTTGCAATACAGGTTGAGCAGGGGAAGTTTGTGGGCCCTGGCAAATTCCTGGACAACATCACAGTATTTTTGAACGTTCGCCTCATTGTGCCACCAGGACTTGTGCTGGTTGGTAACCGGCATATTTACCAGGATGACCTGGATGCCACGGGCTTTCGCCAGGTTTACGAATTTCTCCAAAAAAACCGTCTCTACTGCTTCCACACTGGCGGTTGGCAAAAATGTTTCGTACTCGGTCCTGGCATGTTCGATCCGGCTGGCCTTTGTTTCAGGTAGATTTTCTATAGGATAAAAGCCTGAAGCCTGGTAATCAGGTTGCAGGAGGGGTTTGTTGTTACTTAAAGCCGGGTTATCCGGGTTAAAAAGCAAGTTCAAACCATTTAAAATTAGTTTTTGGTCCCGGTAGAGCGGGAAAACCTGGCTGGCGACAAAATTAGCTTTATTCTCAAAACTATCTCCGGCGAAAAGTTCAAAATCGTCCGGCCGCTGGAATACCGAATAGTAGGGTAAAGTGCTGGAACGGTAAGGGGAATTTTTATCCAGCAGTTCCCGTTCGGTAATTCCATAGACAATGAATCTGGGTTTTTTATCTTCCGGGATGTAATTTTTTAAAATTGCGTAATTAAGGTCAAACCCCGCCCCGGCTATACCCAGGTTGAAAGAATTTAGTTTCAAACCCAGCGAATTTGATAGCTCTTCTTCCACCAGGGTCGGATTAAACCCACTCAAGGGCCGGGAAGTGCCCATAAAAAGGATGTCTATATTTGATTTCTGTTGGAAGAAGCTAATTTTAGCGGGTACGGCATTATCATTGCCGTATACTAGAGAAAAGAAGAAGGGTTCTAAAGCGGTGACGCCGAGGTTTAACCCGGTCAGGACTGCCAGGGCCAGCAGCAGAGCCCGGAACCGCCTGGCCTGTTGTTTGATATACTTTATAGGTGTCGAAGGCAAACCGGCCTGTCTGGGAATTGAAAGTCTGGGAACACTCATCTTGGCAACCTGTAGTCTTGCTAATTAAAACTAGAATGTTTGGTGGTTTAAGGTGTGTTTTGTAATTAGACAACAGTGATATTCTTTTTTAAATCCGGTTTAACATAGCTTTAACTTAATCTAACGAATAGCCTCGGTTAGAAGGAGGGGAAAATGCCTCTGTTGACTGACCGGCAAGAGCCGGAAGATTACGACCGGGAAAAGCCCGATGAACCAAACGAATATGCAATTCGTTATTTGTTCACTCCCAACCGGCCCGGCGTAGAACTTGAGCGCACCGGCCTGGTTTTGTTTTACAGTGCGGTGGCGACAAATTTATTGGCCCTCGCTTTGTATGCCGCCTGGCTTGAATTTACTTTTAATACTGGACTATTGGTTCTGGCGTTGTTGATTGTTGCTGCCAGTGGGACCGCCGCCTATTTTTTGTCCCGGCGTCCTTCCCTGGCCTATTTTCTGGCTACCGTCCCGGCCCTGTTAACGGTTGGCAGCTTGCTTTACTTCCTGGTTACGCCGACCGGCGAGCAGACAGCTTATTTCGGGTTCTTTCTGCCAGGCAGTCTCGTCCTGGCAGCAAGTGTTTTTCTACTGGGTTTAGCCCGTAAGGCTAATACCTAAACCGTATCTGCCAGACCTTCCAGGCTGCTTCCAGGGCAATTCGCGGGCTCATCTTGGATACCCCGGCTACCCGCTCATTGAAGTGAATTGGCACTTCTTTGACCTTAAAGTTGTACTTCTGGCACAAATAGGCGATTTCTACCTGGAAACAGTAACCATTGGAGCGTATCTGGTCCAGGGGCAGCCGCTCTAAAACCTCGCGCCGGAACATTTTGAACCCGGCGGTAGTGTCGTGGACCTTCAGGCCGAGAATGGCCCGTGAGTATATCGAGCCGCCTTTACTGATAATCCGGCGCAGCAGTGTCCAGCGCTTATCCAGCGAACCCCCTGCCACATAGCGTGAACCTACTACTACTTCGGCTTCTTCAATCGCTTCGCGGAAGCGTTTGAGGGTGGCGGGGTCGTGCGAGAAATCGGCATCCATTTCCACAATATAGGCCGCGCCTTTGCTCAGGGCGTGTTTGAACCCGGCCAGGTAAGCCGGACCCAGGCCAAGCTTGCCGGGCCGGTGCAGTACTTCAACGTTATTATTGTACAGGTCTCGCCCCAAACGTTCGGCCAGGGCCCCGGTGCCGTCCGGTGAATTATCATCAACAATAATTACCCGCAGGTCGGGAATATCCAGGTTGAAAAGGGTTTCTAACAGCCTTTCAATATTTTCGGTTTCATTATAGGTAGGGACAACTACCGTAGTAATCCGGGCTGGCTCACCATTGTCCAGGTTTGTCAGGCCTGGGTCCAGCAAAGCGCCGGAGGCATTATTTGACATTACGCGCTGAATCTCTGCTTTCTGTATGCTTTTGAGAATACCTTCCCCTATTTTACCTGATAAATCCGTATAGTGGGGCCGGGATATTCCTTACTGCTTTCTTTAAATTCTTTTAGCAAAGTAAATTGCTCAGCCACCAGGCGGTAATTGGCGGCGGCAGCCGGGTCATTCCGGCTTAACTCATCGTACTGGTTTGAACTGGCTACCAGGTAATTAAAGCCTTGCTGGCGGTACCACTCCGGCGGGCGGCCCCCAATCGGTCGCTGCTCATTGGCATTCTTATAGCGTTCGACCGGTAAAATCGGCCCGCCCTGTTCCAGGCGGATTTTTGACCCGGCCGGGACCTGGGCAATTATCCATTGCGCGGCCAATTGGCGGGTATCAGGTTGTAAGAAATAGCGGTTGGTCAGGACCGAATGCAACCCGCAGTAAAAGAATAGGACCGCGAATAAAATTAACACCAGGGCGGTCTGCCGCTTTACGAGGCTCCTGGCCTGGGCTGTGCGGCCGGGCCACCGGGCCACCAGCCAACCGGCCAGGCTTACCAGCAGGGCCGCGCTCAGGATTGCCAGCGAGGGCAGCAGCGGCATCAAATTGCGGGCGAAATGTACTTTGGCCATGGAAAAAAAGAAGTAGGCCAGCAAAGGGAAAGCGACCGTCAGCCAGTCGGCCTTGCGCTGCCGGACCAGGGCGAAAAGCACCCCACCGAGCGCCGCCAGCGAAGCCTGAAAGACAAAGCCTATGTTCCAGAAATCAAGTAAATAAGCCGACCAACTGGGCGTTTCGCTGGCGCTGCCGTGCCCTAAAATAGTGTAATGGCGTACCTGGAAGGCCAGTTCGTTAAGAAAGCCCGGCAAGTCCAGAATAGCAAAAGGCGTGGTCATTATAAAGACCAGCACGGCCAGCCCAATACTGCCAAGTAACCAGGTTATTTTGCCCCGCCGCTGGGCCGGGGCCAGGAGATGCGCCAGCACAATAACCGCCAGGACAATACCGACATTGTATTTGGAACCGATGGTGCAGCCCGCGGCTACCCCGGCCCATAGATACCATTTCCTTTCGCCCGTCCTGAAAATTTGGGCCGCGAAAAGCAGAGTCAGAACCGTAAAGAAAGTGACTATTATGTCGGGCGTAACATAGTGCGAATGTTCGGTGTGTAAAGGCAGCACGGCCAGTATCAGGCCGCTTGCCAGGCCCACCGCCGGACCGTACAGGGTCCTACCCAGCAGATAAGTTAAAAAGACTGTAGCCGTACCCAGCAAGGCTGAGACATAGCGCCCGGTCAGGAAAAAGTTTTCGGTAGGCAGGTTTTGCAGGTCGGTGTAGCGGCCCTGCCCGACCCCCGATACGAACTGGAAGGCGGTCGCGGCAAATTGCAAATAAAACGGCAGGCTGGGCCAGCGAAAGAAATGCGGGTTAAGGTCACCGGTCTGGAGCATCCTGATGCCGGTGTTGGTCATAGTCGGTTCGTCTGGATTATCGAAATAGGGCAAGCTCTGGTGCAGGGCGGTAAAGCGAAGCGCCCCGGCAAGCAGCATTACCAGGGCCAGTCCCAGGTATTCGGCCCTGATAGCCAATCGCGCCCCGGTCCGGACCGTGTAACCGGCGTACCAGCGTAGGGCTATCCCACCGCCTAACCCGGCCAGCAGGGCCAGGGCCGGTATCCGAGAGGGCAAGGCTAACCAGGCCAGGTAAGCCAGCGCGCCGAGCAAACCCAGTGCCCAATCAAAATAAGCCGTCCGGGTTAAGCCAAGCCAGCCCGCTCCACTGGTGGGTGGTTCCGGCCTTAAAGAGTCCTGTTCTAACTGGCTGACTGGTCCGGCCTGCTCCTGGCTGATGCTGCTGCTCCGATCCTTAATCGTCAGTTCTTGTTGGGAAAATTCTTTCAATCCCTCGCCATTTATACCGGTTTAGAAACCGCTCAATCGGGGCTGATTTTAGCAGTAAACCTCTTTAGCGTCAACGCAGCCTCCAAAAATCACTCGACCGGCTCCCCACTACCGGCCAGTTCCAGCGGTTCTTCCGGGCTATCCAACCCGGCGAACCCGGTCAGCCCGGCCAGTTCTAGCGAAAAAGGGTGGTCGTTTTGCCAGCCGGTGTAACCGAGCGCCCGGAAACGTTCCAGCCGCCGGATGGTAATCTCACAATAAATCGGGTCAAGGTCGCTGGTAAAACAGCGCCGCCCGGTCCTTTCGGCTGCCAACAAGGTTGTACCGGAGTGCGCGAAGAAATCCAATACCAGGTCGCCGGGTAAAGAACTGGCTAACAGGATGCGCTCAATGGATTTCAGCGGTTTTTGAGCATAGCAGCCGTTAACGTTTTCCTGCATCCGGTAAAAGACTTGCTGGACATCAAACCAGACATTACCGGCCCGGATGGTCGGGGCGCGGCCTCGTTCAAGGTTATCCTTAAAGTCCTGGTCAATTTTTTTATAATATCCGCTCAGTGTCTTGGGAATTTCAGTATACTGGGGTTGAAAAGGCGGGTTGCCCAGGGTGTAATACAGCAATTCCTGGCGGACCGCCATCCAGTTGGTCTGGGTGCCGTAGCCGCGCTGGTTGCGCATTGTAATAAAACTGCGGGCCTGGAAAGGCGTCTGCCGCATCATCAGCATAACGTCCGGCAGCGGCTGGAAATCAGCCGTCTGGTCGGCTCCCAGCCAGAGATAGAGGCTGCTATCCGGGGCCAGGTACCGGTGCGTAAGTTCAACCCATTCCCGGCACCACTCGACATACCTGGCAAGGCTACGTAATTCAAAGGCCGCCAGGTTATATGGTGGGTCATGGACGGCCAGCCGGGCGGTTTCCTGGCCCATTAACTGCCCTAACTGGGTAGGATTTGTCGCATCGGCACACGCCACCCGGTGGCCTGCCACCGGGTCATGCCAGATTTCGCCCGGTTTCAGGCGGCAGAAGGCCATTAACTTGGCCCGTATAGCCGGTGCTTTATCCAGCCTGGGTAGAGGGTTATTTATCATAAATCAATTCTAACATTTAGCCGTAATCTTTGCCAGACCGCGCTGGTTAAATTTTAACCCGACCTGCCGGCTGACAGGAATTTTGAATAACAACCGAATAGATATATTAATGTTAAGTCGCTTCAAAAATAGGCCCCCCTAAGTAATTGGGTCCCTCTATTTAGCTGTGCCGGGTATAATTAATCCAATATGTGAGTAATTGATTGAGATTTTCATGCGGGAATAATCAGGTAATATGCTTTAGGAGAGCGTAGAATGAGTAACCAACCAGACCCAGCCGGACTGCCAGCAGAACCGGCCGGACAGCCAGACCCGGCCGAATTGAACGGCGGGATACCCGCTGCCCACCGCCAGTCAGTAAAAGTAGTCCGCAACAAACCAAATTTTTCGGGTAATAAGACCCATCCTGACCAGGCCGCCTTTAACCAGCCACCGGGCCAGGTAACTAACCAGGCCGATTTACCAACGTCCACCGGGCTGAAACCGGCTGCTAAGCCTCCGGCAATACCGGACGCTGCCCTGCCGCTAGCCCATCACGAACCGGGCTCGACTGTCCACCGGGGCACCCGCCCGGGTGACCGCTATGTACGAGTGCTGAGGACCACCCAGGCCGATGTACAGCGCATTGCCCCCAAATATGTCCAGCTTTCCCCCGAAGCGCTTTCTAACCGGGGCTTCTTCGGGCGCTTCCGGCGCTTTCTCCTGGGACGTCCGATTGCCACTATCGAGTCCGGTCACGAACGGCTGAATAAAATCCGGGCCCTGGCAATCCTGGCCTCGGACGCTCTTTCCTCGGTAGCCTATGGTACGGAAGCCTCGCTCTTTATCCTGGTCACAGGCTTTACTTCCCAGAACCCGATTCAATATATCGTGCCGATAAGCATTATAATTTCCATCCTGATTTTGCTGGTCGTAAATTCCTACCGGCAGACCGTTTTTGCCTATCCCCAGGGCGGCGGTTCCTACATTGTCAGTAAAGAGAACCTGGGTGTGAACGCGGGGTTGATTGCGGCCGGGGCCATCCTGATTGACTATACCCTGACCGTAGCCGTCAGTGTTTCAGCCGGGGTCGCGGCCATTACATCGGCCTTTCCGGTCCTCAACGGCGACCAGGTGCCTATTGGGGCCGGGGTTATTGTGCTGATCATGATAGTCAACTTGCGCGGCCTGAAGGAAAGCGGCACCATTTTTGCCGCTCCGACCTATCTTTTTATTTTCAGCTTTATGGGTATGCTGGCCTACGGGATTTTCAAGGTTATGATTGGCGATTACACGCCTTACCCGTCCGATTTAGCCCAGCTCAAACCGGCGGTTACCGAAATTCCCGGTTTTAATATGCATGCGGTTTCGATTTTTCTGCTGTTACAGGCTTTTGCCGCCGGGTGTAGCGCCATGACCGGGGTCGAAGCGATCTCCGATGGGGTCCAGGCTTTTAAGAAACCGGAAGCGAAAAATGCCTCTCAAACCTTGCTGGTAATGGGCGCGCTCCTGATTATCTTGTTTATGGGCACCAGTTTTCTGGCCTATCACCTCAACGCCATGCCGGACGACCCCAACAGCCCTCATTATGAGACAGTTGTTTCTAAAATCGGCCGGGCCTTCTTTGGCGGGGCCTCACCTTTCTATTACCTGGTCCAGTTCACCACCGCCCTGATTTTGATCCTGGCGGCCAATACCGCTTTCGCCGACTTTCCCCGGCTGGCCTACTTTCTGGCCCGGGACAAATTCCTGCCAAACATTTTCGGGCACCGGGGCGACCGGCTGGCTTTTTCAACCGGTATTATAGTGCTGGCGCTGCTTTCGGCGATTATCCTGGCTATCTTCAACGGCCACACCGACGCCCTGATTCCGCTATATGCCGTGGGCGTATTTACTGCCTTTACCCTTTCGCAGAGCGGCATGGTGGTTCACTGGCAGCGAGAAAAGCGCAAAGGGGTCCAGGGCGTCACCAAAAGCCAGCTGTTTAATGCCGTAGGCGCGATCGCGACCGGCATAGTCCTGGTTATAATTATAATAACCAAGTTCCTGGTAGGGGCCTGGCTGGTAGTGATCCTCATTCCAATGCTCTTTGTAATATTTAAGGCGATTAACCGCCATTACAGCCACGTTGAAACCCAACTACGGCTGCCCGGCAAAGTTAAAGCCTCGGAGCTTATTCCCACGCTACCCATTAATGGCGATCGGACCCGCACTATTATTGTGCCTGTTTCGCGCATAAACAAGGTTTCCCTGATGACCCTTGACTTTGCCCGCTCTCTGGGCGACTCCGTAACGGCGCTCTTTATCAGTGATGATCCGGCGGCTATTGAGGGAATTATCCAGGATTGGAAAGATTTTGACCTTAAAATACCGCTGGTAGTGCTGGAGAATCCCTTCCGGTCGATTATTCCGCCTTTACTCAATTATATTGATAAAGTTGATAATGGCGACCCGAACGATATTTTAATGGTAGTATTACCTGAATTCGTAGCTCGGCATTGGTGGGAGCTTTTCTTGCACAACCAGACGGCTTTACGGATTAAGCGCGTCCTGCTTTTCAAGCCGGGCGTGGTTGTAGTTGATGTGCCGTACCACCTGCGCCGCGCAGGCGATACCGCAGAAATTAATGCCAAGAGCTTTTAATACTTTACCTTGGCAAGCGAGGGAAAATGACGACAAAAGAGTTCTACATAGCCGCTTTGCAGCGAGAGGCAAGGGCTTTTGCTGCGGTCGCCAGGCAGCATCCCGGCCCATCCAGTCCATTAATCCCGACCTGTCCCGGTTGGAATTTGACCGACCTGCTTTTGCACCTGGGCCGGACGCAGCGTTTTGTGACTGCGCGGTTGCGTAACCGGGATAACGGCCCGGTCCCAGGCCCTGGCGAAACCGGGTTTTTGAGCCTGGAACCCCAATGGCTGGAATGGCAGCAGACCGGAAAAGCTCCCGGCGATATCCCCGTTCCTCCCGGCCTGGTTAACTGGTTCGAAGAAGGTGCCGCCGGACTGGCGGCGGCCCTGGAAGAGGTTGACCCGGCCGCGCCTATCTGGAGCTTCCGGGGTGACTCCCAGATCCCGGCCGAGTTCTTCCAGCGCCAGATGTCGGTCGAAGCCGCCCTGCACCGCTGGGATGCCCAGAACGCCCTGCCCGGTCATACCCCCGACCCGGTGGAACCTGAATTGGCCTACGCCGGGCTGAATTTATTGTTCGGGTTTCTTCCCATGCGCCGTAAGAACTTCCAGGGGCCTCCCGCTGCCGGTGAAACCTATCATTTCCACCGGACCGATGGCGAAGGCGAATGGCTGTTAACTTTTAACGGCAATGAGCTTGACATAAAGCCAATTCACGCCAAGGGTGACGTGGCTATCCGGGGGACCGCTTCCGACTTGCTCTTATTCCTTTGGCGGCGTATTCCGGTGGAGCGCCTGGAAGTTTTCGGGAAGGCCGAACTGGCCGGGCGCTACTTCGAGCTTTTACCGGCTATTTAGGGCCTCTTTCTTTAGAACAGAAAGCCATACTAAAATCCCTCGCTTCTAATGGCGAGGGATTTTTATTATTCCAGATATTGATAAGAATTTAAGAAATCAGTCTTCCAGCGAGCGCGGCCAGAAGGTCAGCGGGATTAAGGCGAAGGCGAAACCGCCCAGGAAACCGGTCGGCAGCATCAGCAGGTGGTTGGTTTGCCATAGGCCGAGGCGTTCCAGGCCGCTATCTATAAACCAGGGTACGAAGCACGCCGCCAGCCCGGCGGCCAGGTACAATCGCCGGTTGGGCAGGTGATTTTTAATCAGGGGAGTGTAAAAGTAAAGCAGCCCGGCTGTTAGCAAGCCGCAGCCTACCCCAAAACAGCGGGTGCAGACCATCAGGGGCAGTCCGGCGATAGTCAGGCTATGGTCGGTGTAGGAACAAATGGCCCGGCCAACATCCCAGCCAAAAACGGCGATATTCTGTAACAGGGGGATGCCACTCAGCCACAGGATCGGGACCAGGATAGTTCCCAGGAAGACGAATATAACAATTACCTTACCCAGCAGGGCCAGGTTAAAATCTTCCTGGCGGACGCTAAGGGCTCGCGGCCATTCGCGCCGGTTCGTTTTCAGGCTATGTTCCTTTTGAAGTTCCCCGGTTCTTAACATTCCAGACCGTCTTCCCGTTTGCACCCTGTTAATCAGGGTGGTACTCCGAGTATATCATATACCAACCGGCTGAAAATTGCAGTTCCGTAGAAAATAGCGGTTAACGGGTTAGCTGGTTAGTTAATGTAAGCGGCTCCCCGGCTCCGGGAAGATTTCGGGCTAAGAATTAAAGCGCCGGGTAGTGACAACCTGTGATGGTTGCCGGTTCGAAAATCAATTTAGGAAACCCGGTTGATGTCAAAGGTTTGCCGGGTAGGTGCGGCCCGCCGGGTGCACCTCTGGTGCCTGCGACAGCATGTCTTGGATTTTGATCAGCCCTTTGCTACCGGCCAACCTGTTGATTGTATTTACTACACTAACCGACAGTACTTTAACCGGGGTCTGGGCAGCGCAATTTGTTTCACTTTGTGTGTTAACCAGGACCAGGCTTTGCTTGCAGCTTGCGGGGCTTGTGTTTCGAAGGGAATGCAACGGCATTACCAGGCTGTACCAGCCTAAACCCAGTAAGCATATCAGTATAACCGCCGCAACCCAGCGTTTTCCTTTAGGGTTAGTTTTTTCAGGCGTACCGGCCAAGCTGCTTTCGTTCCAAAAAGTGTTGTCTGACACACGATGGTCAGGTGCCAACAGGAGCAACTTCATTATATTCTCTTTTCAACTAATGTTCGCTCAGATTCC
Source organism: Chloroflexota bacterium (assembly GCA_028287745.1). Classification (GTDB taxonomy): domain Bacteria; phylum Chloroflexota; class Chloroflexia; order Chloroheliales; family Chloroheliaceae; genus 54-19. The sequence goes on from JAQBPB010000123.1 coordinate 29,768, forward strand.
AACCAAGTGTTATGTAGTTAATATATCAAATAAATTTGGGTAGTGTTATAGCCCAAAAGTAATCCGTTTACTACCACGGATTCCGGATTGTAATAAAGAATTTTTTAGATAAGGGTCTTTGATAAAGAAAGGGCGTAGGAGAATGGCCGGAGGGTTAAATTTAGGATATGAAATATAATAGCGGCCCTTTGGGAAGGCCGCTTAGGCTTGTAGGCTTGTGGCCTGGCATGCGGGATGGTAAAAGTTCTATCAGGAGAGCAACTTTGAAATTATTTTTCTTAGTTCGCCTCACACCTAGATATTACCAACCCAAGATTAACTCAACTTGAAGCTAATCTTAGAAACAGATTAATGCGGGCCTTTAGCGCTTGCGGTGCGCAAAGGCTACCCAATCGCTTTCTTCGCGCCTTTCAACCAGTTCCAGACCGGCCTGGTCCAGGGCTGCCGCCACTTCGTCCGCTTTTTCCCCGATAATACCGCTGGTGATTAGCAAGCCGCCCGGCCGCAAAGCCTGGGCCATTGGTTCGGCCAGGGCAACCAGGATACGGGCGATAATGTTGGCAATAATGGCATCGAAAGGCAGCTTGGAAGCCAGCAGGGTGGGCGGCTTCTGGGCTTCTTCCGAGAAAGAGTAAAACCCACTGCCGCCTTCCTCGACTTTCTCAACCGCAAGCGAGCCGGTTTCCATTTCGAGCCGGTCTTCCAGGCCGTTGAGGGCAACGTTCTGGCGGGCTGCCTGGATGGCTATTTCATCGGTATCCAGGCCCAGGCTGTAGGGCACGCCCAACCGCCCGGCGGCAATCGCCAGGATGCCGCTGCCGGTACCCAGGTCCAGCAAGTTGCGGTGTTCCTGGGGGTTAATCTGGTCTTCCATTAACTGCAAGCAGAGCCGGGTGGTCGGGTGCAGGCCGGTGCCAAAGGCCATGCCAGGGTCAATTTCCACCACCAGGTCGTCCGGTTGCGCCTCGTATTCCTGCCAGGGCGGCTTGATTACCGTCCGGCGGCCTACCCGGTGGACCTGGTAAAATTCTTTCCAGGCGTTGGCCCAGTCTTCTTCGCGGCGTTCGGTCACTTGCAGCGGTTCAATCCGGCGCAGGCGGCCCAGGTAAAACAGGCCCTCTTCCAGTTTGGTCAGACCGTCCCGGGCTTCCGGGCTGGTTGCGATATAGGTACGGACTGTTACCAGGGCTTGCGGGTCAACTACCGCCCCGCCATCCGGCCCGGGCAGGACCGCTTCCTCAATTACCACACCCTGGTTGTAGCCGTAGCGCCCGAAAAGCTCGGTAATCGCTTCGACCGCTTCGGTTTCGGCCAGCACGCTCAATTCCAACCAGCTACCGCTGGCCGTTGTCACCGGCGCTGCCTCAGGTTCGGCCTGGTCGGGCCGGGTTTGTGCGGCCGTTTCATAGATAACGCTCCAGGTATCTTCCTGACCGGGGACCGGCTGGAGGTCCAGGCTTTCGAGGGAACCCCGGTCCTCCGCCGAAACCGGCCCCAGGGGCAGTTTAACTCCGGTCACGTCCGGCCGCTCGCGCAAGAGGTCGGTCAGGGCTTCCTGCAGCACCGGCGATTGGTAAGGAGACGGCGCGGCGGTTTCTTCGGCCAGCGCGACCAACTCGACCCTGGTCTGGCTTACGTCCAACCGGAAGTGGGCGAAACCCCGGGTAGGCGCTTTTAATTCTTCGGCGCTGTAGCCACCAAAAGCGCTTTCCTGCCAGGCATCATCCATCAACAGTTCCAGGTCTGGGCCGGGTCCGGCCAGGTAAAAGACTACGCCGGGTGTATTCAACCAGTTACTTACTCTTGTGCGGGCCCCTATAAAGTCTCCCGGTTTATGAAACCGGCTAAATGCGAAAAACATATAACTCCTATGTATGCCGGTATCTACTTGATACCGGGCTGAAATTTGGACAGGGTTGGAAAATCTGACCTGCTAACTAGCTTGCTGCCGTTTTGACCCCGGCGTGGGCTACCACGAAAGTTTCAATGGCGTCCAGCACTTGCTGGCGCTGGGCATCTCGCAGCATTTCGTGGCCGCTGCGGTCGAACCAGACTAACTTTTTATCCCGGCTGCCCAGGGCCTCGTGCAGAAAATAGGCCGACCGGGCGGCAATCGTCCGGTCGTGAATGGTCGCCAGCACCAGGGCCGGGACCGTGATTTTTGCCAGCAGGTTGCGGTTGCGCAGTCGGGCACCCATCCTGACAAACTCGGCCAGGGCGGAAGTCGGCAGGCTGGGATAATTCCGGCTGGTGCGGGCCTGTTCCAGGTCGAAATAGCCCCTGGGGTCAAATTTAAACTTGTATTCTTTTTGGACGTGGGCCATCACCGGAACCAGCGGCGACAGCCGGGATTTTAATTGCAGGGCCGGGGCGATGCAGACCAGCGCCTGAATTTTTGTGGGGTTATCCAGGGCCAGGTTGAGCGCCACCAGGCTGCCCATCGAAAGGGCTACCGGCAGCACCTTATCGCATTCTTGCAGCAGGTCCTCCAGGGCTTTTTGGCCGTCCTCGACCCAATCCTGCCATTTGACACCGGCCAGGTCGGACGGTTTGGTCATGTGGCCCCGCAGCACCGGCATGCGGTAGGGCAGCTTATATTTTTCCAGCAGCGGCACGACCGGATCAATACAATCCAGGTGTGAAGTTAAACCGTGTAGGAGCAGTACTCCCACCGGAGCTTTAGCCATTGCTTTTCTTCCTTTATTACTTTTATTACTTTTGAACTGATACCGTGGGGCTTAAACGGACTGGTCACAGCTACTAAAATAAGTGACTGAAGCAGGAAATTGGGGCGGCTGCCAGTCTGCCGTTTACGGCCCACGACCCGCGAATCACGTTTAACGTGGCAGGCTTTTCCTAGTAAGCATTCTTGTCGGTAAAAATAACCAGGACAGTTTTAAGCATAATCTTCAGGTCGAACAATACCGACCAGTTTTCGACATAATACAGGTCATAGCGGGTCCGCTCGGTAATCGAAGTATCACCGCGCAGCCCGTTGACCTGGGCCCACCCGGTAATCCCGGCTTTTTCTTTGTGGCGGCGCATATAACGAGGAATGGTCCGGCTGAATTGCTCGACATAGTGGGGTTGCTCCGGGCGCGGCCCGACAATGCTCATATCTCCCACCAGCACGTTAATAAACTGGGGCAGTTCGTCCAGGCTGTAGCGCCGGATAAACCGGCCCAGCCTGGTCCGGCGCGGGTCGTTTTCGGTGGTCCACTTGGGGCTTTCCTGGTCGCCCACGTAGCGCATTGAGCGGAACTTATAGACCGTAAAGGGCTTGCCGTCCAACCCGACCCGTTCCTGGGTGTAAAAGACCGGCCCCCGGGGGGAGGTAAGCTTTATCAGCAGGGCGATTAGCAGCATTACCGGTGAAACAATCACCAGCAGGGCCAGGCTGATAGCAATGTCCATCCCGCGCTTGATAAAACGGTTTACGCCGCGCAAGGCCACATCTTTAACCGAAACCAGCGGCAGGCCGGTCAGGGCGCTAATAGTTACTTCGTTGGCCGTCACAAGCTGGAAGGCTTCCGGATAAATCCGGATATTGACCGGCAAATCGTCGCACATGCCGACCAGGTCGAACAGTTCGGCCTGGGTCACGCCGGACATGGTTATAATCAGTTCATCAATTTCGTTAGCGCGGACAATGTCGGCCAGGTCATCAATATGGCCCAGCAGCACCGACCCGTCGGGCACCTCACAGGTGTGGCCTGCCTGGCGCTGGTCGCAGACAATCCCGGCAATTACATAACCCAATTCCGGCACCGATTGGACCTTGCGGACTATCCGGGCAGTCGGTTCGCCGCCGCCGACAATTACCATGCGCACCTGGGACAGGCCCACCCGCCGCAGTAAATCCACCAGTGAACTGAACAGCCACCGGACTATACAGACCAGGGCTATAATCAGGATCATCGAATAAACAAAGATAATGCGAGAATACAGGAAATTCGGCCCTAATAAAAACGAGTTAAAGAAGATTGCCAGCACCAGGCCCAGAAAGGTCCCGGCGCAAATCCGGTAAAACTCGTCAATTTTACTAAAGCCGCGCTTCAGACGGTAAATTCCCCGGTTGTAGAAAGCGAGCAAGACCGCCACAGTTGAAAGGGCCAGGATAATCTGGTAATTGTTGGGGTTGAAGTCAATGAAAGGGCCGCCCAGGTCCACCCGCTTGCGGGTGACATAGGCCAGCAAAAAACCGGCTATGATGGCAGCCAGGTCCAGGGCCAACTGGATGCCGAAGACTACAAACTGGACCCAGACCCAGCGGTGAGTTTTGTCCAGGGTCCGGCGGTTGCGGTGAGGCGCGATTGGCGGGCGCACCGAAACCACCTCCAGCGTATCGCCCGGTTCTGCGGACGCATCGGCGGCTGAAGTGGTTAGACCGGGCCGGACCGGCTCCAGTGGCGAATTGGTTGTTTCTGGTATCCTGCTAAGCTTTTCTTCCAAAGTTTTACTTTCCCAGGTTCAAAGCTAGCTTACCCGTTTCCTGGTTCCCGACCGCAGGGCGTTTCTCAGCAGGGCCAGGCTGCCCTTGCCCAGGATGCCCAGGTAGATTAACCAGTTAAGTAAGAAAAAGGTGTCCCGGGCGTAGTGTTTGCGATAAAACACAAACATGGCTTGATAAAAGTTTACCAGGGCTCCGTAACTGCGTTTTTTGCTGCTTTCGCCTTTCAGGTGAAGTACCGTAGTCGCCGGATAGTACATAATCTTCCAGCCGAGGTTCTTAATGCGGAAGGCCCAGTCCAGGTCTTCGCCGTACATAAAGTAAGCTTCATCCAGAATCCCGGCTTGCCGGATAACTTCCGCTCTTAAGAGCATAAACGCGCCGACCACGCTATCCACTTCGGTTGTAGTATCAACGTCCATGTAAGTTAAATTGTAGCGGCCAAACCGGCGGCTTTTTGGGAAAAGTTTGCTCAGGCCCAGCATCCGGTAGAGCGAAACCTCCGGCGTCGGGAAACTGCGGCGACAAGCCAGGTCCAGTTCGCCGTTGGCCTTAACCAGTTTCGGTCCGACTACTCCCACGTCAGGGTTGGCTTCGGCAAAGTCATATACGACCTGGAAGGCGTCCGGTGGGACAATCGAGTCCGGGTTTAGCAGCAAGATATAGCGGGCCTGGGGCTGCGAGCCGATATGAAGAAGTTTGCGCTCGACCTGCTCGGCTGGGCTGAGGTCAGGCTGCTCGGCTTCCGGCGGCAGCGGGCAAATCAGGCGCATCGCCAGGTTGTTTCCAAAAGCGTAACCGCCGTTAACCGGGCTGGCGATAAAAGTTAGGTTGTCGTGGAAAGGTTCAAATTCCGACCGGACCATCTCGGCGCTTTTATCGCTGGAACCGTTATCCACCACAAAGACCCGCCAGCGGAAATTACACTTGCTGGCAAATACCGACTCCAGGCAGGGCCGTAAAAGATCAACTGTATTGTAGTTAAGGATAATAATATCGAGGTCGCTTATAAATTCCCACTGCTCCTGGGATGAAGTTGCGAGTAAAGTACCTGTGCCGGGTGCCCTCCTGGCACCTGCTGCCGTTATTTCATCACTTTGGATTACGGTCACAAAAAAACACCCTGCTTATTTAGATTTATGTAATAAAGACCCAACATCCGCCTAATTATATCAAACTAGCTGTTATAAACAAAGTGGCCTGTAAACCGGGTACATTTAATTTGACAGGCGCGCCACCTAAAGCTAGAATTTGAGCCTATGACAAGCCCTCTTTTAACTACCGGCGATGCACCGGAACAATTAACGCTGGACCAGATAAACGCCACGGTAAGCGTGGAAGAAGTAGTCGCCGGTTTCGTGCCGCCGCCCCGTTTTGCGACCGCCTCGTTTGCTACCTACCAACCGGACCCGGTCGAACCGTCCCAGACCGCTGCGGTGGCCCAATTGCAGACATATGTCAGCGAGCTGGCTCCTGAAGATAAACCCCGCGCCCGCTTTTTCGGCCGCTGGCGCAGGCAAGCCGAACCGGATGGCCCCAGGGGCATCTACCTGGATGGCGGCTATGGCGTGGGCAAGACCCACCTGTTAGCCTCATCCTATCACGCTACTTCCGGCTTGAAAGCGTATCTTTCGTTCCAGGAACTGGCCTATGTTATCGGGGCAATGGGTATGGTCTCCAGCGTAGAAGCCTTTCGCCGCTATACCCTGTTGTGCGTGGACGAATTTGAACTGGACGATGTGGGTAATACGATGCTGGCGAAAACCTTTATTACAAACTTAACTCAGGGCCAGACCCATATCATTACCACCTCGAATACGCTGCCAAGTGACCTGGGCCAGGGCCGGTTCGCCGCCGAAAACTTCCGCCGCGAAATCGGCCAGATTGCCGCTGCTTTTAAGGTTTTACGGATTGAGGGGCGGGATTACCGCCAGCGCAATTACCAGCCGGACACCCTGTCCCAGGGCTTATTGACCGACCAGCAGTTAAAGGATGCTTTCACGGCCTATCATTCCACTCGGGGTGCTAAACTTTACGCTTCCTTTGCGGAATTAACCGCCCATCTTGCCCGGCTGCATCCCATCAGTTACCAGCGCTTGCTAGCTCCGCTGGGCGCGGTATTTATTGAGGGCCTGGCCCCGATGGATGACCAGAATATCGCCCTGCGCTTCGTCCACCTGATAGATAAACTTTACGACCAGGGCATTCACCTTGCGGTTTCGGCCCAGTGCGACCTGGCCGATATATTCTCCCAGGAATACCGCGACAAAGGTTATGCCAAGAAATACCGGCGCTGTCTCTCCCGGATTGGCGAGCTGTTGCAAGAACCGGGTTAGTCTTGTCCCGGCCCTGACCCTGGGTTGGTCTGAGGCATCCACCGGCTAATTTAAAACGCCGGTGCAAGCCGGTTCTACCATTTATATTTGCACTGTAGCTGAATATTCTTATTAAAACTACCGGACAGGTAGTTTATTGTTTAAAACAACTAATAAAATGAGCTTGTAAAATTAGCTATTTAAATTCCAATTATGTAACCCGTTTCCCTGGCCTCAAATTCTACTAGTAATATCTAAAATAAACCCCGCAAGCTATTTTTAAGATAAAGCCTTCAAATTCGCAAGGGAGGCTATTTATAAAAAAACAAATAAATTACCTATTGTATTTTTTATAAATATAGTGTTAAATAAAAATGCTCTTAAGTTTTTCCTCGCCCTAAATTTAACTGAAATTTAATAAACAAGGAACCAATTATGTTAAAACCCAGGTTTTTGCTTGTATTTTTCTACGTCGCTGCTTTAATGTTTAGTTTTACCCTGGTTTCGCAACGTCCGGCTGCGGCCCAGACTGACCAGCGTTGTTTTACCGAAACAAAACAGTGTATTTCCGGCCGGATAAGGGAGTACTGGGAGCAGAATGGCGGCTTGCCGGTCTTTGGCTTTCCGACCGGCGCCCAGGGTGAGGAGTTGGTAGAAGGCAAAAAATTCCAGGTCCAGTGGTTCGAACGTAACCGCCTGGAATTACACCCTGAGAATGGCCGCCCCTACGATGTGCTCCTGGGCCGTTTGGGTGTTGTCCGGCTTGAGCAGCAGAATCGGAATTGGCCGACCTTTGCTAGAGTTGATAACGCCGCTCCGGGCTGCCAGTATTTTGCCGAAACGGGCCACAGCCTGTGCGAACCTTTCCTGACTTACTTCAGGAGCAACGGTCTTGAGTTTGACGGTAAACCGGGCAAGAGTTACCCCGAAAGCCTGGCGCTTTTTGGCTTACCTGTTTCGGAACCTACCGTTGAGACAAATCAGGCCGGGGCAACAGTTTCCACTCAGTGGTTCGAACGGGCCCGCTTTGAACATCATCCCCAGAACCAGCCGCCTTACCACGTGCTGCTAGGCTTATTGGGCAATGAAATAAGATCCAACACGGTTGTTACACCGCCGCCCCCGCCGCCGCCCGCAGTAGTGGCCTGTGAGGGTGTCCCGGCTGCGAAGGATGCTGAACTGCATCCCAGCCAGTGTGTCTCCGAAGGAACTATCATCTTCATGAACATTTCCGGGTTCAAAGGTGGCGAACAAGTCGGGTTTTGGCTTAATAACCCCAAAGGTGAACCAGTAATTGGCACCCGCCGGACCTTTCAAATAGGGAGCAACGGCCGGGAAACTAACATTGTCCTGTTTGTCGGTTCAACACCCGGCATCTGGTCGTGGGTTTTCCAGGGTACCACCAGCGGCCACCAATCGATAATTTATATCAAGGTCCAGGAAGAGTCCGATGCTACCTTGCATATCCTGTCGGCCGAAGGCGCAAAAGTTGGTGGCACCGCTACTCTTACCGCTAAGACTGCCCCTAACGCCAGTTGCTCTATTGAGTACTTCACACCCAGCGGAAGTTTCAGTCAGGCCTCCGGACTGATAGACAAGACGGCTGATGCCCAGGGCAATGTTTCCTGGAGCTGGGCGGTCGGTAGTTCCAGCGCCAAAGGTCAGGGTTATGTGGCTGTAACTTGTAATAATTTCACGGTCAGCCGTGAGATTACCATCAACTAAGACTCTTCAAACCGGTTGCAGCTAAAAGTGGGCTGAGTGTAATTTACACTCGGCCCGCTTTTTAAAGATATGGGTGCATGGTAACATCTCTTAATTCCCACCTGAACCGCGCCAAAGCCGCCAGGATCTCTTACAAACAACCCTGATTGCTTCGAGAGATTTGAAAAAACAAAATAGTAATGTTGTTTAAATTAGTACTTTAATACTATTTAACCAGACAACTTATTTAACACGAAACTTTTATAATAAATCACTGTTTAGTTCTTATAAACCGGCAGGGGCAACCAAAGCTTCCCCTACTCCTACCAGGGGCGCGGTGAAACAGTCACCATCAGGTAACCAGGGTACCAGGAGTGGCGGTTATAAGCGTGAGCCAATAGGTACCAAGTTACGCTATGACATTCTGACCAGAGATGGCTACCGGTGTATAAAATGCGGCGCTAAAGCTCCGAATACTAAATTACATATAGACCATAAGAATCCGGTGTCACAGGGTGGGACCAATGATCCATCAAACCTCCAAACCCTTTGTGACCGTTGCAATCTTGGCAAAGGGGCCAGGATGGGGTAAAACTGGCCTGTATAGCGGGTAAAAGCTCCTCGCCCTGCGGATTAGTTTAAACTCCAGCTTATCCTGATGTTGTGACTGCATTTACCGGTGGTTAATTTTTTCGAACGGCAATTTGTGTTAAAGTGAGAAAGGAGCAATGGAAGCGTAAAACCCACTGTTGGAAATTAACGCGCAAGAGAGAACTGGTAACGTAGGACAGCTACTATGGAACGGGTAAGCCAAAATCAGGTGGGAAATTTTAAGCACCAACCAGGAAGCAGATTTAACTGTTCCAGTATAGCCCTTTCCATCCGGCGCTTCACCGGCTTATTTATCATCGTGGCGGCGGCAAGCCTGCCGTTACTTTTGACCGCTTGCGGTTCCAATACCCCCACTCCTGCCCAACCAAAAATTTCACCCACTGTTACCGGCACCCTGGCGGCTTCTACAGGTCCCGTTAGTCCGGCAGTTACCGTGGACACCGCCCCTCCTTTACCGCCCGCCGAGATTATCAGCCGGGCCAGTGCCGTTTTTAGCAGCCTGCAAAGTTATTACCTGGTGCTGGATATTCGCACCGGCCGACCCCAGGTTAAGGGATTGGAAGTCAGACAGGCCGAGGGTTTCTTGCAGGCGCCTGACCGCTATGACGTAAAAATTCAAGTAGCTCTGCTGGTGGTCGAGTTCAAAATCCCGGTAGTGGGACGGGACGGCCAGCAGCATATGCGGGGCGACAACGGCGGTTGGAGCGCTTCTACCGCTGAAGAGAAGCTCGATTTACCAGCCTTTTTCAATCCACAGTCGGGAGTAGGGCCAACCCTGGCGAAAGTGCGCGATCCGCTTTACCTGGGGACCGTAACCCTTTCCGGCCGTCCCATGCTTCACCTGCAAGGCGGCCTGACCGGTAAAGATATAGAGGGGCTAACCCTGCATAAACTTGGTTCGCGAGATGTTACCGTGGAGGGCTGGTTTGACCCGGAAACTTTCCGGTTAACGCAGCTTTCTTTAAAAGAAACCGGCCCTAACGGCGCTTACTGGATCTACAACTTCTCAAAATTCAACGAGCCGGTCAATATTCAGATACCGGGCAAATAAACCTGCCGCTTAAACTTATAAAGAGAAAACCCCTGGCCGGTAACTTTGCACCGGCCAGGGGTTTTAAATAGCTAATCAAAAATGGTTCGACGCGGGTTTTAGGCCGGTTCTAGCCTGCGCCACCGGCCACCCAAGCCCCTTTAGCGCTCGCTGGGTGTTCCCACGCCACCTGTGCAGGACGCGCCTGGTTCAGGCGTCTGCGGGCCCTGTGCGTAAGTCTTTATAAACTCGGCCAGGCGCGGGTCGGCGGCATCCTCAAGTTTTAGCTGTGTTCCCCAGGCCGATGCGACTACCGGGGAGGTTAAACCGGTAAAGGGGCTCAGCAGGACATATCCCTTACCGCGTGCCTGCACCCGGAGCTGTTCAACTGCTGCCTGGGGCAGGTTCGGCTGGTAGGTTACCCAGACCGCGCCGTGTTCCAGCGAGTGTACGCCGTTTTCGCTAACTACCGGTTGGTCGTAAATGCCGCAGTTTTGCCAGATGGGGCTGTGCGCCCCGCCCACCGGCGGTAATTGCGGATAAGATACCGTCCCGGTGACGTGGGTCTGTTCCAACCCGGAAAAAGTTTGTACCCCGGCAATGGCGCTCCTGGGAGTCTGAGTGAGGGCCCAGGCAATTATGCCGCCGACTACAACGAGGATACCCAGCGCAATCGCAATCCCGGTTAATAACTGCCGTCTCTCGCGCTTGCGTTTCCGCTCCAACTGGGCCTGACGCCGGGACGATGCGTTCTGATTGGGGCCTTTGCCTGACCCTGACGCGGCTCTTACCGGTGTTTCCGAGGCTATTTCGGTGGCCTGGTCTACCGGGACAAACGACTTTCGGGCCGCTTCTACCGGCGAACCGGTTTTACGGGCCACTCCTGCCGGAGTGCCGATATTAGAAGGTCTGTTATTTTTTTTCTTGTTGCTCATAGACTAAATGGTATAATCCTTTCCCTTTCACTGGGTATCCTGTTTGAGAAATTAAATACTTACTCTGGTTAGATTTCTTTAACTTAAACTATCCCTACTTATCGTCCTGGCAGGCAGCTAACAGGTCAGGCCAGGTCCGGAAGGCTGAATGATCCGGCTGTGACTTTGTGGGTACTGCCGGATCTGGTGTCCCAGTAACTGCCGTGAATTGAATTGCATACTCCTATTAAACAAATGACGCCGTGTATTTTTCTAAAGTATCCCCAACCTGGCGCGGTTATTCTTCCTGGAAATAATTGAAGGTTTAACACACTTTTAAAAAGTTACTCTATATTAGTAGGTTATTAGTGTCAATAGATTTATGTTAGAAAAGGATAAGTATTCACTATCAATTGATTAAACTTTTGGGTGCGGTGATGTTACAATAGGAGGACAGTTAATAAGTGAAAATAGTTTCGAAATAAAGAAACCTGGCCGTACTTTACACGTATCATTATAATAGAGGCAGAAAACAGAAGTCATGCTGTCAGCGAGTGCCTGGTAACCAGGCCGCACTTTTAGATTGGTACGAAGTGCGATTAAAATGTTGAGGGGAAGCGTAGCATCTTCAGCCGGATTGATTTCTTTTCCACTCTACCGGCACTTTTTCCCAACTAAAGTTAATGCGGAGTAATAAAATGAATCGACCTGACCAGCAAAACGAAGCAAATCGCTCTAATCAAATTTACCAGCAAAACCAATCAACTCAGGTGAATCGGATGAACCCGGCGGCTGAATTCTGGCCGCCGCCGCCTGGCTTCCCTTCGAACTATACCGGTATAGGCGTTACCGCAATCAGTGTTGGCTCGGTCAAACAAAAAAAGCCTATAACCTGGCCGTTGATAATTGGGCTTATTTCGCTGGTGATTGTGGTTCTGGGGACCATCGGCGCTTTTTCGGAACAATCCAAAGTAACAAGGGATTTGGACCAGGATGCCCGAGCTAACCCCCTCGTTGAAATCGGTTCAGGCACGCTTGAACAGCCCGAGGATGCGGTCTTTAATATGACTGTTAACGGTAATGTCCTCAAACTTTCCGACCAGTTGTATACCGGCCTGACGGGCGATATAGACGCGGCCGGGGCAGCATCCCCGTATTATATTTTGGCGGCCTATTTGCCATCGACCAAGCAGGTTGTTGAGACGCAAATTTACGATAAAGAAGGCGGCAAACTGCTGGCTAATTTCACCGACTTTCCCGATTCCAGGACGGGTTACAAACCTTCTCTGGCGGGCCTGTATTCCGATGCCAGCTTTAACTTTGGTTTTACCCTTTTCATTATGGCGTTGCTGCTGATTGTGGTGGCGTTCTGTGGCCGCGTGGTATTTAAACGGCTCAAGGACTAGGCTATTTTGTTAGAAGGTCAAAGGTTGCCGGAGAAATAAGAGTGAGGCCGGGAGTTCGCCGGTAAAGCAGATACTGGGGGCGGTTAGAGTTTACATTTAGAACTGGACGGGTAACGGAGAGGCTTCTCCGTTACCCGTTTTATTTTTAGCGGCCGCGTTTACCGGCTTTTGCTATAAAGAACCCGCCGGATACGATTAAGGTTAGCAATATCAGGGCAATCACGGCCAGGGATGCCATGTTATCGCTAATGCTGCCAGCGGAACTACCCCCCAGGCCGGATGCAGGGACACCAACGCCGCCCTGACCCCCAATAGTGGGCGTGGCAACTGCTCCGCCTACCGTCGCAGCCGCAGTAGTCACGGCCGAGGTGGTTACAGCGGCAGTCGTTACGGCAACGGTCGTGACCGGGGCAGTGGTAACGGCGGCAGTAGTCGTAACGGGTGCAGTCGTTACAGCCGCAGTGGTCGTAACCGGGGCAGTCGTTACAGCGGCAGTCGTTGTAACCGGGGCAGTAGTCGCCACCGTCGCGGTTGGGGTGGCGGTGGCCTGGGCAGAAACTGTTTTAGAGTTAACCGCGATTAAGGCCAGTAATCCAATCAGGCCAACCAGCAGGGTGGCAAAGCCAAGTAATCTAATTTTCGGCATACTTTTCACAAATACTCCTTTCGACTTCTCAATGCAGTATTTTGTAAGCAAGCTTTAGGCAAATGCCTGATTTTGCCAGGGCTACCGTTCAATTCATCGGGGCAGTTTGAACGGCAAAGTGAATCGCTTTATCCCGATAACTTTTACCTGTCCTGTATTTTTTTGAAGGTGAGTCAGGCCGGTTTGCGGGTGACTGTTAATAAAAAGTGTTCTCCGGGCAAAAAATTCCCCTGAAGAAAGAATCTTTAGAAAGTTATAAAGCCGATTTCAATTATTAGAAATAATGAGGCTGGTAGTGGATTAGTGCCATGATAGTGATGTGGCAGTGGCTAAAAAGTAAATGGTTTATAGGAAGCGTGGTTGCCTATAGCCAGGATTCCGGGTTAAGGTTTATTCAATAGGCAGAATAAAAATTAGCCCTTTTTTAATATAACCCTAAAGTTTAAATTTATCGTTGGACTATTATCTAATAATTTAGACTAATCCTGGTTTTATTTTAGCTTAAGGTGGCCGGGGTTGTTTTATCTTTTAAAGATTTGCCTTAAACCTTTTAGCCCGGTGACTTTCATTTTAACCTTCTTCTTCTTGTACTTTTTCACCGGGCAAGCGTACTTCAAAGGTCGCGCCTTGTCCTGGTTGGCTGTGGACTGCCGCGCTGCCCCGGTGCGCCTCGGCCACCCATTTAACAATTGCCAGTCCCAGCCCGCTGCCCCGCGCCGGTTCTTCGGAAAGGATTTTACCGCTATTTCCAGCTGTCACAACCGCTGTGCTGCGAGAGTTTTCGGCCTGGTAAAAGCGGTCGAACAGGTGCGGTTGGTGTTCGGGCGCAATACCGGGCCCGTTGTCGGTCACCCGCAACCAGGCCCAGGTCTGGCGGTCGTTATCGTGGCTATAACCGGTTTCCACCCGGACGCTATCCCCCGTCCCGGCCGTATACTTGATGGCATTCTCGACCAGGTTCGCCAGCAACCGGGTCAGATAATGGCGGTCCCCGCTGACCAGTACTTCGGGCAACTCGCCGGTCCGCAGCGTAATACCCTGCTGGGCGGCCAGGGGCGCCAGGCGTTCGACAACCTCCAGAGACAGGTCACTCAGGTCCAACTGTTCGGTATTCAGGGTGGCCTGGCCGGCATCGGCCCGGGCCAGGATCAGCAAATCCTCGACCAGTTGCGTCATATAGTCGTTTTCAACCCGGATAACCCATAGGGCTTTTTCGTATTCTTCCGGGGAGCGCTGGCGGGCCAGCGCCCGGCTGACTTCCAGGTTTATGATGGTCAAAGGGGTGCGCAGTTCGTGGCTGGCATCGGCGGTGAACTGGCGCTGGCGCTCGAAAGCGGCCTGCAGGCGGCTCAACATCCCATCGAAAGTCCCGGCCAGTTCGCCGATTTCGTCCTGGCGCTTGCTGTTCAGGCGGCGGCTCAGGTCGGTTTCGCTGATATTGCGGGCGGTACGGGTGATATCGCTGACCGGGCTCATGGCCCGACTTGCCAGCCAGTAGCCCCCTGCCGCCGCCAGGGTCAGCGTGACCGCCCCGGTGAGCAGCAGGGCTAACAGCAAGACGCGCAGGGTAGCGGCCCCTTCCCAGGGCAGCCCGACAAAAACGGTCCCGACCAGCCGGTTATTTTTCTGGATCGGGTAGATATAAACCCGGTAATCCTGGCTGGCCTGTCCGGACGAGGTGGCCGTAAAGACCGCGAAACGGCCTTCCGGGGTGCCGGTATCCGCCAGGGCGGTCAGGCGGTTGAGCTGGCTTTTATCCAGCGCGCCGAGGGACTGCGTTAGCTGCCCCTGCGGGTCCACCAGGGCCACTGTAAACTTGCCCTGCATAAGACCTTCGATTAGCGGGACGCCCTGTAGCTGGCTGACAATCGGGTCGGGTAATTTGCGCTGGAAGAATTGGTCTATGAACTGGGTAACCTGGTCCTGTAACTTGAACCCGGCCGATTCGGGGGCCAGGGCCATCGGGATTTTTTCGGCTATGAATTTTAACTCGGCATCAATCTCGCCGGACAGACTGGCCGCCTCCACCGAGTAGATCACGCTGCCAAAGACCAGGACAACCAGCGCCAGGATAATTACATACCACAAACTCAGGCGAAAGCGCACGCTGTGGAACAGGCGCGAGAGCCACCCGGAAAAAGCTGGTTTTGTCGTGGGCTGCATAATTTTTACCATTACCTGGGCTAGCCGGTTGAATTGCCGGGACGAGAACATTTATAGCTTATACGCTTGAGGTTAGCCTGTAAACCCCAATTATAATCTAACACCGGAAAATGACACCTGGATGACAGTTAAAAAGCGGCGGGACCGGACCCAGGCCAAAAGCCCGTTACCAGGTCCGGCCCCGCTCAACTCACCCTGACCAGGCGGTTTTTTGCTCGTAATAGTCGGAAAACCCGCCCAGGTAACTAACTAATTCCCCGCCGTCTAGCTCCAAAATCTGGTTACATGTCCGGTCGAGAAAATAGCGGTCGTGCGAGATGGTCAGCAAGGTGCCATCGAAATTGTTCAAAGCTTCTTCCAGCACTTCGGTTGACGCGATATCCAGGTGATTGGTCGGTTCGTCCAATAGCAGGCAGTTTACCCCGCTTAACATCAGGCTTGCCAGTTGCAGGCGGCTTTTTTCGCCACCGCTTAACTGCGCGACCGGTTCAAGTGACTGGCGGTAGCTGAACAGAAAGCGGCCCAGATAGCCGATGGCGTCATTTTCGTACATCGGGCGGAGGCTGCGAATCAGTTCGAGCGGTGTTTTGGTCTGGTCAAGCGTTTCGTGCTGTTGCGAGTAATAGCCCAGCCTGATGGAAGGGCCAACCCAGACCTCGCCTTCGGTGGCGCTTTCCAGTCCTAAAAGCAGCCGGAACAGGACCGACTTGCCGCAGCCGTTCGGCCCGACCAGCCCGACCCGGTCGCCGCGCCGGAGTAGAAAATTCAGGTCAACCAGCACCAGGTTTTCGTCAAAGCTTTTGGAAAGGTGCCGTGCTTCCAGTACTTTCTGGCCGCCGCGCTCTCCCGCCTTGAATTGCAGGCCCATTTTGCGCCGTTCCAGCACCGGGCGGTCTATTTTGTCCATGCGGTCAAGCTGGCGCTGCTTGTTGCGGGCCTGCTTGATGTGGCGCTCGTTGACCACGATAGAGGCCCACAGCTTGAAACGGGCAATAGCTTCTTCCAGTTGTTTGATCTCTTTTTGCTGGGCCACAAAGTCCTGCTTCTGTTTGAGCAGGGCCAGTTCGCGCTGGACCGTATACGAGGAATAGTTTCCATGGTACAGGGTAATCTGGCTGCTATCCAGTTCGGCAATCAGGGCGATGGTGTCGTCCAACAGGTAGCGGTCGTGCGAAACGATAACGACCGCCCCTGGGAAGGTTTGCAGCACTTCCTCCAGGCGTTTCTTTCCGGCCAAATCGAGATGGTTGTCCGGTTCATCGGCGAGCAGCAGGTCCGGTTTAGAGATTAAACAGCGGGCCAGGCCGACCATCTTGTGCTGCCCACCGCTCAAGAGGGCGACCGGTTGGGCATGTTGCGAAGCTGCCAGGCCCAGCCGTTCCAGGAGGCCCCGCGCCTCGTTGCGCAGGCGCGGCCCGCCGCTTTCCTCATATTTTTCGAGCAGGGCGGCCTGGTGTTCCAGGGCCTGTCCGAATTTTGCCATGTTGGTGGCAATGCCGGGGTCGGCCAGTTGGTTTTCGATAGCTTCAAGCTGGTTTTCGAGTTCCAGTATATGCGGGCAGCCGTTTAAGACTTCATCCAGGGCGGTGGCGGCCCCATCCCCGGCGTATTCCTGGGGCAAATAGGCCACGCGAGTTCCGTTGCGCAGAATTCTTTCGCCTTTTTTGGGTTGCTCGAAACCGGCCAATATCTTCAAAAGGCTGGATTTGCCGCCGCCGTTTGGGCCGATCAAGCCGATCTTTCCCCCTTCGTTCAGGCTTAGACTGACTTCATTTAAAATCTGGCGGGTGCCGTAGCTGAAACTGACGCGTTCCAGGCGAGTGATTAACATCTATTTACTCCTTAAATTTCTTTAAGTGAGCCAGGCAAAACCAGCGGGAAAAAACAGGTAAACAAAAACGCCGTGGCCTTGCACTGGCCCACGGCGTTTTCGAAAATTCCGTTTGTAAGGTGGTTAGTCGGTCAAAAGCCTATCCTTAACCTCACACCCTGGAAATCGCTCCGAAAAATGGGCACAGTACGACAAGGACACGGCGAAAGTAAACCCTTTCGTGCTAAGACCATCCCTTATGTACAATTTGTTTATAGCGCGATCCATTTAACGGTATTCCTGTATTTCTGATTAAAGGCACCTGAAACTGGCACCTGTCAGGTATTTTACCATAGCTTTCTCTAAAGGCAATACCCGGTTACAGGTAATCTGGTAGGTTTTTAGTCACTTGACAAGCCCTGAATCCGGTTATATAATTAGCTACATAAAGTAAGTTACTAATAAAAACATAGTTATAGTAAAAGGAGAATTTAATGAGCTTGATTGTTACGGGTTCTCGCTCGGTATCCCGGGTGATAAATACTGTCCAGATGCGAGAAGGCGCCGGGTTTTTAGTGCGGCGCCCTTTTCCGACCCAGACCTTAATGGACTTTGATCCATTCCTGTTGTTGGACCACCTGGGGCCGGTGAATTACGGGCCGGGCCAGGCCGTAGGCGCTCCCGACCACCCGCACCGGGGTTTTGAAACCGTCAGCTACATCCTGGAAGGAAAATGGCAGCATAAAGATTCGCAGGGCAATTCTGGCGTCTTGAGCGGTGGCGATGTCCAGTGGATGACCGCCGGGGCCGGAGTAGTCCACTCCGAAATGCCCGAAGATGAATTCTTCCGCACCGGGGGCCGCCTGCACGCTTTCCAGTTGTGGGTTAACCTGCCGCGTGTTGATAAAATGATCCGCCCGCGCTACCAGGATATCCCGGCAGCCGGGATTCCGGAAGCCTTTACCGAAGATAACCTTGTTAAAGTACGGGTAATCGCGGGTGAAGCCCTGGGGGTTAAGGCGGTTGTGGATACCCGGACGCCGATAATGTTTTTACATTTTACTTTGCAGCCCGGCGGTAAAGTTTGCCAGCTGGTCCCGGCCAATTACAACGCCTTCGCGTATGTTATCGATGGGCAGGGCCAGGCGGGCAGCGAAGAAAGGGCCGTCAAAGAAGGCCAGATGGTAGCCTTTGCCCAGGATGGGGAAGAAGTGCTGTTGTCGGTATCAGACGAGGCGGAAGCTCCCTTAAATCTGCTCTTGATTGCGGGTGTGCCACTGCAGGAGCCGGTCGTCCGGTACGGCCCCTTTGTAATGAACACTGAGAAAGAAATCTACCAGGCTATCGCGGATTATAACGCCGGGCGCATGGGGAAGATTGATATCTAACAATCCGGTAAGCTAGCCTTAAGTTTAAAATAAAACTCGCCAGGCCAATCTAATTATTGGCCTGGCGAGTTTTATTTTGAAAGGGCTGGTTTTATTATTTCCCTCGAATAATTTTTAACCGGTCCTGGGCCTCGGATTTTTCATAGGAATAAGCCGCTTTATCATCAATGACCTGCTGGTAGAGCTGGCGGCTCCTGGTATAGTTA
>JAQBPB010000011.1 GCA_028287745.1 Chloroflexota bacterium
ATTTACCCGGTCCATGTATCATTAAGGTAAGAACTCGAAAGAGTATCCCAAAAAGAAAGTTCTAACATTTTGGAAAGACAGGTCATAGAATGAAAAACATCAATAAACATGAAATTGAAGTCCAACAGGCCTTGCCCAAATTACTGGTTAACATGAGCCTATTATTCATCATAGTGCAGACCGGGTTG
The DNA here is from genome assembly GCA_028287745.1 of Chloroflexota bacterium. Classification (GTDB taxonomy): domain Bacteria; phylum Chloroflexota; class Chloroflexia; order Chloroheliales; family Chloroheliaceae; genus 54-19. Next base: position 189 of record JAQBPB010000011.1, read on the forward strand.
GCAGCTTTAAATTTAACCGGACATTACATTATGGCCCATTTAAAACACAGCTAAATAATTTTTAAATGGCTGCTTTGCTACCGGCAAGGCAGTTTTTTTATTCCCGGAAATATAGATTACCTGTTTCCCACACTACCGACACCTCGAGTGCGAGATGCTAACCTATTCGTAAGACTACTTTTAAAATTTTGAGCTTGATAACCCTGTAACCACAAATATAGGTAGTTATAAGAGGGATATGTCGCCAAATAAACTGTTGCTGTAATCTGGTTATACTCGGACAGGTGATTTTATTTATTATGGGGTATTTGACCTGACCGGCAGTATCCCCGGCCCGGCCTTGTCAGGCGGTTTCAGGTTCAGCAGCGTCCTGGAAAGCCAGGTTACCGCGGAACCACGGTTTGCCATGCACCAGTCTGCTTTTTCGTCCTTACAACTGACCGCAACAAAGAACCAGGCGGTAATACAAGCTCAGACCTTCCGTCCAGAACTTGACCTGCTACTGCAAACACCGGAAAGGGAGCTCATCGCTTTTGCCCTGGCCTGGTATGACCCTTTTAATAAAATTGTGATGTTCGACCCGGTGGGCTGCAAAACGGAATTTCAGCGGCGCGGCTTGACCGGGACTTTTAGGCGGGAAGGGCTCCGCAAATTTAAAGGTCCGGGCGGCAATCCTGTGCAGCAGGGCAGTGAGAAAGGCCCAGCCCGGCTTTAGCAACCGGTAGAGGTTAAAGAACTGGCCCGGAACTATACCTGGAATAAGACTATTAGTTGGCGAAACCGGTATTTTGTTTATGTATAGTTTACATCATTCCCAGCATTTTTAATTTTTGAAAGACCATGAAGGTAAATTATTTTACACCCATAATAGAACAAATAATATATTTTTAGTGGGTTTTCCGAACAGAGTTAAGTCCTTGTAACACTTCCCGGCTGTAAAAATCCACTACCATTTGCTGGTCAGGCTGGGGTGAGTGTATAAAAATTGTACTAACCCCCTGGTTAACTAATTCCTTGAGTTTACTAATATGATCCTGTGGGTTTCGACTTACCGTCCAGCTTTTGTAAACTTCTTCAGGTTTTATTTCTGAATTTGCCTTTTCGCGTATATGGCGCGGGTCAGGATCTTTTACAAAAACATCCCAGGCTTTCGGTAAGAAATTCCACAACTTTGTCCCTGCTTTTGCCTCTTCCTCATCACCTACTACTACCCAATGTTCAACAATAATCGGCATTTTTGCCGGGTCTTTACCGGCCGACCGGGCTCCTTCCTCGAAAGCCTGCCGCAATTCCGGCATTACCGCCCGTTCTGAGTCAGTAATCAGCCCATCGCCATGTTGACCGGCCAGACGCATGCTTTTAGGTCCGGAGGCGGCTATATAAATTGGAATTGGTTGAGGTGGGGTATCATATAGTTTGCCCTGAACCGTATAATACGATCCCTTATGATCGACCATTTCGCCTGACCAGAGCCGCCGGATTATGTCGACCGCCTCGACCATGCGGGCCGAACGTTCCTGGTAATTTCCCCAGCCGCCCCCGGCAGCCAATTCATTTAAAGCTTCCCCGGACCCTACACCCAGAAAAATCCGGCCCGGATACAGAATGCTCAAAGAAGCGAAGGCTTCCGCAACAATTGAGGGCCGGTAACGGTAAGTCGGGCAAGTTACACCTGTCCCCATCGGTATACGCGACATCCGCTGTCCTGCTGCGGCCAGGGTTACCCAGGCTAGCCCGGCGTGGCCTTCGTTATCCTGCCAGGGCTGAAAGTGGTCACTGGTCCAGACTGCGTCAAAACCAGCCTTTTCAGTCAGCGCCCCTAATTCCACTAATTGGTTAACCGGGAATTGTTCACCGGAAAGTACAAATCCTATATTGGCCCCGTTTTCCCTGGACAAAGGGATAGAACCCATTGTAACTTTGTTCTCTGGCATGTCCACTCCTTTAAACCTCTAAAAGTTTCATAGAATTTCGAGAATTGTTTACCATTAAATTAAATACCAGCAAAAGATATACCATAGCTGGGTGTGTTTTGTTGTTTTTTTAACATTAATTTTTCTTTTGAACAGCATTTGTCTTTGCCATCACCTGGGTGGTAACGGAAAACAGGTTAAAAAAAAGACCGCCTGACATGGCGGTCCAAAATATGATAAAACGCTTAAATGCCAGTGGGTAGACAAACTGTAAAAGTACTACCTTGACCTTCTATGCTTTCAACTGTAATTGAACCTCCATGCCTGGTAATAATTTCTTTGACCAGGAAAAGGCCAATCCCCAGGCCACCAAGGTGGTTTCTTTGCGCGTTGTCCGCCCGGTAGAAACGGTCGAACAGGTGAGGTTGATCTTCCAGCGGTACGCCAATACCGGAGTCTGTTACCGAGAAAAAGGCGCAATCGCCCTTCTGCCAGGTTCGGACCAGCACCACCCCCCCATCAACACTGTATTTAACAGCGTTATGTAGCAGATTTTGCAAGACCAGGTGCAGGCGGAGGTTATCAGCCAGGATAGGAATTTTTTCAAACTCACCTGAGTCCAAATGTAAAACATGCCTATCCAGGGACAGTTGTAATTCGTCCACAGCCTGCCTGATCAGGTCCAACAGGTCTACCTCGTCTATATGCAGGTCAAAAAGTCCGGCTTGAAGGCGGCCCTGGTTGAAGAAATCTTCAATAAGTTTTTGCATCCGGCCGGATTGGGTCTTAATTATCTTTACTACATGTAAATCTCGCTCGCCAAGCAGGTGTTCTTTTTCGGCGCGCCGGAGCAGGGCCTGGGAAAACCCCATAATTGAAGTTAAAGGGGTTTTAAGTTCGTGGGCAGCAATTGAAAGGAACTGGTCGCGCTGTTGAAGCGCTTGCTGCAACTCCCGCCGGGCCGAATCCAACGCCTCAACCAATTGGTGGGCCTGTTCAGCCGCCGCATGGGCCACCCTGGCCTGGCTGGCGGCATTCTGGGCCATCCGCTCGCCATTAAAGGCGGCAGCCAGCATAGGCAAAAGCTGCTTTACGGTTATTACATATTTTTCTACCGGTCTTCCGCCCAGCAGTACCAGGACCGACCCATCTCCGGCTAAAATACCATAGGCCGTTACCGGCGTACTGGACCCCGGATAAAGCAGGGTTGCCGAATTATCACCAATTTCAGCGCATTCAGCCAAAAATTTCTGCCAGGCCCGGCCACCAGATAAGGTTTGAGGAAAGCCGGGCGCGGGCAAAAGCATCCCAATGACAGGATCATTTATAAATATAATTAGCTCGTCCGCCCCGAGATACTCGGCCAGTTCCCGGGCCGCTTCCTGGCGTCCGGTAACCCTGGTCAGGTTGCTTACTTTTTTAAACAAATCTTCCGCAATGTTTTCCAACAATTTATTCCGGGATAAGACAAACCACAGCCGTACAATTATGAAACCCGTTAAACTGTCCATCTGCCCGGGCTATTTGACCATAGGAATTAAAACCCACATAATTTGCCGAGCCGAGTTCCGCCTGGACTGCCTTTAATTCCATTCCGAAATCCTGGCCCATACGAAGCCTGGTAGCTACACAATCAAAGAACAGCGCCACTCCCGGAGTTTGGCCTTCCAGTTGTTGTTTTGCATGCTGTAAAGCCTGGGTCGCGGCATCCGCCGCCGACTGGTTGGATGTAGTCATAATACTGATTGTTGCTCCGGTCGGTACCTCGGCCGCAAAGGCAATTTCGTTATCAGGTGTAACCCCGAGTGGGACTCTTAATTTATAGCCGCCTTCGCTTTCTACACCAACAATATTATGTAAAAAATACGGTAGGGCATTTTTATGGTCAAAGTATTGACCGGTATTTCCGGCGTGATCTTCGAAAACATCTACGGCCGGGATGGCATTTACACTGACCAGCGACATTGCTTCGGTTTCTGTAACCCGCATTCTCGGAGTGGCCGGTTGCCAGCCGTGACTGACCCCAATTCCCAGCGGTTGATTTGAAAGAATTTCCAGGGCCACCACCGCATCCGAAACCGCCTCGGTCCCATAGAAAATATGGGTGTTAGAGAAATTCCCGTCGTCCCCAGCGCCGCCGCCAAAGAACTGGTATGTCCCGGCAGTCAGGGTGGTAAGCTGTTCTACCAGCGCATCAGCCTGCCCGGCCAGGGCATCCGTTAGCACCATGGCGTAGCGATAGAGGTAATTATGGTTGGAGTTACCCTTAAACCCTGCCACAAGCTGCGTTGCGGCAGCCTGGCGATTAACTCGAAGGCCCCGCCCAATTGTAGCCGTAAAGGCCAGTTTATCCGATTTGAGGGCCAGTACTGAGACCGAACCAACACCCTGGTTCTGGCTGGTAAATTCACCGGCTGAGGAACAACCAACCACCAATTTCGGATTACAGCTACTATCCAGGGCTTTTAATAGAACTTCATAATCGTAACGGGCTGAGGCAAATACAATCAAGGCATCAGCAGGCTGTCCCTGGAAAGCCTCGTTTATCTGTTGGCCCAGGTCTTGTCCTGCCGTGGAACTGTCACTCAAGCTTGTAAAGGCAGCGGCAGATTTAGTCATTATTTGAAATCCTTTATGTAACTAATTGGCCGGTCATTTAATACAAAATGACAGGCACTCTATGTAGTTCCCAAAAATAGATTGGTAAAAACTGGAAATGAGGCCGTTAAACAAGCGGTCCTGCACACTTATTACAACATACCATTACCCTACAGAAAAAGACGGAGCCAGGGGAAATAAACCCCAGATTACTACCTGATTTTGTATTTAACGGCTAAAACTACAACAATCACACTTTTTATAAGTAGTTTTTATCTAACTCATCCTTAATCTAAGCTTTAAGCAGCATAATCCGTGCCAGACTATTAACTATAAATAAAAGGAGATTTTAACAAATTTTGTTAAAACCTCCTTTTATTCAGGAATAAGTTTTACAACCCTTAAAACCTAGACTGCGCGGCCAAAATCCTGGGTTTCCAGCCATTTCTTGACACATTGCAGGAAACGCCCGGCAGTGGCGCCATCCACGATCCGGTGATCGAATGAAAGGCACAGATTCATCATCGAACGGACGACGATATTATCGTTACCTTCAGAGTCGGTTATTACTACCGGCCGTTTAACAATACTTTCCATGGTAATAATCGCGGCCTGGGGCTGGTTAATAATCGGCTGGCTCATTACCGAGCCAAATGCTCCCGGGTTATTAACCGTGAATGTGCCACCCTGCACATCAGCCATAGTAAGTTTCTTACCGCGGGCCCTGGTCACCAGGTCGGTTAAAGCGCGAGTCAAGCCAACCAGGCTTTTTTCATCGGCTTTATGGATGACCGGTACGACCAGGCCGTCCGGCACATCAATCGCCACACTCAGGTTTAAATCGCGCTTCATTACGATACCGCTACCGTCAGGCGACCAGCTGGCATTCAAGGCCGGGAACTGGCGCAAGCCCTCGACTACCGCTAACATCATAAACGGCAGGTAAGTCAGGTCCAGGCCCTCGCGGCGCTTGAATTCTTCCTTGACTTTCGCCCGGTGGCGCACCAGGCGGGTCATATCCACCTCGACAATGGTCCAGGCATGCGGAGAGGTCTGGACGCTGCGGACCATATGCTCGGCAATAGCCCGGCGCATGGGCGTGAGAGGTACCAGTTCTTCGCCACCGGCCGGTACATTCTTATTTACTGCCGCCTCGCTAAAGTTTGATAATGTTCCTGCAACCGGCCGGGAGGGCTGGGGCGCTTTTGGCGGAGTTATCGGTGTGGGTGTGGGCCGGGTAACCGGGGCCGGGGCGATTTCACGCAGGGCGTTTGCCGCGATCTGCTCGTGCATCGGCTGGACCGGTGGCGGTTCAAGCCGGGTGGCCTCTTTAGATAAAGCCCTGGTCGGGACCGGTTGCTGCAACTTGCGCTGCTGTTCTATATACATCAACACGTCATCACGGGTAATCCGGCCGCCGATACCACTACCGCGCAGCCCTAACTTCTCCAGGTCCAACTGGTGTTCCTCGGCCAGGCGCCGCACCGAAGGCGAATAGCGGTTTTTCTTATGCTCCTGCGGGGCCGGTTGGCTGGGAGCAGCCGCCCCGGCAAAAGTATCTTCTTCTTCTTCATCGTACCAGCCGCCAGAGGCCCGGCCGTTGGGAAAAGAAGCTTCCACTTCTTCAATTTGCTTGTCCAAATGGTTATTTAATTGGGCCACCTGGGGAGTGGCCGGTACGGCAAAAGCGGCCTCAACCGCGTTATTGGCCGCGCCACTGGCGACTTTGGGTGCGGTCACGGGTTTAGCCGGGTCCGGCAAGGCTTCCCCAACTGCAACCATTTCACCAATTAATGCCCCAACCTCAACTGTTTCGCCTTCCTGGACTAAAATCGAGCTCAAGGTCCCGCTAATCGGCGAAGGTACTTCCGCATTAACCTTATCGGTGATAATTTCTACCAGCGGTTCATATTCTTCAACATGGTCGCCGACTTGCTTGAGCCACTTGCCGATGGTGCCTTCGTGAACACTCTCGCCCAACTGGGGAAGGGTAATTTTAGTTGCCATGTAAATAATCTCCTGGTTCACTAATAAGCGGCCAGTTGCCGCATGCCGTCCGCGATTTTAGTCGGATTGGGCATAAATTCCTCTTCAAGCGCCAGAGCGAAGGGCATACCGGGCACATCCAGTCCGGCCAGGCGGCGCACCGGGGCGTCCAGCCATTCAAAAGCTTCCTCGGCGATAATGGCCGCGATTTCCCCACCAAAGCCGCCAAACAGGTTAGCTTCGTGGACAATCATGGCGCGGCCGGTTTTCCTGACCGAATTAAGAATAGTCTCGCGGTCCAGGGGCCGGAGCGTCCGCAGGTCTACCACTTCCACCGAAATACCTTCCTGCTCCATGGCCCGGGCCGCCTGCAACGATTGGTGCAGCATCATCCCGTAGGCAAAAACGCTCAGGTTGGTCCCTTCTTTGACAACTTTGGCTTTACCCAGCGGCACAATGTAGTCCCCGGCGGGAATTTCTTGCTTGACCGAAGGCAGCGAATAGGTCTTTTTATGCTCAAAAAAGACTACCGGGTCGTTGTCGCGGATGGCCGCTTTTAATAAACCCTTGTAGTCATAAGGAAAGGAAGGAGTCACGACCTTTAGGCCCGGCCACATGGCAAACATGGCTTCGACGCTCTGGCTATGGTACATTCCGCCCTGGACCCCACCGCCGTAAGGAGCCCGGAAGACTACCGGACAACTGAAAGTATTATTGGAGCGGTAGCGAAAGCGGGCCGCTTCGTCAATAATCTGCTCCACCGCCGGGTGAATAAAGTCGGCGAACTGGAACTCCGCAACCGGACGCATGCCGCGCACCGCCGCGCCAATCGCTACCCCGGCAATGGCGCTTTCAGCCAGCGGAGTATCCAGCACGCGCATTTCGCCAAATTCTTTTTGCAAACCCTCGGTTACCCGGAAGACCCCACCACGCTGCCCGACATCCTCGCCAAGCACAAAGACATTCTCATCCCGGCGCATTTCCTCGAAAAGTGCCTCGCGTACCGCCTCTAAAACTGTTTTTAATGGCATCGTTAGTTCTGACCCTCCTCGGCGTAAACATAGCGCATAATTGTGTCCGGTGATGGATTGGGGGCGGCTTCCGCGTAACGCTGGGCTTCTTCGACAGCCTGTTTCGCCCGGTTGCGGACTGCCTGCTCACCTTCTTTTGTGATAAGGCCGTGTTCTTCAAGATAGCGCTCAAACCCGATAATAGGGTCTTTTAAACGCCATTCTTCGACTTCTTCTTTGGTCCGGTAAGCCCGGTCATCATCACTGGAGGAGTGCGGCCGGTAGCGGTAGGTCTTGGCCTCCACCAGGGTCGGGCCGTCACCACGGCGGGCGCGGTCGGTTGCGTCACAGGCAACCCGGTACACTTCCAGTAAATCGTTGCCGTCCACCACCACACCCGGCATTCCATAAGCGGTGGCCCGGTCAGCAATATTGGCAATATGCATTTGTTTTGAAATCGGTACGGAAATAGCGTAACCGTTATTTTCGACTACAAATACCACCGGCAAGCTGTGAATAGCCGCGAAATTGAGGGCCTCGTGGAAATCGCCTTTACTGGTCCCACCATCGCCCACAAAGGTGTAAGTTACTTTATCATCACCTTTAAGTTTGGAGGCATAACCCGACCCGGTAGCCTGGGTCAACTGGGTAGCTACCGGACTGGAAACACTGACCATGTTCAGCCGGGCCAGTCCAAAGTGGGCGGGCATCTGGCGGCCACCGCTGGAAGGGTCTTCCGCTTTGGAAAGCTGGTGCAGCATTACTTCCGTCGGGGTCATGCCCATTGACAGGGCCAGGGCCAGGCTGCGGTAATAGGGCCAAACTACGTCATAACCAGGTTTTAAGGCTTTAGCAAAACCGACCTGGGTTGCTTCCTGCCCGGCGCACGATATTACAAAGGCGGTCTTGCCCTGGCGGTTCAACAGCCAGATGCGTTCGTCCAGTGTCCGGGCCAACACCAGCTGGTAATACATCTCCAGCATGTCGTTTTTACTTATACCCAGTTCCTGCCATTTGGAAACAGCCGGTTGGGTTGCAGCGGCAGGTTGCGGCAGAGTTTCCTTGCGATCTTTCGCAGTTGTTTCGTTAGTCGAACGCATTATGGTTCCCTCCAAAAATAAATTGTGATAAAAAGGTAACACCGTGGTTGAGCAGGCCCACCAATATCACCGCCTTCGCAAGCGGAAGCTTTAAATCCCAATTAAAAATATTGAACACACCTGACTGGCCAGCGGCCCGTCCGGTAATCCAGGTAATACGAAAAAACTTTAACAGAAAATTAAATCGGAAGAAGGAAAAAGTCCGATTAAAGATAATATCCGGATTGAAAAACAAATAGGAACGAAAGGTCACCACCGGAGAAATCCGGCTGGAGCTGGAATACTTTGAAAACCAATCAAACATGAGGAAATGAAGCGTACCTGGCAAAAACGGGGTGACAAAACTTTCAGTTTTGGTTACCCTACCAGACCTGAGCGGGGCGGAATTTTTAATTGTTAGAGCACTTCTTACAAGGCCGCAATAATTTCTATTGCCTGCACCCATGACTACACCGTCATAGTTTGGATTAGAATTGTTCATCCTTGAACTTTTTGCTATCCTCTAACTATAATTTCCTGACCAACTCACCGGCATCAACTCTGATGTGTTTCTATTCTACCAGATAATTTTGTTGTTTGCTATGTCAAATATTACAAAAATTGTTCGATTTATGGTTTCTTTATTATTTAAAAAGCCTGATTGTGTGTTTTAGCAACTATTAGTAGGAATAACGGCTATAACACAACCTTTAGCTTAGACCAGGCAAAGGTATAAAAAAGTGTTTACATAGGCCAGTTCTTGCAAATTTAGTGCCAGAAGCCAGCCCCAAAATAACGATGAATTGATTTTGTCTTTTCAGGAATTTATTGCTGGGCCTGGTTAGCGTGGGATCGGGCCCAGATAGAGTTTATCGTAGCGGAGAGTTGCATAGGGTCGAAAGGCTTGGCAATAACATCCAGGGCCCCGAGTCTTTTATATTCGGCTACTTCATAAGGCTGAACCTTGGCTGTCATAAAAATAACCGGGGTAGTCGCGGTTTCAGGTATTTCACGTAAAGCTTTAAGGGTTGTAGGACCATCCATACCAGGCATCATAACATCCAGCAAGATCAAATCCGGGACAAAATTGGGCACTTTTACCAGGGCTTCTTTACCAGAACTACAAATGACAACAATAAAACCCCCCACCGCTTCCAGGGCTAACCGGGCTACTACCTGGATATCCGGCTCATCTTCAACAAATAACAAACGCTTTAACGTGGGAACCACCATTTATTTTTACCTCTTATAGATATCTAATTTATAAAATGAAGCTAAGCTTTTTGACCTCTTAAGATTACATTTTATTGCCGTGTTGATTTTAACAGAATTTCATATGGTAAAATAGTCTCAAATGGCATTTTCAATCTACAAATCCCTTAAGTCCAAACCACCTCTATAATCAATGCCTTTTGGCTCGAATTTAACTGATTTTTATCTAAAAAAATATTATACTATTAGGATAATTGGCGAATTAGTTGAAATGATCCAGGGTAAAAAATATAAAATGAATTCCCCCCAAGAAGAATTTCTACCTTCCCAGTCAACTTCTACCCGGGTAGAAGTTGAACATGCACTCGAACTGGTCGCGCTTAAGGCCAGAGTTACCGAACTTGAACGCCTGTTAAACCAAAATGGTAGTTTGAAAAATGAGCCACCCAATCTGCCTGTCATGCTCCCACAGAGTTCCGATAAAGTCCTAAACCAAAAAAGTGAAGAACAGGCCCGCTTCATCCTGGAAGCCGCCGGAATAAGTACCTGGGAATGGAATATTACCAGGAATGAGGTGAAATGGTCGGACAATACCGCCGCCTTGTTGGGGCTTCCTCAAAAAGCCTTCAGGGGTTCCGGCGATGCAATCCTGGAATTTATTCACCCGCTGGATAAACCGGTACTGGCCGAAGCCATAGACAATGCTCTGCGTGAAAAGGGTTATTTTGAAGTGGAAATGCGGGTGCTGCGTGAGGATGGTTCTATACGCTGGTTCATTTGCAAAGGGAAAGTCCTCTGCCAGGGTCCGGGCCAGAATACCCTGGTACTGGGCGTAAATTACGATATTCACCACCTTAAACACGTAACCGAAAGCCTGCGTTTCCTGGTTGAAGCCAACCATACCCTAACGGCTTCGCTGGATTACCAACAAACTTTAAAAGACCTGGCAGCGTTGGCGGTCCCAAATCTGGCCGATTGGTGTATGGTTTTTATCCAGGAAAACCAGGATGAGATAAAGCAACTGGCAGTTATCCATTCCGACCCGGTTAAAGTCGAATGGGCCCTTCAATTTCAAAAAAACTACTTTGTTGATAAGGATACCCGTGAAAAGCTTCAGAAAGATATAATCCAGGTTATGCGTACGGGGAAACCCCAATTTTTACCGGAAATGACTGATGAAACTCTTGAAGAAATTGCGATAGATAATAAGCACCTGCAGTTTATGCAGGAAATGGGGCCGCGTTCCAAAATGGCTTTGCCCTTGATTTCGCGTAACCGCACCCTGGGCGTTATTTCTTTTATTGTTACTTCCGAGTCGGGCCGTAATTATACTCCAGACGACCTGAAATTAGCCCAGCAACTGGCTAACCTGGCCGGGCAAGCTATAGATAATGCCTGGCTTTACCGACAGGCCCAGGAGGCAATTCAAACCCAGTTGGAATTGGACCATCACAAAGATAACTTTTTATCCATTGCCAGCCACGAATTGCGTACTCCCCTGACTACTATTAAAGGTTACTCCCAGATTTTACACCGCAACTTGACCCGCCAGGAAGCCAGCAAGGCACCAGGGGATAGTGCAGTTAACCGGGAATTACGTATCCTGGACAATATTGTCAACCAGGTTGGACGCATGGATTCCCTGATAAGCGAAATGCTGGATATTTCCCGTATTCAAAGCGGCCAGTTTGAACTAAAACGGACCTATAATGTCGATATTAATGCTTTAATCCGCCGGGTGGTGGAGCAGCAGCAAGACTCGGCCAACGGCCATCCGATTACCCTGCAAACCAACAATGCAAAATGCCCTGGTTTTTGGGACGAAGGGCGGTTGGAACAGGTCTTAAACAATTTGATTAGCAATGCCCTTAAATACAGTTCCGCCGGAATGCCTGTTGAAGTCGGGGTAAAAATAAGTCCGGTCCAAAATGAAGTAATAGTCTGGGTGCGGGATGAAGGCATTGGTATCAGCCCGGAACACCAGCGGCATATTTTTGACCGTTTCTACCGGGCCCGCACGCCTATGAACGTAAATGTGGATGGCCTGGGCCTGGGTTTATTTATCAGTTATGAAACGGTAACACAGCACCGGGGCCGGATGTGGCTTGAAAGCGTACCCGGCAAAGGCAGCACTTTCTTTTTCGCATTACCTTTAGGGGGTGGCACAGAGGTTGCTTTTTAGGCAGGAGAAAGGAAAGGTGAAATTATGGCAACATCTGATGAACACATGGCCCAATTGGTCAAACAACTTAAAAAAGACCCCGGCATGGCCGAACAATTACCTGGCAAAGAAGGAACTATCGTCCGCAATGCCCTGTCCGGTCAGACAGTCTACGAAATTGCTCAAAATTACCGGATGAGTGAAGAGGCGGTCTGGGGCGTTTTACGCAGTGCCGCTCGCAGTGCCAGCGGCCAAAAAATCGAACCCGTAGAGAGTGGTGGCCTGGGTAGTGATACAGATCCCGGCATTACCGGCGGTTACGGCGATACCGGCTTTGGCAGCCTGGATGTTGAGCCGGAACAGGGTGGGTAAATTATTTCTAAATCGTGTAAACTAAATATTAACCACTGGCATGCGGCATTCCTCATTTTTATCTTTCATAAATATAGTTATGCCGCATAACCGGTTTTGCCGACTTGATTGAGTATCTTTAAAATTGTAGGTTCGCCCTGATGCCTGGCTTTGAAATTGTTTGTAGAACAAAATACTAACCCCTTCAGCTTGTGCCGACGGTATTTATCATATTCAAGGCCTGATTTATGCCACATGATAAATGTTGGCTTTTTATTGATATACCGTAACCAAACAAAAAGTTAAATCTATTAAGTATTTTGGCGCTTGCATAAGTTTATACACTTTGTCATAATGTTACGGGATTCATTCCATTAGGAAACAAATATACCTTGCTGGCCTGATTAGCATATTTGAACGGGGTGTGTGTTATGCACCATAAAAAAGACACTTCCTCGGGCCTAAAGTTGAAAAGCTATGGATTTATTTAGGCAGGCATGGGAATACGGCCAGAGTCATAGTGAAGAGTTCTGGCTAGCAACAATTCAGCACCTTCAATTAAGTTTTACTGCTCTGGCAATAGCTGCCATAATTTGTATTCCCCTGGGTATTTTTACCAGCCGATTTGGCTTTATTTCTAGAATAATTATTAACTTTTTCGGAGTGGCCCGCGTAATCCCGAGTATTGCGGTATTACTGGTTTTACTACCGGTACTGGGAGTTGGCTTTACACCGGCCGTGGTCGCTTTAAGCTTCCTGGCATTCCCACCCATCTTAATCAATACGGACGCCGGGCTGCGGGGAGTTGACCGTGCAACTCTCGAAGCGGCCCGGGGAATGGGAATGAGCTGGTGGGATAGCTTGCGCCGGGTAGAAATACCCCTGGCTCTCCCGGTAATAATCGGGGGATTACGTACTGCAACCGTTGAAGTTATTGCCAGCGCTACCCTGGCGGCTTTTATAGGGGCTGGTGGTTACGGCGACTTTATTACCCAGGGGTTGGCCGGAAGTGACAACCGGGTCCTCCTGGTAGGGGCGATTCCGGTAGCAATACTGGCCGCCGCCTCCGAATTATTACTGGGTTATTTACAGCGCCGGACCAATCCCAAGAACGAAGGGCCAAAAAAGCTAAAAACTACTCAAGCCTAAGATTATTTATATATATATAAGGAGAGATTCATGAAATTCAAACCTCTTGCCGTTTTAGCATTGGTGACAATGTTAATGACGACATTTTTGTTAGCCGCCTGCGGTGACAATACTAACACCGCCGCCCCGGCTGCTACTACCGCCGCCGCGACGACTGCTGCCGCTGCCACCACTGCCGCCGCTGCCACCACTGCCGC
>JAQBPB010000029.1 GCA_028287745.1 Chloroflexota bacterium
TTTTACAGCACTTGCTCGCACATCATTATCTTTATCTTGAAGTAACTTAATTAATGCCTCTTTACTTCTATGATCTTTAATCTTACCTAATGCTTCGGCAATGTTTATTCGTAGGAAAAAAGAGTTATGATTAAGCGCAGCTAAGAGGTACGGCACTGCTCTTTTGTCTTTAAGCGCTCCAAGGGCCTCCGCAGCTTTCCATGCTTTCTCTACCTCCTGGGGATTAGAGGTTGTGCTGCCAGATTGCAAATCTTTTATGAGAAATTCAAATGCTCTACTATCACCTAATTTCCCAAGTGCCCAGGCCATAACAGATACTAATCTTTCATTATCACTAATAGATAAAGCTTTCGCTAAAGAATCTACAGCTTTTTTATCACCAATTTTACCTAAAGCATTAGCAGCCCAGAACTGCAATTCCTCTGAATCATCTTCCAACGCATCAATTAACGGTTCAACTGCCCTTTTATCTTTCAAATAACCTAAAGCAATAGCAGCACTATCTTCTATTTGAGGATCTTTAAGCAATTGAATTATCGGTTCTACCGCCAAAGGGTCACCGATATACCCTAATGCATAGGTAGCTTCTTGCCTAACATCGCTGTTTTTATCATTCAAGCAGCTAATAAGAGGTTTAACTGCTTGTTTATCCGCAATTTCCCCCAAAGCAGTGGCCGAACTTGCCCGAACTTTAGGGTCCGGATCAGATAAGGCTTTTATAAGTTGGCTTAGTGCCTTTACTTCATTTAAACGTCCTAAATCTTCGGCGGCCTGTGATCGAATATTACTGGTGGAATCCTCTAAAGCTTCGATAAGTAAATTTCTTACTCGTTGATTAGCTATTGCATACAATGCATCACTCGCATCCCAGCGTGTTGCGTTATCTTGATTATCTTTTAAATATTGTATTAACTTATCGGGTAGAGATGGATCTACCTCTGCCCATATTTTCCATATGTGACGTCGAGTGTTAGCTAGAATAAAAGAATCGAGAAATTGCTGTGAACAATAAATAGCGCAGAAATAGTCTTGCAATATATTATCTTTAAAGTGTATAGCTTCATTTTCATAAATTAGAAATCCAAACTGAACTGCATGTGAAACCAATGATTTTGCACTTAATTCTTTACCTTCAGTTTCATTTGAATTCTCTTGATACATACCCTTTTGTTCAGAACATACCCGTAACCACTTACTTACTAACTCTATATCTAAAGTTACCTCATCAGAACCAAATAAATTAAAAGCTAAACAACCCAACTCGATAGGAAAAATAATTGCTTCTCTTGGGGTTAATTCCTTTTTATTTACCGCTTCTTTAAGAATGTTTGAAACGTTTTTATCTAAGTTTATCATTTATTTTATGGTGGGTTACGATGTCAAAACAGTCAGTTAAGGTCGTGCAAGGTAGTTAGCTTTTCCCTAATTGAATAAAGTTGCAATTGTTTTTTTAATTATCAGTGTTTATTAACCGAAGTAAATCCGGCTTGGAGTTCGGTAGTTAAGGGATTGATGCGGCCGGCGATTATTAAAGAAATCGAATAATCTCCCAGCCCATTATCTGCTTCAGTTACATTACTATAATCTGCTAAATATACATTTTCCCACTTCGTCGAACGCCAAAGCCTTTCAGTGAAAATGTTATCTATCGCCCTCCCCTTACCATCCATGCTGACCTTAGTGCCTGCCGCTTCTACCAGTTTAGTGTATTGTGGACAGTATACACCTTGAACTATCCTTACCGATTGTCCGATTTTGCTATGCCATTATAATACTAGACTTCAAATTATTCTGAACAAAAAAACGTTAAGAGCGCTATTAACTCCCGCACCAATTGATGAGAGTATAAGGGTTATCAAAATTATTCGTAAATAATTATTTTTGTAGATAAATGTTAAACCTTGCCCAAACTCTACAATTAGTTTATTTGCAGAGCTCATGGTTTGAGGCTGCTCAATCGGAAGATTCATAACGTTAATTGTCCAAAATGATATTAAGAAAGACACAGCATTTATAATTAAAGCCCATTGGACACCTAAACCAAAAACTAGTAATGGAGCCAACATAGGACCAACAACAATTGCTACATTAATTGGTAATTGAAGGAGTCCACTAGCTTTTGCCCTTTCTTCAGGCAGAACTATATCACCAATAAGAGTAAGTCTGGATGGCCCAAAAAACTGTGTACAAGTAAAAACTAATATGACACTGATATACACTGATGTTAATTGAATAGTAATAGCTAAGCTTTTATCAATATTATTGATAAAAGTATTAGAAAAATATACAACCAAAGTTAATATAAAAAGAATTATGGCTCGCAAAGCATCCATCCATAACATTGTATTTTTTTTGGCCAGCGATCTACTAAAACACCAGCAAAAGGTGCAATTATTATTAGAGGAAGTGATGTAGCGAAGTATACACCGCTTACAGCTAAGGAAGCCCAACTTTGATTAGCTGCTATCTCGCTTACAATCCATAAAACTAGCGTTATTTCAAAGGTCCAATCACCTATTGAGGATATAGCATGACCCAGCCATAGTAATGTAAAATTTCTATTAATTATAATGGGAAATTTTCTTTTCCAGTACATTTATATTACCCTCATCATTGCTATCCCAAATTTATTTTGAATAAACCAATTTGGCTATCCTTGGATTGAGCTTACATCACCACTTTATAGAGTGTAAGAATAGAATGATTTTTTATTACCGTACAGGATTTAGAAAGGGGTAAAACCTAGGAAGTTGTCGAACTCTGGACTCCGCCGCCTCAGTTTTACCACGAATTGCGCCAGCGCATTAGCCAGCGGGACAACCTGGACCAGGCTCACACGATATGGCTAAAAATGACCTCAAACAAGGACGGATGAACGTGGTAGCCAGCACGAGCCACTACAAGGGTAAAAAAGAGCAAGGCCGGCATTTACAGCCGGCCATAATTAATTGTTCACTTTCGGAGGTGATAAAAAGCTAGATTAGAAGGATTTTAGCTTGTCTTTGATCAACATGTCACCGTTAGCCTTTTTAACTTCATTCAAGTCCAAACCAAGTTCTTGCACAGCCTTGATCGCCCGGGTATTTCCAGCTAGTACCCCATTGTAAAGTTTGAGGGCCATTTCGCCGCGAACTTTTCCCCGGTTTTCCTTTATCCTCTTCCACACCATTCTGCCAACACGATAGGCTATCATACCGCCTGCAACAGTTCCTCCGGCAATAAGCAAGGCCCAGCCTACGGGGTTAGATGCTAACATTCCCGCCAGCATCATAAGGCCTATTACGCTTCCTGCCGCACTGGCCGCGCTTCCTGCAAAACCAACCCCTTTTTTAATCGCCTTTTCTTTCTTCTGGCTCGCTGCATAGTTCAGAGCCCCGGACAGGTCCTGATTACCGTCACCCGCTCCAGCTTCCTGAGCTGCAAGGCTGCTCAGCTTGCTCGATTTTTTAGCCGAACTAACTAAAGAGTAACCAGTCAGCGCCATATCTATCCCACCGGCTGCCACTCCTATACCTGGGGCGGCAGTAGCCGCCTGCGCGGTACCGGCAGTCCCAAGCTGCAAGGCATCGCTAATTTTTGTGGAATTGGCGGCTTGAGACGCCCCAACGGCTGCCCCTTTAGTACTCCTCCAGACGCCTGAAGAGGCAGTCTTGATCCGTTTCCAAAGGCTCGGCTTGGCGACTTCGGGGTTTTCGGATTCGGAATCTTCGGTCATTACTTCAGTCACAAACTCCGCCAGAGCGGGTTTGCCTTTGACAAATCCCACTTCAGGAGCGATTTCTGCGGCTTCCGCCTGGGCCTCTTGTTGCTCGGCTTGTACAGCCGGCTCCTCAGCCTCTTCTTCAGCAGAACTATTTTCTTCGCTGGCGGATACATCGGGTATTCTAGCAATTGGCAGTGATCCCCGTTCCCTTAAAATCCGCATGACAGCCTGGTTGCCGACTGTCCTTTGCAACGACAATATTCTTCCGGGAGTTAAATTTTTGGGGTTGGGTTTTCCAGGCGAAATGGAAATTGACTCTTTGACAGGGCTGAAAGTTTCTGGCTCAGTGGTTAAATCTTGCGCAGTACTGTCATTGTGCAGATTGTGGCTATGTTCATTGTGAGTTTGCATTTTTCCTTGTTTTGGTTTTACGTTTGTTTTAGGAACTAATAAGGAAGCTTGGCTTTCATTAGTCTTAAGAACAAAACATAAAGCCTTAAGATAGTATAACCGTAAAGTTTTTTTTATTCAATAGCAAATAGGAAAATGCAGGGTTTATACTCTATAATAATGGCTGCCAGTTTAATCCGGAGTAAAATAGGCCTTTAGGTTTCAAATTTAAAAGAAAGGTAGCCAGTTTGAATTGCATTGTTGGATTGAAAAGTTAGTACTAAGTCCATAAAAGTTTGTCAATCATCGCCTCCCGTAGTAAAGTGGGCAAATGAATAAATAAACTAAAAATATCAGGTGCAACTCATTGTGCCTGTGCTCGCAAGCTACTACATCTGGCCTTCGCTATTGTTTAAGCTGGTAAGCCTTTCAACTCAGGTAAATTTGTAATGGAAACCGAAGTGGCTTAAAAGGTTCAAAATTAGAGTGCCTTATTCAGGCTGATTCCCCTGAATGGTTTAACTCCCCCATTTTTAGCTATTTATTTTTAAGGGGACACAGTGCTAACCAATTTGGTACTTGACAATGATTACCGCATCTACATGGCCCATCCGCCGAACTACTTCCGAGTTCCATTTCCTCAACCCACCCTCTGATAATGAAGGTGTAACTCACCCAAAACCGGGGGAACTACTATTTACCCGCTAGAGTTTGTCGGGGATGCAGCTTTTATGGGTGTTGCTTGCCCAATTCTTTGATGCGGTCGTTAGAAATTGTAACAGCTAACAAATTCCTTTAACACTGCCTTTAAGTGTCTTTCATTAAAGACCAGAAAGTGTTCAAGCAGTTCTCGCCGGATTGTGCCCATGAGACGTTCGCAATTTACATTCGCGTTTGGCGCTTTTAGGAGAGGTTTTATCACTTCGATTCCGGCTCCTTCGGCCACTTGCTTAAAGTGAGAGCCGAACTTCATAACATTATCACAAAAGAGCAGGTTGGCCTACCAGGCAAATAAAATTGACACTTGGTGGATATGACTTTAAATGATGCAACCAGAAAAAATGGGAATGATTCTTTGGTGATGCAAACGCTATGAAACTGAAACCCGGCCTGGATTCTCAAGCAGGATGGGTTTCAGGCTGGTGTTCTATACGGTATACGAGGGGTAATTAACCTGCCGGGTTAGCCAGGGGCTTGTCACAACCCAACAGTTGTACTTGAATAAACCTTGCCCTATTTGAGGAGCGCCCTCCTCAAAAGGTTCAAGCCGAAGATGGTTCCCAGCCGTTTGATTTCCGATGGGTTGGACCGGTAGCTGAGTTCGGCGCTTTTTACTGTACCCCGCAGGTCAACCGCCATGAAAATCTGCCCGGCCGGTTTGCCCTTGAAGGTATCGGCGCGGGGCGCGGCACATACCGCTAGCCCGGCCTCGGTTCCCAGGCTTTGCCGGGCCGCCGTAGCCATAGCTTCGACCACTTCTTTACTTAAAATGGAATGTTCCTCAATCAGGGCCGGGTCAACGCCCCAGGCTGCCAGCATTTCCGGCTGCTGGCTGACCAACCCGCCCCGGAAAAAGGCCGGGCTTTGCGGCGCATCGTTCAGCAAGGCCGAAAGCACGCCTCCGGTCCCGGCTTCCATCACACCCAAAAAGAGCGAGTTGTCCTGTAACATGGTCCCGATTACCCCTTCCAGGGTTTCGTCATCCTGGCCGTAAATCAGAGTGCCCAGCCGCTCGCGGAGCTTGATTTCCAGCTCGAATACCAGGTCGCGGGCGGTTGCTTCGTCGTCCGCCTTGGCCGTAATCCGCAGGTGAATACCGTCATTCTTGGCATAGGTCGCCAGGGTCGGGTTATTCGAATGGATATAATCCTCCACCATTTCCTCGACAGCCGACTCGCCTTTACCCAGG
This sequence comes from Chloroflexota bacterium, assembly GCA_028287745.1. Classification (GTDB taxonomy): domain Bacteria; phylum Chloroflexota; class Chloroflexia; order Chloroheliales; family Chloroheliaceae; genus 54-19. Next base: position 6,003 of record JAQBPB010000029.1, read on the forward strand.
ATTTTTAGCGTGCGCGAGAGGATAAACCCGCCCGAAGTACGCTCGCTTAGCCGGGGGACCGCCTGGTTTTGCCACATTGTCTTCATTTCGTGGGGGACACCGGGCATGCACACGATTACCCGTCCCTGGTTTTCCACCCACCAGCCCGGCGCGGTGCCTACCGGGTTATCCAGGGCCTGGGCCGACTGGATGAGCGTGGCCTGCTTCAGGTTGCGTTCCGGCATTTCAATACCGCGCCCGCCGAAATAGCCGCGCAAAGCTTTCTCAAGGTCCGGGTGGACCTCCATCGGTTCACCCAGCAAATCGCTGATGGCTTCGCGTGTCAGGTCGTCTTCGGTGGGGCCGAGTCCCCCCGTGCAAATCACCAGGTCCGAACGGCTCAGGGCGCGCCGAAGTGTTTCGGTCAGGCGCTGGCGGTTATCGCCCACCTGCGAGATATAATATAGATCAACCCCAAAGTCGGGTAATTGTTGAGCTAACCAGGCCGCGTTAGTATCGGTAATCTGGCCGAGCAGCAGTTCCGTACCAATCGAGAGGATTTCAGCTTTCATTTTTATTCCCGGTAAAGTAAGCGTTGAACATTAAAAGTGGAACGGGGGACCCGAAAAGTAACCCGGTAAACTTGCAACTACTTAAAGTTTACCGGGAAACGGGTTCTCTCGTTAGACATGGCCCTAACAACGTGCCACGTACTGGTATTTAAGCACCAAACCGGGTGCTGGTAAAGATATATCGCGAGGTGATGTCTTTTAGCCGGTCGCTGGCTACATTCAGGACTTTCAGGTTCTGGCCCTGGACGCCGCCGACCCGGTTGCTGACCACATATTTATAGGTGCTGTAATAGAGGGGAATGCTGGGCAATTCGTCGGCCCAGACTTGCTGCCACTGTAAATAAAGCTTCTTGCGCTCATCTTCTTTAACCACCGCCCTGGCCTGTTCCAAAAGTTGGTCGGCCCGGTCCAACTTCCAGTTGGCAAAGTTGGTATGCTGGCCTCCCGGCTCGGTAAAACTGGAATGCCAGTTACCAAAGGGGTCCGGGTCGTTCAAAACACTCTCGATGGTCAGCAGGGTCGCGTCATACCCGCTGGACTTTAAGCTGGTATCGAGGTCAGACGGGCTGGGCGCCGTTTCGACCTGGGCTACCACCTGGATAGCTTTAAGGTTCTCGGCAATCTGGGAAGCCGCCGCCCGCTTATCGGCCGTATCGTCAATCAGCATCCGGAAGACCAGCCGCTGGTTGTTGCGCTCGCGGATACCGTCCCGGTTAATCTTCCAACCGGCATCGTCCAACAGCTTATTAGCTTTTTGCAGGTCGAAAGTATAGGGGTTGATGTCCTTGTTATAGGCCCAGGAAGTCGCCAGGATGGGCGACGAACTGACCACCGCTTGCCCGTTTAGAGCCTTCTCTACCAGGTTTTGCTTGTTAATAGCGTAAGCCAGGGCTTGCCGGACTTCCTTCTGGCTGAACAGCGCCGAACGCTGTAAATTCAAAAACAGGAAGGTGTTGCGCGACCGGGGAGTGCTAATCTCATTAATGTTCTTCAGGCTTGCCAGCCGTCCCGCTTCGTTGGCGCTTACTTCCGATACACCGTCCACCTGGTTGGCCTGCATGGCGCTCAGGGCCGCGTTAGAACTGGGATAGAACCTGAACCAGATTTTATCCAGGTAAGGCTTCTTACCCTTATACAGCGGGTTGGTAATCAGAGTAACCCCGTCCGGTGTGATGCCGCCAGGGGCCAGTTGATAAGGGCCAATGCCAACCGGGGCCTGGTTAAATTCCAGTTGAGAACTGGTCAGGTCAGCCGCTTTAATCTTATTTTCAAGCTTATGGGCCGGTAAAATACCCAGGGTCGTGTAACTCAAAAAGGCCGGGAAAGGCTGCTCCAGCTGGAAGCGCAAAGTGTAGTCGCCCAGGCGAGCTACTTCGACCTTCCTCCAGACGGCCGCCTGGTCCTTTGGACCCTGGAAATCGTCACTCTTAAGCAGGCCCAGGGTGAAGGCCACATCGCGGGAAGTAAAAGGGACTCCATCCTGCCAGACTATATCCTTGCGCAGGTGGAACTCCCAGCTTTTACCGTCCGCCGAAACGGTCCAGCTATCGGCCAAATCAGGCGTAATAACCTGCCCCGGTTGGTCGGCAGTGGTGCCCGGCGTGCTGCGGGTCAAACCGCTAAAGACCAGGGCGGTTACATCCTGGCTGAACGAGTTTGCCGGGGCGACCAGCGGATTAATTTTGATGGTAGAGGAAGTATCGATTACCACCCCCTCGGTATAAGTACCGCCTGGGGCAGGTTCATTGACGGGAGTAACTACCAATAGAAAGTAGGCCAGAGAAAAGCCAATAGCGATAAGACCGACTATTGCTACAAAGACCTGGAGCCTGAGACGATTAACCAAAACCTAAAAACCTCATCTCAATCCGGGGAAAAGAAACATTTGACCTTGAACGATAAAGCAGAACCTTGAACGGAAACAAAAGGCGTTTATAAAGGAAACACTTTAACTCCTGAGTGCGTTTTCCCCTACCACAACAAAGCCCTGCGGTTCCCGTCCAAAATTAAGCGTTAAACGTTCTACTCTACTTAAAGAAACTAGCCCAGAGACTGATAATAGTGAAGAGAACAGCGAAAACAATCGTGAACTGGAACAGCCGCAATTCAAAGCCACGGCGAGTCCGGAAAATCGAATTGTTTTCTCCACCACCCATCGCGCCGCTAAAGCTGTTGCCTTTGGACTGGAGTAAAATCAATACTACCAGGAATATCCCCAGCACGATCTGAATAATGTTTAAGGTGCTTAGTGACAATGTAAATCTTCCTTTTCTCAACTAACGGCCTTGCTGCCGTGAAAAAGCTATTCGCCCATAAAGATTAGCCAGGAAATTATAACAACGCCCGGCCTTATTTGCAACCTCTGAAAGGGAAGTAGTCAGAGGCCAGTAGTCAGTAGCCAGTGGAAACGCGCAGATAGGGAAAGTTATCCAGAGGTCGGTAGGTATTAGCTGTAGTTAATTAAAAGTAGTTTCCTATAAGTAATGAAACTGTAAGAAACAAGACCGGTGCCCCTCCTGGGGTAAACCTGAATACTCCGTAAGGCAAGGATTGCTACACTTTTGCTTAACCAAAGTGGCAACATTCGAGCCATGTCACGCTGAGTACTCCATAAGGCAAGATTTGACATACCCCTGATTAACTGAATATGCATCTCTCAAGCCATGTCATCCTTCACCTCGGCGAAGGATGACATGGCAGGACGCTTCCCAACCGGGCTTCTTCCACATCAACCAGTTCTTGCTTACGCGTCCCCTCACTAACCTGTGGCTACTGACCTGTGGCTAACTTTTCCTATCTGCAAGCATCCAGAATCGCCTCAATAATAACCTCCGGATCAGGCGGAGACCCGGCAATAAACGCCGTAATAGATTTCCCGGGCGGCAGAAATATTCCTTTCGCGGGGCTATCTTCCGGGGCGTCAATACCGGCCGGTAAGGCCTGGAGCGGCCCAAAGGCAGCATAAGAGCGGCTAAATGGGGCCGCGCTGGTCGAGTCCGAACCGACCTGCAAAAGTTTAACTTCGTCCGGCAGGGAAGCCAGTAAATCCAGGACCGGTCCGGCCATTTTAGGGGTCAGCGAACCCAGCAACAGCACTACATCCGCCTGGCGCGGGCTAGCCGTCAGCGTGATACCGTAACGGGCTGCGTTATAGGGAGGCGTAAAAATAGCCTGGAGTTCCAGGCTGGTCGCGTTGGAGCCGCCCAGGTGTAGTGGGAACACAATGATCGAAGCAGTGCGTTTAAGCCTGAAAAACGATTTCATTGAATAAAATACCAGGCCAATTCTAGAAGCACTCTACCACCATCCAGCCCTGCCGGTTAGATTTATCATCAGGCTCGACTCTCTGCCAGGTCACCTCGGTGCCGCTCTGGGGGTCAATTACTTTACGCTGCTCGTCAAATACCTTAAAAGTCGCCCCTTTAGGGAAAATCTGAATGATCTGGGCCTGGTAGGTAGCATCCTGGCGCAACCGGCAAGAATCCAGTAACTTCACCGTCCTGAACGAAGGTGTCGGCGGGACAGTCGGGGTGGCTGGGGCCGAAATAGATGTCGGCGGGACCGGTGTCGCTATAACGGTGACGGTTGGACGGGCGGTTGTCGTGCCGGGTGATAGGACAGCGCCTGCCGCCCTGGTTGTGCCAGTCGGGCCGGTAGTCGGGGCGCTGCCGGGCGTTTCGGTGGCCCTGACTGCGCCAACCGTAATGTTATTACTACCCGTTATATCAATAAAGCTGGTAGAGCCAGGCCGCAGCACGACAAAGATTAATAATACAAAAGCGACTATCGAAGCAATTGAAACTATGGTAACGTCAGCACAGCCGATACGCGGGCCGCGTGGTTGCCGGAACCAGTCAGGTGGTTGCTGCGACATAAATTTAGTTCTTCCTCCGGGAAGGGCTTAAAACAGGCCCTGGCCTATTAGAATAAGCCTTTTAATAACTTCAAAAAGCTACCTTTCAACAGGCAGCAGGGTTTATTCTACTACAAACCGGCCAGGTTGTCAGTTACAGTGCCAGGAACTTGCTTTTTGGTGTAAAAAAAAGTATAATTTCCGCTCAGGATTAAATCTGACGGGCTTGTAACCGGGTAAATGCTGCCTTAAGTGGTAGCCGGTTAATTTAAGTAGCCCGCACTGTGTAATTTTTATTAGGTCGAAAGGGGTTAAGAATTAATAATGGGCGCTCTACCCAAACAGAAAGTTAGCCGTTCCGCCCAGGGCCAAAGACGGGCCCATCAGGCGCTGGTTATCCCTAAACTGGTCACTTGCTCAAACTGCAACCAAAAACGCGTGCCGCACACCGTTTGCGATAGCTGCGGTTATTACAAGGACGAGCAGGTTATTGAGATTCGCCAGAAGGCTGCCAAGAACCAGTAATTTTGAAAATCTATTGAGCGGCTGCCCGACCTCTGGCGCAGCCGTTCTTTGTGCCATCCGGCATCTGGCTGTGCCGCGCCAGGTCACTTACCTCAAACGAAATTTAGATAAGCATGATTTACGAATTGCGTACCTATACCACCGCACCGGGTAAACTCGAACAGTTGCACCAGCGTTTTCGCGGACACACCCTGCGCGCTTTCGGACGCAACGGGTTTGAGGTAATTGGTTTCTGGGAGCCGGTCCAGGCGGATAATCGTGAACTGGTCTATCTACTGGCTTTTCCGGACCTGGCCGCTCAAAAAGCAGCCTGGGACAGTATGGAAGTAGACCCGGAATGGTCCGTAGCCAGGGCCGAAAGCAAGCGTAACGGCATCCTGGTAGAAAACGTCGCCAGCCGGATATTACAGCCGACCGATTATTCACCTTTGAAATAAAGGGTTATTGAGGTCAACACCTGAAGGAGACTGCCCGTGAGCAATACTGCCTGGGTTTTTCCCGGACAAGGTTCGCAAGTAGTTGGAATGGGTTATGAACTGGCCCAAAAATATCCCGAAATAGCGGAACTCTATTCCCGGGCCGATGAGGTACTGGGCTTTTCGCTTTCCGGCTTATGCTTTGATGGCCCTGAAGCTGAACTCACCCGCACTGACAACGCCCAGCCCGCCTTGCTTGTTACCAGCCTGGCCCACCTCAAGGCCATTCAACTGCGCCAACCGGAGGCCCTGGACGAGCCGCCGCTCTTCGTTGCCGGACACAGCCTGGGAGAGTATACTGCCCTCGTTGCCAATGGCTCGCTAAAATTTGAAGATGCCCTGAAATTGGTCCGGGAACGCGGCCGCCTGATGAACCAGGCCGGACAAGGCGAAAGCGGTGGCGGCAGCGGCATGGTCGCGGTCATCGGCGCGGACGATAACCAGTTGGAAGACCTGGCCCGCCAGACCGGTGTGGAAGTCGCCAACTATAATTCCCCCGGCCAGACCGCCCTGAGCGGCACTTCCGAAGCCCTGGCCCGGTTCACCCTGGCCGCCAAAGAAGCCGGTATCAAACGCGTAATACCCTTGCCGGTCAGCGCGGCCTTCCATAGCACCCTGATGCGCCCTATGGCCGCCGAACTGGGCAAACTGATTGGTGAAATCACCTTTAGCCCGGCCCGGTTCCCGCTCGTTTCCAACGTCACGGCCCAACCCCTGCCGCTGGACGATGCCGCCGCCTTGCGCCAGGAACTCACCGTCCAGACCTATAGCCCGGTGCGCTGGGTTGAGTCGGTACGGACCATGTACAATGGTGGCGCCACCCGCTTTGTGGAAATCGGCACCGGCAAAGTGCTGGGAGGTCTGATCAAACGGATTGAGAAAAGCGTTGAAGTAGTAAACTCGGAAGAAGTGTTAAAGAACGTCGAAGGTTAAACGCAGGACACCGGACGGCCCGGACTTGTAAACGGGGAGCGTGAGAAGTCAGCTTTCTCTCTAAAACCATAAAAGTAAGAATTTTACTTCTATCTTAAAGCCTTACTCCTTACCCGTTTTACGTTCGCCGTTCTACGTCCAAAGTTATCCGTTTTACAAAGGAGTTAATTCTAATGAAGCTGGACGGGAAAGTAGCCCTTGTAACCGGTGGCTCACGCGGTATTGGACGGGCCATTGCCCTTTTGCTGGCCGAACGCGGTGCTAAAGTAGTCATTAACTACAACCGGAACCAGACTGAAGCCGACGCGGTAGTCGCGGCGGTTGAAGCCAAAGGCGGGCAGGCCCTGGCAGTCCAGGGCGATGTTTCAGTAGCGGCCCAGGCCCAGGCCCTGGTGGACCAGACCATCAAAGCTTTTGGCCGGATAGACATCCTGGTCAACAACGCCGGAATTACCAAAGATACCCTCATGATGCGCATGAGCGAAACCGATTGGGACGCCGTAGTAGACACTAACCTCAAAGGGGCCTTTCTGTGTGCCAAGGCCGCTTTACGGCCCATGCTAAAATCCAAAGGCGGCCGGATTATAAACATCAGCTCAATCTCCGGCCAGGCCGGCAGCGGCGGGCAGGCGAATTACAGCGCCGCCAAAGCCGGGATGATCGGCTTCACCAAAGCGCTGGCCCGCGAAGTCGGTAGCCGGGGCATAACGGTCAACGCCATCGCCCCCGGTTTTATTGAAACTGACATGACCAACGTGTTAGCCGAAGAGTTTAAACAAAAAGCCCTGGCCCAGATACCCCTGGAGCGTTTCGGCAAGCCCGAAGATATCGCCGAGGCGGTAGCTTTTCTGGCGAGCGACGCCGGGAATTATATTACCGGCCAGGTCCTTGCCGTAAATGGCGGCATGGTAATGATGTAAAATGATGTAAAAAATGGAGCGATAGTATTGCAAGAAATTCTCGATACGATTAAACGAGTAAAGCAAACTATCCGCGCATATCGCAACGTTCTAGTTAGCAATCAAGTTTTAACCCGTTACGCGCTGGTAGATATTGTTCTCAAAACCGTCGGTTGGGATGTCCACGACCCGGCCCAGGTGATGCCCGCCTGGGATATGGGCCACACCGGCGAGAAAGCCGATTACGCCCTGCTGGATAATGCCGGCCGGCCGGTATCGGTAGTAAGAGTCACCACCCTGAGTGGCTTTGCCATGCCCGACCTCGCAAAGCTGGTCAGGCTGGCCCAGGAAAGCAGCATCCGTTTCGCGATCCTGACCGATGGAAATACCTGGTTGGTCGGGGATGCCACCACTGGCCGCCCACTGCAAGACCAGGAAATTATGCGGGTGGTGCTGGAAACCGACCCTGAAAATTACTTGCTGGTGAACCTTGCCAGCCTGGCGCCGACTAACTTGCGAGAACTAGACCTGGCCTATTTCCCGAACCAACCGGCCCGGCCCCTGGAGAACCTCGCGCCGCCTCCGGCTATTTCACCTCGTAGAGGGGTGACCGGACCGCTGGAAGAGCCTACCCAGGCCGCCCAGGTTTCGCAACTGTCCGCCGCGCAGATAAACAGTGCCGAGTGGCAGCCGGTCAGCGAGATTGTTAACACCATTATGGCCCCTATGATGCTGCGCTACCCGGATTCAACTGTGGACGAAACCCAGGGCAGCTTCCAACGGGTCCTGACGCGCCTGGCCGAATACATCATCCGGCACAACAAGTATTTCCAGGCTCCGGTAGAAGACTATGATGGTAAGAAACGGTTTCTTATCAACCTGATCCCGGCCCACAAAGACGGCACGCCTTTTGGGGCCAAATCCATGCTTTTCAACGGCTGGTACATGGAAACCGATTATAGTCCGGCCGACTGCAAAAAGAACGCGCTCTGGCTCATCCAAAAAGCGGGTGAGAACCCTAATAATTATTTTTTTAGTTAAGCCAACAGGAAAACGACAAGAAACATGTTCAAGAAAGTCCTGATAGCAAATAGAGGCGAAATTGCTCTTCGAGTGGTGCGAGCCTGCCGCGACCTGGGCATTTCCTCGGTTGTGGCCTACAGCGAGGCCGACCGCGACTCCCTGGCGGTCAGATTTGCGGATGAAGCGGTCTGTGTGGGTCCGGCCCCCAGCGGCAAAAGCTACCTGAACACTCCCGCAATCATCAGCGCCGCCCTTATTACCGGGTCGGACGCGCTGCATCCCGGTTATGGCTTCCTGAGTGAAAATACCTATGTCGCGGAAATCTGCGAAAAAGTAGGTATTACCTGGATTGGCCCCCGGCCCTACGCCATTGAGAAAATGGGCGATAAAGCCATGGCCCGCAAGACCATGATTGACGCCGGGCTGCCGGTCGTACCGGGCGTAGAAGGCGTCCTGTTCAACGTGGCCCACGCCAAACAGGAAGCGGCCCGCATTGGCTACCCCGTTATGCTCAAAGCCCTGGCAGGCGGCGGCGGGCGCGGTATCCGGGTCATTGAAAGTGAAGACAGCCTGGAGAAAATCTACCCCATCGCCCGCGCCGAAGCCGATAAAGCTTTCTCCAGCCCGGAACTCTACCTGGAAAAGTTTGTCCCCAAACCGCGCCACATTGAAATCCAGATCCTGGCCGATAACTATGGCAACACCATCCACCTGGGCGAGCGCGACTGCTCCATTCAGCGCCGTTACCAGAAAATCATGGAAGAAGCCCCCGCCCCTAACCTGAGCGAGGACCTGCGCCGCCGGATTGGTGAAGCCGCCGTTATAGGCGCTAAATACATTGACTATAACAGCGTCGGCACCATGGAATTCTTGCTTGACCCTCACGGCAACTTTTACTTTATGGAAATGAACACCCGTATCCAGGTTGAACATCCCGTAACCGAGCAAGTGACCGGAATTGACCTGGTTAAGTGGCAAATCAAGGTTGCGGCTGGGGAACGCTTGACGCTCTCTCAAAAAGACGTTAGAATACGGGGGAACGCGATTGAGTGCCGCGTGAACGCAGAGGATCCGGCAAATAACTTCCGGCCCGATGCGGGTAACATAGATCTTTTCATTCCGCCAGGCGGCATCGGGGTGCGCGTTGATACTCATCTTTACAGTGGTTATGTAATGCCTCCCTACTATGATAGCCTTTTAGCTAAAGTTATCACTTACGCCGATACGCGGGAAGAGGCCGTCGCCCGGATGTCCAGGGCGCTGTACGAGACGGTCGTAAACGGAGTTAAGACGACAATTCCGTTCCAGCAGTTCCTGCTAGCCGACCCGGAATACATGGCCGGGGATGCAGCCCTAGATTTTGTGGAAAGAAAGATGCCGACCTGGCATCTCTAGCTTGCTCAAACGAAAATCCGGATAGGTTTACAACATAGAATGTCGGCAAACGCCACCAGTAATGCAAAAGGACAAAACGGTAAAAAGCTCGGCACGGTGCGCATCGCCCCGGGCGTGCTTGCGACGATTGTCCAGGCCACCACTCTAGAGGTGGATGGTGTAATCCGTATGGGTGACACCAGCAGCGCCAGCCTCAGCCGGATTTTCAACCGCGACAATAACGACGGTGTTAAGATCGAAGTAAAAGAAGAAAAAGTTTACGCCGATCTCTACATTATCGTTGACAAAAATGCCAACCTGGCCCAGGTTGGCAAACAGGTACAAGGAGACGTTTCCACGGCCATCAGGCATCTTGTTGGGATGCCGGTGGAGCAGATAAACGTCTATATTCAGAACGTTGAGTAATTTAACAAGTAATAATAATAATGGCAACGAACCCATAAAATATCAGCCTGTTCCCCCCGCCGGTTCGGTTTGGGAACGCGATGAATGGTTCGAAATCGAAGATTTCCTGAAAAGCGCTGAGCCGCCCAAAAATAAACTGGGCTTCCAGCGCCGCCAGGCCCGCATCGTTACCTTACTATCTCTTTTTGAAGCCGACTCGGTTAACCACGACCCTCTGATGGTCACTAACCGTTATATTGATACTTTTGTCCTTTCGGTCGACGTAGCGCGCTTTACCCGTAACCTGGTAATGGGCGTGATTAACAGCCGGGATAAACTGGATGCGCTCATTTCCGGGGCTGCTTCCAGCTGGCCGGTTGACCAGATGGCAAAAGTTGATAAAAATATTTTGCGGCTTGCAATTTTCGAGATTCTATTTAATAATGACGTGCCTACCAAGGCGGCTATTAACGAAGCTATCGAGCTGGCAAAAAGCTTTGGCAGCGATAGCAGCAGCCGCTTTGTAAACGGTGTCCTGGGAGCCATTGTCGCTTCGCAGCCTAAAGAGCGCGAAGAACCGGCCCCCGCAGAACAGGACCCGGAATAATAGACATTAATCGATTTCCTACTCGATTATGGGCTTTTCTTATTTCGTACCTGAATTAAGAATGAGCGTTGGACGCGAGCACTGCATTGGTGTGTTCTGCTCAGCACCAAAATCCAGGCACATTTGAGGTCTTTGTGCCAGCGAGGTGTAGCTTAAAACTGGTTTCTCTCAAAGAAACTATTCTAGAAATCTTTCCGCTTAAGGCGAGGGAGGAGGTGAAATGAATGGCAGCACCAAATGATTCTATATTCAACGAATTGAAGGAAATCATAGTTGAGCAACTCGCGGTCGATCCGGAGGAGGTAACCATAGAAGCCTCCTTTGTCGAGGACCTCAATGCCGACTCGTTAGATCTGGTCGAACTGATTATGGAAATTGAAGAAAAGTTCGGTATCCAGGTCCCCGATGAAGTAGCTGAGAAAATCGTTACGGTTAATGACGCTGTGGAGTACATCCAGGAACAACGCAGTTAATTTACCCCGGAATTAAAAAAAGGAGCTTTTGCGCAATTTGCAAAAGCTCTTTTTTTACCCTTAAATTTATATCCTGCCCCGCCCTAGAGACTATCTTGAAGGCGAATACTCATTCACCATGCCAGCCTGATGCGCTGTAAACCAGGTTTGACACACTATTGCTTAATTTAAATCAGCAACCCTAAAGCCATGTCAACCTGAACGAAGTCGAAGCCACCAGGGGGTACTCGGGTTCCTCGCAATGACAGGCTTGAATAGTGCCTTTCCTGGAACACGGGTAAAATGGCAAATCTTGCTTTTCAACAAATGGCGCTTTAACGAAGCCACCCGGTAGTTACTCGTCTGCCGCAAAGTCAAAACTAGCTCAAATGCCTTCTAAACCCTACGCCAGGCCCAGGTTAACCAGGATAAGCCACCCGACCAGGATAATAATGAACGAAGCCAGCGGCACAATAATAAAAATAGCCCACCACGAACCCAGCGTTACTGCCGAAAGAATCCCCAGCAACAGGGCAGCCACCGCCAGCCCAACCCATTTCTGATACTTGCGCCGCTGGAGTTTCTGCCGGTAGGCCTCCCTGGACAACCTTACCTGCTCAACCGCCTCATTGTAAAGCTCCAGACCCTCCCCACCGTCAAACGGCGCGATACTGCTGACATAAATCTGGTGGGCCAGCCGGACGTGTTCGCGGTCCAGGCCGGGAGCCGGGTTAAAGAACAGCCCTAATTCCCGCTCGGCATCCTCCCACCGGCCCAGTTGGACCAGCCGTTTGCCCTCGTTGAAATGCTGCCAGTAGACCCCTTCAATCTCATACTTGGCTTTTTCCTGGTCGCTGCGGCAGCGGGTACAGTAATGGTCCAAAACATACATCGGCTCATCACAGGTCAGGCAGGCTTTTTTCAGGTCAGCCCCGCAATTGGCGCAAAATTGCTGCCCGTCCGGGCGGACGGACCGCCCGTCCTGGTTAAGGTGTTCGCAATAGGGGCAGGCTAAAGCCGGAAAGGCATACGAAGGTGCCACTTCCAGCCGGTCGGGCTGAGAAGGGCTGGCAGGAAAACTCCGGCTCTCCTGCAACGGCCTGTCCGGTCCAACCGGCCAGCCCTGTGGCTGCGGCGTCTCGCGGTGGACCATCTTGCTACAGCGGCGGCAGCGGGCCAGCCGTTGACCGGCCGCGAAAGCCGCGTCAGGCAGGTTCGCGCCACACCCCGGACATTGCCAGCCCGCGCTATCCCCGGTATTCGACCACGCGCTTGAATCTAGCCTCATTAGAATTTACTACCTTCACCTCAAGTATTAACCGGCCAGCCGCCTCTCCCTGATTTTAGCATATTTTAAAGGTTAGAGGTCAGAGGTCAGTATACTGACCTCTCCCCAACGGCAAGAGCTTGATTTTACAAACCAAAATATGGCAAGATGAATCCTGACAGGCGGCAAGTCACCCACGGCCGCTTCTCTAAACCGTTTCTACCGGCGCAGGGAAGAAAAGAAGAGAGGAAACAATGAAAGCGATTGCCATCAGGCCAGGCCAGAAAAACAGCGTCTTTCTCCATGAAATCGAAAAACCGGAAATCGCCCCCGGTGAACTTTTGATCCGCGTGCTGGAGACCGGCATTTGCGGCACCGACCTGGAAATAATCCGGGGCGACTACGGTACAGCTCCCAGGGGCCAGGATTTCCTGGTGCTGGGTCACGAATCCTTCGGCCGGGTAGAGGAGGTCGGGCCGGGCCTGGAAGCTAGCGGCTGGGCCACCGGCGATTATGTTGTCTGTACCGTACGCCGTCCCTGTCACGACAGCGACCCCAACTGCGACCACGGCCAGAGCGATATGTGCCTGACCGGTAACTACACCGAGCGGGGCATCAAGGACCAGCACGGCTTCATGACCGAATACTATACCGAAAAACCCCAGTTCGCCATCAAAGTACCGCCTCAATACCGCTCCTGGGGCGTCCTGCTGGAACCCACCGCCGTAGTCGAGAAAGCGATTTACCAGGCATACAAAATCCAGCAACGCCTGGAATGGGCCCCTAAAAAGGCCGTCGTCCTGGGGGCTGGCCCCATCGGCCTGCTCGCGACCTTTCTACTGCGGGATAGGGGCCTGGAAGTCTTCACTGTCGCGCACAGTCCCGGCGGCCCTGGCAACCCCAAAGCCGTAATGACCGAGCGGGTCGGCGCAACCTACCTTTCCAGCCAGGAAGTTCAAATAGACCAGCTAAACAAAAAGATTGGGCCAATTGACCTGATTATTGAAGCCAGCGGCAGCAGCGAAGTCGTCTTTCAGGGCATGGCCGCCCTGGGTCCAAACGGCATAATGGGTATCACCGGGGTGGCTGGCGGTCACAACTCCCTGGCGGTAGATACCAACCGGCTCAACCACCAGATTGTTATGGGCAACCAGGTAATCTTCGGCTCAGTCAACGCCAACCGGAACTACTTTGAAATGGGTGTCGAAAGCTGGGCCGGTATTGAGGCCAAATGGCCCGGCGTGCTGGATAGTATGATAACCCGTAAGTACCCCCTGGAGGATTATGAGGCCGCCCTCAGCCGGGACCGCAATAGTATCAAGACCGTAATGCAAATCGCGCCGGAGACACTATGAAATAGTCTAACACTTCTGTAACACCATGTTTGATTGACACCTGTCCCCAAATCAACTAAAATTGTTACAAATGTGAAACAAACGGGCTTGGCCCTGGCCTTCTCTCACCTTCAAACCGGCGCCTGAACGTAAGGTTTGAAAACAGCTTTACTATAGCAAAGGCAGTTTATTTTAATTAGAAATATACCGAGAGAACAAAAAGGCAATAAAGCGGGGCGTCAGCGAGAATACCTACGGCCCGTTTTTTGTATCTCTAACCGCCGTTTATCCGGCAGTTAGACTCATTTTATAAGAAAGAAATACCAGGAACCCGGGCAATGGCGGCCGGGGTCCGGCGGCTACCTGACCAGCAGCCGTTTTTTCTCAAGTATTTAAGGTGCTAGTGGTTGCACCCGGAGGGGAGAGACCGGGTTATGTCCGCCAAATCAGTTAAACTTAACCAGCCGCCGGTTCTAGCCGAGGCTTATCCTGAAGCCGAGAACGTTTTGCTGCCAGAAAAGGCCGCCGCAAGCGCGCCGGTTACCGATCACACCGGTATTGACAGCAGTGGCTTGATGGACGAAGTCAAAAAGTACTTGCCTAACGCCGACTGGCCGGTGGTAGAACGCGGGGTCCAATTTGCCATCCAGGCCCACAGTCACCAGAAGCGGGCCAGCGGTGAACCCTATGTGATTCACCCGATTGCCGCCGCCACGACCTGCGCCCAGATGCAGCTGGACCGCGATGCCATTATCGCTGCCCTTTTGCATGACGTACCAGAAGATACCGAAGTAACCCTGGACGATATCCAGCGGGAATTTGGCGAGAAAGTCGCCCGTCTGGTGGACGGTGTCACCAAACTGGGCAAAATCAAGTGGTCCCCGGTAGACGACCAGAATAGCCGGGCCATGCAGGAGAAACAGGAACAGGCCGAAAACCTGCGCAAGATGTTCCTGGCAATGGTTGACGATGTCCGGGTAGTCCTTATCAAACTGGCCGACCGCCTGCATAATATGCGGACCTTGCAATACAAGTCCGAAGCCAAGCAGGTAAAAATCGCTACCGAAACCCTTGAAATTTTCGCGCCCCTGGCAAACCGCCTGGGTATCTGGCACATCAAATGGCAGCTTGAAGACCTCTGCTTTATGTACCTGTATCCCAAGCAGTACCGGGAACTTATCACCGACCTGGACGAAAAACGCGAAAGCCGGGAAAAATATCTCAAACGGGTCCAGGCCGTCATTCGAAAAGCCCTGCCCGAAAACGGTATCCAGGTCATAGACGTCAGCGGCCGCCCCAAACACGTCTTCAGCATCTTTAAGAAGATGGAACGCAAAAACGTCCCGCTCAGCCAGATTTACGATGCCCTCGGTATTCGTATAATTGTCGAAGATGTCCGCGACTGCTACGGGGCCCTGGGTATCATTCATACCCTCTGGCGCCCGGTGCCCGGCGAGTTTGACGACTATATCGCCAATCCCAAAGAAAGCCTTTACCAGTCGCTCCATACCGCCGTTATCGGCCTGGATACCCGCCCGCTCGAAATCCAGATACGGACCAAAGAGATGCACCAGGTCGCCGAATACGGTATAGCCGCGCACTGGCGCTATAAAGAAGGCGGCAAGCGCGATGTGGAGTTCGAAGCCAAGATTGCCTGGTTGCGCCGCCTGCTCGACTGGAAAGACGATAATTACGACGCCCAGGAATTTGTCGATTCGCTTAAAAGCGACGTCTTCCAGGACCAGGTCTATGTCTTTACGCCCAAAGGCGATATTATAGACCTACCGGCCGGGGCGACTGCCGTAGACTTTGCCTACCGTATTCATACCGATGTCGGCCACCAGTGCGGTGGAGCGCGGGTTAACGACCGCCTGGTACCGCTGAACTACCAGTTGCAAAACGGCGAAGTGGTCAAAATCCTCCAGGCCAAACAGCGTAAGGGACCTAGCCGGGACTGGCTAAACCAGAACCTGGGCTATATCAAGACCGCCGGGGCCAGGGAAAAGGTCCGGCAGTGGTTCCGCCGCGAAGAACGCGATGAAAATATCTCACATGGGCGGCAACTGTTAGAATCCGAGCTTAAACGGCTGGGCCTGGACAATATCAAGTACGAAACGGTTGCCTCGTACTTCCCTAAATACGAAAAGCTGGAAGATTTCCTGGCCGCTATCGGTTACGGTGGGGTTGGTATGGGCCAGTTGACCGGCCGGTTGATCGAGGCCACCCGCCAGGTAGAGCAAAACCTGCCCGAGTTCATGCAGCCCACCAGCGCCAGCATTACCACCGACCGGACCCCGATGGTCCCCGGCGGCCTGACCGTGACCGGCATCGGCGGCATGCTGACCACTATTGCCAGTTGCTGCCACCCTATGAAGGGTGACGAAGTAATTGGTTATGTCACTAAAACCAGGGGCATTGCGGTCCACCGGGTCAACTGTCCAAACATCATTAACCTGCCTGAAGAAAACAAAGAACGCCTCATCCGGGTTGATTGGGGCGAGGACAGCCAGCAGTTCTACCGGGTGCCGGTTAGAATGGAAGCTCTCGACCGGGTGGGACTCCTGCGAGATATTGCCACTCTGGTGGCTGATGAAAAAATTAACATTGGCGATCTCAGGACTCTACCCGCCTCACAGCGTGGTGTTATCCTGATATTGTTCGCGGTTGAAGTAACCGGCCTGGAACAATTAGCCCGGATTTTGAGTAAACTGCATACTGTTCGTGATGTAATAGACGTGCGGCGGGAAGTACCCGCCGGGCGTTCCACCAGCGATAAAAAATAAGATCAAGGCAGGTTGCTATGAACTCAGCCCAACGCCCGCGCCTGGAAGAGTTTTTTCTTGCTTTACTCTGGATTATTGGCACCGGGGCCTGGGGCTATTTTGGCTATAACGGTTATGTTCAAAATATAACTGCTGGCCCTGCCTTTAACCTGGCCGGGTTTATCCTGAGCTTCTTTTTGCTTTGCCTTACGGTCTTTGGGCTGCGCTACGCCTTAAACACCTTCCGGCGCATCTGGACTACCGCGCCCGGTTGGATCGAAACTATCGCCAGCCTGTGCCTCGGCATCACGCTTGTGCTGGGCTTTTTCTTTACCATCTTTAGCCTGGTAATCTCCATCTATCATCTCTTTATGGATGATATTACCAACCTGATCTTTACCTGGGGGATAGCCGCCTGCCTGGGCATGGTGGCCCTGGCGGTCTACCAGTTAATGGGTGCCATCCGGGCCTTTGAGCCCTTTATGGGCTGGTCCTGGCAGGAAGATGATACTGCCAGCCGCGGCCTCAAAGCCCTGCTTCGCCACATACACGGCCGGAATTTCGGCCCGCACCGCTCCGAAGAATATCTCCACGGCCCGCTTATCCTTGAAACCGATTCACGGACCATCCTGATAGATGAAAAAGATACCGGCCGCCAGGGCCTGGAAAAAACCCTGGTTGCTCACGGCGGTTTCCATATCACTACCCTGGGTTTTACCGCTAACGGAGCCACTATTTTCGCCGTCAGTGATGGCGGTACGGTCCATTACCAGTCCGGCGGCCGCAAGGGCACAATGTTCCCACCCGAATTGAAATTCTGGGAATGGCGCAACGGCCGGGTCCAGACCGCCGCCCTGGGCGAACCGCAAACCTTTATGACCTCCGGCTACCGCACCCCACCCAGCCTCCAAAACTACCGCTTCCTGGTCCCGGCTAGCGGCAGCAAGTTTGCCTGGGTCTTGCCCCAGGAAATCAGGGTCGGCAACTGGGGCGATAGCACCGACCTGCAATTAAAACTCGAAGAAACATTACCCCTCAATAGCACCGGCAGCTTCACCCCGCTGGCCTTTAACCCGGAAGGTTCGCGCCTGGCCTGGTGTACTCCCGATGGCAAGACTCGCCTGTGGAACCTTGAAACCAACCAGGTACAACCCCTGCGGTCCTACCCGGTAAACACTTCCCTCACCACTGCCGGGGAAGCCAACCCGGTCTGGGGCCTCGTATTTAGCCCGGACGGCACCAGGGTCGCCACCCTCGGCGAAAGCGGCATCCTCTTACAAAATGTCTACACCGGCTGGCGCTGGTTTAAAACCCTTAACCCGCAGCGGGAGCAATTAGGCGCTTTTGTCTTTAATAACAGCGGATTTGAAATGGCCCTGGGCCTGAAAGCCGCTCCGGATGCCATTCATTTCTCACTCAGCGGCCGGCGCGGCCGCAACGGCAACCAGAACGGCCCGTCCAACGCCGGGGTGGCCGAATACCTGTCCCAGCAAGACCCTCTCCAACCCGATTTAGTGCCTATCGTCCGTATCTGGGACCTGCGCGAGGACCGTTACATTGACCTACCGGCCGGTAACGCCCCCATAAGAGAACTTGCCTACAGTTCGGACAATCGCCAGCTTGCCGGAGTAGATGAAGCAGGCATCCTGCGCCTGTGGGATATTCCGCCCGAAGGCGTCACTATCCGACCGCCCCGCTTGCGGCTGCAAATCGACCTCGGCCTGACCGGCCGCAAGGTCCAGGTAGCTTTCTCGCCGGACATAGAATATATGCTTTGCGCCACCGATAACCGCATCCTTATCTGGAACCTGGCCCGCCTTACTCAGGGTGTTGTCAGTAGTCAGTAGTCAGTATGCTTTAGTCAGTAGTCAAGGGTCAAGGGTCAAGGGTCAAAGGTCAAGGGTCAGTTGGAATAGAGGCCAGGGAGTTATTAGAAGCCTGGTGTAACCCGCAACCAACTAAAATACCAATGACCTCCACCACCGCCCACACCGGCTATAACCACTACCAGCACCCGAGTCCATGTATCCGGTCTTAACCCACGCACCCACGCACCCCCAACAACCGAACACTGCCATCCCGAGGGAGGCTGCACTGAAGAAAACAGACTCAGAAGGATAGCCGGCCCAGGGATCCCCGCGCCGGTGGCAACCCGGTAAAACCAAAGATTTTCCTGAATACCAGGCATTTCAAAATTCGTCCCTTTTTACTTCCCAAACCCAGCACATTCCATTACGGCATTAATAAGGTTTGCGCCTTCCTACGCCACCAACTCAAACATTAAAAAAGCGCGAAATCCCCTGGACTTCGCGCAAACCTATACTATTAACTTCCTACTACTTATAAAACTACTTGAAAAAACCTTGAACCAGGCCCGCCCATCAGTACTAACCCACTGACCTCTGACTACTTCCTAATCCAGCGGCGTCAATCTCAAACGAGCTTCCACCTCAGATAGAGTTGGGACCCCGGTTGCCCCGGGCTTTTCAATATTGCAGGCAGCCGCCGCATTGGCAAAGCAGGCCGCCTCAATCGGGTCACCCGTCTTGCGCAAATGCAGCAAGTAGGCGGTCGCAAAGACATCTCCCGCGCCGGTCGGGTCAATTTCCTGGGCCGGGTAAGCCGGTACGCGAGTAGCCTGGCCGCCATGGAAAATAGTGCAGCCGCGTGGACCCTGCGTATAGGCAACAATCGGGCAAAGCTCAATGAATTCCTGTAACATTTCCTGGCCGCGCGGGCTTTTTGGCAAATCTTCCGCGCTGAGTACCAGGGCCGAAACCCGTGGCAAAAGCTCCCTGGCTCCTAACCACTCAATCGCCTGGACCTTGCCGTTATTGGGCCACTCGCGCATAAAACCCTGGGGCGTCAGGCCGATCAACGCGTCCGGAAAGGCCTTCACAAGTCCCGGGTCGCACTCCTGGTCCACCGGGCCTAAATGGACAATCTCAATGCCCCCGGCCTTACCGCGCCACTCCTCCGGCACATCGTCAAACCGGATTACCGGGGCGGTTGCCCGCACGAACTGTTCCCGGCCCCATGGCTGGTAGATATTTTCAAATATTGTCGCAACCTCTGTCTCAGGCCCTCGAATGTCAATGTCGTGATACAGCGGCAACTGGCGCAACTCGCGCGGAGCGGCCGTAATCATACCGGCACGCTGGCCCAGGTTACGGGCGGTTATGGAGGCAAAAGTCACCGTCCCACCCGGAACAAAACCCCCGTCTGGCAGCAAATCTTTAGTGATATGCCCGATTGTTACAAAGTTTGGGTTCAACAGTCCTCGTCTAATAAATATGATAAATCTCTAAAAAAAAGAGTGAGGGACGCTGGTGGTCCCCCGCTCCGTTTTTAGAAATAAGGTTAGCTGGCCTACTTGGGGAAAATCGTAACCTTCCGCTCATCGCCTTCGCCAAAGCTTTCGCTGCGGATATAAGGATGGTCCAGCAAAGCGATATGGACCAACCGGCGTTCGTGGGCCGGCATCGGCTCCAGGGTAATCGGCTGGCGGGTTGCCATGACCTGGTCGGCCATGCGGTGCGCCAGGTTCACCAGGTTCGCCTTGCGGCGAGTGCGGTAACCTTCCACGTCAATCATGACCCGGCCCCAGGTGCGGGTCTTTTTGTTCATAATCAGGTTGAAGACATACTGCAGGTCGGTCAAAGCCTCGCCTCGCCGCCCGATCAGAACGCCCAGGTCGCCGCCTATCAGGTTAATAGTAACCAGCGGGCTCTGGTTATCCTCTTCGCCGTTTTCGTCCGGCTCAGGAGGCATAAATTCAACCTGGGGCCGGGCCTGGATTCGCATCCGGCGCAGCAGGTTAGTGACAACCTCCCGGCCAATATTCGCCAGTTCATTCGCGTCGAAAGCGCGCGCGTTACCGGCGCCACGAGCAATCGCGGCCGGGACCGGGGCTCCCAGCGGCACCCCTATCGGGGTTCCATTAGGTATAGCCGGTGGAATTGGCTGGCCGATAGGCTGTACCGGGCGAGCGTTCGGAATAGGCTGACCAATCGGAGGCTGGCCCTGCGGCCGGTATCCCTGGTTCTGCACGGCCGGACCCGGATAGTAGGGTTGCGCCGGAATAGTTGGGCGGACTGCTCCGGGCCGGGTGGTTACCCGTACCAGTGCATCTTCAGCGCCGATACCCAATACTCCCGGCGTACCGGGTCGGAGTACTTCGACATCCACTTCTTCATAACTGCGGCCTAACCGCTGCAAGGCAATACGTACCGCTTCGTCCACGGTACGGGCCTGAACCTCAACGCTCTGCATAGGTATTTTTCTTCCTCCTGAAATGCGGGCCGGTGTAGTTATTTTGCCCTATTTCCCCTTTGAATCCGGGGCGGAACCAACTGCAGTTCTGCCCCGGCCTCCTTCCAAAGCCTTACTACTTCTTTTTAGTCCCTTTGGTCTGGTTTAGGTTAGTTGTGTTGCCAGGTTTATTCTGGTTCAAGTTAGCTGTATTTGTGCTGCTTGTCCCGGCCCCGGCTGCGCCGTTCTTTTTGGGGGGCCGGCGGTTCAAGTTCTGGTAAGCCTGCCGGATGGAATCTTCCTGTTTAGCGGCTCTGGTCTCGCTCAATTGGCCCGCTTCGGGAGCCTTATAAGCGCTGGTAATCTTCCCGGTAGCTTTGCGGCCAAAGTTATTTGTAACCGGTGTTTCGTCCACCAGGGTAGCGGCGTCAACCCGGTCTCCGCTGGCATCAGCGGCCGCCCCACTGTTCTGCTTGGTCGCCGCAGCTTCGGCCTGGACTTTAGATTGAGTGTCAGCCAGGCGCTGCATCAGGCCCGGTTTAGCCGGTTTGTCGTTGGGGTCGCGTTTCTTCAGAGTAACTTTAGGCAGTTCCTTGACCGGCAGGAAGCCCAGGCCGGGCAGGTCGCTTAAAGAACCGAAGCCGGTTATAAAGTACTGCTGGACCGCGCTGAAAATGCTCGTCGTAACCCAGTAAACCACCGGGCCGGTCGGGAAGTTGAGAGCCGTAAAACCAAAGATAATAGGCATCCACTGCATGATATTATTCATGCGTTTCTGCTGCTCGTCCAGACCGCCGCCCTTGGGCATAGTCATACGCTGGGTCAGGAACTGGAACAGTACCATCAAAATTGGCAGAATATAGTAGGGATCAGGCTTGGTTAAATCGTGGAACCAGAACAGGCCCTGGTTTGCCAGTTGGGCAGCATTCGCAGCCTGGATCGCCCCCGGGGCAAACTGGCCCCAGGCATTCTGGACAAACTGGACCGCCGGGTCGGAGGTGCCAATGGAATGCGTAACAGCGGCATAAACCGCGAAGAATATCGGAATCTGAATCAGGATGGGTAGACAGCCCGCCGCCGGGTTGACACTGTACTCGCTGTAGAGCGCCATGATTTCAGCTTGCTTTTTCTGGGCCTTTTCAGGAGCCAGGCGTTCGCCAGCTTTTGTCTTGTAGCGGTCGTTGATTTCTTTAATATACGGCTGCAGTTGCTGCATAGCGCGAGAACTGCGCACCGATTTTAAGGTCAGAGGCAGCAACACCAAGCGGATAGCAATAGTGAACAGAATAATACCGATCGCGGTATTACCTCCGCCTATAGTCGCGAAAAACTTAATTATTCCTGCCAACCCACTTACGATGGCATCTATAAATTGGCCCACTAAGTACTGCCTCCTTGTATCAGTTGTCAGTTACCGGCAAGCGGTTTTTAATTATACGCTCGACTTGCCGGTTTAGTTTCTACTTGCTTAACTTCTGACCGCTGAGTTTCGAATCCTTATGTCTAATTCTTGCCGTGTCAGAACCTTGCGCCGGTTAGGGCACCGGGTCGAAGCCGCCCGGGTGAAAGGGCTGGCAACGGGCAATTCGCTTGACGGCTAACCAACTTCCCTTAAATCCGCCGTATTTCTGGATGGCTTCGTAGCCATAGTGCGAGCAGGTCGGATAAAATCGACAGGTATTGGCCGGCAACAAACGCGCAAAGGTAATTTGATACAATTTTATAAAGCCAAGCAGAGGATACTTCATAACTTACTTCTTTTCGTTAAACGCTGGACCTATAACGCTGAACGCCGGGAAATTCTTGACCAGTCGGCCTTTTAAATCCCACCTTCAGCGTTAGAAGCGAAAACCTTCCCGGCTTTAGCTTTTTTCCGTACCACGTTCTACGTTTAACGGCGCACGCTCACCGCTCTTACGCGGCCTTCGCCCGACCTGTTCCGGTACGAATTCGATTAACCGGGCCCGGCGCAATAGATTATCTACCGTCTGGTCAATCGTCCAGAAATCAGTTTCTTCGGTCAGATTGTTGCGGGCAATCCAGACCAGGTCGAAACCACTTTTCAAGCCGGGATGCCTGACTCGCACCGCTTCCCGTATTTCTCGTTTGAGCCGGTTGCGGGTATGGGCCTTTCCCAATCGTTTACCGACCGAAAAACCGCAGCGTGTAATCTCTAAACCATTCGGCGCTGCGACCAGTACCAGTAATGGATGCGCCCAGGAACGGCCTTTAGCGCGGGTTCTCTGGAAATGGTGGCCTTTGGTCAGGCTGTAAATCCGCTTCATCAGCCCTATTATATACTAGACAACCTAAATAAGAAATGCTTATTCTCTTTTTTAGATTGTCGGATTAGTTAATACAATAAAAAAGCGAGCTAATGGCCCGCTTCTTTTCAGTTGCTAAAAGTCAATTATCAGACATCGCCCCGCGATTTTTACACCGGGAGTCGGGTTTGCGCTTACTTTAACAGTTATTGTAAATGGCCCGACTCGAGTCATTGACTACTAGAATTGAGTCCAGGATAACGGGCTTAGCGCGGTTCGCGATGCTCGTTGCTGACTGTTAGCTTCCAGCGGCCTTTAGCACGGCGAGAGGCCACCACGGCACGGCCGTTGCTGTCGGCCATACGGGAAAGGAAGCCGTGTTTGCGGCGGCGCGGTATACGCTTTGGTTGCCAGGTTCGTTTGGTCATGTCGCTGAGTTCACCCCCACTTCAATTCTTATTCTTTGGTAAAGTAATTCTTACTATTTTTCATTTCAGGTGTTCCCAGGCGGTAGTTATGTGGTGCCGGGACATCCCCATTTATAACCAGAAGACTTGTTCCGATTAGCCGTAGAATTATACCGGGTTTAGACTGAGTAGTCAAATTATTGACTATTATGTTAATATTAGATATTCCCAACCCGGTTTCCATTCCTTACTGAGGAGCAACCCAGATGTTTGCAACTAAATTCTTTAGTCTTAACCCGGCTTTGAGCTTTGACTTGCCCAAATTCCCGGCCCTGGAAAAGCTGGCCCGCCATGGTCTCATCCAGGCCCGCCAGGCCCGCCATGACCTTACCCCGGTCTTGCGCCAGGCCACCGCCAAAACCCTGGTCATGGCTTCACGGGCTACTCGCCAGGTCACGCGCCTGGTCGAAGGCCATATCTTGCCGCTGGTCCGGCGCCGGTCCTCCAACCACCGCTTCCCGGTCCAGCCTGGCTCGCCCGGCTTTGCCCATTCTGCCCGTCACCCGCTCGCACTTGCCTCTCGGGCCGCGCCGCGCCTGGACACTCGCCTGGCCTTCCAGCTATTATGCCTGGCTATCGCCGGAAAAGCCCGTCCCCTCACCGGTGCTCCTGCCCCAAAACCTAAATCGCCCTGGCTTATCAGCCGCAAGGACGACCTGGTATACATGATCGGCAGTTCGGCAGTCAGCTACCTCTTTATGGCCCTGATTTTCTTCTTCAAGGTCAGGCCCTCTACCGTTACCTGGATTTACCAGTTGTGTTTCGACGCTCCTCACATCTTTGGAACTTTCAGCCGGACCTATGCCGACCCCGGAGAATGGCAAAAACGCCGCACCCTGTTCCTGCTCAGCTTGCTCCTGTTCCTTCCCGGCCCTATCGCCGTCCGGGTCGGCCTGGGCGAGTATTTCGACATCTTCGCCTATACCTGGGCCTACTACCACCTGGTAAAACAGCACTACGGCTTCTCTATCCTGTATAAAAAGAAAAATAACGACCTGGCAAACCTCGATAACTACCTCGACAAAGCCTTAATCTGGACCGGGTTTGGTCTACCTTATGTCAAGTTCCTGTTCAGCCCCAATTATCCCACCGGCTTCAAAAAGGTCAGTGCCTACCTGCCGGCCTGGACGCCCCGGCTCGCTTCGGCCGCCTTTTTTATCACCCTGGCCGCTTATCTATCCCGGCAGGTCTATAAACTGGCTACTCACCAGCCGTTAAACCCGCCCAAGCAGCTCCTGCTGGCCTCATCCATCACCATGCACACCGTTACCTTTAAAATGCCTTTCGCCAGCCTTGGTAAGACCGGACCGGCCGGCCTGATGCCCATCGTATCAATCCTGACCGTCTACCATAATATCCAGTACAACCGGCTAATCTGGTTCCACAACCGCAACAAATACGTCAAAGGCGCCCAGTCAGGCCAGGACTTTGGCCTGGCCTCGGCCATATCCAAAAATGGCAAGCGGTTTGCCCTGGCGGCCTTCTTATTTGGGGCCAGCTACCGGGTCCCTCTCAACATTCTCTCCCAGGGTAATTTAGGAATAAACCCAAAAATGGCCCGCTACATCGGGGCCGGGGGCTGGGGCTTTGCCTTCGTACACTACTACCTCGACTCCAAAATCTGGCGCGTCCGCCACGATGCCCACCTGAGTAAAGCCCTGAATGGGCAAGGATAGTAGTCAGTAGTCAGAGAGCAAAAGTCAGTGGGAACAGGTAATTGGTAACCAGACGTCAGTAATTAGTAGGAGGGGAACGAGTAGTCAAAGGTCAGTGGGAACGAATATTTAGAAAGGTAGTAGGAAGAAGGCAGCTAGCAAGGGAGCAGGTAAGGAGGTGGCAGTGTTTAGAAAGAAAACCAGGACTCCCTGGCATCCCCATTCTACGTAAGGCAGGTTTTGCCACCCTTTTGCTAAACTAAAATCCGCGACCCTCAAGCCATGCTAGTAAATCAAAAGTATGTCAAACCTTGCTTTACAGGGTATTCAGGATGACTATACCGTCCAACCTGGCCTATGACCCCTGCCTACTGCCTCACCTCCACCGGCTCATTGAAGGCCGAAAACGCCAGCGCCCAGAAACCGTTACCGGGAGCATTCTCTTTCAGGTGCAACTGGTGAAGCTGCCCATCGTCCTGACCCACCCAGGCGTCAACGGTCGCGGCCTGGTGCAAATTACCGAAAGTTAGCTGCTCCACCTGAGCCGGGCTGGCTGACCCCTGTACGTGATAGACCGTCGCATTATTAAGAAGCTCGCTACCCACCAGCCGGACATTCTGCAAATTCTTCAGGACCGGACCAAAGCCCGTCCGCCTATCCAGCATCCCGGCCAGGTTCAAAGTTTCCGCCGGAGTAGATTTCGTCCAGCGCCCCGTAATAGGGTCTGTCATTTGCTGCACACCGCCCAGGGCCACTATTTTTACCGTCACTTCGCCAAACAAAATCTTTAGCCTTACCGAAGCCTGGTAGTTGTCCGGACTTTTCAGGTCGCCTTCGGCCCGTTTTAATTCCGCCCCGCTCAAATTTACCTTACCTTGCCGGATTTCCAGGACGAAATGCATCGTATTCAAATTGCCCAGGTTATCCGCCGCCCGGGTCAAAATTGCCGTTTCAAAAGGCGTAGGCGTAGTGGTAGGCAGGGGAGTCGCAGACGGAAAGGGAGTCGCGGAGGGGTATGGTGTCGCCGTAGGATAAGGCGTTGCGGTTGGAATAGGTGTGGCCGTAGGGGCCGGTGTCGCGGTCGGTACCGGCGTTAACGTAGGAAAAGGGGTCGCAGTAGGCGCAGCCGTTGGAGTGGGTACAGGCGTATTCGTCGGGGTAGGCGGGAGTACCAGCGCCTGGGGTTTCTCCTGTACAAAAAGCATCTTAACACTACCGGGAGTTGTTTCAACCGGCGGCATACTGCTGACCTCTACCGTGCAAGCCGTCAGGAATAAACTGAGCCAAAATATCAATAAAACTGGGGCCACAAAAAATAACCGCCCGCCCCGCCGGAGAATCCCAACGCCTGACTTTTTTATCAAAGACCCCTCTTATATTTCACTACAGGTTAAGATTTTTGTGTGAGCTAACCAGACCGCATATATTACGCAGCCCCGGGCCGGAAAGTTTCAAATAAATTTGACACTCCTCCCGGCCCGGACTTATTATTAACCTAATATTACCTCAAACCCGGTTCAAATAATGGCTGGCACCCTTCAAAGGAGACCCACAATGCTGATGAAAGAACAAAGCGACAAGTTCCCACGTATGGTAAAACTTACCCAGCAACTTTATTCGGCTCCCCTGGGCGATGCTGGCATCGTGGCGGCGGTGGAAAGTGAGTTCAAAAAACTGGACCTGGCCGGTAAGATTGGGCCGGGTAAGACCGTGGCCCTGGGCGCGGGCAGCCGGGGCGTCGCCTCGATAAACCTCATTATCAAAAGCCTGGTCGCCCAGGTAAAAGCTCTCGGCGCGGAACCTTTTGTCTTTCCCGCCATGGGCAGTCACGGCGGTGCTACCGATGAAGGCCAGCGAGATGTCCTGGCAAGTCTTGGAATTACCGAAGAATACATCGGTTGCCCGGTCAAAAGCAGCCTGGCCGTCGTTGAACTGGGCCAATCGGCCAGCGGCTTGCCGGTCTACCTGGATAAAAATGCCTCCCAGGCCGACGCCATCATAATTACCAACCGGATTAAGGCCCATACCAATTTCCGGGGCCACGTTGAAAGCGGCCTGTTTAAAATGCTTGCTATCGGCACCGGCAAACACGCCCAGGCTATGGCAATCCACAAGCACGGTACTAAAGGCTTGCGCGACTACATGCCCGAAGTCGCCCGGGCTATTATCGAACGCGCCCCGGTAGTGGCCGGGTTCGCTGTCCTCGAAGACGGCTACCACCAGGCCAGTAGAATTATCGGCATTCCCGCCGCCGAGATTGAGCGGACCGAAGAACGGCTGCTGGAAGAATCAAAACGGGTTATGCCAAAGCTCCCAGTAACCGAACTCGACCTGCTCATCATCGAGCAAATCGGCAAGAACATCAGTGGCACCGGGATGGATACCAACGTTGTAGGCCGGGTGCGGCTGATTGATAACGATAAATTCCCCGAACCGGTAATCAAAGTTATCATTGCCCTGGACCTCACTGAAGAAACTCACGGCAACGCTACCGGCATTGGCCTGGCCGACCTGACTACCCGCCGCCTGACCGATAAGCTCGACCTCCGCGCCACCTATATCAACTCGATAACCGGCCAGGGGCCGCAGCATGGCGCCCTGCCAATCCCGCTGGATAGCGATAGAGAAGCCATCCGGGTCGCCCTGGATTACCTGGTCGGCTCGGTCCCGCCCGAAGATGCCCGCGTTATCCGCATCAAAGACACTCTTACTATGGCCGAAATCGAAGTTTCCGAAGCTTTGCAGCGTGAATTGCAGGGCCGGGATGGCTTCTCTTTTGCCGAATTAAAAGATATGCAATTTGATCAAACCGGTACTCTCATTTAGGACTGATTGCAGCTTGTATCTATAAAATAACTAATATATAATTGTGCCAGGCTAACGAACTAATTTTAGCAATTAAAAGGGTTATAAATACACTAAATTTCCTGACCGGGTCAGCCTGACACAGGCTTTGATATTCAGGTAATAAGGTTACCGTAAAGGATAGTGCTAATGCTACGCAACCTAAAAGTTATTGTAGCTGGAGAAAAGACCGTCGGTAAAACAAGTCTGGTTGAGCAGTATACCCTGGGGAAATTTAGCGGCCAGTATAGCCATAGTCTTGGTCTGAACGTTACGACGCACATCGCCATGGCCGGTAACAGGCCGGTTAAACTGGAACTCTGGGACATCGCCGGGGAATATTTTGAACGGACCGAGTTTTACCGCAATGCCACGGCCTGCATGCTCGTCTATGACGTAACTAAAGAACAGACTTTGCAACAACTGGCTACCTGGCTGAATGTTTGCCGGACTACCGTGCCTAACGCCGGAATTATCGTGGTCGGTAACAAAGTTGATCTGGGCTATCGCTTTCCTGAGAAATGGGGCGAATTCTTTGCCAAATATGCTAACGCCCCACACTTTACCGCTTCCGCCAGCACTGGTGAAAATGTCGACCTCATCTTTAGCGAACTTGCCAGACAGGCCATTGATTACCGCGACAATAACAGCCCTGCCAGGGGTGAATAGCGCGGGGACGTTAGACCCGCCGTGTGGTACGTAAAAATTGGGATAACGTCGCAGTTAAGGCAGCAAAAATAACGTTAAAAAAGTAAGACTTTTATTTAACCCGGCAACCCTGGACGGGTGACGTTATATGTTCAACGTTACTTGTTCAACGTGCAACGAAAAAGGAGTTTCTCATGTCCGATACCATCGCAATGGTTGGCAGTCAGGCCCAGGCCGCTTTCGCGGCCACAATGGACGGCCAACCGGCGGTGTTTGTGGTACAGGACCGGTCGGCCCGGAAGGTCATTACCGTAGATAGCACCGGCACCGGCGGCGGCGTTGTAGTGGCGGCTTACCTGTCGCCCGACGGCTCGCGCCTGGCTTACACCGTCAGCGAAAGTTCCCTGGAAAACCTCAGCCTGCGCCTGGTTAACCTGTCCGATGGCAGCAACAGCGAAATCCTTAAAGCCGCTTCCGGCGAAATCCTTGGCGACTTCTTCTGGAAACCGGATGGCTCGGCCCTGGCCTACTCCCGGAACGTCCCGACCTATATCGACTCGCAGCCTTATATCTGCCAGGTCTGGACCGTACCCATCACCGGTGGCGCCCCGGCCATGATTTATGGTGATGATATCCTGCAACTCCTCGGCTGGTCGCCCGATGGTTCAAAGGTCCATTTCTCACGCCGGGTGGAAGACTTTTTCGCCTACTCATACACAGTCGTAGGCAGTTCCGGCGTAACCGATGTCCTGCTGCCAGACGGCTTTGAAGGCAAACAGGACTTGAACGTGTTGGGCCTGGCTTACGCCCAATCTAACGGCCTGTCCCGCCTGGCCTATGCCCTGAATACCTCGCCTTACCTGGAAAATACCCCTTCAACCCCGGTAATGATCGTGGAACCCGAAACCGGTAGCCCGGTGTCCCAGTTCCGCTCCCAGGGAGCCGCTACCGGCTTCTGCTTTTCTCCCGACCTCTCGCGCCTGGCCTTTACGGTTATAACTTTCCCCGGCGACTCCTCCGGTGACCAGACTGACAACGATTCCCACCCCACCAGCGCGGTCCAGGTCTACCAGCTAAACGGCCAGGTTATCCAGGAGGTCTTAGCCCCCGGCACCGCCACCGGCCAGTATACCGTGCTGGCCTGGGCCTCCGACAACAGCGGCCTTTTCGTCAGCGGCGGTGATGGCTCGGTCCAATTCGTAAACTTCAATGGCGGTACCGAGCAAATCGTCCCGGCCACTCCCGGGGCCAATCCCGGCATGTCGGTCGGCGGCGATAGCGGCGCGAGCGTCTATTTGATCAGCGGCGCGGTCGTCAACCTGGATGTCCCCTATATCCACCAGGTCAAGATGGTCCCACCCGGCTTTGACGGTAACTGGGCCTGTGGCCCGGCTGCCGCCTCAATGATCGCGGCTTACTACAAAAAGCTCGCCCCGCGCAACGATACCTTTCGCGGAAACTTCACCGAGTACGGCTGGTATATCTCCAATGTTTTCACCAGCCTTGTCAGAGGCTACACCTTTAACCGCTACGAAAAAGACCCCAAACGCCGCCCCTTTCCCGGCGCTTACGGCCATATCGTCCAGAACGGCCTGGCCTATGCCTGGCGGGTTGTTGATTATTTCAAACAGCTTGGGCTCCACGCGACCTTCCGGGGCAACGTTTCGGCCAGCCTGGTAAAAAGCTACCTGAGCGCCGGAAAGCCGGTCCTGTTAAGCACCAACATCAAAGGCTTCGGCCACATCGTAGTCGCCAAAGGTTTTACCCTGGATGGCCGCATCATCGTAAATGACCCTTACTGGGGCAAGCCCGGCGCAGGCGAAATAATCTATGCCTGGTGGCAGTTTAGAGGCACTCCCTGGATGGTCACTCTCGAAGACGTTCCGCCTGCCGGGGGCGGCATCACCCGCCCGCCTTCCCAGGCCCAGACACCCATCCCGCAGCCCGTGGAAGTCGGCACCGGCAACCCGTCCCTCTCCGACCGCTTCAAAGCGGCCTACAGCCGGAACGGGGCCGAAAACAACATCGGCAAGCCGACCGGCAAAGCCTTCGGCTACAACCAGCGCTGGGTCCAGAACTTCCGGGGCGGCCCGCGTGGGGAAGGCGTTATCGTCGGCGATGAGCGCTTCGACCGCTCCGGCGACCAGCCCGTACCGACCCTGCAACCGGCCTTTGCCGTCTTTGGCCCCTTCCTCAAGACCTGGCGGGATACCTACGGCGGCAGCGCCGGGATTCTCGGCTCACCGCTCAGTGACGAATTCTTTAACGCCCAGGGCAATCGCCAGCAGAACTTTGAAGGCGGCTATATCCTGCTTCACGGCTCGTCCGATAACCCGCAGGGAGCCTTTCCCTGGCCTTCCGGCTTTAATTCCTGGAAGACCGAGTACTTTAACAATACCGGCCTGGCCGGAAAACCGGCCTTCATCCGCGATGAACCGGCCAATTCCAGCGGCGGCTTTAGCTATGACTGGGGTGATGGCGCGCCCGATAGCGGCCGCATAGGCATCCTTTCCGATTATTTCTCGGTCCGTTTCTCCCGGGCAATTGACTTTGGCGCGGGCGGGTCCTACACCTTTACCGTCACCTCGGATGACGGGTTCCGCCTGTTGATAGACGGTCAGAACCTGGCCGGTTCGAATGGGGACCGCTACTGGATCCTTACCAGCGCCACGCCACGCACCTTCCAGGTAAACCTGGGCGGCGGGGTCCATACCCTGGTGCTGGAATACTTTGAAGCGACCGGGGGCGCCAGTGTGGCGCTGGATATAAGCCAGCAGGCCAATAGCTAAAGGGGAATCACACCGCTTGTTAAATTCTGTAAAGTTAACCGGTAAAAACCGCCTGCGGTTTACGGCCTTCAGCCTGGTAATGCTCCTCTGGCTGGCCTTGCTGCCCGGATTTGTCCAGGCCCAGGCCACCCCGGTCACAACAGTTAGCTCCCAGGCCATTTCGCGCCAGCCGCTCATCCTGAAACTGGATGACGGCTACACCACTAAAGCCGAACTAAACCTGCCTGCCGCGCCATCTGCGAACCGCCTCCCGGCGGTCCTGCTGATTGGCGGCAGCGGCCAGACCGATATGAATGGGGCCGGGCCAGTCCCGGCCGGGGCCCCGGTCTTTCAGATTTACAAAGAAATGCTCGACAACCTGGCCGGGCAAGGTTTCATTGTCTACAAGTACAACAAGCGCGGCCTGGATACCGGCGGCAAAATACTCGACCAGGCCCGTTCCGACCAGCGCACCAACGAAGTCCTGGTCAAGGATGCCGCCGCCGCCTTGCGCCAGTTCCTGGCCGACCCCCGGGTTGACCCCGACCGGGTTTTCCTGATGGGCCACAGCCAGGGCAGCCTGATAGCCGCCCAGGTGGCCCAACTCTGTCCCGGCCAGGTCAAGGGCCTGGTCCTGACCGGCCCGATTACCAGCTGGAAAGCCGCTTTTGACTACCAGCTCGTTGACCGCTTCATCGAAGTTGCCCACCGGGCCGACCAGGACCGGGATGGGAAACTAGGCTCCCAGGAGTTAACCGGGGCGCTCAACCGCGACCAGGCCATATTCGCCAACTTCCGCGATGTCCAGCTGCTTGAAACAGCCGTCTTGCCGTACTTTTCCCGCCCTGCCCCCGGCCAGATTGGCCCCCTTAAAAGCGGCCTCCCGGTCGATAAAGACAAAGACGGTCAGCTCTCGATTGAGCAGGAGCTAAAACCCGTACTGCTGGACCAGCGGGCCACCTTCCTCAACCGCCCCGTTATCCTGGAGAACTCCGGCGAGTCAGGCGCGGCCCTGCAGAGCCTCCAGGACGGCCCGCAGCTTGAAGAAATCCTCTTCCCGCTCAACCTGCCGGTCTTTTTCCAGCACAGCCTGGAAGACGAACGCTTCCCCCTGGAGCCGGTCCAGGCCCTTGCCACCGGCCTGAATGCCGCCAGTGTACCGGCAGTCCTGAACGTCTATCCCGGCCTGACCCATGCCTTCATTCCGGGCAGCCTGTTATACAACCTGCGCGAAAAAAACCAGGCTCCGGAAACCGGCCGGGTGGTTCCCGCCCGGTTGCTCAACGATCAGGCCGCCTGGCTGCACAACCGGCTAAAGGGCCTGCCAACCTCACCCACGGCCGCCACTCCCGGCCCTGCCCTCCAGGGTCCGGCTGCCCCCGGTTTGTTCGATTTGAGCAGCCTGTTACTCAAACTACTGCAACTTCTGCTTAAATCCTGAACCGTTCCTTCTGAGTTGTCATAAAACCGCCCTGAATGTAAACTGCGCTAGTGGTCGAGGCAATAATTCAACCGGAAAAGGATAGGCATGGTACTGACCGAATCAGTAAGAAAGTTCTTGGAAGAACCGCGTTTTGCAGTAATTGCTACAATCAATAAAGATGGCTCGCCACAGCAAACAGTAGTCTGGTTCGCTGTTGTTGACGACCATATTATGATGAACACCGCTAAGGGCCGCCTCAAAGAACTAAACCTGAAGCGCGACCCCCGGCTGAGTTTCTGTGTCGAGGACGGCTACCGCTACATTACCATCAGGGGCAGGGTCACCCTTGACGAGGCCAACGCGCAGCGCGACATCGAAACCCTGCTCATTCGCTACTTCGGCCCGGAAAAGGCCCGCGAGATGGTGCGGACCCAATTCTCCAAAGAAGAGCGCGTGACCGTCCGGATGAGTATTGAAAAAGTTTCCGGCAGCGGGTTTGCCAACCTGGGTTACTAGCCGTGTGCACCCAAATCCTGCATCATCCAGTATTTCAGGATGAAGTGGAAATAAGCTCAAAAATTCAGTAGAAATAAAAAAGATAGCCCCGGCCGGGGCTATCTTTTTTTGACTCCATCGTTATTTTCAGAGCCTCTATATTTTCAAAGCCTCGTTATTTTCAGAGCCTCGTTACTTTCAGAGCCTCGTTACTTTCAGAGCCTCGTTACTTTCAGAGCCTCTATCAATTTCCGGCCCTATTATTTCACGGCGCCAACCTGGCGGGCCGCTTGGATTATCGAGGCCAGCCGCTCAACTCCTCTTTCGATTTGCGATACCGTAGGCTGCGAGAAACTCAGCCTCACACAATCCCGGCCGCCCTCGGCATCGGTATAGAAAGCCGACCCCTTAACGTAGGCCACCCCGACTTCCAGCGCCTGGAACAAAAGCGTCGAAGCGTCCAGCCCTTTCGGCAGTTGCAGCCAGAAAAACATTCCACCTTCCGGTTCATTCCACTTTGCCCCGGTCGCGGCCTGGTGCTTCCGTAAAGCCTCCGCCATAACCGTTTCCTTATGGCCGTAACTCTTGATGACCTCCAGAATATAGCGTTCCATCGAGCCGTTTTGTAGCATTTCCTGGATGATATACTGGGTCAGGGCCGGTGAACAGAGGTCGGCCGACTGCTTCAGGATTGCCAACCGCCGTAAGAACTCCGGATGCCCCACCACGTAGCCGGTCCGCAAGCCCGGAGCCAGAGTCTTGGAGAAAGTCCGCAAGCTTAGTACGCGCCCGCTCCGGTCCAAACTTTTTAGCGGGGGCAAATTCTCGCCCCGGAAGCGCAGCCGCCCGTACGGGTCATCCTCGATAATCAGAAAATCTTCGCGCTCCGCCAATTCAACCAGAGCCTTTCGCCGCTCGATACTCAGGCTAACCCCGGCCGGGTTCTGAAAAGTCGGCACCGTGTACAAGAATTTCGGATGGCGGCCCTCCCGCTTCAACTCGGCTACTTTCTCGGCCAGCAAATCTACATCCAGGCCCTGCCCGTCCATTTCAACCGGCGCATAATGCGGCTCGCGCAGGCTAAAAGCCTGGATTGCTCCCAGGTAAGAAGGCGCTTCAATCAGCACCGTATCGCCTTTATTAATAAAAATCTTGCCCAATAATTCCAGGGCCTGTTGCGACCCCGTCGTCAGGATAATATTCTCAATCCCGTCCGGGCATTCAACGCCCTCCCCGGCCAGTTGCGCCACCAGCGCTTCCCGCAACTGGGGTAAACCCTCGGTAGTGCTGTACTGTAGCGCCTGTCTGCCGTACGTGGACATCACTTTATCCATCGCCTGCTGATATTCCGCCACCGGGAAAAGCAACGGGTCGGGCAGGCCGCCCGCGAAAGAAATCATATCGGGCCGGGCGGTCAGCTTAAGCAGTTCCCTGATATCCGATGCCCTGGTGCCTTTTGCCGTATCGCTCAGCCACTTTTCTGGATGCATTTACCTGGTTCCTCCATCCTGTTTAAATTTATTAATAACGAATATGAATAATTTCTATTACACCGCTCTGTTGATTATATAACAATTCCCCCCGCTACCTATGCGCCTTTTGGCCGATTAACAACTCTTTCTCCCTGAAATCTTACCAGCCAACAGCCTGCATATAAAAACCACCGGCGGCTGTTAAGACCCGCCTTTCAGCGTTCCCTTTATTGAGTGCAATAGCCCACCGGCACCCAGGGGTACCCGGATTCCCGGCTACGCTCGGAATGACATGGCAATATGGCAACCTGATAAGATTAATTAAAGTGTAAAACCTCCTGGCTTAACCGGACTGCTCAGCGCCAGGGTTGCCGGCAACTCATGCCGTGGCGTGTCAGCGAGAGCGCTAAAGACCGGGTTAGTTCTCTCCGATAGCCGAAAAGCGTTCTGGCCGGAAAGGAAAGGGGTCCATAACCGGTGCCTGGTCCAGGATAAGCTGGCTCAACAACCGGGCGCTGACCGGCCCCAGGGCGATACCCGCTCCTTCGTGCCCGGTATTCAGGAAAAATCCCGGCACCTGCTTGCTCTCGCCGATTATCGGCAGGTGGTCGGGCGTAAAGGACCGGAACCCGGCGTACGCCCTTAGCGCCTGGACCTGGGCCAGCACCGGGAAGAACCGCACCGCTCGCCGGGCAATCGCTCTTAATACCTGGGTATCCACTGCCGGGTCAAACCCTACCAGCTGGCGGCTGCTCCCCAATAGAATCGTCCCGCTCCTGGTCGCTTCCACCACCGAGGCCACCTGTAAGTCGGCCTCCCCACTGTTCACCGTATCGGCGTAACCCGCCTCAAAGACCTTATGCCGCACCAGCAGAGGCAGCGGTTCCGTCACAATTATGTGACCCTTGCGCGGCCTGGCCGGTAAATCCAGCCCGACCAACCCGGCCAGTTCCGTACTCCACGGTCCCGCCGCGTTAATCAGCCGGGGCGTCCCAATCCGGCCCGCACTGGTCAAAGCGGCCCGGACCGCTCCCCGCCCGTCAAGTTCTACCTTTAAAAGTTCCGTCTGTGGTAAAAAAACCGCCCCAAAGCTTTTAGCCGCTTTCACCAGCGCGGCGCAGGCCAGCATCGGTTGCACCTGGGCATCCTGGGGGAAATACAAACCCCCCGGCAGGTCCCGCGCCAGGAAAGGTTCCTCTCGCGCCAGGTCAGCCGGACTCAATCGCTCGACCGCCACCTGGGCCGCCCGCAGCCCTTCGATAGTTCCTTCCAGGCTCGCCAGTTGCCGGTCAGTTTCCGCCACCACAATCCCGCCCTTTGGCTCAAACTCAAAGTCGTCCGGCAAAGCCCCGGCTAATTCCTCCCAGAGCTGCCGCCCCAGCTTTGCAAGGTCCATTTCCGGACCTGGCAACTTGTCCGAAAGCAATATATTGCCCTCGCCAGACCCGCTGGTCCCATTCGCGATACTACCCCGGTCCAAAATACAGACCCGCAAACCGCCCCTGGCTAAAAAATAGGCGCACGCGCTTCCCACAATTCCCGCCCCGGCAATTACCACGTCTGCTTGCATCCTGGTACCTCGCTCCTTTATACCCCTACCCTTTGGCCCGTTTCGATGGCAGTTACCCCAAAGTCTGCATAAATCCCTTTTGGCAACATATTATCAAACATTCCCCTGGAATAACCAATCCCACCGGGCTGTAGGCTGGAATATTTTAATTTAACGGCTTTACTTCAAAACCTTTATCCCAAATTACTCTGGCCCAGGCAAACCATTTTCTTTTTAACCGGCGAGAAAATATGACCCATCCTTACAATTGCCCTGACTGCTGAGCAATGGGGAAAACTGCTGGTTAAAAGAGCATTGCAAAGCCCTCGCTTGACAAAGTTCTATCCCTGGCCCTATATTACCCTGGTAAGTTCCCTTCAAATACCCACGACTCTTTTGAGGTCAAAGCCTTGCCGGTCATTGCTTTTAAGTCCACATCCCTCATAAGCCTGCTACCGGCCAGACCCCTTAAAAGTGTGTCCAGGATTTCTAATTCCTATTTTCCTATCTCCAAACCGGATTGATCGCCACGCCTGCCCGGCGGCAACCGGCCACCACTCCCTGAAACATTCTTTAAACCCTTATCCATATAATATCGGTTTATGACCCTATATTAACCTGCCTGGTTGCCCGGTCCCGCCGCCTTCTGCCACCCTTGTCGTTGAAAACCTTTTTAGAATAGGAGTGTCTTTTCGTGTTGCGAAATAAATCCGGTTTAACCGGGTCACCTGACTTTATCAAATTGTGGCTGGGCGAAACTATTTCCCTCTTTGGCAGCCAGATAACCGTCGTCGCCCTGCCCTTCACCGCCATCCTGGTCCTGAATGCCTCACCGGCCCAGATGGGGTTTCTGGGAGCCGCCGAATTTGCCCCGCTTTTACTGGTCAGCTTATTCGCCGGAGTCTGGGTGGACCGGCTGCCCCGGCGCAAAGTAATGATTGCCTCCGACCTCGGCCAGGCTTTACTTTTATTGCTAATCCCCCTGACCGCATGGCTCGGCCTCCTGACCATGGAACTGCTCTACCTGCTGGCCTTTCTAACCGGCACCCTGGCCGTGTTTTTCGCCATCGCCTACCAGTCCTACCTTCCCTCTTTGGTCGCCAGGGACGACCTGCCTGAGGGAAACAGTAAACTGGAAGCCAGCCAGGCCGTTGCCGAAATCAGTGGACCGGCCCTGGGCGGTATCCTGGTTCAAGTCCTGGGCGCTCCGCTGGCCCTGGTCCTGGATGCCTGCTCTTTCCTGGCGTCGGCCTTCAGCCTGAGCCTGATAAGGCAGCCGGAACCACCGCCAACCTCAATTGAAACCCGCCCAGGACTCTGGACGGCCATCGGCGCCGGTCTAAAAGAACTGGTCCGCCACGCCTTGCTGCGGGCCTTTGCCCTCTGCAACGCCTGTAGTAATTTTTTCGGGGCGGTTATTGGGACCGTTTACACCCTGTATTTACTGCAAGACCTGAAAATAGGACCGGCGGTGGTGGGACTTATTCTAACGGCGGGTGGACTAGGTGGTGTTTTGGGGGCAATCCTGGCCGCGCGGGTAACCCGCTGGCTTGGCCTGGGTCGCAGCATCATCCTGGCAAGTCTAATCAGCGGCCTGGCCTGGTGGCTCGTCCCGCTCGCGGCGGCTCCCCTGGCCCTGGCTTTACCGCTGCTGGTGGCTAACCGGCTGCTGTTCGGCCTGTTGAACCCGGTCTACCGCATCACCCAGCTAAGCGTACGCCAGGCCGTCACCGCCCCCGGACTACAGGGCCGGGTCAACGCCAGCATGCGCTTTTTAGCCGGAGGAGTCGTCCCCCTGGGTGCTTTAACCGGCGGCTGGTTGGGAACCGTCCTCGGACTCCGCCCGACCCTGGTCATCGGGGCAGCCGGAATGAGCCTGGCCTTCCTGGCCCTCTACTTCTCACCCGTCCGCAAGCTCGGTCATGACTTTGACCTTGCCAGATAAATGCCAACTCGCGGAAAGCCCGGCGCTAACCCGCTGGCATAGCGACCAACTATCCGACCGCCACCGGCCTACCCGGCCAGACCGGTGGCGGCGGCCTCAACTAACCTGCACCCTGTTTGACCGGTGGCGGCAGCACAGGCTAATACACATTCAGGAGGGACCGCCAACCCTGAAACCCTCCACACCCACCCGTTAGAACCGGGAATTATCACACATGAATTGTTATCCAGTTACCATGCTAAATCCCGGCCCAGGTCAACCCACCTGGGAACCTGGCCTGTCCTCTGGTCCGGATGCCTGCTCCAGCCGCCCCGGAGAAACGGTGGAGCAGGCGGGCCAGACCAACAAAACTCACTTCTTCAGTATTAGCTGATAAGCCCGGTACACCAGGTGGGTGTAACTCTGAAGCTCCTATAACCGGCCCCTCTGTTAAATTGATTTTATATTAACTAATTTAATGGATTTAAAAAGGCGGTTGGAAAATTGCTATAACATATGTGAATGTTAATTAATTGTCTCAAAATTCTTAACATAAGAAAAGCTCTTTTACTTAACTCTACAATTTACACTAAATTAAGGTGCCTGACCGCAGGTCTTACTTAATGTTGTATAATTTTACAAAATAGCCTGATTTTCATTATAATACACTGGGATTGCTGTCACCCTTAAGAAACTTCAGGACCCATTTCCAGATATACCGTTAACGGCCTTTATCAAAGAAATAATAAAAGCATATTAAAAATTGGCTTCTTAAATTTCCCGTCCCTTTAAATATGCATATTGATTACCTCAACAGAACAGACAAAATTCCGGTATAAAAATGGAAAATAATAATCAGATTTCAAATGAAACTGGCCCGGCCCCTTCCAGGGACCAGTATTATCGCGGCATTATCGAGGTTATACGGGATGGTATTATCATTCAGGATAACCAGGGTCATATTTTAGATTGTAACGCCGAGGCCGGGCGCATCTTTGGCATGCCCGTAAATGAAATTACCGCTCGGACTTTTCTTAAGCCGGAATGGCAACCAATTTACGAAAACGGCCAGCCTTTTGATATTATGAACCACCCGGCTGTCGTAACCCTCCGCACCGGCCAGCCCGTCTCGGATGTCGTTATCCGGGTCACCAGGCCGGATGGTCAAAATATCTGGTTGAATGTCAGCTCCCAACCCTTATTTAAACCGGGTAATTCCAGGCCCTACGGAGTGGTCAGTTCCTTTCGAGATGTTACCACCTGGAAAGAAGCCGACCAGAACCTGAAAAAAGAACGCAACTTGCTGGCAACCGTCATTGAAGGCTCCACCGAAGCAATTTATGTCAAAGACCGCCAGGGCCGCTTTCTGCTGGTAAATTCAGTCTACGGGGACCTTTTAGGGCGGTCTAAAGAGGAAATTATCGGCCGGACCACCGAGGAACTGTGGCCGGAAGAAACCAACCAGATTCTACGTAAAAGCGATGAACTGGTCATGAGTACGGGCCTTTCACAATCTTTTGAGGTTTCCATTACCGACCACCTGGGTAAACCGCATATTTTTCTGACCACCAAGGACCCCTACCGGGACAGCCAGGGAAACATCATCGGAGTCATTGGTATCTCCCGCGATATTACCACCCGCAAGCAAGTTGAAAATCTTAAAAATGATTTTGTCGCTATGGTCAGCCACGAGTTGCGCACGCCCCTGACCGCCATTATGGGCTCGCTTGGTCTGCTGACCATGGGCGCCGCCGGTGACCTGCCCGAACAGGCCAGGCTCATGACCGATATCGCCTACCGCAATAGCGAACGCCTGCTGGGTCTAATCAACGACATTTTGGACTTTGAAAAGGCCGAAGCAGGCAAGCTAAACTTTGATTTCACAATCCTGAACCTGCTGGAATTGGTCGAAGATACCATCCTGGTTACCCAGCCTTTAGCCCGGCAGTCGAATATCACCCTGGTGATGGAGTCTGAGGTGGCAGCCGGACAAAAGCCGCTAGTTAAGG
>JAQBPB010000047.1 GCA_028287745.1 Chloroflexota bacterium
AGGTATTAAAGTGTCTTAAACGGCTTTTATATAGCACTATAGGTCATTACAAAAGGGCATGTAGCCTGAAAAGGTTAAAATTAACCTGAATATGCCCGGATGAGCAGCAAGCAAACCATAATAAAAACTAAACCCCCACCTCCTACCAGGATAAGTTTGAAAGGGCGACTCAGC
Source organism: Chloroflexota bacterium (assembly GCA_028287745.1). Lineage (GTDB taxonomy): Bacteria > Chloroflexota > Chloroflexia > Chloroheliales > Chloroheliaceae > 54-19. Next base: position 175 of record JAQBPB010000047.1, read on the forward strand.
GGTACATGTGGTCTTGGCATTAAAAAATCTCCTTTAAGAAAGATTAATATTTAGAGAGAAAAGTTAATTTTAGCTCTTTTTGAGCCTTTTATGGGTATATTTCCTAGTTTATTGGCTTACTATATGCTATATTAAATTACATATTTGCATTTATTTGCAAGATTTAGGTAAGCAAAGTCGCTGCCCATTCAAGCGTAACTCCAGCTGGTTGTGCGCGTTGTAATAAAGTACATTAGATTGCACCTGGCTTCTTTAATATGCTGGGACCCCTCGAAAAAGGCAAGTATCTGTACCTTATTGATGGAAGGCAGAAGTAGTGTGAGTGAACCAAGCGATCAAACCAACTCCAGTAATACCCCTGATCCTAACGAAATTTGGAGAACCCGTTACATTCAACAAAAAACAGCTAAATCAAACCAGGTCACTAACAGTATTCCTCCGGCCACTGCCGCCGGGATAGAACGGGTTGCCCCTATTACAAAACCTAAAAAGACGCATTGGTGGCGCTGGGCGGCAGCCGGTATCGCTGTTCTTTTAATTGGCTCTGGCCTATTTACCTATATCCGGGTATCAACCTTCCTGGATAGCTCTTTCAACGGTCGTAATGAAGTTTCGTTACTGACTCAAGCCCCGGCAACAACCAGAATACCCCTGCCGACTGCTACAATATCCACCGAACGTTTGACCGCAGCGGCGGCACCGGCTGTGCCCACCGCTACCCCGGCCGGACAACCCGGTTCTACTGGTCAAATTCAGACTGAAACGCCCATTCCAAACACGGCTATTCCTAATTACCCTGAAATTGTCCAGAAGATCAAACGGGGTGAACAGGTAAGTATCATGGTCACCGGTTATGGTGGTGGCAAGCATGATGGCTCCTATTTGACCGATACTATTCTTGAGTTAACCTATGACCCGGTTAAAAATGCCGTAACTATGGTTAACCTCCCCCGCGACCTTTATGTTTTTATTCCCTACGGGGGCGCTAAAGTCGGCTACTGGGGCAAGATAAACTCGGCTTTTTCTTACGTAATGCAGCAGCAAAATAGTAATGGTCTTTCTTCACGCTACCGCTTTCAAACCGGGAACGTTAACTCCCAGGTAGACGCGGCGGCTAACCTCTTAAAAGATGTGGTGGAGCAAGTTACAGGTACTAAAGTTGATTATTGGGTAACTTTTAGCTTCGACGGTTTTAGAAAATTCATAGATGCTATCGGTGGCATTGATGTAATGGTTGATACTACCTTTGACGACTTTGAATACCCGGCCAATGATGACCCCAGTATTGACGCCAGTGTGATGCACATTCACTTTGACGCCGGTCTGAACCATATGCAGGGCGAAAAAGCGATTCAGTATGCCCGGAGCCGTAAATCGCTCCAGGACGGCAACGACTTTGGCCGTTCCAAACGGCAGATGAAAGTTATTAGCGCTGTCAAGGAAAAGGTAGCCAAGCCGGACGTAATGTTCAAGGTTTTCGGCTTAATGGACGCTTTACAGGGTAATATGCGTACCAGCCTTAGTGTTGATGAAGCCAGGGGGCTGATGAACTACTACCAGGGTGAAGGCGGGGCTGCGCTCTCCAATCTTCTCCTGGTGCCGCAAATTCTCAGCACCAATTTCTTGACCGAAGGTAGTACCACTGATGGGGCTTATATACTCTATCCGTATGCCGGGCAGTCCAACTACACGAAAATTCATGCATGGCTGCAGCAGGGCCGCGAATTCCCTCAGCTTCGCCAGGAAGGGTTGCGGGTACAGGTCCACAACGGGACCGGTCTGCAAGCTCCGGCGCAACAAATTAATAATTTGCTGATTGGAAGTGGCGTGGATACTATTGAACCCATCTGGGCCTACACTACGCCAACCAGCACTATTATTGATTACAGCGGCGGGAAAAGCACCAACACTATAAAGGCGATTAGCGCTATTTTGCCAGGGGCTGCGGTTTCCACCATGAAAAAGCCCCAGGGCCAACTGGCCGATATTGTCGTCCTGGTGGGTAAAGATTACACGGAAGTCCCGGTGGCGAGCAGTGAGACAAACAGCGGTAAAGCTAATACAACTAGCCCGCTAACGCCCCCGGCCCTGAATCTACCGGCCAATCCTTTTCTTGTTACGGCTACTCCTCGCAGCCGTTAGAAGCTTAAATTTATAAACTCCAAATAAGAGACCGGCGCTTAAATAACCCGGTCTCTTATTTATTTTAATCCACAGTTTATTCACACTCAATCCACAATTTAACCCTCCAATTATTAAGTTTAACCGTATTTACACACAAAAATAGCCGCTAAAACGGCCCTTTTGCCTTAACTGAGCCAGCGCTACAAGGTTATCCACTATAGGTAGTGTGAAAACTGTGGATAATGTGCGATCAGGTACAATAACTTGTGTTAAACCAATTTGACAACATATTGACAGGTACTACAAGTTGTGCTAAAATTTGTTCATTACTACAAGATTTAGGGTAAGAATATTAACTTATGTCTTGTTAACGCGCCAAGGAGAGTAAAAAACGAAGCCAGGGCTAACGCTCTGGAAACCGGGCACAAAGAAAGATTACCCATAAAATGAAATGCATCTTTTGTCATTTTAATGATTCGAAGGTGATTGACTCCCGCGATTTGCGCGATGGAGAAAGCATCCGCCGCCGGCGAGAATGCTTACGCTGCGGGCATCGCTTCACGACATACGAACGTGTAGAGCCAATCAGTATTCTGGTAATCAAGAAGGATAAGAACCGCGAAGAATACAGCCGGGAGAAATTGCGTAAAGGTGTCGTAACGGCCTTTACCAAGCGCCCGGTTAAAGCGGAAGATATTGAGCGGTTGATTGATTCAATCGAAGCCGAAATCTTCAGCAAAGGCGAACTGGAAGTCAGCAGTATACGCATTGGCGAGATCATTATGGACAACCTGCGTAAAACTGACCCGGTCGCCTACATCCGCTTCGCCAGCGTTTACCGGGAATTCGCCGACCTGAACGTGATGCGAAGTGAAATGGACCGCCTGGTAGAAGTCGAAGAACAAGAGCGGTCCAAACGCTCTAAAGAAGGCACCAAAACAGGCTAACACTCTCACTACATAATACTGCCTGCTCAGGCGAGCCCCAAAAGGTAAAAGTAACTAAAATTTGCTTTTTCCTTTTCTGACTCCCCTACCAAATACGGCATTTATTTATAACCCATTGATGTAATGAAAAGTTTAAGACGGATCGGTTAGTTTGGTCCAGGGACTCTAAAACAGGAGATTTACGATGATATCAGAGCATACTCTCACGGAGGACACCCAGGAAGATCAACCCAGACTCAGTATGCCCACTCGGATTGTAAAACGAGGCGGCCGGGTAGTGGAGTTTGATATTGAGCTTATAGAAAAAGCCCTGGAACGCTGTTTTGCCAGTTTTGGCCGTACTCCCGCCGCGCCAGTCGAAGAATTGGCCCGGAGGGTAGTCAATATCATTATGGCTAAAGGGGTAAACCCGCCTACCGTTGAAAATGTGCAGGATATTGTAGAAATGGTACTCCAGGCCGCCGGAGAATTCGAAGCGGCCAAGCGTTACATCCTTTACCGGGCCGAACACGCCCGCAAGCGCGAACAGCGCCCCGTACCTGAATTGGTCAAAATGGCCTTTGAAGAGGCCGCCCAGTACTTCCCGACTCAGCTCCAGCAGTTCCAGTTTTTCGATAAGTATTCCCGGTTCGATTACAACCTGGGACGCCGCGAAACCTGGGTTGAAACGGTCAACCGCACCGTAGATTTCTTGCACGAACTGGCCGGTGACCGGCTGGATCGCGAAACCTACGAGCGCCTGCGCCGGGGTATCCTGGAAATGAAGGTTATGCCTTCTATGCGTTTGCTGGCGATGGCCGGTCCGGCCGCCCGCCGCTCTAACATCACCCTGTATAACTGCTCGTACCAGCCAGTTGAAAGCATCGATTCGTTTGTCGAAGCTCTGATTATCTCGATGAGCGGCTGCGGTGTGGGTTTCTCGGTCGAACGCGAATACATTGAAAACTTCCCGCGTATCAAGCGCCAGACTGGCCGGATTGCCCCGACTTACGTAGTACCGGACTCGGCCGAAGGCTGGGCGCAGGCACTGCGGTTGGGCCTCCAGACCTGGTTCGAAGGTGGCGATATCCAGTTCGACCTGTCCGAACTCCGCGCGGCCGGTGTGGCCTTAAAGACCAAAGGCGGCCGGGCTTCCGGTCCTGAACCGCTCCGCACCATGCTCGAATTTGTCCGGGCCAGGATTCTTACTCGCCAGGGCTCTTTCCTGCGGCCGATTGATGCTCATGATATTATGTGCATCGTTGGTAATGCAGCGGTTTCCGGCGGCGTGCGCCGTACCGCGATGATTTCGCTGTTCGACTACGACGACATGGAAATGCGCACTTCCAAGAATGGCGATTTCGAACACGAGAACAGCCAGCGCTGGAACGCCAATAACTCGGCTGTCTGGCCGGAAGGCGGTCTGAACCAGATTGATGTTGCCCGCCAGGTGCTGGATATGGTCGAGTCGGGCCGTGGTGAACCCGGTATCTTCAACCGCCAGGCTGCCCTGGATATGAGCCCGGACCGCCGACTTAAAGTGGATGCCAACGGACGGCCCATCAAGTTTGGTACAAACCCCTGCGGTGAGATCATTCTGCGGCCCTTCCAGTTCTGCAACCTGAGCGCGGTTGTCGCCCGCCAGGCGGATACACTGGAAACCCTGAAAGAAAAAGTTGAGCTGGCGACCATCATTGGCTCCATCCAGTCTATGGCGACCAACTTCCCCGGCCTGCGCCCTCAGTGGAGCCAGAATTGCCAGGAAGAGCGGTTGCTCGGCGTGGATATCACCGGCCAGTTGGATAGCCCGGCTGCCCAGAACCCGGAAATTACCCGGGAACTGCGCGAGCTTGCGGTTGAAACAAACCTGGTCACCGCCCAGAAACTTGGTATCAACCAGTCCGCTTCGATTACCTGCGTAAAACCCAGCGGCAACACTTCGCAACTGGTGGACTGCGCATCCGGTCTGCATGCCCGTTGGGCTCCTTACTACATCCGTAACGTCCGGGTAGCGGCTCACTCGCCGGTATTCAAGGTCTTGAAGGATGCAGGAGTACCGATGGACCCTGAAAACGGCCAGACCGCCGAAAACGCCAATACCTGGGTAATCCATTTCCCGGTGAAGTCTCCTGACGGCGCGATTACTCGCAACGGCCGGACCGCTATCGAGCAGTGTAATTACTGGCTCCAGAACAAGTTGAACTGGACCGAGCATAACCCGTCGGTAACTATTACCTACCGGCCGGATGAAGTGCTGGCCCTGCTGACCTGGATCTGGGACCATCGCAACCAGATTGGCGGTATGGCATTCCTACCGACCTTCGATGCCCAGTACGCTCAGTTGCCTTACATCGAAATCTCTAAAGAAGAGTACGAGAAATTGGCCCCGGTCTTCCCGGATGTCGATTTCTCCAAGCTCTTCCGCTACGAGAGCGAAGACTATACCAAGGCTGCCCAGGAACTGGCCTGCTCCGCCGGTACTTGCGAAGTAGACTTCTAAAACTTTAGAGGTGGGCGGTAAATTTACCGCTCACCTCTAAGACTTTTAAGAAAATTCAGGAACAATCAGTTTTTATCTCTGATTGTTCCTTTTTTATTACTGATTTTGGGTAGCCGCAATACTAAGTGTTAGCCTTGTAGCCAGGCTGCCTCGGTCCTTTCGCTGTCATTTCGAACCGAGCTGAGGAATCGCCGTGCCGGTAGCGGCTAGTACCCAATTAAAGGAACGAATCAAGGCCCGCTTTATACAGCCAGAGAACAGGCCATGTCTTTGCCTTTATATATAGGCCACCGGCCCGGGGTCCCCCGGTCGGCTTTCCCTCCTGTGTCTGTATTAGATAGTGCCGCCTCCTCGGGATGACAGAGTCCGGGTTCGGGCAGCGCTTAAGGCCCTGTGATTGTATTTGAAAGTTGTAACAGTCTGACAGAGGGTTCTGTTCCGACTTATTTTCTTATTTTTTGTATCTGGACATACTTTCAGGACAATATTACCCGTACAGAATTAATATTAATTAAAGGTTTGAAGAGTGGGTTCATAGAGTAAAAAAGTGACTTTTCCAGGAATAATGTGATAGGATTTAACCGGTTCTAAATGTGCATATTATTTTGCAAAGGAGTAATCATAATGCCAACACGAACAGCGAGTGCCGTCTGGGAAGGTAATTTGAAGGATGGCAAAGGAAACAT
>JAQBPB010000049.1 GCA_028287745.1 Chloroflexota bacterium
TGGCCCTGGTGGCTTGCGGTGATAATACTGTTGCTCCTACATCAGCCCCGGCTCCGGCCGCAACAACCGCCGCTTCCGGGGCGGCTACGACCGCTGCTTCTGGTGCCGCAACCACGGCTGCGGCCGCTGGCGCAGCCACAACTGCCGCAGGAACTGCAACCACGGCTGCGGCTGGGGCGGCGACTACCGCCGCTTCCGGAGCCGCGACAACGGCTGCTGCCGGGACGGCCACTACCGCTGCCGCTGGCGCAGCGACTACAGCGGCCAGCACCGGGGCTGCCCCGGCCCTGAGCCTGCCTAAACTGGACGGCAAAACTGCCACAATCCTCTCCCTTTGGGGTGGTGCCGAGCAGGATGCTTTCCAGAAGGTATTGGATGACTTCAATAGCCGGACCGGCGCCAAGCTCACTTTTGAAAGTGTCCGCGACTTTGTACCGACCATCCGCACCCGCCTTGCCAGCGGCAACCCGCCTGACATGGCGATTATTCCTCGCCCGGGCGTTATGAACGACCTGGTTAAAGACGGTGCCCTCAAATCCCTGACCGATATGGGCCTGAAAACGGAAGCCCTGAATGCCGGTTACAGCAAAGCCTGGCAGGACCTGGGTACGGTCAACGGCAAGCTGTACGGTCTGATTGCCAAAGCGAACTCCAAGAGTACCGTCTGGTACAAACCGGCCTCGCTCAAAACTTTAGGAGCCGAAGTGCCCAAGACCTGGGACGAACTGGTTGCCCTGAGTGATAAGTATGTCGCGGCCGGTAAAAAGCCCTGGGCGATTGGCGGCGGCGATAGTTGGACCCTGACCGACTGGTTTGAGAATATCTACCTGCGCCAGGCCGGGTTGCAGATGTACAACGACCTGTTTGTAACCGGTAAAGTTAAATTTACCGACCCGTCGGTTGTAACGGCTCTCAAGAGTATGACCCAGATCGTTTCTAACGAGAAATACATTCCTGGCGGCCGCCAGAGCGCCCTCGGTACTAAATTCACCGATGGTATCGCCCTGGTTTACGGCACCAAACCGACCGCTGAAATGTACTTCGAGGGTGGTTTTGTATCCGGTATCGCTCTTAAGGATACCAACCCTAACCTGAAACCGGTCACAGATATTGACTTCTTCCCCTTCCCTTCGTTCAAAGCTGATACTGCCCAGGCCCTGGTCGGTGGGGGCGACCTTCTGGTAGCTTTTAAAGATAACGATGTTGCCAAGGCTTTCGTCCAGTACATGGCTTCTAAAGAAGCTAATGATATCTGGGCCAGGACAGGTAATATTGTTTCCCCGAACAAACTGGTTGACGCTTCGCTTTATCCGAACGACCTGAACCGCAAAGAAGCGGCTCAACTGGTCGGCGCTCAAGTCTTTGGATTTGACGGCTCTGACCAGATGCCCGGCACAACCGCCGATGACTGGGGTGCCGCTCTGCAAGACGTATTGAGCAAGCCCGAGAACATCGATACCATCTTGAAGAACTTTGATAGTAAAGCGGCTAAAGATTATAACCGTTAATCTTTAGGGGTACGGGTGGATCACCCGGGAGCAGCTTGTAGCGAAAACTACAGGCTGCTCCCACGTTAGCCGCCGCCTACCGGCTACTTTGCCGCTTACTTTCACTTTTTGGCCCTGGCAAAACTGCTTTGGAACTTTACAACAAAATAGCTTAACATAATATCAACGAAAAACCAGCGTTCATTCCGGCTACCGACTACCAACACTTTTTGTAGGAGGCACCGTTCTATGTCTATGCGACGAGGGCAGGCTTTAACAGGCTTATTGTTTATTTTGCCTGCCATAATTTTCCTGTCGGTTTTCTTAATTTACCCGACTATCTGGACTATTTTGCTGAGTTTTAATGATGGTAGGGGCTTAAAATTTTCCGAGTGGGTCGGGTTTGAAAACTATATCAACCTGTTTACCAACGACCCAAAATTTTTAGATCTCTCCAACTTCCCGCCTACCGGGGCGGTTTTTAATAACGTGCTGTGGGTGATCTTTAATACAATCTTTTGTGTTTCCCTGGGCTTATTAATTGCTGTCCTGGCCGACCGGGTAAAATATGAAAGAATTGTTAAAGCCATCGTCTTTCTACCCATGGCGATTGCCGCTACAGCTGTCGCGATTATCTGGTTGTTTGTGTATAGCCCCAACCCGGATATCGGGCTGCTGAACGCGATAATTACTTTCTTTAACAAAGATTTCGAGCCTATCGCATGGACTGGCCGGGCCGATACGGTAAACGCGGCCCTGATAGTGGCAAATATTTGGACTTCGACCGGCTTTGCAATGGTGGTGCTTTCGGCGGCCCTTAAAGGTATCCCGACTGAAATTATAGAAGCTTCCCGGGTGGACGGCGCGAAAGAGTTCCAGGTATTCCGGCATATTACGGTGCCGATGCTGAGCCTGGCGATTTCAGTAGTTACGATAACCTTGATAATAAACGTGCTGAAAGTTTTCGATATTATTTACATTATGACCCTGGGCGGCCCTGGTTCGGCCAGCCGGGTATTGGCCTACACCATGTATGCCGAGACTTTCCAGGGCGGCAAGGCGGGCTATGGTTCGGCCGTCGCCGTTATCTTGCTCATCCTGGTTATCCCGATTATGGCCCTGAATATCCGGCGCTTTAGATCGGAAGGAGTGGCAAGATGACAACTCCCTTAACCCCTGTAACCGCTCCTCCACCCAAAGCTCAAGCTGCCGGAACAACTATGGCGGGACGGCGTGATAAAACCGTAAGCTGGCTGCTGCGGCGAGGTGGGCTGCACCTGGTCCTGTTGATTATATGTTTAATCTGGCTGGTGCCGACAGTCGGGTTGTTTATAACTTCCTTGCGGCCCCGGCCGGATATTGGTTCCACCGGGTGGTGGACGATTTTACAGGCGCCGGGGCTTAGCTTTGATAATTATGCCGATGTCCTCGGCTCAAAAGGGATGAGTGCGGGCTTTCTTAACAGCCTGTTTATTTCCATACCGTCTACCATAATACCGGTGCTGGTCGGGGCGCTGGCGGCTTATGGCTTTGCCTGGATTAAGTTTCCTTTCCGGGATACCATGTTTTTAATTGTGGTCGGCCTGATGGTGGTTCCAATTCAGATGACCTTTGTGCCAGTGCTGAGTATTCTCAATACCCTTAACCTGAACCAATCTTATGTTGGCATCTGGTTAGCACATTCCGCCTTTGGTCTACCTTTCGCCATCTTCTTGCTGCGTAACTTCTTCGTGATGCTGCCGGGAGAACTCATTGAAGCGGCCTTCCTGGATGGCGCGTCCACGCTGGGGATTTTCATTAAGATTATCATGCCACTATCGGTTCCGGCCCTGGCTTCCCTGACAATCTTCCAGTTTTTGGGCGTGTGGAACGACCTGTTAATGGCTTTAATCTTTATTCAGGACCCCAATGCCCGGCCCTTAACGGTTAAAGTAAGTACCTTGCTTTCAACCTATGGGACCGAGTGGCATTTACTCAGTTCTGGTGCCTTCCTGATAATGATTATTCCGCTGATAGTTTTCTTTGCCTTACAACGGTACTTTGTGGCCGGGATGTTGGGCGGCGCGGTCAAGTCATAGTTCAGGTAACATTGGTGGATAACCGGACCCCCGGAAATAGCCTTTCTAGCAGGAAACCGGCGAGGCTTTTCTGCTAGAAAGGCTATTAATTACCCAAAAATTTAACTTTGGGCTATACTGGTTATCTAAACGGCAGCCAAAATTGTACCTAAAAGACCCGGCTTCCCGGCCTGTTTTTACCGCCGGGAGACATTATTTAAGGGCTTTATTTAAAACTTCAACCGGGCTGCCGGAAGGACTATCGCTCGCAAATTCAAAAGCTTAACACCGCCGTTAGCTTGAAAGGCCTAAATGGAAAAAGCACTCAAGCCGGAAGGACCGGACCGCGTTGGTCTGGGTGCGCTGGCTTTCGGACATTTTTGTGTTGATATGCAGACCAGTGCCCTGGCCGTCCTGACTCCGTTGTTGTATGTAACCTATAACCTGGATTACGCTGCGGCGGCAGTTATTATTACTGTCAACAGCCTGGCATCTTCGGTGGTTCAGCCATTATTCGGAATGTTAAGTGACCGGAAATCCCTGCGGGTTTTTCTGCCGATCGGCTGTTTGATTGCGTCTACCGGTATCGTGCTGGTCACGTTTGCCCCCAGTTACTGGATGGTTTTGCTGGTGGTCCTCTTCAGCGGCCTGGGTTCGGCTTCATTTCACCCCGAAGGCACCCGTAACGCCAATTACGTCAGCGGTTCGAAGAAAGCGACCGGCCTTTCGGTCTTTTTTGTCGGCGGGAACCTGGGTTTTGCGGTTGGACCCCTATTAATTACAATGCTTTTTGCCCTGTTCGGCAAAGCGGGCGCCTTTGGAATGCTGGTTCCGGCGGCCATTAGCAGCCTGGTACTGTGGCGGCTTTTGCCGGTCTACGCCGCCGCCGCCCGGGTTAGAGATAGCCAGAAAGGGAACCGCTCAACCGGCCCCACTCTGAGCAGAGGCCGGGTTGCTTATTCGCTTTCGCTGCTAATTTCCATTATTAGCCTTCGTTCGATGGTCCAGACCGGGCTAATTACTTTTATCCCGCTTTACTTTGTTTCATTGAACTCGAACAACCACGACTACGCGGCTTTTCTTTTAACGGTATTCTCGCTTTCCGGGGCGGCCGGTACGCTGGTTGGCGGGCGGCTGGGTGACCGATTTGAACGCCGGATTATCCTGGCGGTTACCGTCGCCGTCGCCACGCCGGTTTTACTGGTCTTTATGAATTCCACCGGCTTTGTACAGGTATTGGCCCTGGCTATTGCCGGTGCGACTTTGATATCGGCATCTTCCCTGACAGTAGTAATGGCCCAGGAAATCCTGCCGCACCGGGTTGGCCTGGCTTCCGGCCTGACGCTGGGGCTGGCTTTTGGCGCGGGTGGCCTGGGAACCACCGGCCTGGGTGTCTTTGCCGACAATTTCGGCCTGTCTGGGACGATGCTGGTGCTGGTCTTTCTACCGCTGCCGGTAGTAATCTTGAGCCTGATTTTGCCGTCCGGCAAACCGGGTCCGGGTAAAACATCATTGCCGGTGGAGCAGGACCTTGAGTTAGCCAGGAACTCGAAATAGCTAAAAGGTAGGACTTGGTCAGGGTGGGTGGTAGTGCTATACTTATTTGCCGGTCTTTAGGAGTAAGTTTTCAAGCGTGAATTTGGAAAGGATTATTACCCGTGCGGCTCATCTGGCAAGATTATTTAACCGAACTGAAGGAACCGGCCTTGATCGGACCGGGTTTGAACAACCGGTTGCCTGAAGGGCTGCGCTGCATATTACACTACATGTTTGTAACCCTGCGGTATTTAAGCATGTACTTCTTTTTTAAACCGCTGGCATGGCTTATTTTACATACAATCAGTGACTTTAAGGTGCGTGGCCTGGAAAACTTGCCGACTGAGGGCGGTTATGTCGGTACCTGGAACCATTTATCCAATTTTGACCCGATGGTCGGGACTCTCTGCACTCCCCGCCCGCCCTATGTTATGACCAAAGCAGAATATTTCAAGACGCCCATTTTAGGCGGCGTCGCCTCGATATTAGGCGGTTTCCCGGTACGCCGGGGTGAAGCCGACCGGCAAGCAGTCAAAACCGCCCTGGCTGTTGTTAAACGCAAGCAATTGCTGGGCATCTACCCGGAAGGCACCCGTTCCAGGACTTACCAGCTCCAGGACCCTCACCCTGGGGCGGCTATGATTTCCTCCAGCAGCAGCGCCGTGGTTATCCCGATTGGGATTTATGGCACCGAAAATATCATGCGGCGTAAAAAGTTTGGCTTTTTGCGGCGTCCCAAAGTCCAGGTTTCCATGGGCCAACCCTACAACCTCAAGGAAGCGGCTATCGCTTTCGCCCTCGAACACGGCCTGGCCGCCTCCGGCAAGCGCGGCCGTCATGAAGACCTTGAATTCCTCAGTGATATCATGATGCTGAAAATAGCCGAGCAACTGCCGGTTGAATATCGCGGCCATTTTACCCCCGAAGACATCGCCGGACGGTACCGGCAAAGACTAGAACACAAAAAGGTTGCACAGTAAAAAATGTGCTATAATATTTTCAAGGTTCCGTTGAATTCCTTTTCCGCACGGTAGTAATACCGATCCTAATAACCCAATGTGTAGCTCCCCAGAATGAAAAGTGGCTACAGGTTTGTAATTAATGTTATCTCTGGGAGAATTGTATCCCGGTAAAGTCTTGGTTATAGTCCCTGGCTTTACTTTTTCTACTTTTCAATTTGATTCCTGACCTTTATTTAACGACACCACGCGACCATATTCTATTCTTAACTTTGATAAATCCATTGGGATGGATTAGCTTCAGTAAACCAAATAACTTATCACCTAGGAGGATAAAGAGATGCGTTGGCGATCTTTCCTTAATTACGGAATAATAAGCCTTATACTGGCCGTAACGCTGGCGGCTTGTGGCGATAATACGGCAACTCCTTCCACTGCCAGTACTACGGCTGCCTCTCAGGCGACCACTGCGGCCGTTGCTGCGACTACCGCCGCCACTGCAACAACGGCAGCCGCGACCGGAGCTACAACGGCTGCTGCGACCGGAGCTACAACGGCCGCCGCTGCCGCATCAGCTCGCCCTGTTACCGGCGGAACTTTCCGCTTTACTATGACCGGCGAACCGGACAGCCTGGACCCTAAACTGGCAACCTCCCAGGAAGCCGTTATAGTAATGAACGAAATCTTTGACGGCCCCACTCAATTGGATAAAGACTTAAATGTTAAGCCTAACCTCGCCGAAAGCTGGACCACCAGCCCCGATGGTAAGGTTTATACTTTCAAAATCCGCCAGGGTGTCAAATTTAGTAACGGCGACCCGGTCACCGCGGCCGATTTCGTCTATTCCTGGAACCGGGTTATCCAGAACGAGAAAGCCGAATATGACTTCGTTATGAGTGATATTGTCGGTTTTGACGAAGTACATAAACTAACTGGTGATGACCGCAAGAAAGCCGCTTTAAGCGGTCTTAAAGCGCTGAATGATTTTACCCTGGAAGTAACTCTAACCCAGGCGGCCAGTGACTTTATTTTGAAGACCGCCCTGCATCCTTTTTTCATCGTTGATAAAAAGGTCGTCGAAGCTAGCGGTGATAAATGGATTGAAGCCGGTAACCTGGTCGGCACCGGGGCTTTCCTCTTAAAAGAGTGGAAACACAACCAGAGCCTGCGCCTGGAATTCAACCCTAACTACTGGGAAGGCCGGGCCAGCATTGATGCCGTGACCATCGAACTGATTAAGGATGGCGCGACCGCCCGCCTGAAATACGACAATGGTGAGTTGGACTCCATCGAAGTACCGGTGGCTGACCTGACCAAAGTCAAGAACGATGCCAAGTTAAAAACCCAGCTTCAACTGGTGCCGCGTACCCGCACCAACTTTATTGGCTTCAAACATAAAGGCGATAGCCCGTTTGCTACCAATAAAGAGCTCCGCAAGGCTTTCTACCAGGCTATCGACCGCCGGTTAGTGGCCGAAGGCGCGCTGCAGGGCGCGGGTCTGCCCCTGAATACTCTGCTCGTGCCTGGTCTGCCCAGCTACAAGCCCTATGACGCTTATCCGTTTGACCCGGCCAAAGCGAAAGCCAGCCTGGTTGCCGCCGGTTATGATACCCCGGCCAAGGTTAAACAGCTTGAAGACCTGATCAACAATTATGGCGCTGCCGGTAAGAGTGGCGGTTTCGCTTACACCCCGGAGCGGGCCGGTTGGCAACAGGCTTCCGAGAGCTATGTCCAGCAGTTCAAGCAGCACCTGGGTATTACGCTCAAGTTGAACCCGGTACCGACTGCTAAAGAGTTCTTTGAACGCCGTAGCACCGGCCACGAGTTTCTGATTTACTTCGGAAGCTGGGGCGCGGACTATCCGGACCCGAATAACTTTTACCAACCGATGATGGGTTGTGAAACTCTGGCCCAGCAGGGTGGCGAGTATTGCAACAAAGACTTCGATGCTGCCTGGAAAGCGGGCGCTGTCGAAAAGGATACGGCCAAACGGGCCGCCTTCTACCAGACAGCGGAAAAGATTTTGCAGGATGACGCCGGTATGATCCCGACCTATAGCGGCCTGTATGCTGTCCTGATCAAGCCGACAGTTAGCAACTGGACTTACAATCCGCAGGGTCCCACTCACTTCAAGGATGCTCAAATCAAGAAGTAAGTCAGTTTAAGTTTTCAGAGGTAGTGAGCCGCCGGGATAATTTCCGGCCGGTTCACTACTTTACCGGCTGGGCTAGCCGGTAGGGTTTACCGTCCTATTCTACCCGCAAAGTTGCACAGCTTTTAATATTTACAAAGGTGCCATCTTGGGAAAGTACATAATTAACCGGCTACTGCTATTAATCCCGGTTTTCATTGGCATAACCCTTATAACTTTTCTTATAGCGCATAGCATTCCGGGCAGCCCGTTCACCAACGACCGCTTGCCTGAAAAAGCCCGTCTTGCTATCGAATCGGCATACGGCCTCGATAAGCCGCTCTATGAACAGTACTTTATCTATATCATTAACTTTTTCCGGGGCGACTGGGGACCATCTTTCGAGCGGCAGGGCAATCAAACTGTAACAGAAATCCTTTTCGGCTACGGTTCCAGGAGCGAGGAAGGCATTTCTTTCTGGCTTCAGTTAGGGCTGGCGGTGGCAGCCGGGATTATTATCACGCTGGGGCTTAGCTGGCTGCGCACTCGCACCCGCCGGATTGACCTGCTGAATACTTTCAAGCGCTGGTTTTTCCCGACCGTCCTGGCGGTAGTCACGCTATGGCTGCTTTTCCTCATTTTTACCCTTGATACCTCAACCGCCGGTGGCTTCCTTTTCTCACTGCGGCTGGGAATTATGGCCTTTATCTTCATGTTGATAGTGGGTATTCCCCTGGGAATTATTGCGGCCCTCAAGCAAAACACCTGGATTGATTACACCGTTACAACTATTGCCCTGATCGGGTTCTCCATACCAAGTTTTGTGCTTGGCTTGCTGGCCCTGATTGCGGTAGTGTTGATTAACTACGCCACTGGGAGCGATTTCTCCATCGCGCCCAGTTCGCCAACCACCCTGGACCTGGTTCTACCGGCTGCCTTACTTGGAGCGCGGGAAGCCAGCATTATCGCCCGGTTGACCCGCTCGAGCATGCTTGAGGTTATCCGTCAGGACTACATGCGCACCGCCCAGGCCAAAGGTCTGAACGACCGGGCCATCGCCATCCGGCACGGCTTGAAGAACGCCTTTATCCCTATCCTGACGGTGCTGGGCGACCGGCTGGCCGGACTGTTGACCGGGTCGGTCACGATTGAAGCTGTCTTTAATATTCCGGGTATCGGGCGCTATTTTGTTTCGGCTATCCTGGCCCACGACTACCCGATGATTATTGGGACTACGGTGCTTTACGCCTTAATGGTAGTGCTGATAAATCTGCTGGTAGATTTACTTTATGGATTCTTCGACCCGCGGGTCAGTTACACTAGCAGGAGGGCCGCCTGATGGCTAAAGTCTCAAAAGAAAGAATATCCGGCCCCGGTTCCTCCAGAGGCGGTAACATTCTACCCTCTAAAGGTAAGAAACCGGCCGCCGAAACCTTTCCACGGGCCACTAATAGCCTCTGGCGTGACGCCTGGCGGCGATTACGGCGCAATAAACTGGCAATGCTCGGCTTACTGGCGGTAAGCGGGCTGGTCCTAATCGCGATTTTCGCGCCCTGGATTGCCCGCTACCAGCCTGACCAGCCTTTTTATGATAGTTCATCACCCAAACCTTATAACGAACAAAACTTCCAGCCGCCCTCGGCTGCCCATTGGATGGGAACTACCGGCCAGAATTACGACCTGTGGGCGCGCATTGTTTACGGCTCACGTATTTCGTTAAGTGTCGGGTTTGTGGTCCAGGCCATAGTGCTTTTCATTGGCGTTCCGCTGGGCCTGCTGGCCGGGTATTTCGGCGGCTGGATCGATAACCTGATTATGCGCCTGACCGATATTTTCAGGGCTTTCCCCTATCTCTTGCTGGCCCTGCTTTTTCTGTCGTCATTTGGCAGCAGTATCCTGTGGGTGTATGTGGCGATTGCCATCAGCACCTGGCCGCTGATGGCCCGGTTGGTCCGGGGCCAGATTCTGGGTTTGAAGAATAAGGAGTTTATTGAAGCGGCCCATGCCACCGGGGCTTCAACCTTTCGAATTCTCTGGAAACATATCCTTCCCAACACGCTCGGCCCGATTATCGTGGCGGTCAGTTACGGCATACCGGAAGCGATTATTACCGAAGCTTTTCTCGGGTTTATCGGCGTAAGCGGTGACCCGGCCGCACCAAGCTGGGGCCGGTTAATCAGCGAAGGGCGCGACGCTTTCCAGAGCAACCCGCCCACTATCCTGATATTCCCCTGTTTAATGGTAGTGATTACGGTTATGGCCCTTAACTTCCTGGGAGATGGCTTGCGGGACGCGCTCGACCCCCGGCAGGGCCAGGGCAGCGGGAAGAAATAAGCCGGGCAAGCCGGTATTTTGCAACCAGGCAACAAGACCCTTTTCCTGCCAGGTAAGGGTCTTCAACTATTAAAGAATATTTAGTTGGCCTCCCGTCTGTCCTAAAGTTTCCGGCCGGATGGATACTTTACCGGGAACCTACCAGTAAGGAGATATTTGCCAAATGCTTCAAACGGCATTACTATCAAATTCTCTAAAAGCACAGCCTGGAAACTTATTTGGAAAGGAAGCAACAATGACGGTTGGTTCGTTAGTAGGTGCAAGCGTCCGGAGAAAAGAAGACCCCCGCCTGGTGCAGGGCATGGCAACATATGTAGGCGATATAAGTTTGCCCGGCCTCTTGCATGCTCGCTTTGTACGCTCACCCTACGCGCATGCTCGCTTTGAAATTACGGGCCAGGGAAACCTGGGTACGGATGCCCACTTCTATAGCTGGAATGATTTTAAAGATTCAATGTCTTTTAAGCCCTTGCTTAAAGGTTTACCAAACCGCCCTTTTCTGGCGGATGGGGAAGTGCGGATGTCAGGCGAACCGGTCGGCCTGGTGGTGGCTTCCTCGCTTGAGCAGGTTTACGACCTGAGCGAGAAAATTGAAGTAAAGTACGAACCGCTTCCGGTAGCGATTGACCCGGAAGAAGCGGTCAAGCCGGGTGCACCTAAAGTCCATGCCCAGCTAGATTCTAACCTGGTGCGAGTTACTGAAGAAGGCGACCGGGCGGACGTAGAAGCCCGGATAAAAGCCAGCCCGGTAGTGGTGGAACAGCGCATTTACAACCAGCGGGTAGCGGCGGTGTCACTGGAAGCCCGGGGCATCGTGGCCGACTACAACCGGGGAACCGGCCAGTTGACCATCTGGCTCTCGAACCAGGCTCCTCACCTTTCCCGCTCCGAATTCTCAAAAGTCTTAAAAATCCCCGAACACAAGATTAGAGTAATCGCGCCGGAAGTCGGCGGCGGGTTTGGCTCTAAGATTATGGTTTACCCCGAAGAACTTATTATCGCGGCAGCGGCCGTTAAACTGGGCCGCCCGGTCAAATGGCTGGAAGGCCGTTCCGAAAGCATGGCCGCGACCTATCACGGCCGCTGCCAGATTGATTACTTGCGGCTGGGCGCGACCGAAGACGGGATTATTCAGGCCCTTGACCTGCGCCTGGTGGCCGATATCGGGGCCTATGCCAGCGATGACGCCATCTTTATCCCGACCCTGACGACCACTATGGCTTCCGGTTGCTATGCCATCCCGGCGATTTCCACCCGGATTGAATACGTCTTTACCAATACTACGCCTACTACGGCTTACCGGGGCGCGGGCCGCCCGGAAGCGGCTTATTTTGTGGAGCGGATTATTGATGAGCTGGCGGCTCGCCTGAATATGGACCCGGTCGAAATCCGGCTGCGTAATTTTATCAAGCCGGAGGCTTTCCCTTATAAATCCGCTACCGGGGCCCTTTATGATAGCGGTGAATACGCCAGTACGCTTCAAACCGCGCTTGACCTGTTGGATTACCCGGCCATGCGCCAGAAGCAAGCCCAGCACAAAGCGGAAGCGGGCGGCAAGTTACCGGCCCGGTTGCTTGGTATTGGCATCGGTTCCTATGTCGAGCGCGGCGCGATGGGTTTTGAAAACGCGGTCGTGCGCATTAACCCGGACGGCAGTGTTTCGGTCTTTACCGGGGTTTCACCACACGGGCAGGGTAGCGAAACAACTATGGCCCAGATCGTAGCCGATACCTTTGGCATTGAAATGGACCGGATTGAAGTCAGCCACGGCGATACCAAAGATACCCCTTACGGGCAAGGCACCTACGGTAGCCGGAGCGCGGCCGTTGGCGGCTCGGCCGTAAAGATAACCGCTTTATCAGTCAAAGATAAAATCAAACTACTGGCCGCTCATATGCTGGAAGCCGCCGAAGCCGATATTGAAATGGCGGAAGGCCAGGTCTTTGTTAAAGGGGTGCCTAACCGGTCGGTTAGCTTTGAAAAGGTGGTCAGGGCGGCTTATAACCCCGACAAACTGCCTCCCGGCATGGAAATTGGCCTGGAATCATCGCGCTTTTTCAATGCCCCGGACGTGGTATTTCCTTTTGGGTCACACGTCTGCGCCCTGGAGATTGATACCGAAACCCTGGATATTAAAATCTTGAATTATGTTTCGGTGGACGACTGCGGGACGGTCATTAACCCGATGATCGTGGATGGACAGGTCCACGGCGGGATTGCCCAGGGTATTTCCCAGGCCCTCTACGAGCAGGTGGTCTATGACCAGACCGGCCAGATTTTAAGCGGCAGTTTGATGGATTACAGTTTTCCAAATACCCGCTTATTACCGAACATGCAACTGGGCCGGACTTTTACGCCCAGCCCGCGCAATCCTTTAGGTGCCAAGGGTATCGGTGAATCCGGGGCTACCGGTTCGCCTCCGGCGGTAGTCAATGCGGTGCTGGATGCCCTGCGGCCTTACGGCATCAGTAACCTGGATATGCCCCTGTGGCCGGACCGGCTCTGGAAAATCTTAAACGATGCCACCGGTAAAGCATAGATTTGGATTTCTGTAAAAAAGGAGTGTTTACAACGCCGTAAACACTCCTTTTTTATTACTCACGAACTATTACCGGATAAAATCCATTCATTTGCTTTTGCCGCCACTGACCAGTTCACCTTCAATGTGTTGCGTTTTTGAAGAATGTACCGGGATGCGGCGGGTCTGGCTGCTCTGGGTCTTCGGCAGGCGCAGTTTTAACAGGCCGTCCTCGTAGTGCGCTTCAATTTTGTCGGCGTCAAAGGCGCTGGGCAACTGGATTTGCCGGTAGAATTGGCCTTCCGGTATTTCGCGCAACAGCGTCTGGATGGCCGGAGCTTTTTCCTCTTTACCTTTTCCGGTTTCGGCCTGGGTACCGCCCAGGGGCCAACCGTTGAAAGTATACTTGCCGCTCACCGTCAGCATATTTTCCTTGACGTTCAGGTCGAACTTATCCGGGTCAAGACCTGGCAGCAGGCCCATGACATAGAAACTGGTCGAGTCCTCATAGACGTTAAAGGCCGTCATTAATTTATTATTGTCCAGGTTACTGACCCAACCAGGGCTCAAGAAGCTATTCTCAAACAAACTGCTGACTGCTTCAGGCAGGGAAATCATTTCATTGATCAGAGAAGGCCGGTTCATCAGGCTAGTCATAAAACATTCCTCCTTGTTTTGAAAAGCTGTTAAAATAATTACAACCTGCAAATTAGTTAGAATATCTTTGGTTGGCAGTTTTATAAGGATTACTATCGCGGTTGACTTCTATTTTCTCTCCGGACTGCTCAACCTTGACTTGCACCATAATTTTATCCAAAAATAAAATAAGGTCAATTAGAAAAATATAAGAGATGTGTTAGTTTTGAATTAATCTTGAGCAAGAAAAAAGCCCCCAAACGGGGGCTTTTTGTCCATCTGCAACCAGTTACTTGATGAGGCGGCGGCGCATCAGGTTGACCGCCAGCAGGTAAAATACCACTGTCAGGGCCAGGATCCAGACCAGGTTAAGCAGCAACCCGGCGTGAATATCTCCCATATACAGGGAGCGTCCGGCTTCTACCGCCGGGTACAGCGGCGAAAGGTAGGCCACCCAGCGCACATTTTCGGGGAGTTGCGAAACCGGGAAAAAGACGCTGCTAAAAAGCTGCATCGGGATGACTCCCAGGGTGATGTAATAGTTAAACGAGGTGAAACTGGACACCAGGCTTGTCACTACCACGGCGATGCTTGCCAGTAAGAAGCCGGTCAATAAGGCCAGTGGTGGGACTAGCAGCACCCACCAGGAAGGCGTTAGCTGGAGGACCGCCATTACGGCAATCACACAGGTGCCGTTGAAGGTCGCCCGGACCGCCGCGAAGAAGATTTCACCGGAAACTACTTCCTCAATACTTACCGGGGTCGCGATAATGGCGTCAAAGACCTTTTCTTGCTGCATCCGGATGAATGTGCCGAACATGCACTCGAAAGACGCGGTAAACAACACTGAACTGAAGATTAGCCCGGCTGCGATGAACTGGATATAGGATTGGCCGTTAACCTGTGTAATGTAGACCCCCAGCCCAAAGCCGAACGCAAACAGGGATAGCAGAGCTTCGACAATCGGCGGCCATAGCTCGGTTTTCCAGAGCTTTAGAAAAACGTCGCGGTTGCGTTGAAAGACCCGGTAGGTCCCCAGGGTAAAGGGATTGGGCAGGGATAACCCCTTCCTGGGAAGGGTCATGGCCGGTTGGGCCGAATAATTTTTGCTCATTCTTGCCTTTTATAATAAATTCTAAAATAAGCCAGTATTAAGATTCGGCCAGGCCCCGGCCGGTTAGTCGCAAAAAGACATCTTCCAGGCTGGCATGGCGCTGCAGCCGGTAATTACCTTCCGGTAGGGTCAGGTTGTGAAAAGCGTGGGTCTGCTGGCCGAAAAGGTAAAGCATATCTCCGGCTTCTTCGACCAAAATTGGCCGATTGGCGATCAAAGGCAGCAATTCCTGGCGTTCGGCTTCGGGCAGCCGCATCTCAATTACCTCATAACCGACCAGCCGCCGCACCAGGTCGCGCGGTTTGCCTTCCGCCATAATCCGGCCCTCATTTATAATTACCAGCCGGTCGCAAAGCTGTGTGGCTTCTTCCATGTAGTGAGTGGTCAACAGGATAGTAACGCCCCGGTCGCGCAGGAGCCGCAACTGCTGCCAGACGACCTGGCGGGCCGCCGGATCCAGGCCGGTTGTCGGCTCGTCCAGGATGATTAACCTGGGCTGGTTAATCAGCGACCGGGCAATTACCAGCCTCCGCTTCATACCACCGGATATCTCGTCGGTCTTATTGTTTCTTTTGTCGGTCAACTGGAACAGTTCCAGCACTTCATCGGCACGGCGGGTGGCTTCTTTTTTATCAATATTGAAATAGCGGGCGTAAACTTGCAGGTTTTGCAGGACCGTCAGGTCTGTATCTAAATTGTTGTCCTGTGGCACGACCCCGATCTGGGATTTAATCAGGCGAATATTTTCGGTCACGCTCTGGCCTAGCACTGTCAGGGAGCCGCCCGAAATTGGCGAGACACAGTTCAACATCCGAATTGTAGTGCTTTTCCCGGCCCCGTTCGGCCCGAGCAGTCCGAAACATTCTTGCTGGAAAACCTGGAAAGAGATTCCTTTGACCGCTTCGAAATTCTTATAGCTCTTACGGAGGTCTTTGGCTTCTACCACGATAGCCTGGTCAGGTGGGGCAGCCCTATTTAAATCAAGGCCAATTTGTGGATTTGAGGTTGTCATACAATCTTTCTTTAAAACTGAGCAGAGTACTCAACAATACGCTTAGATGGACATACTATAGCACAGTTTTATATTTGTCAACAAATGGCGATTAAAAAACCCGGCTCATCGAGCGGGCTTAATAGAAAAATCTGTTAAATTTTGGTTAAGAGCCACTTTACACAGGTGGACTCAGAAGAAATTTTTACCGGGCCAGGAGGGGTCTGCTGGAAATGAACTTCAAAAACTGATGGTTGGCTGCAACTTTTTAGCTTTAATAAACCAGGCAGGCTAGGCCGCGTAGGAAAGGCGGTAGCCGCGCCGGAGGCTGAGTTCGATCAGCCTGCGGATCCGGGCCAGGGCTGGCCGGGGATTATTGAAATGTTCGGTATAAAACTGCTGTCTATTGGAGCCGACTACACCCCACTGACGCTGGACCGTGTAGTTATCCCACAGGGTTGGCTGGTACACTATATAGTAACAGCGCGCCGTTTTCTTTTCAGGGCAGTGCTTGGTAAAGACATAGACGGCATATCCTTCGGTCTGTTCGCCTTTTGGTAAGCAACTGAAATCTTCTTCGGAAGAAGAGTCGGAGGTCAGATTTACTGGTAGGTCATTATACGTAGCTTCGTCCCCAGCAAAAAGATCAAAGCTGCTCTGGAAAATTGGCCCCTGTTGGCTCATTATAGCTCCTAGCGTCATAGAAGTTATGTTCTGAACAAACCAATTATACCACAGTTGTCAAGATATGGTAGTGCTATTCCTCGCTTCTACAACAGGGGGTATGCACTGGAACAAAAGTTTCAATATATGGGGTATAGGCGGATTTTAGATGTCAAGATAGCGGTAAATAAATAATACCGGGAATTTTTTGCCAACTTTAAGACAACCTTATTTGGCCTGGTTATCGAAAAGCCCTTAAAAATTAAAAACGCCGGTGAGGCGTTTTAGCAGAAATCGGTATTCAGGGTTTTTGGCACACGCCGGAGTAACACCCGGCGCTGCATTGCGTGAGAGGGTGAGAGGCCCTTGACTAATAAACGAATGGCTTACAGGATAGGTCTTGACCTACTTATTGAAGCAACCAGCGCGGGTCGACTTCATGTAACTCTCCCCGGTGAGTGATACTGGTCCAGGCTTTCCCGGCAAAGCGGTTAGCCAGACTGGTAAGAGCGGCACCAAGGGCCATTCCGGCAACACTGCCGATTAAAACCCCAATTATAAGACTGCTGTTTGAGTTATTTGCCTGGTTTTGCATAAGTTCCTTCTAACCTGGTAGACAGTAGGCCGAGACCGCCCTAAGGATCAGGTTGGTAAGGTATTTTCTACTGTACAAAGTTTAGTGATAATCTACAACTATATTAACACGTTTGAAGCAAATTTTGTTCCCCGACTTACTTACCGGATTACTGAACTACCAGTAAAGTTTGCGCACCGGCCCAGAGCTTATCCAGGGTATAGTATTCTCGTTCGGTTCCCGTGAAAACGTGAACAATCACATCTCCATAGTCTATCAACACCCAGCGGCCCTGGTCCATACCCTCCATGTGGCGCGGGCTTATATCTTCTTTATCCAGTTCTACTTCAATATCACGGGCGATAGCTTTTACCTGCCGCTCGCTGTTGCCGCTACAAATTACAAAATAATCGGCTATAACGGAAACTTTGCGGATGTCCAGCAGTACAATATTTTCCGCTTTTTTATTGTCCGCTACTTCTACAATGGCACGTGCCAGGTCAATCGGTTCGATAAGAAATACTCCTTTGAAACTAAATTATTTGCTTTGGGTAGGGCGAGACAGCATTTAGCCTGCTCGCCCGTTGCAACCTGCGCTAAAAGACTAGCTAGGGGTGCTACCGGCATCGGAAGCCGGGGTTGCCGGGTCTTCCGGCTGGCTTTTAGTCTTATTATAGAAATAATACCCGGCGCCACCGGCGATACCTAAGAGCCATAACGAGCGCGGCAAGCCCAGGAGTTTGCCACTCTTCTTCTTGCCCTGCAACTGGCCGAGCGTTTCGCTCAGCTTGACGATGTTTTCGGTTGTCGCAGCCATATTGCGTAAGATTAGCGACATGGTATCTTCATCACCGGCTCGTTTGAGCAGGTCTTTGTAGTCAACCAGCGACTGGCGCTCTTTTTTCTGTAACAACTTGAGCGCATCGGCCGAATTCTTGGTGGAAGCAACCGACTCCCAGCCCTTTTTAAGTTGATCGCGCAAACCAGGAATAGGAAATTTTCCACCGAGGGCTGTTAATTGCGTCCCGGCGACTTCCAGGTTTGCTTCGTGAGTTTCCCGCAACTGGCTTAAGAGGGTTTTAATATCGCTCTCTTTGACCTTGCCGATAGCGACTGCCAGGGCATTAGCCGCCAATTGTTCGCCCTCAACTACCTTTTTAAGAGTTTTCTGTGCTTTGCCGTTCGCCATTAAAGTTGCCTCCTTTAATCGAACCGGGCTTTTCTTACCCAATTCGGTCCGTTCCTTGATCAAATAGCGGCCCTGGGCCAATGCTTTGCCGCTTATTTAGAAGCACATTTTATGCCGCTATTAAAATTATTTCCTGGTCAATTTGATAACAACCATGTATTAGCTTAGCTCAAATGGACTTAAAAAGCAAATTAGCTCCTAAGAGTTTGTTTGTTAATAAATTCAAAAGCCGGGATTTTCCTGAAAACCATTTAATGGCCGTATTATACCAACTTGTCCATGTTCAAATATGGTCCTGGTATTTTAGAAATAATAACGGTGGGGCGGTAAATTATTTTGAAGGACAACTAAAGAAGTTGTGTGAAGCGTCAGGAAGCTATTTCCAGGTAACCCTTTTTTGCCAGGTCCAAAACCTCAAACAGACCGGCCTGGACCTGGCGTGGGGCAAATGTTAACCCGGGGTGCAGGCCCGCTATCCTGGCTAGCCGGAAGTGTTCCAGGTGGCTAAGCAATAAAACATCGGCCTGGTTCAACCCGGCGAAATTAGACGACTGGGTACGGTGGCAATTAAGGGCGGCCCATTTGAGATGGCTGGTGTGGCGAATATCTATCGCGGCGGAAATCTGGCTGGTTTCTATCCCGGTCAAACGCAGGGGCAGGTCACCTAAAGAGCCATCGAGCCTGTTGCTCAACCGGTCAACGTGGTAGGCCGCCAGGCTGGCGTAGAACAGCGCTTTCCCCGGTTGGGCGGCTTTTTGAAAGGCTCTGGTAGTGGCATGGTGGATGGCGATATGGTCCGGGTGGCCGGTCAGGCCGTCCGGCCCGAAAGTCAGGACGATGTCAGGCTGCCGGGTCTTGATAAGTTTTTCAATCGGCCGGACCAGGCGTTCACTACCAATTTCAGCCAGTTTGCCGTCAGGGAAAATTTGGGTAGGCAGCAAGCGGGCACCCAGCACTTTGCAGCACTTTTCAAGCTCGGACTGGCGCAGGCGAGCCAGGTTTTTCTCCGCGCCCGGCAGCTTTTCAGTACTGCCCTTTTCGCCACGGGTCAGGCAGACCAGGTCTATGTTTATTCCCTGCCGGGCGTAATGGGCCAGGGTTCCGCCAACCAGGAATGCTTCGTCATCCGGGTGGGCGAAAACCGCCATTATGGTTCGATTTTCTTTTGGTCGGCTTACTCGCTTGAAGGCCAGCATAGTTGAATACCTTTAGAAAATAAAGAGTTAACTTACCTGCTCAACAATGTTAACATAGGTCTAAAATATTGTCAATAATCTCCATAAAGTTTATCATGAATAAATTGGATTTATAAAGGCTGCTGCCCGGTACAAAGCCTATCCGGCTGAACCTGAAGCCGCTAAAGGACAGCCAGGAAAAACCCTCTAATTTTATAAAAATAAAAACCGGCCTGGTTGAGGCCGGAAATTAAACAACCCCAACCAATAAAATTGTTGAGGTTGTGAAGATTTAACCACTGGTAGTGGGGTTAATTTTCTTCTATAGTGTTCAAGAAGTCGGAACGGGGCTTCTGGCCGATTTCTTTCAGTTTGGCCCGGTATTCTTGCTTGAGATCGGCTGTCGCTTTTTCAAGTTCTTTACTGCGGGTATTGGCACGCTGAAGTTCAGAATTTCCGGAAGTTCCACCTGGATCCTGGTAGGAAAAATAGTTGTCATTGAGTTTCTTCAGTTCCTGTTTGTACCACTTATCGATCTTGCCCCGTTTGAAGGAAAATAGCGCCATAATCCACCTCTTTTTCGTTGCCTACCCGGCAGGTATTTATAAGAACAACAATGTTCTTGATTTTTCAATTATTATAGGAAATCTATCCTTATTGTAGGTTAGAAAGTTGGTCCTGTATGTTCGTTAGCACACATAAAGCCTTACCTGCCTAATCAGGTTTGTACACCGTGAATGTACCCTACCACACAGACGGTTAACTTTTAAAGAAGTATCATTCTTATTGGATTGGGACATAACATACAACAGGACGGACGAAATGTGTAAAAGGTTGTGAGTATGGACAGAAATACCGGGTACAGCATTCTTGTCGTAGAAGACGTAGAGGAAACTCGAGATGGCATAGAACAGCTACTGTGGGCGGACGGTTACACGGTAATGCCGGTGCGCGATGAAAAAGCGGCCATCGTAAGTTCCAGGCAAGCCCCACCCGACCTGGTGCTTATCGGTCTGGGCGTGCCGGTGGACGAGCTTATCCCCACTACTAATTTGATCCGAATGCGTTCAGGTTTGAGCGAAGCTGTGCCGGTGGTAATTTTTTGTTTCGAGGCGCTGGAAGAGGGTGAGGAAGTTGCCCTGGAAGGCAATATTTACCTGACGCGCCCGGATAACTTTAACCAGTTGCGGGTTTTACTCAAACGTTTATTGAGTTGAGACAGGCGGTGTAGGCCGTATAGCCTATTCCCACCGTTAGCCCGCGCCCGTTTCGGAACAAGGGTTACCTGCAAAGATAGATAAGAATAACATTACATATGTGTGGTAGCGAACAGACGGGTTTTTTCAGTCATAGTAGAATTAAAAGACATAATCAGCTCAATTTTGGCCTTGTTATTAATGGGTTACAGGGATCCTGGCTTAATTATTGCTTAATTGTAATTGAGATACCAGGTTTAAACCTATAGAAAAATTAAAGAACCCCTCAAAAATTCCTCCTTGACTAGTTTCGGCCAATTATTTTTGAGAAGAGAAGAAAAAAAGTATTGAAAGGAATAATAATGACCAAAAAATTGTACGTCAGTGGCCTGACTAACCGTGCTTCCGAGGCAAGTTTAGAAAGCTTGTTTTCACAAGCAGGTACCGTTGCCTCGACACAGGTTATTACGGATCAGGTAACTGGAGCAGTCCAGGGTTTTGGTTTTGTTGAAATGAGCAGCGAAAGTGAAGCGATTCACGCAATTTCGCTTTTTGACGGTATGCTCTTTGAAGGCCACAGTATTATCGTACACGAGGCCCGCCCTCGGATTGTACGCCAACCCCGCCCCATTCCCCAGGAAGAACTTGACCGCTCCTAACATAAAAATTAGAAACTTTCAATTTTAACCAAGGATGTTTATTTGAATACGACAAATCTTAAAAGCAGTAAGCTTATTAGTGAAGAGCAAAACTGGCGGCAGCAGATCGCGCCTTTCCGGAATCCCACTCCCTGGCGGAGCATCTGGCAGCTTGCCAATACATTTATACCTTTCATCTTTTCCTGGTATTTGATGTATCTCAGCCTTAGTTATTCGTACTGGCTGACACTGGCGCTGGCTCCCCTGGCAGCCGGGTTTCATTTACGCTTGTTTATGATTTTCCACGACTGCTGCCACCTGTCATTTTTTAAATCTCAGAAGGCTAACGCCATAATCGGTTCCATTTGTGGCGTCTTCTGCTTCACACCGTATTACCACTGGCGCTTTTACCACTCCCTGCATCATGCAACTACCGGGAACCTGACCAAGCGACTGGAAGGCGAAATATTGCCTTTAACCATCCCGAAGTATATGCAGACCAATGGAGATGTGCTGACTTTAACCGTAAAGGAGTATCTACAGCTTACCTCTAAACAGCGGCTGGGTTACAAAGTTTACCGGTGGCTTCTTTTATTCCTGGTCGTGATGCCGCTGATAATCTTCCTGGTAATGCATCGTTTAGCCAACTCCCAGGCTGATAAACGGGCCAGGTACAGTGTTTATTGGACCAATTTCGCGCTGGTTGTCCTAACCGCCGGGTTAAGCCTGGTTTTCGGTTTCTTCCAGGTAATGCTGGTTGGCATACCCATCGTGGCAATATCGGCCACGGTTGGGGTGTGGCTATTCTATGTCCAGCATCAATTTGAAGAAACCTACTGGGAAGAAGCTACGGAATGGAACTATGTAACAGCGGCTCTCCAGGGTAGTTCCTTCTACAAGTTGCCGCTGGTATTACAATGGTTTACCGGCAATATCGGGTATCACCATATTCACCATCTCAACCCGCGCATTCCTAACTATAATCTGCAAAAGTGTCATGAATCCAGCGAGCTTTTCCTTAACACGAAAGCCCTGACCCTCAAAAGTGGTTTAAGAAGTATTTTCTACCGGTTGTGGGATGAAGACACTCAGAAAATGGTGGGGTTTAAGGCTGTCCAGGTTAAAGAAGCTCCCAAAGAGGCTGTAACCAGTCAATTTGCGGCAAAATCTCTTGACGAAAACTATTAGCCGGTAGACGCCAATTAAGGTGGCGGGCCGGGTTGCTCCTGGCAAATCCGGCCCGCCAGAAAATTTCAGGAAGGTATATTATGGATTTTATTCGAGTGGGCCATCACGTTATTAACGTTAGCCTTATTACACATGTGAATTTTAGCGAAAATGAGGCTACTATTTCTTTCGCTAATATGATGCCGGGCGGTAACTTTTCCGGTGAAAATTCCAGGCCCAATAAAGTTGACCAACTGCGCTTTACCGACCAGGAAGCCGATGTTGTCAGGGACTATTTCACCAGGAATAGCGAGGACCTCCGGGCCGAGTCTTCCCCCGCCCGTTCCTCTAATTAAGTTTCCGGCTATCTGCCTGTTAACCCCTACCAGGGGTTAACTTTTATAGCCTTAAACAGCCTGATGCCAGGCAACGTCTGCCAGCAGGGCGGCGGCATTCAGGTTTCTTCCTACCGCGGTCTGCTCCCGGCTAAATTCCCCTTCCTTCCGCAGGTTTATTCCACCTCCTTAAATATTCTCTCAAAATATTCTTTCTCAAAGTAAAATACTGGCAAGGCTTGTTCAATCATGATAAAGTAGTGATTAGAAACCGTGGGCCTTTCACAGGCTGTTCGGAATATTAAGAGCGATTAACTTCACCGCAAGGTGACTAAAATCAGGCTGAATGTACAGGGAAAGGGTATTTGTTAATGTTTCATTCGGCCAAAGCATCAGGGTTCCTTGACCTGGAAAACAGGTTATTGGCTGCGCTCACTGAAGAAGAATATCAACGCCTCAAACCCGAGCTTGAACCGGTCAATTTTGAGTTGGGCAAAGTCATTTACCAGGCATACGAAAAAAT
This sequence comes from Chloroflexota bacterium, assembly GCA_028287745.1. GTDB lineage: Bacteria > Chloroflexota > Chloroflexia > Chloroheliales > Chloroheliaceae > 54-19. Next base: position 23,224 of record JAQBPB010000049.1, read on the forward strand.
CGAGTATCTTTATTTTCCTACTACCTCCATGATTTCTTTGCTGTTAACCCTGGAAGATGGCATGACCGCCGAGGTTGGTCTGACCGGTAAAGATGGGGTAGTCGGGGTTGCCCTCGTCCTGGGAAGCGATAATACGCCTAACCAGGCGGTGGTCCAGATTGCGGGTGGGGCTTTGCGCCTGAAAGCCCGGATAGTCCAGGAAGAATTTAAACGCGGCGGGACTTTCCAGAAAGTCTTATTGCTCTACACTCAGACATTGCTAACCCAGATTTCACAAACCGCAATCTGTAACCGGCTGCACCCGGTAGAGCAACGCTTTTGCCGCTGGCTCCTGTTAAGTCATGACCGGGTAAAATCGGATGTATTAAAAATGACCCAGGAACTGATTGCCAGTATGCTGGGGGGGCGGCGTGAAAGTGTTACCGTGGCGGCGGGCCGGTTGCAGGATGCCGGGTTAATCAATTATGCCCGGGGCCACATTACCATTCTTAACCGCCAGGGTCTTGAAGAAAGCGTCTGTGAATGCTATGGGGTGGTCAAGTCTGAGTACGAGCGCCTGCTAGGCTGGGATGGCGCTTAGCCGGAAACTTTTTCCACCAGGGAACCGCCTGCTTTTAGTAGCCAGGCGGTTTTGTTTTTTATTTTCAGCTTTTTTCAACCTGCCAGCCAATCCTTATTCTCTACAATTTCTACAAAGGCAATATCATTCCACCAAAAGATATATTAAAACCCACCAGGCCCAACCCGCTGACTACCACCAACGCACCACTCTCGTACACGCTCATTCCGAAGATGCTGTACCATTTACACCCGAATATTGTCATCCCGAGGAGGCTGTACCAACTTATTCAGGTTCAGAAGGGATAGCCGACCGAGGTATCCCTGCGCCTTTGGCCTACAGGAAAGATGAAGACCTTGCCTGGTCTACGGCTGGAAAGGATAGGTCTTGAGACATTTCTAAATAGTATTTATTTGCCAAGGGCGCGGCGATACCTCGACTGCGCTCGGAATGACAGGGATAGAGCGGGGCATAGAGCGCGTGATAGCAGGTAGAGCGAGAGAAACCGGGGATAGAGTGGTGGGGTTGAGCAAAAAACCGGTATTGTAACAATTGAAATACCGGGAAACAAATGAAATACCAGGAAACATATAAAAAATGAGCCACTTTAGCAAAGTTAAAAAGCTAAAAGTGGCTCAAAACCGGCACAGCCCGTTTAAAGAAACGACTTAAGTCAGGCTGATGGCGACTACCTGCACGGGACCGCCCGCCGCCGCTGTCCGGGAAGTGACCGAAACATTCGCGCCGGGTTTCAGGTCGTCCAGCGTGCCGGTAACCTGCTTTTCCAGGACCGTGGTATTGCTGATAGTAGCCGTGATGGCTTCGCCGGTAAAACTGGTGCCGGTGAATTTATTGCCCTGTAAGGTGCCGCTGCGGACAATTACCGCGCCATTGGCTCCCCCAAAGCCAGCGGCGGCGTTACCGCCAGGGTTGCCCCCGGTGCCCCTGGCCCCAGGAGTGCCATTAGTAGCACCCGCGCCCGGCGTACCTACGTTGCCTCTGAAGCCGCCATTACCGGGGCCGGTACCGGGAGTGCCATTAGCCCCGGCCGCGGCGCCTCCCCCAAACCCGGTTGCTTCTACCGAAACCAGGCTGGCGGCGTTATAAGTACCATCGCTGCCTTTTTCGCCGGTGAGCAATACGGTCCCATTAGCCAGGGCTTTCCCAAAGTCATCGGCCGAAAGCTTTTCCAGCCGGGTTACGCGGGCGTTAGCGGCCGTAAATTCCTGGCTCTTGCCCTGGGCGTCTTTAACGGTCAATAGCTGGCTGGCTTTATCGAAGTTGACTACTGTCCCGGTTATGACGGCTGCGCGCTGGCCCTGTCCGGTTGCTGCCCCGGCGGCACCAGGTGTGGTGTTAGGGGCGGCTTGCCCGCCTGTAGCAGCGTTCGCGCCGGGTGTGGTATTAGTACCTGTAGACGGGGTAAAGGTTGGGATGGCGGAGGCCCGGGCGGCATTATTGGCCGTAGCGGCCGCTACCGGGGCTGTGGTAGCGTTACCGGGGGCGTAAGGGTTGGTACTGGTGGCAATTGCCCACCCGATAGCGGCCCCGGCTCCAATAATAACCAGGGCGATGATAGTTTTAATAAGACCTTTGGCAGTCATCGGCAGGGCTTTCTGTTCTAAAATATCGTTAAAAATGAGATGGGTAACCGGGACGTCAATTGGCAGAACAGTTAAAGACCGGCCCCTGTACTCAATTTGAGTAATGCTTTAGGGCTTGTGGCGATTAAACATCCAGAGGTTAGCGTCCTGTGTTTAACGAATTCTAACATCAACCCTTTATAAACTTAGCAATTTTTCGTAAAGGTTTCTTTGCTTTTAGACACCGATATACCGGGCGTATAAAGTCCTGGCTACATTCAAATCATCGGTGCCTTTAATAATGGCTCGGGCATCCGGAAAGAGGGTCCATTCGTAACCGTCCAGGCGGTAACGCAGTAAAAATTCATTTTCCAGCATATCCTGGGCTCCTGCCGCGCTCAACCGCCCGGCAAAACCGGCCAGGTCCAGGGTCGGGGTTGGCCGGACGGTCACCTGGACCGCGTTACGGCCGCATAGCGAAGCCACCCGGCTGCCAAGTTCCCCGGCCGCTTCCAAAAATTCAAAGTTCCGCTGGCCGCAGCAGGGGCAATCCGGCTGCCGGTCTTCCACCGGCAGGCGGTCAAAGTTTAACTGCCACAGGTCAATCGAAGTCAGGCCCCGGTTGAGCTTGCCCTGGCCGGTTAAAAACTTGATCGCTTCCCCGGCGGAAAAGGCCCCCATCATACCGACAATCGGCCCGACTATCCCGGCAGTATCGCAGGTCGGCGTAGTACCGGGTGGCGGTGGGTCCGGGAACAGGCAGCGGAAGCATGGCGTATCACCCGGCAATATTGTGCTGGTGATACCGTAAGCCGCGATTACGCCGCTGTAAATCCAGGGTTTGTTGTGTTTAACGCAGGCATCGTTCAAGAGGTAGCGCGTTTCGAAATTGTCAGTACCATCCAGCACAATATCGGCGGCCTTGACCAACTGCTCGATGTTTTCGTAATTCAGGTCTTCAACGATACCTTCGACGGTTATTTCCGAGTTAATCAGGCGCAACTTGTTGGCGGCGGCGATAGCTTTTGGCAGGTTAAGGCGCAGGTCTTCTTCGTCATAGAGGGTTTGCCGCTGCAAATTATTCAGTTCGATAAAATCGCGGTCAATAATGGTAATGTGGCCTACCCCGGCCCGGCCGAGCAGGTTGGCAATCGCCGTGCCCAGCGCTCCGCACCCGACAATCAAGGCCCTGGCCGCCAGCAGTTTTTGCTGGCCTTCCTGGCCGACACCCTTGAAGATGGTCTGCCGGATATAGCGTTCTAACCCGGTTTTATTCTCTGCCATAGCTTACAACTCTTTCCAGACCGGCTTATTTCCTTTTACAATGCATTCAAGCTGCCGGTTATTTTTTGATATGATACACTATACCGGAAGTATAGCTTGCACTGCTAATTATAGTACTTTGCACCGGCCGCGTCATTTTGGCTCAATCACAAGCTTGGAGAAAAATAGATGAAGCAGGTTATGGTAAACGGGTTTCCAATGGCCTACCGGGATGAAGGTAGTGGCAAGCCCCTGGTGCTGGTCCACGCTTTTCCCCTTACCAGCCTTATGTGGAATCCCCAGGTTGAGGAGTTAAAGCGCGACTACCGGGTTATCGCGCCGGACGTACGCGGTTTCGGTGAGAGTGCGGCCGGGGCACCCCGCGACCGGTTTTCCTCGGTGGAAGAGTACGCCGCTGACCTGGCGGCCTTTTTAGAGCAAATCGGCCTGGGCCAGGAAAAGGTAGTCCTGGTCGGGCTTTCGATGGGTGGCTATATTGCTTTTGATTTTTACCGCCGGTACGCCCACATGCTGCGCGGCCTGGTCCTCTGCGATACTCGCAGCGAGGCGGACTCTGATGAAGCCCGCCAGAATCGCTTCAAGTTGATCGAAAGTGTCCGGCAGGGCGGTATGGACGCGGTAGCTGACGCCAGCCTTCCCAAACTGCTTTCGCCGGAGAATTACGGAACCAGACCGGATTTGGTCGCCGAACTATCCCGGCTAATCCGCTACAACGACCCTTACGGCACGATTGCGGCGGCGGGGGCGCTGGCAAACCGGCCCGATTCTACCGCGCTGTTGGGTACTATCAAAGTAAAAACCCTGGTTATGTGCGGTAAGGATGACCAGATAACCCCGGCCGATGGTGCCAGGAAAATGGCCCAGGCTATCCCGGATTGGCAACTTTCGATTATTCCGCACGCCGGACACCTGTCCAACCTGGAAAACCCTGAGTTTTTTAACCAGGCCCTGCACACTTTCCTGAAAGACTTAAAGTAGTTTTAAATATCGATATAGGCTGTTAATTTAGAAAGAACAGAATAGGTAATAGCTTGAGAGCATTAGTTTTTGATGGCGCCCTAAAAGTTGAAGAGCAGCATAAAGAACCTCAAATCGGGCCGGGGGAGGCTCTGATTGAAGTCAGGCGGGCCGGGATTTGCAATACCGACCTGGAAATAACCAGGGGCTACCTGAATTTTCACGGTGTCCTGGGCCATGAATTTGTGGGAGTCGTCCGTGAAGTGGCCTCCCAGGAAGATAAAACCTGGTTAAACAAGCGGGTGGTAGGTGAAATCAATGCCGCCTGCGGCCGCTGTGCGACCTGCCGGGCCAACCGCCCTACCCACTGTCCCAACCGCACTACAATTGGCATCGACCGCCACGACGGGGCTTTTGCCGAGTTTGTGCGTTTGCCGGTAGTTAACCTGGTGGAAGTCCCGGCTTCGATTCCGGATGAACGGGCGGTTTTCGCCGAACCCCTGGCGGCCTCGGTCCAGATTTTGGAGCAGTTACATATTAAGCCTACCGACCGGACGCTGGTAATTGGGGACGGTAAGATGGGCCTCCTGATTTGCCAGGTCCTGCGGCTTACCGGGGCGGAAGTTACCCTGATGGGCCGCCATCCTGAGAAGGGGGCGCTGGTTGAACGCCAGGGTGTCCTTTTCCGTACCAGTATTGAGCCGGAAAAGGGCGGTTTCGATGTGGTTGTGGAATGTACCGGGAATTCCGAAGGCTTGAAAACAGCCAAAAGCCTTATCCGGCCCAGGGGTACCCTGATCCTGAAAAGCACTTACCACGGCCAGACGACTATTCCGCTGAGCGACTTTGTAGTTGATGAAATTAATATAGTCGGGTCGCGCTGCGGGCCGTTTGAACCGGCTATCCGGCTGCTGGAACGCAGGTTAATAAACGTGGATCAGTTTATTTCGGCTGAGTTTTCACTGAAGGACGGTGTTGCGGCCTTTGACGCCGCATTTGGCAAGGGCAATATCAAAGTGCAGCTCAGGGTCAACTCATAATTTCACTTTTGGCCTGACAAAACCGGGGAAAGCCTTATTGTAAGCTGGTTTCCCCGGTTTTTGTTTGTTTCCAAAATAGCTTAACCAATAGACAAGTCGTAGTGACATGGCATTGTCATTCCAAACTACAGGGAGCAACCCGGTACCCCTTGGTGCCGTTGACGAATATTAACCAATAGAGGGGATGATTTAAGGCTTACCCATATATTAAAGGCGCTCCCTGGCCTGGCGAGTGTACCCGGGTAATCTAAAGAAATTCATAATCACGGCAAAAAAAGCTTGCTGACCTGCGGCCCAAAAAGGACTGAATCCGGATTAAAAGTAGAACTTAAGTGGTGAAATCAGCGGTAAGCTGGTGTACGATTGATATGCACTTATTTATTGAAATTCAGGGGAATAATTATGCTAAATATTGCGCCGGATGTACTGGACCTTTGTGAGCAAGTCCGCCAGGTGGCCTCAGGTTATGGCAATACCGAAGAAAGTTTTCCCTGGGGCGTCCGAACTTTCGCCAGAGATGTGAAAAGCTGTAATTTTCTATTTATTACCGAGCAAAAAGATCATTTAGAACTTGTCTTTCGGGTCCCTTTCCTGGAAAAGGATGCGGCGCTGGACTTGCCCTTTGTAGAGCTACACAAGTCAATGGCCTCACGGGGTTGGCTGACCGCGCGGGTCAAGACGCAGGACGAGCTTGAAACGGTCCTGCCGCTGGTACACCTGAGTTACGACCTGGCGCAACCCTTTCGTCGTCCCGAAGAAGCGCTGCCGGGTGAAATGCCGCAGATCCTCGATTTTCTAGAACAGGTCCGCCGGGTAGCCTTTACTTACGAGGACGTTGAAGAATATTTTCCCTTTGGCGACCGGGCTTTCCGCAGCCGCAAGGGCCAGATTTTCCTTTATGCCAGTGAGCAGGATGAGGCGCTGTACCTGAAAGTCCGGCTGCCTTTAGGGGAAAGGGAATTTGCGCTGACCCTGCTGAACGTGGATATTCCGAAATACATCGGGCACAAAGGTTGGGTCGGCGTCCTGATTAGCAATCAGGACGAACTGGATATGGCTATACCCTGGATCAATCTCAGCTATGAGGAAAATAGACCCAAACGTAAGCTAAAAGCTAAAAAATAACCCTGGAAGAGTTCAAGTAAACATTTGCAATAACTTGCTGCTGTGCTAGAATAGGTTCGGACTGCTGAAGCATTAAGTTAGAAACCGGAATTTACCTTAGCAATGGAACTTGTTCTATTACTTATAGAACTGAAGAAGCTTGCCGCCCGTGGTTTAAGATTAGCTGCCAGTATTATTTTACCCCTGGCAATTTTAAACCTGTCGCTTGGGGCTACTATTTTACTGTCAACCCCGCCCGGCTTTGAGAAGCCCGGGATAACCGGGAGCGACCAGGAAATCAAGTTAGTCCACATGCAAATGTTTGGCGGGGTAATCCACCTGCACGATGGTAGCGGTCCAGACCATTCTCACAGCCCGAATGTTGTGTTACCCGCAGGCGTGACCGAGCAGGAGTACCTGCCTGTCCCGACCAGGGTCCAAACGCAGACCCAGAGTTTTTCTGATTGGACGACTGCCGTCACCGGGAACCCCTATATGGCCTTTAACGGCAGCGACTCTGCCGCCAATTACTGGCAAGACCTGACGACCAGGGGCCAGGCTACCCATCAAACCCAGACCAATTATAAGCTAACCACAATCGGCCGTGAGATTCCCGGGACCGTACCCTACCCCATAAACCCTTATTTAGCAGTTCCCCTCAAACCACCAATACTATAACTTTTATCCTGATAACCGCTCAAGTCAGGTCTGACTTTATTGCGCCTGCTTCTGGGATGAACCTGTTTTGCTGATCTCAAATTGCTTGCAATAAATTAGTTTGCAGACTACTTCGCTCGTATCAGGATATTTGCCTGGCCCAAATTCTTGGACCTTTGAAATTTATTCAGTTTATATAAGTTATAGGAGTCTTATTATTATGCGAAAAAGTAACCTGGCAATCAAGCGAATAAGTGGGGCTGCCCTGGCTGCCCTGGTAATTTTCAGTCTGCTGGCGGTCCTGGTGCCCGGTGAAGCTTCAGCCCACGGACGGCGGACCATTGTTAATGATAAATACCAGATTATGTTCGGGTTTATAACCGAACCGGCTTTTACAGGGCAGCGCAACGGGATTGACCTGACGGTTTGCCTCGGCACCTGCGAAAATAACCCTGACGGCACCTTGAAGAACCCGGTGAAGGATGTTGACAAGACTCTGAAAGCGGAAGTTATTTACGGCAGCTCCACCGTGCCGGTAACCCTGGCCCCGCGTTTCCGGGCCGATGGCAAATATGACGCTTACTTCTTCCCTTCCAGGGCGGGTGAGTACACTTTCCACTTTACTGGCACCATCAACGGCGACCAGGTTGACGAGAAAGTAGTGTCGGCCAAGGACGGCTTTAGTTCGGTGGAAGAACCCAAGCTGGTGCCCGCCGGGGTTTCGGCCGAAACCGGGTTAATCCAGGCCCAGCAAGCGGCTAAAGATGCCAAAGATGCCGCCGGGACTGCCACAATCTTTGGTATCGCGGGTGTTGCCGCTGGTATCCTGGGCTTAGGTCTGGCCGGTTTCGCCCTGACCCGGCGCCCCGGCAATGTAAGTTCCACCCAGCAATCGGCTGCTTCCGGGCGCGAACGCGGGCCACAGGGCGGCTAATTCCTGGGTTATACATTAACCTGCTAACCTGGACCTTTCCAGAGCTTATTATTTGTAAATAAAGAAACCTCCTGCGTGTTGATTGGTCCGTTAAGAACCTAGAAGCGCCAGGAGGTTTCTTTATGCCAGCAATACTTTGTTCCCAGACAGGATTTTTAAAGCAGAAACCTTTTTTTGGACCTGAAACAGGTGTTATAATCTTGTGAAGATTGCTTTGTATTTAATTATTTCACTTCCCGCTCAGCAAAGAATCATTTTTAACCGGTATTTTATAGTTAAATGAAGTCGGGAAAAATGAATTATCTAAGTATTCACGCACATTTCTACCAGCCGCCCCGCGAGAATCCTTTCACCGGACTGATTCCGCAAGAGGTAGGGGCCGAGCCGTTTCATGACTGGAACGAGCGGATAACTTTTGAGTGTTATGACCCGATGGCCCAGCTGGGTAATTTTGACAGGATGAGTTTCAATATCGGGCCGACCCTGGCGGCCTGGCTGGAACAGGCTTACCCGGTAACTTACGAACGCATCCTGGAAGCCGACCGCCTGAACCTGGCCCGGAACGGGGTCGGTAATGCGATTGCCCAGGTCTACAACCATACTATTTTACCCCTGGCAAACCGCCGCGATAAGCTAACCCAGGTCAGGTGGGGCCTGGCCGATTTCCGCGCCCGGTTTGGCCGGGAAGCCGCTGCGATGTTCCTGGCCGAGTGTACGGTGGACCTGGCGACTCTCGAAGCCCTGGCCGACTGCGGCTTGAAATTTGTTATACTGGCCGAGTGGCAGGCTGCGGGCCGTCGGGTGGATATTACCCAACCGTACCTGGTCCGGCTGCCCAACGGCAAGTCTATCACGGCCTTTTTCTTTAACGGCGCCCTGGCCTGGAACCTTCATAACGACCAACTGGGCGACCCTGAGAATTTCGCCCGCTACTCTTTGCCGCTGGCGATAGACCGGCCCAAAAATTCCCGCAAGGAAGACCAGTTTGTGCTGGCGGCCAGTGACGGGGAATACTACGGCCATCATTACAAGGGCCGGGCCCACTGGCTCTCCCAATTACTGCACACCGAGGCGCCAAAATACGGCTGGCAAATCTCTTATCCCGGACTGTACCTGCGGGACCACCCGCCCCAGGAAGAAATTTTGATTGCCGAACGTACCGCCTGGAGCTGCTTTCATGGTCTCAACCGCTGGGAAGGGCGCTGCCAGTGCGAACCGCTGGACTTTGTAGCACCAACACCTCCCTGGAAAGGTCCTTTCCGGCTGGCCCTGGATAACCTGGCAGCGGAGTTGGACTGCGTTTACGAAGAAGCTACCGCCGGGCTATTGGCCGACCCCTGGGCTACCCGCGACCGCTACAGCCAGGTTATTCTGCGGCAGCTTTCCCCGGCCGAGTTCACCCGCCGGGAAGTTGGCGGGGTTGAGGCATCCGGCACGGCCCTGTTGAAAGTAGAGCGGCTCCTGGAAGCCCAATTCATGCGCCAGTGGATGTATACAAGCTGCGGTTTCTTCTTTGAAGATTTGAGCCGAATTGAACCAAAAAATAATATTGCTTACGCGGCCAGGGCGATAAAGTATGTGAAAGATGCGACCGGGCAGGACCTGGGACCGGCTTTCCTGCGCGGCCTGGCCGGTGCGGTTAGCTGGCGCACCGGCCAGACCGGTTCTCAGCTTTACCATCAGATTATGAGTCAAAGTGTTTGAGACTTTTTGTAGCCGGTTGGCGTACTAAGTTTAGTAAGTCGTCTGGCAAAACACTAATTTAAAAGGCCCGTTATTAAGGCTACCTCCCGTTCATTCTAACCCCGAGCCTGTGGGGCTTGCCTGAGAGGCCCCTTTAAGCGACACCTTTTTAAGCGACACCTTAAGGAAGGAACCGGCACTGATGGCGCTATTGGTAGAAAATATAAGTAAAAACTTCGCGAACGTACAGGCGGTCCGGAATCTCTCAATGAAAGTTGAGGCCGGTGAGATTTTCGGCTTCCTGGGCCCAAACGGGGCCGGGAAAACCACTACTATCCGGATGATACTGGATATTCTCCGGCCTGATAGCGGACAGATTACCTGGAATGGTACACCGGTCAGGGAAATTCCGCGCAAAGCCTGGGGTTATCTGCCCGAAGAACGCGGCCTCTACCCTAAAATGACCGTCGAGGACCAGCTTATCTTCCTGGCCCGGCTGTACGGCATGCCAAAGGAGACGGTCAAACGCGAACTGTCGGATTGGCTGGAACGCTTCCAGATTACGACCTACCGCAAGAAAAGAGTTGAAGAGCTTTCCAAAGGCAATCAGCAAAAGGTCCAGTTCCTGGCGACGATTCTGCATGAGCCGGATATTTTGATAATGGACGAACCTTTTAGCGGGTTGGACCCGGTAAACGTTAACCTGCTTAAGGATGCTTTCCTGGAAATGCACCGGCGCGGCAAGACTATTATCTTCTCCACCCACCAGATGGAAACGGTTGAAGAACTTTGCCAGAACATTTCGATTATCAATAAAGGCCAGGTGGTGGTTGAAGGCAGCGTCCGGCAGGTCAAGCGCAGCACCGGCCGCAACCTCGTGCGGTTAGCTCTGGATAACGACCCTGAAATTGCCTGGCTGGACCAGGTGCCGGGGGTTACGGTGACCAAACGGCGGCAGGACTATGTGGAAATGAACCTGGCTCCCCCGGCTACCACCGAACAAATCTTGCAGGCGGCTTTGCAGCAGGGCGGCCGCATAACCCGGTTTGAACTGGCGGAACCTTCCCTGAACGACATATTTATCGAACGCGTGAGTGGCATTGCCCAACCCGATGCGCCGGTCCCGGCTGCGACAAATATACGGTAGGCGTGGCACGTTGAAGATTGAACGTACTACGATCAATGTGTAACGGGTCAACAAGCAAAGTAAAAGTAATACCGGGAAACTTCCCTCCGTTTAACGTTAAACGTGCTACCTTATCCGTTAAACGTTCTTTCGTTAAACGTGCTTCCTGCCACTTCCAAACAAAAGACTTGTAGGAGTCCCTAATGGCATTTCTCAAAAATAAGCGCAACCCCGAAACCTCCACTGAAACCCCGGCGGCTTTGATGGTAGCCGGTTCCAACCACGCGGCCAGCCAGAACGCCCGCAACATTCCTTTAATCATCGCCCGGGAGTACAAGGCACGGGTCCAGAAACGCTCCTTTGTGGTCGGCACCATAATCCTGGTGGTGCTGGTAATTGTGGCGGCTTTTATCCCCACCGTGATTGAAATAATCAGTTCGAATTCGCAGTCAAGAATTGCCGTTGTTAATACGGCCGGTCAAATAGCCGGTCAGAACCCGGTAAGCTACCTTGACTCCCAGCTAAACACCACCCTTGACAGCAGCGGCCAGCTCAGGCCCGTAGCCACCGGTACCAAGAAACAATTTGAAATCGGCCTGGCCCAACCGGACCAGGTGGCGGCTTTGCGGCAGCAAGTGCGGGACGGTAAGCTTGACGCGGTACTGGTGATAGGCCGGACTCCTGCCGAAGAGTTAAGTTTCGATTACTTCAGCAGCGGCAGCCTGAGTGGCGCTACTGCCGCCAGGATCCAGTCGGCCTCCGCCCAGCTGACCTTTTTAGATAAGTTAGCCCGGTTAGGCATACCGCAATCCCAGCTTGGCACCCTTTTCCAGGGACCAAGCCTGCGAGCGACCAGCACTAACGATGAAAAATCCGGCCGGACGCCGGCTGAAACCGGGGCGGCTATCCTGGTAGTAACGCTGGGGGTTATTCTGATCTTCACCACGATTCTGCAATACGGCTCCACCGTGGCCCAGGGCGCGGCTGAAGAAAAGAGCAACCGGGTGATGGAAATTATGATCAACGCGGCTACCCCTTTCCAGCTAATGATTGGCAAAATTGTCGGGATTGGTCTGGCCGGGTTTACCCAGGTAGCGGCCCTGGCTGCCGCCGGTATTGCCGCGTTTCTGGTCCAGGACCCTATCAAAAGCGCGGCCCTTGGTAACGCCTCCGGTGGGACTCGGATTGACATAACAAGCTTATCGGTCGGGCTGCTGGGGCTGGTTGTATTATATTTCGTGCTGGGGTTTATGCTCTATGCCACGCTTTATGCGGCGGTCGGTTCGCTGGTAAGCCGCCAGGAAGATGTCCAGGCAGCGCTGGCTCCGCTGACTTTTATTTTCATGGCCGGTTATTTTGTCAGCATCTTTTCGTTGAACGCGGGAGATGCGGCCTGGGTGAAAGTGATTTCCTACATACCGTTCTTTACCCCAACCGTAATGTTGAGCCGGGTAGGAAATTCTTCTTTAAGCTGGTGGGAAATTCCGTTGAGCGTGGTAATTATGATAATTTCGATTATCGTGTTTACCTGGCTGGCAAGCCGGATATACCGGGCCGGGGTCTTGATGTACGGCCAGAAGCCCAGTTTCAGGCGGATAATTAAACTGGCTTTCTCGCGGTAAAAGAGCAGGGCAGGTTTAGTTCGTTTCACCGGGATAACACACATACCGGAAGCCGCAACTGTGGCAGCGTACGGTCATGTCGTGCTGCGGTTCGGGTAAGGGGCCGCCTTTAAAGGCCGGGACGGTGTTGAGTTCGCGCATTTCTTCCATGAGGTCAATTAAACTCTGGCGCAACTCGTCCGTCCACTCAATCCGAAAGGTCTTATCCCGGTAGCGCAGCAGCCCGTAAGGCGGGTGTTCCTGCCAGTCTTCTTCCAGCAGGAGGCAGTAGGCCGCCAGCTGCATAATATCGCTTTCGTAGGGCTGTTCGGACTGCCGGGAGGGTTTTAACTCGACCGGGACCAGCCCTTTTTTTGTTTCCAGGACATAGTCCGGTTTGCCGGTCAGGCCGTAAGTGGCCGAGAAAAGCGGCTCGGAAACTTTCTCCCAGGCCCCGCTATCGCTATAGATTACCGATACCCGGGCCAGGGGCAGGCCGGTGGCTTTTTGAGCCAGCCAGGAGCGGCGGGCCAGAAAAACCGCCCCGGCCAGGATTATAAAACCGGCCAGCAGCAACAGCCAGGGACTCAAGCGTAACCCTGCCGGGCGATAAAGTCTTCACCTCGCCGGATGCGTTCGGCAATCGGCGGGTGCGTGTAAAAGAGCCAGACCGCCCAGGCCGGTGGGGCGGCATCGGCCAGGTTCTGGTTAGCCAGCTTTTTCATGGCGCTGATAAAGGCGGTGGCGTTGCCGGTAATATTCAGCGCATAGATATCGGCGGCATTCTCGCGGGTCCGGCTGAGGTAGTTGGTCAGCGGCATCGTCAGCAGGCCAAAAGCGACCATCACCAGCACGAACAGTGGGAAAGCCGCTACGTCGCCCAGTCCCCGGAACCCCAGCAGGTTGATCCCGGCTTGCAGGAAAAGATGGGCCAGGTAGAAGCTAAACATGGTAATCACGCTGTCCAGCAGCACGCCGCGCCAGATATCGCCGTGGACGTGGTGGCCTAACTCGTGAGCCATAATGACTTCAATTTCGTCAGCGGTGTAATTCGAAGTGAGGGTATCGCCCAGCACGACCCGCCGGGTATTGCCAATGCCGGTGACAAAGGCGTTAGCCGAAGAAGTGCGTCGGCTAAAATCAATCGTGTAGACGCCTTTAACGGTAGCCCCGGTCTTCTGGCCCAGGCGCAAAATGCGGTCCTGCAATTCCTCGTTTTCCAGCGGGATAAACTTGTTAAAAAGCGGCATAATGATAACCGGGGCCAGGTTGACCATTACCACCACGAATAGCAGGTAAACCAACCCGCCGACCAGCCACCACCACTCGCCCAGGTTTCGGAAGCCGAAATAGAGCGCTTCCAGTAACGGTAGTCCGATTGCCACGGCCACCAGGCCGCCTTTTGCCAGGTCCAGTAACCAGGAACCAAAGGATTGGTGTAGCATGCCGTATTTGATAGGCAGGTAGTAGCCGCTGTAGATATCCAGGGGAAGGGTTAAAATAGCATAGATGCCGCCAAAGATTGCAAGGTAAACTGGCACGGCCAGCCACTGGTTGGTAGTCCAGCTTTCAACCAGCTTGCGCAATTCCAGGGAAAATCCGCTCAGAAGCATCAAAATCAAAAAGACCAGGGCCAGCCCGGTGTTGACGAAGAATAGCCGGTGCTTAACACTGGCATACTCGCGGGCTTTTTGCTGGCGCGCCTGGCTCATTTCGGTGGATATTGCCATAATTTACTCTGCTTTAAGTTGAGTTTAGGTTAGCAAGACAATATACTATCTAAAGTATAGCATAAAATATAATTGCTATTAAACAGTAAAAAGCTTTCCAGCATTTGGTTATTTTTGTTAGAATAACTCTTGTTATTTTACTAAAACAGGAACGAGAGACTTTTATCAAAGACGCGGCTAACAGTACCCCGGCCGGACCAGGCGTAATCTGCATGGGAGAAGCCCTGGTCGATATTCAACCGGCCGAACGGCGCCAAACTTTGCAGGCGGCCAATTTATTGCGGCGCGTGGCGGGCGGCGCCCCGGCTAATGTCACGGTGGCTTTGGCCCGATTGGGTGTACCTGCCGCCTTCCTGGGAAAAGTCGGGGCCGACCCTTTTGGCTATTTCTTGCGCGACACCCTGGCCGGGGCCGGGGTGGATATTAGCCGGATGCGCTTTGGGACCGAAGCCGCCACCGGGGTAGCTTTTGCCTGGGTAAAAGATGTACAGACCGGTGAGGTGGGTTATTTCTCACTGCGCTACCTGAGCGCCGACCGGACCCTGGCACCGGAAGAACTTGACCTGAATTGGTTGCGCCGGGCGACCGCCTTTCAATTCGGTTCGCTCTTACTGTCGGCGGAACCTTCGGCGACAGCCACCTGGCAGGCTCTTGAAACCGTCCGGGCGGCCGGGGTGCCATGTCTATATGACCTGAACCTGCGGCTACCGGCATGGAAGAGCCCAGAACAGGCCCGGAAGGGCATGCTGGCTCCGCTGGAATGCAGCGATATTGTGAAGCTAAACCGGCACGAACTGGCTTTTCTAACCGGTGAAACCGACCTTGAACGGGGCGTGGCAAAAATCTGGCGGCCGGACTGCTGGCTGCTGGTAGTTACCCTCGACCGGGAGGGTTGTTACTACCGCACCAGGACCGGGTCGGGCCGTTTAGACGGTTTCCCGGTAGCGGTTGCCGATACGATTGCCTGTGGCGACGCTTTTGTAGCGGGCCTGCTGGCCCAATTATTGAGGTTAAGTTATACTGGTATAAATAAAACAGCCGGTATCAGGGACTTTGATTATGCCAACCCTGAGCAAGTGCGTAGGGCATGTTATTATGCCAATGCGGCCGGGGCTTTAACCGCCACCCGACCGGGAGCGATTCCGGCCCTGCCGACCAGACGGCAGTTGGACCGGTTCTTAAAAAGTGCGACGGCTAACCTGGAAAGTTAGCACCGGGAATAGGCCGGGGTAACAGGTAAGGTAAAATGGGTCACCTCGAAAAAGTTAATGGCTTTTATAGTATTAAGCATATTTAGCCGAGGACATTTTACGTTCAAAGCTAATGGGGAGACAGACATGCAGCAAAAATGTAGTAAATGCCACACAAATTTTGATTTTGAGGATGCTTTTTGCCGAAAATGTGGGACCACACTGGCCTTTGAGTCGGTCGTGGTGGAACCGGCCCAGGAGAGTATTAGGCAACCAGACCGGCAAGTGGTAACCGGTGAGATTATTACCGTCGCCCAGGGCTCCCGTGAGTTGGGGCATAGCGGGGCGGATACTCGCAAGATGCTGCTAAACCTTTCTAAAAAGGTTGGTTCCAAAGTTTCCGAAGCCCTCAAGACCGAGCAAGGTCGTAAATTGACCCAGGGTGCCGCTACCCTGGCGGTAGCCGTCGGGGTAGAACTGGTGAACCACGCGGCCGGGAAACTGGCTAAGACCAACCAGAACGGCGGTCCCGGCCAGAAACTGGTCCGGCAACCGGCCAGCCTGGCGGAAGCGGTCCTGAAAGCTTTTGAAGAGCAGCGAGCCCAACCCCAGGCCAGGCAATCCGATAACCCGGATGTGGAAGAAACAATTGTCCACGAGCGAGTTGTTATAAAAAGGACCTGGCGCAAGCCCCAGGATTAGTTATGTTATAATTCGACCGCGAATTGTAATTGGAAATGTCAGCCCGGTACTCCAACCGGGTTGGCCTAAATAAAGTAAGGTGTTTTGTGGCAAGCTTAAGCCTTAAAGAACCGATTCTGAAGCTTTCTCAAAGTCCTCAGATGAAGGGGTTTGTGACCACTAACCGGCTGGGACGAGTTGTAGCCCGCCGCTTTGTAGCCGGTGAAACGGTTGAAGATGCAGTAAAAGCCAGCCGCGAGATGAACCAACAGGGGCTCCATGTAAGTCTTGATCATCTAGGGGAGAACACCTCGAACGTTGATGAAGCAAATCACGCCACTGGGGAAGCTCTGGAAATCCTGGACGTTATCGCCCGGGAGAAACTGGACGCGAATATTTCGGTCAAACTGACCTCAATGGGTCAGGACATTGATTACGACCTGTGCTACCAGAATATCTTGCGGGTAGTCAGGAAGGCCAAAGCCCAGGATGACACTTTTGTCCGGCTGGACATGGAAGCCTCGGCTTATACCCAGCGCACGCTTGACCTGTTCTGCAACCTCTGGGAAGAAGGCCATCACAATGTCGGCGTAGTCTTGCAAAGTTACCTCTACCGTACCGAAAAAGACGTTGAGGCAATGATCAAGTTAGGGGCGCGGGTACGGTTGTGTAAGGGGGCTTACCTGGAACCGGCCGAAGTGGCCTACCAGGAAAAAGCCGAAGTTGACCGAAATTACCTGCGCTGTATGGAACGCCTGATGAGCGAAGGGAACTATCCCGGCCTGGCGACCCATGACGAAAAGATCATCGAGCACGCCATCAACTACGCTACACGCAATAAAATCACCGCCGACAAGTTCGAGTTCCAGATGCTTTACGGCGTGCGGCGCGACCTGCAAAAACGCCTGGTCCACCAGGGTTATAATGTCCGGGCCTACATACCGTACGGTTCGGAGTGGTACCCTTACTTGATGCGGCGCATGGCCGAACGTCCGGCCAACCTGTTCTTTATTGCCTCACAGTTCTGGAAAGGCTAATCTGAACGAGGCTTGCCAGGGCCTTAGCAGTATTGGTCCTGGCAGGTCCGAAAAGAAGATATGGACAAGGTAAAGTTAAAGTTTTTCGCGGCCTTCCGGGAAACCACCGGCCAGAGCGAGTTAGACTGGCCGCTGGCAGCGGGACAGACCGCCGGGGATGTGTTGGAAAGCCTGGTTGTGGAATATCCAGCCCTATCCGGCGGAGTGAAAAGCGCCCTGGTTATGGTCAACCGCCGTTATGCCACCCGCCAGACTGCCCTGCAGCCCGGTGATGAAGTCGCTTTTCTGCCGCCGGTCGGAGGCGGCTAAAGTGTTTCCGCGCCGCCAACCGGCTCTGCCACCAGAAATCCCGCCTTATGGCGTATTAATTGGCCGGATGATCTTTACCGGCGGCCTGGCCCTGGTAATTTTGGGCCTGGGGTTCCTGATAATGCTGGGTATCGCGGCCGGTTCGCTGCTGGCCCTGCTAATCTTTGGCCTGATAACCCTGGCCGGGCTGGTGGTCTGCTGGCTGGCGGTGCGCGATTTAAACGGCCCCACCCGCGAAGAACCGGCCCTGGTGACGGACCGCTCGGCCCATTCGGAAGGCGGCAACCCGGTTTACGAGCTAAAATTTAAGTTTACTAACCCTCCTTTAAAGGATTCTAAGGTGGCGTTAAGCTATAATGTCAATCAGCTTGACTGGCAGCGCTTCCAGGTTGGGGATAGGGTAGTAGTGAGGTATTCGGCTCACTTTAAACTCCTGGTGGATATACGCCCGAATTCCTGAGCAAAATTTCAAAAAGGACTCTTGCGCTATGATAATTAAAATTACCGATCAACCGCTGGACCTCCAGGAATTGATTGCCGATGTCACAACTGAAGCCAATGGTGGGGTAGTGGCCTTTTTGGGCGTAGTCCGGCGCTGGAATGATGGGCCGGACGGCCAACCGCGCGAGGTCCACTGGCTGGAGTATGAAGCTTACAAGGATGCCGCCGAAGAAGTAATGCGCGATATCGCCCGCCAGGTCGCCGAAAAATGGGGCCTGACCAGCCTGGCGATGGCTCACCGGGTGGGCCACCTGGAAATCGGGGAACCGGCTGTCGCTGTGGCGGTGGGCGCACCGCACCGGGGAGTGGCCTTTGATGCTTGCGAGTTTGCGATTGATACGCTTAAAGCGACCGTGCCCATCTGGAAAAAGGAGTCCTGGGAGACCGGGGCCGATATGGGCCAGAGCTGGGTAGTCAATAAAGAGAGCCTGCAAGAAAGCTAATACCTCAAGAGTAAAAAGGAAAAGTGTATGGCAACTCAGGAAGAAAAAAACCTTAAAAAAGAGGAAAAAGAGCTCAAAAAGATTGCCAAAGCCGAGCGGAAACTTGAGAAAATCGAGCTCAAAGAGCAAGAGAAGGTTAAAAAGAACCGTGTAAAGGTTCTGATGAGCCGGGCCAGGGACGAGCGCAAACCGGCCAAACGGGCCGCCAGGGCGCTGAACAAAGAGCGCGACCGCCGCACTGCCATGGGCCGCGTCCAGAAGGTGCGGAAAAACTTTGCCGGTTTGCCGCCCTCCCTGTGGCCGCTTATGGCGGTTGTTGCCTATATATGGGGCAGAAACAGCTGGGAAAAAGAACGCCAGGCGCGTGACCTCCGGGAAGCCCGCCGTTTCTTAAAAGAAACCCGTGATTTAAGATAAATTAGTTTTAAAAAGGAGCCACGCCGCTTAATGTCTTCCAATAACCCCCGCAACCGGGCAAGCCGTCCGATAAATTCCAGGCCGGAAATGCCTGCCGCTGATGCGAAGCCAGGGGCTAATATCCCGGCCGATGCCAGATCAACTGCCCGGAGTGCCGTGAGCGACCAGGCCAGGACCCGGCGAAATGCTCCTCCACCACCGCCAACAACCAATACATTGCCAATTATCCTGGCAATCGGCGCTATCACGATTGGCCTGGTGGCATTCATAGTTTTCCTGATAATGGGCAGCACTAAACCCATCCAACCGGCGTCCCAGGTAGCCGCATCCGCCGGAGATATTTCGATAGCCGCGGACCCCACGGCCCAGGTCCAGAATTTCCCCAACCAGGGGCAGAACCACTTCACTACCGGCCAGTCTATAAAGACCCTCAACCAGACTTACAACTCGAATCCGCCCACCAGCGGTTCGCACTGGCCGAACTGGTCCAACTGGGGCGTTTTTCAACAGCCTGTCGCGGATGAGATGCAGGTCCACAACCTGGAACATGGCGGCGTGATAATTCAGTATGATTGCCCGCAAGGTTGCCCGCAGGCGATCAGTACTTTATCTTCGTATGCCTTCCGTTACCCGGCGACCAACTTTACCGGTGTTATGCTTGCTCCCCGGAGCGGCGGCTTGCCGGATGGTGCCCGTATCGCCCTGACCGCCTGGACCCAGCGCTTGCTCTTGAAAACGGTTGATACCGAGAAGATCAACCAGTTTGTGGCGGCGTACATCAATAAAGGCCCCGAGAAAGACCCAAACTTCCGGCCTTAATCAGTTACTTATAAAAATTAAGCCCTTCCAATCCAGGAAGGGCTTTTTTAGTAGAGATAATTCGGCCGGTTTTCTATAGCGGTGCGCGTTAGTATTGAGCCGGTTTTAACCTCAAAGCTTTTGCAAAAGCGGCTCAATCATTCCGGGTATTGCTGTAAAGTATGCGTTCAGTATAAAAGCTATAAAACAAAGCGTTCAAGAGCTTCGGCCACACCATCCTCGGCGTTGGACCCGACCACAACATCGGCCCTGGCCTTAACCTCGGGCAAGGCGTTACTCATCGCCACGCCTAACCCGGCGCTCTGAATCATATCCAGGTCGTTGCGGCTGTCGCCTATCGCCATTGTTTCGGACAGGTCAAAACCATAGTGCCGGGCCAACCAGTCCAGGGCATAGCCTTTGTTATGGGCGGTCGGCAGCAGGTCGAAACCGTATAAGTCAGGAATGGCGGTACTCCTCAAGTGGTAGCTATAGAGATTGCTATCAAACTCGCGGTACGCGCCCAGGTGATTGAGCAGCCATTTTTCCCGGTGGCCCGGCCCGACACCCAGCACCACCAGGGGTTCCGGTACCTTTAGCAACTCGGATGGGGCGCAGCGTTCAATTAAATCTGCCCGGTCCGTCCGGTTAGCGTAATCCCATAGATAGGGATCAGCCGTTTCGCCCGGCCCGATAAAGATGCGTTCGCCCCGCAAGGGGCTTTGTAAAATGGCCGGGCTGATACCGGCCTCGGCCAGAAAAGTCAGGGCCGCCGCCACGAACGACCGGTCAAGCGTGCGGTGCAGTAGGGCCTTCTCCTGGGCCGTGTCATAAATCAGATTGCCGGTATACAGGATGAGCGGGACTTTGATACCTAGTTCCAGGGCAATCGCCCGGGCCGGGCGGTGCCGCCGCCCGGTCGCCAGGGTCACAATGCAGCCCGCCTCGGTGGCGGCCCGGACAGCAGCTTTAACTCGCGGATTTATCAAGCCTTGTGGGTTGAGCAGGGTACCGTCCACGTCCAGGGCAATCAGTTTATACATATTTATTCATATACCTGTAGTGGATGGCCTTCCGGGTCGCAGAAGCGCAAGGCCGACCCGGCCTGCCAGCGCGGTCCTTTCGGGGTAGTATTGATATAATGAAAGGTGTAAGGGCCATTAGTCTTAATTCCGGCGTCAGCGAGTTTTCGGGCAAATTCGCGCAAATTATTGGTCTGAAAGCCGGGCAGCCAGGCGGTATCCACTCCCCAGGTGCGTTCCTGTTTCCCTTCCAACGGCTTACCGCCAGGCGAGAGGGCCAGCTTTAGTTCCCCGGCCGCGAAGACCGCCCCGGTGGCCGGTTCCGGTTGGTTTAAGGCGCAATCCAGGGGGCTTGCCGGTAGAATAACCGGGTTTGCCTGGTGGAATTGTTCGGCTGTTTCAGTAATTGGGGGGCTGTTATGGCCCTGGTTGAGCAGTTCCAGGCCTAAAACTTCCCGGTAGAAGTTTACCTGGGCCGGGAAGTTTTCTACCGATAGCCAGAGGGCCGAAATTATTGGACCGGTTCCGGCTGGCAGGGCCGGTTCGACCCGGATTTCGTTAGCCTGCCAGATATTTCGTTCCGGGTCAAGAAAAAAAAGCGACGCACCCCAGCCCTGTTCGAATGGCCGGGTTACAAGTACGTCCTGTTCCTTTAACCCGGCCTCGAAACGGTTCAGGTCATTAAATAGCAGGCTGGGGACCAGCGACACATCGGGCTGGCCGCGCCGGGGTTTCGAGCGCGTGGCCCAGGTTGCGCCGCCGCCGACCAGTTCCAACTCTACCCCGCCGCAATTATAGCGCACCCGGTGGCCGCTGGCGGTGTTGCCTTCGTCTACAAATTTAAGTTTGAGAATATTTTCCAGGAAGAGTGCCTCGGCCAGGACATCGGCAACCTTCAAGCCAAGCCAGCCGAGGCGTAACAGGTGGGGGCTGTTTGAAGAAAGGTTACCGGACAGCCTTGCCAGTTTTTCACTTTGTTTTACCCCTGGTTTACTGCCAAATATAGCCATTGATCTTGCTTAATTTGCTTTACCCTGGCCGTACCGGCCCACCGCCGGGAAATTGCGCACCCCCTGCCTGGCCCATTTAACTTAAAAGAGCCAGACCGGATTTTACTCGTTTAGAGGGCTAAATTCAAAATTAGCCGGGTTATAGTAATCTTCCAGGCGCGGCTGGTAATTAGCGGCCAGGCGACCGGAATGGACCAGGCGCTGGTTTGCCAGCAAGCCGAACAGCACGAACTGGCGGCCATCTGCGGCGATATGTAATTCCATGCGCGCCCGCTCAAAGTACTGGACTTTTAGCGGCTGGCCGTCCCCACCGGTCACTTCAAATACGGCGCTGCGGGGATAACCTATCAGGGCCAGGCCGCCCTGCCGCTTCCAGGCTTCCAGGAAAAGACCTTGCAGGTTATGACCTGTTTCGGCAAAGAACACGATGTTTTTGTCCGGCCCGGGCTTTTCGGGCAAGGCGGCCGTGATCGCCGGATGACCCTGTTTATCCAGCAAGCCCTGTTCCATCATTATTTCCGTACCCAGCAGGCCGAATTGAACTACGTAGGGCGTGCCTTGCAGGTCGGGATGGTATTCCATGCGGACCCGCTCAAAATATTGGACCAGGTAGTAGCGGCCGGTGGCTTCGTTCCGTTCGTAAAACTGGCCGGTCTTGGGATAGCCAAGTAATTCAAGGCCGCCCCGTGTTTCCCAGGTCTTCTTAAAAATACCCCGGACAGTATGGCCGGTCTGGGGGAAGACCAGGGTATCGGCATTTGGCGCGGGCGGTATAGGGGCCGGACGCTTGGAGTAGTTTTTGAAAGCGTCATAGAAAGGTTGTTTGGGTACGAATTTAGTTGCGGGAGTGATATCGCCCAGGTACTTGTAGGTTTCCGGCTCGGTGGTCATCAGGCCGTAGTGTTCTTCCGACCAATCGTGCAGCATGTGTAATACAACCATCGTAATGTAGGGTTGCGCGCCCAGCCAGTCCCAGGCCACTTTTAGCAGGTTGGCCTGGCTGCTCGGGTCCGATTGGACCCCCATTTCGGTAATCCAGAGCGGTTTACTGCCTTCGCCCCGGTTGACCATATACTGGCGAACCATTTCAACGGTTTTCTGGGAAATTGGCAGGAAGTTGCCGTCCGGGCCTTTTTCTCCGTCCAGGTTATAGGGATGCAGGGAAATAGCATCCCAATAGTAGACCGGTTTAGCGCCGGACTTGCGGGCTTCGCTATCCACACAGGCATAAAGGCCGACAATATAGTTAAACCCGACCAGGGTATTGAACCCGACCAGCATGGTTGGGTCGGCTTTCTTGACGCCCTGGTAGAAGCGCTGGAGCCAGTTGCCGAAGCGGCAGATGTCCCGCCCGGCGTTAGGCCATTGCTCCGGCTCGTTCCAGAATTCCCACTGGCGGATAAAAGGATAACGCCGGGCCAGGGCCTCGCCCACCGCCTGCATGCGGTCAAAATGCGCCGGGTTAAAAGAACACTCAACATCGCTTTTAGCGCAAACTTTCGGGTTACCACTGGCCCAGACCGGGATAGTAATAAATTCGGCTACCACTTCGAAGCCTTCGTCGTTAAGCCGGGTCAGCAGCCGGTCGTTTAGCTGCCAGTCGTACTTACCGGGCGCGGGTTCAACAGTTTTCCATTCGACGGGAATACGGATTACCCCGGCATTGAGTTGTTTAAAGTGGGAGATAAAAGTTTCCAGGTGCATATCCAGCCACCAGGGGTGGGTAGCCAGGCCGAATTTATGGCTGGTGGCCCCGGTTGGAAGGTTAGCCGAAAAGAAATCCCGGGATTGCTCAGGATTATCGGCGGCATATCCGGGCGACACTGCCAGCGGCTGCACCAGCAGGAAGAGACTAGTAAGTAAAATAACCAGCGATACTTTAGACCAGCGCCGGAGAGAGGTTGGCTGCATTTAAAATAGTTCCCTTAAGACGTTGTTAAATGGGTAATAAAATTACCAGGCTCAGTTGCTCCTTTAACAAGGGCGCTAATCTAATTATAGCAGAATTTATTTTATTTTTTAATGTTTGGCTCTGGCGAGATATTTGCCACAAACCGGGCAAATCGAGCGGCCTGGGTCCAGATTTAGACCACATTTAAGGCACATGTGGCGGGAGCCGCCGAAAAATTGGAATTTTGCCCGGCTGAACACCATTGTCGAAGCCGAGAAACCACCGAACAGCAGCATTAGAATAATCAGTTCCATAGTTACACCCAGCACCTGTTTTCTAAAAGTTACCATCAGAATTTGCTTTACTAAAAGCAAAATACAGGCCAGGGATAACTATTTATACCAGTTCCAGTACTTTTGTAGTACTTTCGTCCCGGTCCTTTTCCGGTTCATTGGTAATAGGAAGGGGCTGGGAGTCCTTGATATTATTGGTATAAATCTGCCGGACGTAGAAAATCAGAAGATACATGAAGACCGCAATGGTCAGGTAGGAAAGCGCATCGGGCAGCCACTGCCAGTTTAGTTGCAGGAAAGAATGCCACAGGTAGAAAGTGTTGGGTATCTGGTTGGAGCGGTAGGTCGGTATTGGGGTGATTACGACCTGGTACAGCGACACCAGGCTTATTAGCAAGTAGACCAGGCTGGCCCGGCGATTGTACAGGACCGCCAGGGCCAGGAAAGGCAAGGCGTAGTAAGTGTAACGCTCGTGCATTTTGATGGCGAATGTAAAGCTGACCATTACGGTCAGGGCCAGGGCCAGGGTGGTTGCCGCTTCTGAAGAGCCTTTAAACCAGGTCAAACCGGCCAGCAGCAGGTAGACCAGGGTAATTACCCCAAACCCGATCAGGATAACTTCCATCCGGCGGTTTTCGGCAAAATTGACCAGGTAAGAAAAATTGTAGGCCCTCAGCAGGAAGAAATCCATTTTATCCCCGGCCAGTTCGTTGCGGGACCAGTAATTATTCAGGAAGCTGTTCCAATCAAACCCGAAGGCGGGTAGCGACAGGGCCAAAAGCACCAGGCTGGCAATCCCACTGCCCAGGGCAGCCCGTTTAAAACCGCTCTTTTTAACCAGCAGCAAGCCCAGCAAGGGTATCGCGAAGATCGCCTGGGGTTTGATGAGCAGGGCACAGGCCAGGCAGACTGCCGCCAGTACCGGCCTATCGCTGTAGATGGCCGCGAAAGCCGCTACCAGCAGCACCGTCGGGAAGATATCCATCTGGCCCCAGATAGCAGGGTTATAGATCAGGGCGATATTAAACCCAAACATTACCAGGACCGCCCCGCGCTGCCGGGCGCTAAAGTTATAACCGGGCCGCCGGGCTAACTTCCAGATCAGGACGGCCAGGATGGGTATCCCGAGAGAAAAGAAGCCCTTCATAAAGGCAGCCTGGTTCACGAAGCCAAAAGTAAAGGCGACCACACTGTAGGCATAGAATAGATAGGGTGCCAGCGGCGGATAGTCAAGGTAGGTACATTTGTTGTAGACGTTGATTGGCCCGTTTTTGTGGAGGCAATCGACCCAGTTATTGTAGAACCACATGTCGCTGAAATAGGAGAAGCCGTTTAAGAAAAAGGCGCTTACTCCAATCAAGCCCAGCATGAGAGGCCACAATTCGGCCGGGCGGCTCCAGCGCCAGCGTAAAAAGGGCAGGCTGGTACGCTGCCACCAAAGGCTGCTAAATACCACCGTCAGGGCGCAGCCCATCGCCAGCCAGCTATAGGTACGATTGTAAGGGGCCAGGCTGCCGACTACAAAGGCCAGGGGAGTTAATAGTAAAAATATTTCCAGCCGCTGCAGACCGACCCGGCTGGCCCAGAGCAATATGCCCAGGCCCAGGATAACCGCGGCCGGCAAATAGGGGTCCGGCCAGAGATATTGGCCGTAAGGATTGCCTTTTTGTTCAATGGTGTAACTGCTCAGGCGGATGCCGCGTTCGCCGGGTTGGCCGGGCAGGTTGAAGGCATTACTTTTTATCTGAATGCCCAGTCCTTTTTTATTTTCGTCGGCTGGAATAACCAATGGGTAAGAGTTAAAACCGGGCCTGGCCGGGTCATATGTTACTACGGCAAGCTGGCTTAGAAATTTGTCATTCTCGTCAAGCAGGTTTAATTCTACCCTGGCCGGGGGCGCTTTCTCCGGCCGGTCCAACGACATTACCAGGGTCAGGTAAAAAGGGTTCACCCGCTGGACCTGGGGCAGGCGCAGAGTAGTTATAGGCGGCGATTTTTGGCCGGAAATGGAAGGCACGGGTTGAGTCCAGGCATAAAAGGCCCCGGTGTCTGCCGGGAAAAGGTTGGTTTGTTCTACCGCATACACGTTGAAAAAGACACTGGTTTTTTTGACTTCTTCAACCCCTCGCCCGAACGAAGGCATGCGGTACATGCTCAACATTAAAACGGCAAAGGCAATTAATCCTACCAAAAGATAGGTCAGGGACTTCCCTAACCGAATACTAGGAATCTTTTGTAAGAACGCTGGCTGCATCGTTTTTAACTTGTTTTATTTTGAAGATAACCCATTAATGATCGATTAATCTTATTTTAACATAAGGGTGGATTGTTTAGCAAATCCCAAAATGAAAAATCTCTCTGCTATCCGGCTACCGCAACTCCGATTAATCTACCCACCCCGTAAGTTATTGCCGCCGCCATTAAACCAAACAAGACCTGCCGCATTCCGGAGAAAAGTACGTTGCGCCCGGTCAGCAAGGTAATGGCAGACCCGATCAAGAACAGTCCCAGGCTGCTTACTACCAGGCTGGTGAGGACCGCGCTTGATCCACCCAGGAAAAAGAAAGGGGCGACCGGTATGATGGCACCCATGGTAAAGAGAATAAAAGAAGTTGCCGCCGCCACCCAGGCTGAGCCGCCCAGTTCATCGGGGTCTATACCCAGTTCTTCCCGGGAAAGGGTGTCCAGGGCGTTCGCCTGGTTATGGATTAGCCGGTCGGCCAGCCTTTTGGCTTCGGCTTCCGGCAACCCTTTAGACTGGTAAATCAGGGCCAATTCCTCGGCTTCTTCCTCCGGCACTTCGGCAATTTCCTGTTCTTCTACCGCGATCTGGCGCTGGTACAACTCGCGGGCGCTTTGCACCGAAAGCCATTCGCCCAGGGCCATGGAACAGGCCCCGGCCAGCAACCCGGCTAACCCGGTTATAAACACTAATCTAGGCGCTAAATCGGCCCCGGCGACACCCATAACCAGGCTCAGGTTAGAAACCAGCCCGTCGTTGGCTCCGAGGACCGCCGCCCGCAAAGCGTTTCCGCCGGTCGCCCGGTGGCGGCCTTCCAGACGGGCAACCTGGCTACCCTCCAGGCCACGTCCCTTGGAACCGCGCGTAATTGCCCTGAGCAGGCGGGCATGGGATTTCTCCTGTTGCGGCATCTTCACCGACCGGGCCTCGGTCTGGATATCATATTTATTGCTGCCCATCTGTTCCATTGTCGAGATACTGGGCAGGATAAATTTAGGGCCAAACCGTTTCGCCAGGAAGATAAGGATAGTGGTCCGCCAGGCCGGTTTGTATACAAGCGGCTCGGACTGGCCCATTGACCGGATTTTCACCTCCCAGAAATTCGAATGCTTTTCCTCGGCTTCGGCCATGCGGCGGTATATCTCTTTGAGTTGAGGGTTTTCCTCAATCGCCGACAAAGCGCGATACAGGGCCGCGCTATTGCGTTCGTCCTGCCAGTTATCTTGGTAACGGGCGATTTTTTCAACGTTTGGATCAGCCATAAATTTGCTTTTCATTTCCGATATTCTAAAATTGGCCGGGTTGCTTCTTAGCCAGGTTATTCTTAATCAAACCTGACAGATTTCACAATAAAATTATACGCACTTCGTCCAGAGTGAAGCAGAAAATTAGCCTCCCCAAATAATTTAACTTGGCAGGTAAGAAAAAATAAGTTTCTCGTACCTGTACAAAAGTTATTTCTATCTCAATCTTTTTAGAGGAATTATTGAGTGGCAGTAACCTTCTTTACCTTCTGAAGGACCACGCCGGGATTGAAGCAAAAATAGTGATGCCTGAAGATTGGAAAGATACTTATAATCTTAATGCCGATTAGAATTAAGAAACTAGAGCTTACAAAAACAGGTTGGGTAGTTTAATCAAGTAGCTGCTAAAGGAATTTTTTGTTAGAATAAGTTGAAGCCCCACCGGGGAAGGGTACTTTTATTTATAAAAGCTTTTGGAGTTTCAAATGGCTATACCTGAACAGGACCTTCACCGCCAAATCGCCCGGGGTTTGCGCAAAGGTAAACTGCCCCACCTTCCGCCAGCCGCCTCGCCGGTTTCGAGCCTGGTGCAGCTTACCCTGGAAGTGCCACCGGATGCTCACCCGGAAGCGGTTTTTAGCGACCTCCGGCGCGAAAATTCCTGGCGGGTGGCTTTTGGCTATGCCGGGCAGAACCTGTGGCAGGCAACCATTATGCTCCCTCAAGAGCCGACTATCCTGCGCTATCACTTCTTATTGGCCGATGGCACCAAAATCCAGGAACACCGCCAGGTTGAGGGAGTGGACGAACCGTTGTTTGGCGTCTGGGAGTACCAGGATTACCGGATTGCCGTTTACACTCCCACCGGCAACCCGCCTGACTGGGTGGCCGGGCAGGTCGCGTACCAGATATTTCCAGACCGGTTTGCCCAGGGGGACCCTGCCAGCCTGGCAAAAGGCACCCGCACGACCTACCAGTACGAGGCCCTATTGAAAGAGTGGACTGACCTGCCCGAGGTGCCGCCAAAAAGCCGGGACTTTTTCGGGGGCGACCTGCGCGGGGTGATTAACCGGTTGGATTATATCCGGGAACTGGGTATAACCTGTATTTACTTTACGCCTATCTTCGAATCGCCTACTAACCACCGCTACGATGCCAGCGATTATTTCAAAATTGACTCGCGCCTGGGTACGGAGGCTGATTTGCGCGAGCTGATTGAAAAAGCCGGGGCTATGGGAATCAGGGTTTTGCTGGATGGTGTGTTTAATCACTGCTCCCAGGACAGCGTTTATTTCCGGGCCGCCCGGGCCGATAAACTTTCGCCCTATTATCGCTGGTTCACGTTCAAGGAGTGGCCGGATAAATGGGAAGGCTGGCTGGGCGTGGTCAATATGCCGGAATTTGTGGAATGTCCCGAAGTTGAAGAATTTTTCTTTGGGAAAGGCGGCGTGGCCCAGCACTGGTTGGGCTACGGCACCGGCGGCTGGCGGACCGATGTTACGCCCTGGATTACCGATGAGTGGTGGCGGCGGTTCCGCTCAGCGGTCCGCCAGTCTTTTCCCGAAGCTTATCTGATTGCCGAGGATTGGGGCGATGCCACGCACCGGTTGCTTGGTGACAGCTTTGACGCTACCATGAACTACCGCTTTGGCTATTCGGTGGGTGGTTGGGCCGGAGGTAAACTTAGTTCCCTGGAATTGAGCGACCGGCTGGAAACTCTACGGCGAGACACGCCACCGGCCCAGTTCCGGGCGCAGTTGAACTTGCTGGGTTCGCACGACACTGTGCGCCTGCTAACCAAATTAGAGGGTAACAGGGAGCAGGTGAAATTAGCGGTTAGTTTCATGCTGGCTTACCCTGGCGTGCCGATGGTGTATTACGGGGACGAAGTTGGCATTGAAGGCACCTTTGCCGAAGACAGCCGCCGCCCGTTCCCCTGGGATAGCCTGGACAAAAAGCCTGATTTGCTCGGCTTTTTCCGGAAGGCTATCAATACTCGCCAGTCCAGCCCGGCCCTCATGTATGGCGATGTTTCGACCCTTTACACTGATAGTGACGCCTTTGCGCTCCTTCGAAGCTATGCGGGCGAACAGGTATTGGCTGTTTTTAATAACAAAGCGGCCCCGGTTGAGGTTGTCATCCCGCTGGAGGCCGGTTTGCAGGACCGTGACTGGCGTTCTATTTTGGACGATTCCCATACCTTCCAGGTCACCGGCGAGAAGCTTAGAATAACTTTGCCTGGTTATGGTTCCGCCTGGCTGCGGTCTAACGCTTAAGCAAGACAATAAAATAAAGGCCGGTGACTTTTTTGCGAATGTCATCGGTCTTTATTTTTCTGTTTTCTTTGTTTTGTTTCTTTGTTTTCTTAGTTTATTGAAAAGCAGAAGAAAGCGCCCCATTGTACCGGTTTCGGCACAAAAGCCCCGGGGTAATTAGCTCATTAGAAACTGG
The DNA here is from genome assembly GCA_028287745.1 of Chloroflexota bacterium. Classification (GTDB taxonomy): domain Bacteria; phylum Chloroflexota; class Chloroflexia; order Chloroheliales; family Chloroheliaceae; genus 54-19. The sequence goes on from JAQBPB010000049.1 coordinate 53,011, forward strand.
TAGGTAGCGTCTTCCAGTTCAATGTATCCTCGCGCTAAAGCCTCGGCCCGTTTGCGGCTGGTTTCGTCACCGGGCAGGCGCGGGCCGCTGGAGCCTGGTGTCGGCTTAATCCCATAAAGGTCGCTTACGAACTGCTCCACCCGCTGGTTAAACTCGTCCAGGCTAACGAACAGGTCTGGCCGGTAGGCCATGAATAGACCGTGAAAGTAGTCGGGGCCGTGGATGTAACCTTCCTGGCGGCCGAGGGAACCACCGCTCCCGGCTGCCGTCAGTAATTCGATAACCAGGCCCAGCCCGAAGCCTTTGTACCCGGCCAGCGGCAGCAGACGCGGGCGTCCGTGTTCGTTCAGGGCGGCGTGCGGGTCGGTTGTGGTCTGCCCGTCCGGGCCTAGCGCGATGCCTTCCGGCAGAGGTTTGCCGCTGACCTGGGCCTGTAGAATCTGGTTGAAGGTCCCGGCGGAGGTAGCCATATCCAGCAGAATTGGGGTGGTGTCGCGCCTGGGTATGCCCACCGAGATGGGATTGGTGCTTAACAGTGGTTCCAGGCCGCCATAGGGCACCACTGCCGCCGGGGCATTTGCCAGGGCCAGACCGATAAAGCCTGCCTCGGCAATCGCCCTCGTATAGTAAGAAAGAATACCGCTGCCGCCGGACTTGCGGACGGCGACCATTGCCAGCCCGGTGACCCCGGCCTTTTTGATGACCAGTTGCATGGCGGAATAGTTTACATAATAAGCATGATGAAAGCCGCCGTCCACCAGGGCCGAAACCGGCGTTTCATTTAGAACTTGAAGCGGAGTGCGGCGGTCGGCCCCTAACCTGAACTGTTCCAGGTTGTTGCGCAAGTGGCGCAGGCCGTGCGAGGGCCGCTGGCACAATTCACCTTCCAGGTAAATTGGAGCGGCAATTTCGGCTTCTTCGCGGTCCACGCCGTGGCGCAACATTTTGGCTATGGCAATTTCGGTGGCTTCTACCAGGCTAATTCGCTTCATATCTTATTTAGAACCCTCTGTGAATGGCGCAGGATAGGTTACCTGCGGTATAACAACCGCGAAAATTGCCGGTTGAAAAGCTTTTAGAAATGGAAAAGTTGGCGAATAAATGACCGGAAAGTCGGGTTGGCGAGTTCTACCACCGTCTTTCCGGCCCCATCTTCATACAGGCGAACATGCGGCCAGCCCGCATATTTAAGGGTCTGGATAAAAGCAGCCGCTACCGGGCGAGAGATTTTCAGGTCGGAGTCGAGATAAAGGGTTTGTCCATCTTTCAAGGCACGCCGGTTAGTTTCTATTCCAAAGCTGACTGCTTCTTCCAGCTCTTTTAAGGCTTGCTGGTCTTCATCGGACAGGATTATTTCGGTCGGCTTACCACGCATACAGTTGAGCCTTCCTGTTTATCCGGTAGCCCGGTTTACACCGGCCCTTCCTCACTACCGGGCGAATTTCTCCTGGCCGGTGAAATGTTCGAGGGGTCTTCCGTTGTTTCGATTTTCGTTTTGCTCGTCTGTTTGGAACGGGCGACACTTTCATCTATACTGGTGGCAACTTCATCCACCAGTGATTTAAAAGCCATAAACCCTTCGCGCAAAGAATTTTTGGCGTGGTAGCGGGATTGGCCGGGCAGGAGATTTAGCGGCAGGGCCATCAGGTTAAACGAGAGCCTGCCAATCTGGCCTACCAGGTTAGCGACATCCGGGTCGGATTTATTGCTCGGTTGGTGAGCATCTTCCAGGTATAATTCTTCATTCCCGGCAGGATTGGCCGGGATTTCGGTAACTTTAATCTTGTCGCTATCATCCACTATCTTTACTCTGATTGTTTCATCCATTCCGGAACCTCCTTGTTATACAGGACTCTGGCCTGGCGCTTGTAAATGCCCGGCCCTTTCCTGCTCGGCTTTCTGGGGTGGTTTATCGGTTGTGGTCCAACTGCTTAACCGATAATACGTTCCACCCGGTCAATAAAGCGAAAAAGTTTGGTTGGTCCATAATTACCGCCGGGCCGGGTTTCCGGCAACTCTTCCAGCATGTAAGTTTTAGATGATTCGGACGAGCGGTTGAGTTCGCGGATTGAGAGGCCCTTGCGGAAGTTGCGTTTATCTAACTTTTCGCCAAGGATAACTTCGTAGACTCGTTGCAATTCGGTCAGGGTAAACTTTTCGGGCAGGAGTTGGAAAGCGATATTGGAATAGCCCAGCTTGCCGCGCAGCCTTTGCAGGGTGTAGTCCAGGATTTGGCCGTGATCAAACGCCAGTTCAGGCAGCTTGTAGATTGACCACCAGGCCACCTCGCCCGCATCTGAACCAGCACGCAGGGTCTTTACCTGGCTGGCTTCGACCAGGGCGAAATAAGCTACCGTTATAACCCTGGTGCGAGGGTCGCGGCCCGGTTCCCCAAAGGTATAGAGCTGTTCAAGGTAGACGTTTGCCACCCCGGTTTCTTCGAGCAGTTCCCGGCGCGCCGCTTTATCCAGGCTTTCTTGCATTCCCACGAAACCACCCGGCACCGCCCACAGACCCTGGTAAGGCGGCACATTGCGCTTGACCAGCAGGACCTTCAAATCCTGGTCAGAAACCGTCAGGATTACAATATCTACCGTGACGGAAGGCCGTTCGTAATTTGAGGGCTGGTAGGTTGCCAGGTATTCGTAATCGGCGGCCTGGAGCTGGCTTGGTTGAGTGTTTCCGGTGGTTTTCAGGTCTGCGTCAGCCATAAATCCCCCTGTTAAAAGTGTTTTGCTTACACTCGATTATATAAGGATGACCGACCAGCGTCAACTATTAAGATTTTGGGGTAGGGGTAGAGTCGGTGGTGCTAGCAGGGCGTGGTGGGATTTTCAGGGCCTGTCCAACCTGTAATTTATTAGGGTCCTCAATCTTATTGAGGTCTACCAGGTCATTATAGTCTACTTTAAGCCGGATAGAAATACCCAGCAGGGTGTCGCCAGGCTGCACCGTGTAATTATTGCCGACCACAGCCAGCGTGGGCGTCAGCCTGGGTGTGGGTGCGGCCGTATTGGGCGGGATGGTTGAAACAACTTCGGGTGTAGCGGCGGCGGTCCTGGTCGGATTAAGGGGTGCATTAGGCGTAGGCGGGACCGCCGTGGGTGTCTGGGGTAACGCGGTCGGCGTTACGACAACCACGAAAGGAGTAAGGCCTCCGCCTCCCTGGGGTGTCGGATAACCGCAGGCTGATAACAGCCAGGCTATCATTCCCAGCCCGGTGAGGGCTATTCCTTTTTTAATCCAATTTCTTACGAGTTCACTTACCAAAATCCCAACCTTTATTTTTAACACTCTTACCCCGGTTGACATAAACAATAAATAACAGGGGAAAGTACTGCTGCTCTCTACTTATAAAATGGCAAAAAATAAAGAAGAGCAGAACAGGTATCAAAGATACGCTGACTGCCCTCCTCCCGACATGGAAATTTTATCACCGACCGGGGTTTTTGTCAACATGGATTTTTGCAAACTGTCACAACATGAACTTGTCCGGCGCAATTTTAGAGGTGTCTGATTTTGCTGTAAGACCGGCTTTAGCAGGGCATCGTGCCAACCAACTTCTTTGCCGGGTTGAACCTGTTAACTTAATCAAGATAGGGTAACAGTTGGGGTATAAACTTACCGGCTACCGCGGATGAGTTAGGATGCGTACCGTCCTGGGTATCTTTTTCATAGTTATAGTTTGTCACCTCGGCATAGCGAGTGCGGTTTTCCAGGCTTGCCACCGCTATTTCATCGCGGATAGCCTGGTTGAATTGCAAGCGGCTGGCTTCATCGCCGCCCACACGTGGGAAAATTCCCAGCACCACGAACCGCGCTTCGGGTAAGCCTTCGGCCAGTTGCTTTAACATGCTGCGGTAGGCCGTCTTGAACTCTCCCAGCGGGATTTTGCCGTACCAGTCGTTCGAACCGTAGTTAATCAGGACCACATCCGGCCGGAAAGGCAGTACGTCACGCTGGACCCAGAACTGGCCTTCTCTGGTTACAGTAGTGCCGCCCACTCCCCGGTTGATGGTTTCCCAGCCCTTAGTTTCGGCCAATCCCCAGGTTATACCACAGCCGTCAATTGTGGACGAGCCAAAGCCCAAAAGTTTTGTACGTGAGGGGTAAACCAGTGGCTTCCAGCGCCCATCCGTCCGTAGCGAAAGAGCCTCCAGTTTATCACCGGCCCGGTTTGCCAATCTCAGGCGAAATTTGTGCTGGTCCTTATTCAGGCCGTTTAAGATCCGGAAATAGCCGTATTTGCCGGTCTTTGGCGCGGTAAGCAAGGTAATAGGCCCGCTATCAACTTCCATTTCAAAGGTCTGGCCCTTGTGGCGGCCGTATAGTTCCAACCAGCTCCCGGTAAAAGTGCCCTCAATGGTAGCGTCATTGTACCGGCTTACGCCCAGGTTCCTGTCGCCGGTGGGGCTTTCTTGCCACTCCCACCCGCCACTCAGCCGGATATACTGGCGTTCGACCATGGTTTTCAAGTGGGTCTCGCGGGTAATTTCATCTACCAGGATTTTGCCTGGGGTCTTACGAGCGGTATCGCTCAAAGCGCCCGTAAAGATCGGGTTAAACCAGCCGCCAAATATTTGAAACCCGATTATTGATGTGACGAGGGCGGCAATTAAAAGTTGATTCCGATTTTTCATTCCCCAGGTATGCTCCGCTATAACCGTAACTATAATATGTTTGCTTACTTGTGGTGCAGCCCGGCTGCGGGCATAAAAAAAGGCCAGTTTATAGCCTAAGGTATCTTAGTTAGTTGAAAGTAAGTGATAATATAACGAAACTAGTTTCAAACCTGTTATTTATTCAAATTATCCAGGCATTAACCAAAAATGTTTGACCGCCTGGCGGTTGTAAATTGCCTCTTTTCGCTCAAGAGGGATAGGACCGTAACCCCTTACGGCATTATCTAATTTACAACCGCCAACTTACTCTCTCAGATTTATATATATTTATCATAGCACAAAGAACATTACAGCAAGATTACGAAAAGCCCCGCGATTAGCCATTTTTAAGTCAATTTGCGACTGTTTCCTAAATCAGGATAATAAAAAGGCCTCTCCTTTGCGGTGCAAGAGAGAGGCTTTAATTAAAAATTTACTTGCCTTTTTTCTGGCTGGATACGCGCTCGCCGTGGTTCAAGATACGCTTGCGCAAACGGATGTTCTTGGGCGTTACTTCGACCAGTTCGTCGTTTTCGATAAAGTCCAACGACTGTTCCAGGCTCAGTAAAATCGGCGGAGTTAAGCGGACCGCGATATCCGAAGTCGAACTGCGGATGTTGGTCAGCTTCTTCTCACGCGAGACGTTGACCGGGATATCCTGCTCGCGGGCGCAAAGGCCGACAATCATACCTTCGTAAACGGCGGTGCCGGGTTCTATGAAGGTCTGACCGCGTTCCTGGGAGTTTGCCAACCCGTAGCCGGTAGCCACTCCGTCTTCGGAAGCCACCAATACGCCGTTGCGGGACTGGCCCATATCGCCATACCAGGGTTCGTAACCCATGAAAAGGCTGGAAACCGTACCGTTACCGCGGGTAGCGGTCAGGAAGACGTTCCGGAAGCCGATCAAGCCACGAGTCGGGATGGAGAATTCCAACCGGGTGCGGCCTTTACCGTCGGGCATGTACTTGACCATCTGGGCCTTGCGGCGCCCTAACAGCTCAATTACGCCACCCTCATATTCCTCATCGGTATCAATAATCAGGTGTTCGACCGGTTCCATGAGCTTACCGTCCACCGTTTTGGTGATAACTTCCGGCCGGGAAACCTGGAATTCGTACCCTTCACGGCGCATGGTTTCAATCAGGATTGAAAGGTGCAGTTCGCCGCGGCCTGAAACCAGGAACACGTCGGCCTGGTCGGTATCCTGGACCCGCAGGGCCACGTTCATATCAAGTTCGCGGTACAGCCGCTCACGCAACTGGCGGGAAGTGCTGTAAGTGCTTTCGCGTCCGCCAAAGGGGGAAGTATTGACCCCGAAGGTTAACTGCAAAGTCGGCTCTTCCACGTCAATTACCGGTAAGGCTTCCGGGTTCTCCAGGTCAGAGATAGTCTCGCCAATACTGACATCACTGATACCGGCAAAAGTGATAATATCTCCGGCGCTGGCTTCGTCCACCTCCATCTTGGAAAGGCCCACGAAGGTGAAAAGCTGGGTAATCTTCTGGCGGGTGACTTTACCCTCACGGTTGATGCGGCTAACCTGCGAAGAAGCTTTAATTGTACCGCGAGTAATCCGGCCTACCCCAATCCGGCCCAGGTGGGAATTGTAATCCAGGCTGGTTACAAGGAGCTGGAGGGGCGCGTCAACCTCGATCAACGGGGGCGGTACGTGAGTCAGAATAGTTTCGAACAGGGCTCCCAGGTCGAGAGCGTCACTGGTCTCTTCGGCGGTCAGGGCCGCTTTGCCTTCTTTAGCAATGGCGTAAACTACCGGGAAATCCAGTTGCTCGGCGTCGGTAGCCAGTTCCAGGAAAAGATCCTGGGTCATGCTTAGCACAACTTCCGGCCGGGCGGTTGGCCGGTCGATTTTGTTGATGACGACAATCGGCTTGAGGCCCATTTCGAAAGCTTTGGTGAGGACGAAGCGGGTTTGTGGCATTGGTCCGTCAACCGAGTCGATCAGCAGCAAGCAGCCGTCGGCCATATTTAACACCCGCTCTACTTCACCACCGAAGTCGGCGTGGCCGGGGGTGTCAATAATATTGATCTTGGTTCCCTTATATATTACAGCCGTGTTCTTGGCCAGGATGGTAATACCTTTTTCCCGTTCCAGGTCATTAGAATCCATAATAAGGGTGCCAACGGTTTCATTCTTACGAAAAATATTACTCTGCTTGAGCAGGCCGTCCACCAGAGTGGTCTTGCCATGGTCAACGTGAGCTATGATAGCGACATTTCTGATATCGTCGCGTGTTACGTGTGGCACTTAAAAAACTCCCTTACCGCCGGTTCAAATTCACACCGGCCATTTTAGGACAAACAACAGGCGGCCAGATGGGGCCGCCTCGCCTTGTCTTGTTCTAAACCTACTTTTTCAATAACTATTTTACCACAAAATGGGCCGCTGTAGGGAATGACCAAAAAAAGAAACTTTTTTGTGAAAATCGTTTCAAATTGGCTTGATTTTTACCAGGCGGCATGGTATTATTCTTTTCGCCCGGGGATAGCAAGCGGGCTTAAAAAAATGAAGAGCAAACAACCGCGAACAGGAGTAGTAAGCCTCCTACACTAGAGAGCCGCCGGGGGTGGAAAGGTGGCAAAAAAGGCTGAACTCGCCTGGGAGTTGCGCCGGTGAACAAAATATGTTATATTTAGCCGGTGCCGGGAAAGCCCGTTAAAGCTTAAATAAGCGGACAGATTACAACCAGTTCCAGTCAAAATGGGGATGTAGCTCAGTTGGGAGAGCACGACACTGGCAGTGTCGGGGTCAGGGGTTCGAGCCCCCTCATCTCCACCATTCTAAACTAAACCGGTTGCAAATAACTAATCATATATATATGATTAGCTGTCAAGCAGGGTGGTACCACGCAAGGATTACTTTATTCCTTTCGTCCCTGGTCTTTCTTCCCTTTGAAGGGATTGAATTGAACCAGTCGATGAAAGGTTTTTTGGTTTATACGCCTTTTTCGGCGGAAAGTGCAGGCCGCGATGCCGGTCACTAACCAGGTTACCCAGGGAAATAAAACGCCTTTCCGGTTAAGGCCCGCCAATCTGGCCGATACCGGCCGTATTCAGGCTGTCGCCAGTGTGACCTGGGAAGCAACCTATACTGAAATAGTCTTGCCGGAAGTACGCGCCAGCTTTATATCCAACAGTTATTCGGACCAGTCCCTGCGCATTTCTATTAGTCGCGAGGGCCAGGATAACTGGTTTTGGGTGGCCGAGTCCACCGGCCCGGACCATGAAATGATCGGGTTTGCCCAGGTGTACTTGCGGCCAACTATCGCCCCTGATGCTGAACTCACAAGGATTTATGTACTGCCCGCCTGGCAGAAAAAAGGCGTCGGCAACGCTCTGCTGGAAGCTTTAATCCAGGAACTCCGGGCGCTCCGGCCCGGCCTTAGACCGCCCCGGCTCTATCTTTCGGTAGCCGCTGAAAACCACCAGGCTATCGCATTCTACGAGCAGCGGGGCTTCCAGTTTAAAAGTGATTTTGAGGCAAACCTGCCCGGCCAGAAACTGGCAATGCAGGAATTCGTTTTAGAGATATAGGTAAAAATCATGACTACCGAAATAGAACCCAAAAATCAGGCGTCATCCTCGGAGCGGGTTGACCCGAACCGTTACACTCCGTCCGAGATTGAGAAAAAATGGCAGGCGGTCTGGGAAGAAACAGGCCAGAACCACGCCGAGGACGACGACTCGCGTCCGCGCTTTTATAACCTGGTAATGTTTCCTTATCCCAGCGGTGATTTGCATATCGGCCACTGGTACAACTTTACCGGCGTAGATGTCTACGGCCGCTACCAGCGCATGAACGGCTACAATGTCATGCAGCCGCTGGGCTTTGACGCCTTCGGCCTGCCCGCCGAAAATGCCGCTATCAAACGCGGTGTCCAGGCCCGCAAATGGACCCTGAGCAACATTGAGAAGATGCGCCAGCAGTTGAAGTCCATGGGTGGTATCTGGGACTGGGACCGCGAGGTTGTTTCCTGCTTGCCGGACTATTACAAATGGACCGAATGGCTGTTTTTGAAGCTGTACGAAGCCGGGCTGGCCTACCGGGCCAAAGCGCCGGTCAATTGGTGCCCAAACGACCAGACGGTGCTGGCTAACGAGCAGGTATTGTCAGACGGCTCCTGCGAGCGCTGCGGTGCTATGGTTGAAAGACGCGACCTGGAGCAGTGGTTCTTCAAGATTACCGCCTACGCCGACCGCTTGCTGGAATACAAGGATATCGAATGGCCTGAAAAGACCATGGCCATGCAGAAGAACTGGATCGGCCGGAGCGAAGGGGCCAGGGTCAACTTCAATATTACCGCACCGGACGGTGAAATGATCCCGGTGCCGGTGTTTACCACCCGCCCTGACACGCTGTACGGTGTCACTTTCTTCTTGCTGGCTCCTGAACACCCGCTGGTCGGTAAATTGACCACGCCGGAAAATAAGGCGGCCATGAACGAGTACCAGTCCAAAGCTCGCGGTGAAACTGAAATAGAGCGCCAGAGTACCAGTACCGACAAAATCAAGACCGGTGTCTTTACCGGCAGTTACGCGACCAACCCGATTAACGGCGAACAGATTCCGATCTGGGTAACCGATTACGTGCTGATGGGTTACGGGACCGGCGCTGTTATGGGCGTTCCGGCCCACGACCAGCGCGACTTTGAGTTTGCCCGGACGATGGGACTGCCCATCAAGCTGGTTTACCAGCCGGAAGGCCGCGAAATCAAAGAAGAGGACCTGACCGAAGCCCTGGTCCACGAAGGGTCGGTGGTAAACAGCGGCCAGTTCAACGGCCTGCCCGATAGCAAAGAAACTGTCCAGAAGTTCATCCGGTTCCTGGAGGAAAAAGGGGTCGGCAAAGCCGAAGTCACCTACCGCCTGCGCGACTGGTTGATCAGCCGCCAGCGTTACTGGGGTTCCCCAATCCCGATAATTTATTGCGACCAGGACGGCATCGTGCCGGTGCCGGAAGACCAACTGCCGGTAATCTTGCCGGAGGACGTCAATTTCCGGCCGGACGGCGTTTCACCGCTGAAGTACTTGCCGGAGTTCGTCCATACCACCTGTCCAAAGTGCGGCGGCCCGGCCCGGCGTGAAACTGACACGCTGGATACTTTTATGTGTTCTTCGTGGTACTTCCTGCGTTACTGCGACCCGCATAACCTGGAAGCAGCCTTCGATAAGGGCAAAGTGAACCACTGGATGCCGGTGGACCAGTATACCGGTGGCCCGGAACACGCCACCATGCACTTGCTGTATGCTCGCTTCTTTACAAAAGCCCTGTACGATATGGGTTTGTTGGACTTTGAAGAACCTTTCCGGCGCTTGTTCCACCAGGGAATGATCCGCTCGGAAGGTAAGAAGATGAGCAAGTCCAGGGGCAAGACGGTTGCGCCGGACGCGCTGGTTGAACAGTTCGGGGCTGACGCGGTGCGGGCTTTCCTGATGTTCCTGGGGCCTTTCGAACAGGGCGCCGAATGGAACGACAAGACCGAGCAGTTGTTGATCGGGGTTAGCCGTTTCTTGAACCGGGTCTGGAACCTGATTCACGCCGGGATTGGGGCCGAGCCTACCCTGGTAACCGCTACGCCGGACGTTGAGAAGCAAGTCCGCCGGGCGACCCACAAAACTATCAAGCGCGTGGTGGACGACCTGGGCCACTGGTCTTTCAACACGGCCCTGTCCGGCCTGATGGAATTCAGCAATACTCTGACCGAAGTTGCTTCCAAAGAACCGGGTATTCATGCTAACCCGGCCTGGAAGGAAGCGGTTGATACTTTGCTGCTGCTGCTGGCCCCGCTGACACCCCATATTGCCGAAGAACTGTGGCAGAAGATCGGCCATAGCGGCAGTATTCACAGCCAGAGCATGCCGGTCTTCGAGCCATCCCTGGCCGCCGATGATATTCTGACTATCATTGTCCAGATTAACGGCAAGGTCCGTGACAAGTTGGACCTTGTTTCCGGACTGAACGAAGATGAGGTCAAAGCCCATGTACTGGCTTCACCGAAAGTCGCCTCGGCGATTGGCGAAGGCCACCCTAAAAAGGTGATCTATGTCCCCGGCAAGCTGGTCAATATCGTAGTCTAAATACGGGTTTTACCTGGCAAAAGCTGCCTGTTAAAGGTAACAATCCGCCCTAAATCAAAAGTCCCTTTGGACCGATTTCTAAGGAAATTAGTCCAAAGGGACTTTTTTCATTGAAATTTATTTTGCCGTTTTTATGGGGCTGCATGAAGTAACTGGAAAGGTTAAGGACTTAGCGGAGCCAATACGGCCTTACCAGTGGTACATAATTTGCCGTTTCCTGTAATTAACTGAAAATTGCCGGGAGTCATTTGTCTGATGATTTACAGGCTTTATTTTAAGTATTTTATTAAGGAAGGAACAAAAAATGGCACACGAGTCCGATAATACAAATAACCAGCAGGCCGCCGCTCAGGGCCATGGTTTGACGTCCGAGGAAGCCCGGAAGGCCGGGTTGGGGAATGAAAATTTACAGGAAGGTAAAGATTACGTGGTTGAATACGGCCGGGTGGAAAACGCCGAGGGCCAGTTCCAGACTAAAAGTGGCGGCAGCCAGCCCGCCACACAACCGCTGAACGATAATTTAAACGATGACGATGTCAGCCAGCGGATGGGTTTCAAAGAATAACCGGCCGGAAATAAACTAAAGTTTGTCCTGACTGGAGAGTTCGCTGTTCCCGGTTGGGGCCGGGCCTGGTCATTAATGACCAGGCCCATTTATCGGGATTAACAACCGGGTTTTTATTCCGGACCCGGTCCTTGCAGCGGGTCAGGGGTGGGTTTCTCGTTGCGAAACAGGACCAGGGCCAGGATTGCCCCCGTACCGGCGAACCCGGCTGCGGTCAGGAAACCCACCTGGAACCCGCTGACTAAAGCCTGGGAATGGTTTGTCAGCGGTGAAGCCCCCGCGGTTATCGCCGCCGCCAGGGTCGCGACTATCGCCAGCCCGACAGAGATACCGACCTGCTGCATGGTATTTATCAGGCCGGAAGCCAGGCCCGCTTTTGAATGTGGCACCCCTGAAACCGCCGCTATGGTCAGCGGGATACCGGAGCCGGTCAGGCCCAGGCCGAACAGGAATGTGCCGGGCAATAAGCCGGTTAGATACGATGAGCCTGTTTCCAGCCGGCTCAGTAAAAGTAACCCTACCATAAAAATGGTAAGACTGACCGGGACCACCCGCCGTACCCCCAACCTGGTTACCGCCCGGGCCGAAATAGTCGCCGCGAAAATTGTCGCGACTTCAAACGGCAGCAGGGCCAGCCCGGCTTCGAGGGCCGAATAGCCCAGGACCTGCTGCATGTAGAGAGTTATTAAAAAGAGGGTCGAGCCGATACAGGCTGCGAAGAAAAGGCTTACCAGGTTGGCGACGGTCAGGCGGCGGTAGCGGAAAATAGTAAAATCGACCATCGGGGCGGGGCTTTTCAGCTCGATAACCACGAACAGGGCCATTAAAACAATGGTCGCGCCAAAAGAGCCAAGCGTTACGAGTGAAGTCCAGCCTTGCTCGGCGGTCTGGACCAGCGTGTATACCAGCAGCACCAGGGCAGCCGTGACGCTCAAAGCTCCCAGCAGGTCAAAACCCTGGTCATTGTCCAGGCCGGGGCTTTTCTCCAGGTAAATCAGGCTAAGGACGGCGACCACCACTCCCACCGGGATGTTGATTAAGAAGACCCACTGCCAGCCCAGAAACTGGGTCAAAATCCCGCCCAGCAGCAGCCCGGCAACCGCGCCAATCCCGCTCATTGCCCCAAAGGTGCCCAGGGCCCGGTCGTGTTCTTTACCCTGGGGAAAGGTGACAGTTAGAATGGAGAGGGCCGCCGGTGAAATTATCGCCGCCGCGATGCCCTGGACTACCCGCGCCGCGATCAGTTGGATGTCGGAAATGCCAAACCCGGCCGCCAATGAAGCGAGCGAAAACAGGATTATTCCGAAGATAAAGAGCTTGCGGCGGCCCATTACATCGGCTACCCGGCCGCCTAGCAGTAGAAACCCGGCAAACATCAACAGGTAGGCGTTGGCTACCCATTGCAAATTTTGGGTAGAAAAGTTTAAGGCATGCTGGATGGCGGGTAAGGCAATATTAACCACCGTGGTATCCAGGACTACAATGAACTGCGTTGAGCAAAGCAGGAGTAGCACCATGCGGCTGTTATACACCTGTCGGGAAGGAGTAACTAATTTTTGCTGGCTTGTCAAAATCGCTCTTTCTGTTATAAGTGAAATTTGATTATAGCTGATACGGCAGTGCCAGGTCTATGGTATGCCAGGACATTTTCAAGGGTTTACTATATAATAGGTAGGCAATCTGTGAATAAAGTTGATTTACCAGGGAAATTTGCGATTTACCCTGTTTATTACAGAAGCTTTAACAAAGGGTTAAAGTCCGCTCGCGCGACCGAGTTTTGAGCTTAACTTGACCTTAAAAGATAAAAGTGGTATACTTAATTCATTCGTGGGGACAGAACCCCCGAATTTTTTTGACTGTTTTTAGCGCCCGGCCTGTAGAAGAAAACTCCTGCCCGCGCTAGAAAAGGCTGGACAAGTTTTAGAGAAAGAGACCTTTTAAAATGGCAGCTAAGAAGGATCGCATTGTAATTCACCTGGCCTGCACCACTTGCAAGGAGCGCAATTACACTACTTCCAAGAATAAGCGGAACGACCCGAACCGTCTGGAATTCAACAAGTATTGCCGACGCTGCCGGGATCACATCCTGCACCGCGAAACCAAGTAATAACGGGGCGCAAGCCCGGTTTATTTGCTGTAAAGAGTTGCAGACTAGCCCGGAATTGACCGCACGGTCACAGGCTTTATGGATTTAAGCCTGGTTAAATAGCACCGGTAAGCAGAAAGAGTAAGAATTAACATGGCTGAAAAAAGTTTGCTTGACGATCCTACAAAGGAACCTGCTATAGTCCGGTTCGTCAAAGATGAGCGAGCAGAAGTTCAAAAGGTAGAATGGCCCAGCCGGAAAGATACCCGCAATCTTACGATTGTGGTATTAGCCCTGACTGCTGTCATGTCTGCTGTCCTTGGATCGCTCGACCTGGTGCTGACTTTCCTTTATTCTACCTTTCAGAGTCTAATCCGTGGCTAAAGCCGGAGGAATGGTAATGACCCAGCCCGAAGATTATAATAAAGATGATGTCACCTTTGAAGGTAAGTCCAACGCTCCTACGGAGACCGAGGGCTACCCTAGTGGCACCCCGATAGAGGCACTTAGCGGGGCTGAGCCAATCGACCTCGAAAGTGACTCAGGTACCGAAGCGATAGTCGAGGAAGGTACGGAGCCTGGTAGTAACGTTTTAGGCACTACCGCCGTGGAAACTTTTGAGTCCGGTTCTACTGTAGCCTTCGATAATACCGCTACGCAGGAAGTGGCCGCCAATCCAACGGTCGAACCAACTACCCGGAACTTGACCGAAGCCGCTGAAGCGACCGCCGATCACAAACGGGCTTCGCTGGCCCCCAGCACCGGGCAGCAAGAAAACCTGGGCCGCCGCTGGTATGTTATCCATACCTACTCAGGCTATGAAAACAAAGTCAAACGCGCTCTGGAACGCCGTATCGAGTCCATGGATATGCGGGATAAAATCTACCGGATTGTCGTCCCCACAATGGAAGAGACCGAAATTAAAAACGGCGCTCGCCACACTGTCCAGCGCAAGGTATATCCCGGCTATGTCCTGGTCGAAATGATGATGACCGATGAGTCCTGGTATGTTGTTCGCAACACCCAGGGCGTGACCAGCTTTGTAGGGAGCGGTAACAAGCCAACCCCCCTGGCTGATGATGAAGTCGGTACGATCATGCACCAGATGGAAGCCGAGGCTCCCAAGGTCAAGACCTCCTTCCAGGTCGGCCAGGCTGTCAAGATTGTCGATGGGCCGTTCAGCGAATTTACTGGCAATATCGATACGATTGATAATGTCAAGAATAAGATTACGGTTATGGTTTCCATCTTCGGACGTGAAACCCCGCTTACCCTGGACTTTTTACAGGTCGAGCGAATCGTTTAGCATTTATCCAGTGGGAGAAGGTTTAACCTTCGCCAACCGGGAGTAATTCCCAATACCACAAAAGGAGTGACACAAAGTGGCTAAAAAAGTAAAAGCTATTGTAAAGTTGCAACTGCCTGCGGGCAAGGCAACTCCGGCCCCGCCGGTCGGTCCGGCCCTCGGTCAGCACGGTATCAACCTGATGGGTTTTGTAAAAGAGTACAACGAACGCACCTCGCAGCAGGTTGGTGAAATCATCCCGGTAGAAATTACCGTGTTCGAAGACCGCTCCTTTACCTTTATCCTCAAGACCCCACCGGTTGCCGATATGCTGCGCAAAGCGATCAAGATCGACAAGGGCAGCGGCAAGCCGAACAAGGAAAAGGTCGGCAAGATTACCCAGCAGCAAATCCGCGAGATCTCCGAGCGCAAGATTAAAGACACCAACGGCGTCGAAATTGAAGACGTTATGAAGATGGTAGCCGGAACAGCCCGCAGTATGGGCATTGATGTAACCAATTAAGTGGGAGGACGTTTTTAAACGCTGTTTAGAAAACGCCCGCCAATACCACCAGGAGGTAAATAATAATTATGGAACACGGTAAGAAATATCGTGAAGTCGCCAAGCTGGTCGAGCCTGAAAAGCTTTACAATTTAGATGAAGCCATTGACCTGCTCAAGAAAATCAGCTATGTGAAATTCGACCCGACTATCGAATTGCATTTCCGGTTGGGCATCGACCCCCGCCACGCCGATCAGCAGATCCGCAGCACCGCTACTCTGCCCCATGGCACCGGTAAGACCGTTCGCATCCTGGTCTTTACTCAGGGCGAAGGCGAGAGCCTGGCCCGCCAGGCTGGCGCTGATTATGTCGGCAGTGACGACCTGATCAAGCAGATTGAAGCTGGGTGGACCGATTTCGATATCGCGATCGCTACCCCGGAGCAAATGGCTAAAGTTGGTCGTTTAGGTAAAATCCTCGGTCGCCGGGGCTTGATGCCGAACCCCAAATCTGGTACAATTTCCCAGCCGGGTGACCTGCCCCGCGTAATTCAAGAAGTACGCCGCGGTAAAGTCGAATTCCGCAACGACAAGACCGGTTTGGTCCATGTCGGTGTCGGCAAACTGAGCTTTAACGAACAGCAGATCAAAGAAAATGTCGTAAGTTTGATTGACGGTATCGTCCGCAACAAACCGACCGGCGCCAAGGGTGTTTACGTTCAGTCGATCACCCTGACCAGCACGATGTCCCCCGGTATCCGGTTGGATGTCAACCCGGTTCTGGCTGAAGTCGCCTCCTAAGGCCTTAAAAAGGACAATCTTTCAAAGATTGTCCATTGATACCTGTTTGGCCCACTGGAGCAACCGGTTTTTAACCGTTAGATCCCGGGTGCGGCCAAACGAACCAAGTCTGGCCCGGTATCGCCAGGGCGAGCAATCGCTTTTGAAAATTGAAGAGTTATCTCTTTAAGTACCATACCAATGACAGCCGGTGTCCTCGCAGAGGACTTAAGCCACGCTAAAGCAAGGGCCCGCCGAGGTAAGGGTGCGAAAGAGGGTTACATCTATCAAGAGTCTGGTTTATAACCGGCTGCGACCGCTTCAGGTGGTCCGCTAACGGTTGTATCACCCGGCTTGCGATAATAAAACCCCTTGCGCCCGCCTCTCACCTTTGTGGAGGCCCGGCTGTCAAGGGGTTTTTGATTTTAGACCGTTGCCCGGTTTTACCGCCGGGTGGTCTGAAGCCTGAAAGTTATCTTAAATCTGAAGGGGGTGAATAGAGATGCCTACCGAACGCAAGGCCGGTAAAATCTCGAATTTGCAGGAACTGTTAGGTGGCAGCGCCCTGTCGATTCTTACCGAATATCGTGGTCTGAAAGTTTCGGAACTGACCAAGCTCCGCAACGACCTCCGGCCAAAAGGCACCGAGTACCACGTAGCTAAAAATACGTTGTTGCTCCGGGCGGCTAACGAACTGGGTTACACTGGTTTGGATGAAGCCCTGGCTGGTCCGACCGCCGTTGCCTTTGTAAAAGAGGACCTCTCTGGTGGCGCTAAGGCGGTACTGGATTTTGCCCGGACCAACAAGACTATTGTTGTCAAGTCGGCAATCCTCAATGGCAAGTTGCTTGGCCCCGATCAACTGGAAGCCATCACCAAGCTGAAAAGCAAGAATGAACTGGTTGCCAATATGCTTGGTTCGTTGCTGGCTCCGCCCCGCAACCTGGTCAACGTACTTTCCCAGACTACCCGCAGCCTGGTAAACGTGCTGGACGCCTACCGCAAGCAGTTGGAAGAAGGCGGCGAAGCCGCTCCGACCGCCTAGTTACCGGCAGTCAATTTAGACTGCTACTCTAAATAAATTGGAAGTTTTTTCAGTAGCCTTATCTGATTGAGAGCCGGCAACTGACAAGAGTTTTATGAAAGGAATTGCATAATGGCTACCATCGCCCAGATTGTTGAAGACATCAAGACTTTGAACGTGCTGGAAGTTTCCGAGCTGGTTAAGCTTCTGGAAGACACCTTTGGCGTAACCGCTTCCGCCCCGGTCGCGTTTGCCGCTGCCCCGGCTGCCGCCGGTGATGGCGCCGCCGCCGCCCCCGCTGCCGTTGAGCAGACCGAGTTCGACGTAATCCTCCAGGAAATCGGCGCGAACAAGATCAACGTCATCAAGGCCGTCCGCGAACTGACCTCCCTCGGCTTGAAAGAAGCCAAGGACCTGGTTGAAGCCGCTCCTAAGGCCATCAAAGAAGGCGTTACCAAGGAAGAAGCCGAAGCCGCTCGTAGCAAACTGACTGAAGCCGGCGCTACCGCTGTCGTAAAGTAATCAGGGTTTAAATCCTGATAGGTAAATTAAGGCCCGGCGCTGCCTCTGGTAGTGCCGGGCCTTTTTATTTAACCAATATTCCCCTCCAAAAGCTGGCAAACCTGGCTTTCTTTCCAGGCCGCAAATTTTGTGGTAAGGTGAAAGCCAATTGGTATATTTCTTGCTTGCCAGTTAAAAGAGTTTCATGGCTGGAACCGGCCCAAACCGGTTATTCGGATGCTTTTACCACCAGATAGAAATGAGTTAGTGTCATGCCGTCAATAACCCAACCACCCAGGCAAGGGCTAACACCGTTTACAACCAGTTTTAGGCGGACTTTTTTGGTCCCGCCGCGCAGCCAGGAGTCCGAGTGGCTCGACCAACCTGGCCATTCCAGGGAAACACTGGCCGGAAATTTCAAGGACATTGCTTTTCTTAACCGCTGGTTTGGGGGCTGGAACCTGGTAGATAAATGCCTGCGGCCCTTTTTGCCCGCCGCTAAACCAGCCGGTATAACTATGCTTGACCTGGCTTCGGGCGCGGCCGATTTGCCGTTGGCCCTGGGCCGTCGCTGGCAAAAACTGGGAATTAGTCTCAAAATTACCGCCGTAGATATCGACCCGGCTATTGTAGAACTAGCCCGTGAGGCGGCCCAACAGGCCAAATTCACCCATTTCGAGGCCGTCGCGGCGGACATATTTGAGTACTCCTGGCCCGAAGACCGGCGCTATGACTTTGTGACATGCTCGCTGGCTTTCCACCATTTCTCGCCGGAAATGTGTGTCGAAACGCTCCGGTTGATGAGCCGTCTGGCCGGACGGGCCTTTGTAGTAAATGATTTGCGGCGCAGCTGGTTTGGCTGGTTCGGCTCCAAACTTCTGACCCTGCTGGTGGCCCGGCATCCCTTCACTCGCCACGATGGGCCGCTATCGGTCCTGCGGGCCTACACAACCAGCGAACTGGCTGCCCTGGCATTCCAGGCGGGCCTTGATCCTTCTATCCGCTTGACCATCCGGCGCGGCCCTTTCTCACGCCTGGCGCTGGTTGGAGAACGTCTTACATAAAGGAGAATAGCTTGTACATAGAAAATACCATCGTGGTCCTGGGAGACTGGGAAACCATCTGGGCTTTATCCAGTGATATTGAGAAATGGCCGGAGCGGTTGCCGCATTATCGCAAGGTTATTATCCAGTCGGTCAGCCCTGGCGGGCGCGTACGACATGCCTATATGAGCTGCTGGCGCGATATCCTGCCGGTAAGCTGGCATACCGTCCAGCGTTTGGACTATTCCGCCACCCCGGCTGAAGCCCGTGTTCTCTACAACCATGTCAAGGGCGTCACCAGGGGTATGGAAGTAATCTGGCGGTTTGAGCATTTGGACGAAGGCGTTTACCGGATAACTATCTCTCACGACTGGTCACCAAAATGGCCGCTGGTCGGTGGGATTGCCTCCCGGTTAATCAGCCAACTCATTGTCCATAACATCGCGGATAAAACCCTGGCGCGGGTCCGGGTGCTGGCCGCGCAGGAACCAGCGCTGGTAAAGTAAGAACTAGAAAGCAGAAACACAATGATCCAGGATGACCGGTTAAAATTGGAACAGCTTAAAGAACGCGGTCAGCGTGAGAAGCGGGTGGTTATTACCGGCATCGGGGCGGTTACACCTATCGGGGTAGGGCAGAAGGGTCTATGGGAAGGCATCCGGCGCGGCCAATCGGCGGTCCAGCATATCACCCGCTTTGACCCCAGCCCCTTTCGCAGCCAGATTGCGGCTCAGGTTAACGATTTCGACCCCCATGAATGGGTCCACGAGGGCAAGAAGTTGCGCCGCCTTGACCGCTTTTCCCAATTCGGCCTGGCCTCGGCCCTGATGGCCCTGGATGACGCCGGGTTGGACCTCAAAGACCCTGCTAACCCTTATTCACCGGAAGAAATCGGTTGCTATATTGGGACCGCCCTGGGCGGCATCAGTTACGCCGAAGAACAGCATGAAGTTTACCTGCGCGAGGGTATAAAAGCGGTCAGTCCCATGCTGGCCCTGAGTATCTTTGGTGGGGCGGCCAGTTGCAATATCGCTATTGAACTCGGCCTGAACGGGCCGAACATGGCGAATGCCAACAGTTGCGCCAGTGGGGCGATTGCCCTGGGAGAAGCCTTCCGGCTAATCCGGCGCGGTGAGGCCAGGGCTATGCTGGCCGGTGGGGTCGAGGCGCCCCTGGCTCCCCTGGTCTACGGCTCTTTCTCAGTGATTAAAGCTATGTCCAGCGCCAACGAAACACCCGAACTGGCCTGCCGCCCTTTTGACCTGAACCGGGACGGCTTTGTGATGGCCGAGGGCAGCGCTATTTTACTGCTGGAGGAATACGAGAGTGCCCAGGCACGTTCGGCCCCGATTTATGGTGAAATATTAGGCTACGGCACTACCAACGATGCCTATCACATGACGGCTCCGCTGCCCGGTGGGGACCAGGCGGCCCGTTCTATTCGAATGGCCCTGTATGAGGCCGGGCTTGGCCCATCCGATATAGACTATATTAACGCCCACGCCAGCAGCACCCCGCTTAATGACAAGACCGAAACCCAGGCTATTAAAACGGTCTTTGGCGAACTGGCCTACCATGTGCCGGTCAGTGGGACTAAAGGTATGCACGCGCATGCCCTGGGCGCGACCGGCGCGATAGAAGCAGCGATTTGCAGCCTGGTTTTCCGGCATGACTATTTACCGCCAACGGTCAATTTGCGCGACCGCGACCCCGATTGTGACCTGGCCTATATTAAGGGTGAGGGTCTTGAGCAGAAGGTTGATTATATCCTGAGCAATTCTTTTGGCTTTGGTGGCATAAATGCCGCCCTGGTCTTTGGCCGGATTTAAAACCTCAAGGTAAATGGAATTAATAGCGAACTCGGTAGAAATCCTGAGTAGAATACTTTTAACTATTTAGCGGCCTGGAGCTTAGATTGCGGTAGACTTGCAGCCCTGGTTCTGGTTCGGGAAAGGCCGGGTCAGGGCCGCCAGGTCTTCGGGGTAATCGAGGTCAAAGCCGAGGTTGGGCAGCGGATAAATCACCGGTTGCAGGTCCGTATTTTTCTTGAAGATATTCTGGTACTTAAAGAAGCTATTTTCCCCAAAGAAAAACTCAAAATTTAATAAATCGGGTGGCTGCAGCAGCAAGCAATTGGTTCCCCGGCCACGCCGGTCCGGGCTGATAATCGCCTGGGCCTGTTCCGGCTGGTTTTGAGCCTGGTGCAGGAAATTAGCCAGGTCTTCCCAACGTAAAAAAGGTAAATCCGAATGCAGAATAAGCAGGGCCGAGGGGTTGAAATTACCGGTACACCAGCGGGCAGCCTGGCTGAGGGCGGCGTTAAGGGCCGAAACAGGGTGGGTATCCGCTTTTTCTTCCGCCAGGAAAACCCCATTGTATTTCCTGGTCAGGTCTTTAACCACAGGGTCGCGGCTGACTACAAGGAAGCCGCCAATGATATCTTTCTTGAGCAGAAAACTTAAAGTGGAGAGAGTATGGTCGGCCATTTGAAAAGCCAATTGGCGGCGTTGAGCCGTCGTCATAACCGGCGAAAGCCGCGATTTGGCTTCACCAAGCGTTTTTACCGGTACAATGACCCAGACTTTTTGGACTTCCATTTCCAAAATCCTCATTTCAGGTCGCGGAACGTTTAAAGAATATTGCGGTTAATCGGTTGGCCCGGCTGCCGGGAAATCTTCCGGCAGCCTCAGATAGTATTTCCGCCCCTACCTGCTTGGGCGTCTTATCCCACAATAACCCTTAAAAGTCCCGCGTTCAGGCTTTACTCGTGTAACCCGGTCACCCGGAAGCCAGTCTGGGCCTTGTGGACCCGGTTCAGGCTGATAATTAACACTATCATTTCTTCAAGGTACTTGGCAATCCTTAACGGACCGGCTTCTACCCCTTGTAGACCAGGAATAGCATTTGCCAGGCCCGCGACTTCCTGCCGGGCGGCTTTGTCGTCGCCAGCCACCAGAATATCTTCGTCCAGCGGTTTTCCCAGGTTGCTCAAGAGGGCCGCGCTAACGGTGTGGAAAGCGGCAGTAACTTTGGCTTCCGGCAAATGTTCCTGGACCAGTTCGGCTACCGAGTTAGCCGCGACAGGCAACAGACCGGCTTTGCCACCGGCGAAGGTCAGCGGGTTAATCGTACTGACAACAATCTTTCCGTTCGTTTCAGCCTTAAGCTGGGCCAGCAGGTCTACCAGGTGTTCGTAGTGGACCGTCAGAACAACAATATCAGCCTCAGCGGCGGCGGTTTTGTTGTCAGTCCCTGAAATATCAAAATTTAGTTCAGGGTGTTCGCTCTTTAACTTTTCGACTGCCTGTGCGGCATTATCTTTAGAACGGGAGCCAATAACAACTTTGTAGCCAGCCTGGCTAAAGCGTAAAGCCAGTCCGGAACCAAGCTGACCGGTTCCACCTAATATACCAATTATACCGGACATATTCATCACTCCTGGTTTTTAGTTAATATTTTCCAACATCGGCATTTACAAACTTATTAGTGTAGGCACTGGACGGGTCGATTTTGCTCGCCAGTAACTTCTGCTCTAATAAAAACTTTTCAGAAGCTTCCCAGACTTTAGGATCGACATAACCCAGCGGCTGGCCTTTAACATTGTCGGCTACCATAAACCCGGTGGTGGCTTTAAGCACCTGTTTTTGTAACTCCGGGTCGGCTCCCCTGGCATCCGGGGCAACCTTGATAGTCCTTTCAAAGGCGTCATCGGGGTTTGCAATCGTATCTTTAAGACCCCGGGTAACCGCCCGGACCATTTTCCGGACCAGTTCCGGGTTAGAAGTTATTAAGCTGTCGCTGGTAATGAGGCCAATCGAGGCCAGGCTTACCAGGCTGGAAACTTCGATAGTGTTGATTTCGACACCGGCCTTGCGTAACTGGACCGGTTCGTTCATCGAAAAGACTACTGCGGCATCGGCTTTGCCCTGCTGCAAAACTTCGCGCTGGGTGAAACCGACCGATTGTACTTTTACGTCGTCCTGGGTTAGATTACCCGCTGCCAGTAAAACCTTTAGCCCGGTGTAATTTGAACCGAAAGGCCCCGGTATAGCGACTGTTTTACCTTTAAGGTCGGCCGGTTTATTTATGTTGCGGTCCTTGAGAGCAGCCAGGGCCACCGGGTATTTCTGGTAAATGGCCGCAATGTAGGTAATCGGAATACCCTGAGCGCGGGCCTGTAATACTTCATCACCGCTGGCCTGGGCAAACTGGATCTTGCCTTGCCCGACTACCGCCATGAGGTCATTGATTGTGCCGTACTGGATTTTTACATTCAGCCCTTCTTCCGCGAAATAACCTTTTTCCAGGGCTACATACATGTGAGCGAACTGAACATTAGGAATATAACCCAGGGCCAGAGTAATTTCTTGTTTAGGGGTGGAAGAGTTGCTGGCAGCGGTCGTCGCGGCATTAACGGCGGTAGTTGCCGCCGCAGCCGTAGTTGCAGGCGGTGTACCGGTGGTTGCGGCGGGAGCGGTTGTAACACTTCCCGTAGTGAGTGGTACAGAGTTTGAACTCGCAGTAGTTGCCTGAGCAGGGGGGACGGGGGTAGCGGTATTATCACCACAAGCCGTTAGAATACTCAGGGCCAGGACTACCATTAGTAGGCCGGACAGACTACGTCCTGACTTTGAAAAAGGCATGGAAAATCAAACTCCTTTGTTATTATTTAACAATCATTTTGAATTCATGAGCAAGTACCCGGGCTGGTCCGGGTTAAACAGGTCGAAGGTTTGCCGGACAGCCGGTAGTTAAATAATCTGATTATAAATTCAAAAACAATGAAGCCGGTGACCATGCCACCGGCTTCACCGAAGGTTCAATCCTTTACAGTTTTGCCGCAAAGGATTGAAAATATAACCATTAGAGAACTTTGTGAATGACTTCCTCAGCAAAGGTCTTGATGACCTGCGCCCGGTCGGCCGGGTTAATGGTGTGAGGAATAATCGCAATCTGGCCCAACCGGTCGGTTTGCATCAGGCGTTTAACCTGTTCGCGAACTTCTTCAGGCGTTCCGGCGATAGCAAATTTTTCGACCATTGAGTCCGGTACGATTGAACCGTGGCCGGTTCCGGCAACCATATGCTCAAAGTAGTCGTAGTGAGCATAGATTTCCTTCTGAACCGCTTTATCCTCTTCGGTCAATTCGAAGGGCAGAGGGCGTTTCAGGACGCGGGATACGTGGGCCTTGACGGCATTGCGGGCGGCTTTGCCGTCTGCATTCAGCGAACAAGGGGTCCAGCAAACCGCTTCAAAACCACCCTGGTTCGTAGGAACGTCCCACTGCAAGGTCCGGCCCGCTTCCTCGGCACCCAGGGCAATCATATCCAGGGCAGCGCCCAGGTAAAATGGATCAACCCCGGCGAGAATTACGGTACCATCCGCAATTTTACCCGACAGTTTGAGGATTTTAGGTCCGCTGGCTGCCACGTAGACCGGTATGCCCGGGCCTTTGGTTGCCCAGGTGATATGGCTCTTGAAGCCGGATTCGAGTTCAATTTCTTCCCCGGAAACCAGCCCGCGGAACTGGCTGATTTTGACTTCCAACTCGGCTAATTTAGCCGGTTTGAGGCCCAGGGTTTCCAGTGAACTATCACCCGTCCCGATACCCAGGACCGCTCGGCCCCCGGTTAATTCGTTAAGGGTAAGCATCGCGCTGGCGGTTACGGCCATATTACGGGTAATCGGGTTGGTAACGCCGTTACCAAAAACCACCCGTTCAGTAGCCGCGCCCATAGCGCCGAAGTTGACATAAGCTTCACGCCAGATCATTTGTGAGTCGCCAACCCACACGTTATCGAACCCCAGGTTCTCGGCTAATTTTGCGAGTTCAACCATTTCCTTTGGCGACTGTGTCGGGAAAAGGCCTACCCCAAATCTGAATTTCTTCATACTTACTTGGCTCCTGGCACCAGGTCGAGTTTAAGTACCTGCTCTTTTTTGTAGGCTTTGTCTACGTAGTTGTTCTTTACCATCGCTTCGAGGGCAAAGTCGAAAGCACCAACATCCAGCGCGCCGGTATCCGGGAACATCGGCAGCAGGAAGTCGTAGGACTTGGTCGCTTCATCAAGGGTAGCCTTGGTCCACTTGATACCAATCTGGATCGCTTCAGCCTTGTTTTCCGGTTTCTTCAACCAGATGATGGCTTCGGACTGGGCCTTGAGGAATGCTTTCACCAGGGCCGGGTTATCGCGGACCAGTTTACCCTGGGTGGCGACGACTTCGTGGTTGTACTTCTTGATAATGTCCTTCATATAAGCTAACCGGACAAAGCCTTCAGCTTCGGCTTTGAGGTCGGTCGGCGGGCTGAGCAGGGTCGCGGAGACTTGCTTGCTCTTCAGAGCAGCCAGACGTTCCGAGTTGCCGCCAGCGGGGAGAATAAGGGTGTCGGTCATCGGCTTCAGGCCGTTTTGCTCAAGCAGGTAGCGCATCTGGATTTCAGCGCTGGAAGCGTTGGCATAAATAGCGACCTTTTTGCCACCGGCCAGGTCCTTAACGGTCTTGATTTCCGGCTGTACCCAGAGGGTGTAAGGGGTCTGGTCGTTCATAGCGGAAACCAGCACCACATCGGCGCCCTGGGAGTTAGCGATAACTACTTCTTCCATAGCCGTGGCAATGAACATGGTGTCGTTGCTGGCGAGGGAGCGCACAATGGTCGAACCGGCCGCAATAAACTGGGTGGTTACGTCCATGCCGTTCTGTTTGAACATTCCCTTGTCAATGGCGACGAACCAGGGCAGGAAGTTCATGGTAGTGGAAGCAAAACCGGTCTTAACCGGGATAAGCGCACCGGTTGAGGCTACGGTTGTACCGGCAGCGGTGGTGGCAGAAGCGGCAGCGGCGGTAGTAGCAGCGGCGGTGGTAGCAACAGGAGCAGTAGTAGGTGTACTGTCACCGCAGGCGGCCAGCAGAGCAGCGCCACTAAGGGCTACAGCAGCGGTGCCACCAACTTTAATAAACCGGCGCCGTGAAAAATCTTTACTCATTTATCTCCTCCAATATTGCTTCCTGCCAGGTTCTGGCAGGAAGCTTTTTATTAATCGCTTAGTGGGGCTAAAGTCTCATCACACAAGTAATAAGGTTATATTTAGCTGGAAGGTTCCCTAATCTTTCCAGGGAGCCAGGCGTTTTTCAAGGACGGTCAAAACCCAGTTGAAAAATACAGCGAATACGGCCAAGACCAACAAATTGGCGAAGAAGTTAGCTGTGCGGAACAACTCGGCGGCAGACCGTAATGAGTAGCCGATACCCTGGGTTGAAGCTAACAGTTCTCCGATTACTACACCAATGAGGGCTTTACCAACCGCCAGGCGCAAGCCGGCGATAATAAAAGGTACGCAGGAAGGGATAATCACTTTGGTGAAGATCTGGAGTTCAGTACCACCAAAGGACCGCGCCGCTTTTATTAAGGAAGGATCGGTAGTTTTAACGCCTGCAGCCGTGCTGATTACTACCGTGAAGAAGGCCAGAAGGAAAATAATCGCGATCTTGGAAGCGATGCCCAGACCGAAGATAACCACCAGCAAAGGCACCAGCGCTACCAGAGGTAAAGCATTCATTACCGCGATATAGGGATCTAAGATCCATTCCAAAACGCGCCATTTACCAATTGCCAGGCCCAGAGGGATACCCAACAGTGAAAGGACGAAGCCGCCCAGGAATTCCAACCCGCTAACCGCCAGGTCAGCCGCAAGTTGCCCAGTTTCAATAATTCTGAACAACTCGGGGATAAATTTGGAAGGCCAGCTTAGCACAAAAGAGTCAATTATTTTCAATTGACCGGCCAGCTCCCAGAGACCACCCACCACCAAGATAGAAGCAATCCCGACGATGGTCGGTAGCCACTCCTGTAAATTGCGTCCCAGGAATGTTTTGGGCCGGGACGAGGTAGTTATAGGTGGTTTATTAATTGTCGTTGGTGTCGTTCTGGACTCGGCTAATGAGTCCGTTTGCTGATTTGCCAAAGAAATCCTCCTGCAATCAAAAAAGCTTGCGTTTAACTAACTCGCCTGGGTGTCGTAAACTTTGTGCACTTCAGTTTTAAGGTGTTCCCAGACATGGGTCCGATACTCAAAGTATAGTTGCGAGTTTTTAACCTCAAGCGTGCGGGGATAAGGTAATTCTATCTTCAGTTCGTCAATAAACCGGCCCGGCCGGGCGCTCATTAAAAGAACCCTGTTAGACATGTAAACTGCTTCATCAATCGAGTGCGTAATGAACACTACGGTTTTGCCGGTAGCTTGCCAGATACGGATCAATTCTTCCTGCATAATTTCACGCATCTGGGCGTCTACGGCTGCGAACGGCTCGTCCATCAACAGGATTTCTGGTTCATTGGTCAAGGCCCGGGCAATTGCCGCCCGCTGCTTCATACCGCCTGATAACTGGTAGGGGTATTTCCGCTCGAAATTCTTCAAGCCGACCATCCGAATGGTGTCCATCGCTTTTTCCTTAAAGGAGTTGGTTTTTCCTCGTAACTCCGGTCCAAGCAGGACGTTCTTGTTGACATCGCGCCACGGCATCAGGGCGAAATCCTGAAAGACAACCGCCCGGTCCGGGGATGGCCCGGTAACGCGCTTTTTGTTGACTATAATTTCCCCTGAAGTCGGCTTAAGTAACCCGTCAATTAGTTGGATTAAAGTTGATTTACCACAACCACTAGGACCCACAACCGAAACAAATTCGCCTGGGAAAATATCCACTGAAAGGTTAGTGATAGCGTCAACCATTTCTCCATTGCGAGTCTTATAAACCAGGTTGATGTCCTTCAACTGAATGTTTGGTTCCATCTTCAATCCTTAATGTATAATAAGAAAACAACTCGCCGGTCAAAGTAATGCGTAAAGCGTTGTTAATTTTATTTTGTGTTTTGTTGTACGGATTCTGTTCGAAACTACCGTTGTGGTTTTTGTGTCTGGTTCTGGTTCGGGAAACTGAGCCAGGAGGTAAACTGTCTTTTAAACAACCCCTGTTGAGCAGCATCAGTCTTTCGTGCTATGTTTGAATTTGTTTGCTTACTAACGTACTAAATTTGTTTTTGAATACTAACTTGTTTGTCATTATATATAATCCCCAAATACTTGTCAAGAGGTTTATTTAGTTGAGTGTTGACAAGTCAAAATAATGCCTTTATAATCGGTTTTAGAACAGGATTATATATAATGTAACAGGGTTATATATAATCCCCAGAAAGAACAGGTTATGAATGAGCACCAATACTACTTCTAACATTCAGTCGAAACAAGAAATAGTTGTCTCCAACTTGCGCCGGGAAATCCTGCATGGAGACTTAAAACCTGGTCAGCGCCTGACCCAGGATGAGATTGCCAAACGCTTTGGAATTAGCTGGACTCCCGTCAGGGAAGCCTTACGCCAGTTAGAAGCCGAGGGCTGGGTTCAAATTAAAAATAACCAGGGTGCGGTGGTCGCGCCGTTATCCCTGCAAGATTTTAATGATATTTACCAATACCGGCTGCTCATTCAGCCGGAAGCGGCTCGCCTGAGTGTCGAACATATGGATGACCAGACGCTAAGTAAACTCGAAACTATTTACCAGCAGCAGGCCCAGCTGGACCTGCATAATCCGGAAGAGCGAGAAATTTTTTTGAAATTCTCGCATGATTTTTACGTCGTGTTTTATGATGCGGGTAAGAATAAACGCCTGGCGACCCAGGTAATCCTTTTACGTGAAGCTGCCGATCGCTATGTGCGGGCCTCTTTTAAAGTACCTACGGAAGCAAAACGTCATCTTGAAGTGCAGCGCCAGCTACTTGAACTGTGTATTTTAAAAGATGGGTCGGCGGCGGCCGAGGTTATGCGGTATGCTTTGATAAAGGTGAGATCAGTTGTTAATTCGATCCTATCTAGTCAAAAAGAATTGATTACAGAATTGGAAAAGGCTGATGGTTCGTTAAAGAGAAGTGATAAAAATTCTCAAAACAATCTGCTCGAATATGCTGTACCAATGATATAAAAAATATTCAAAACATTAGAGTTTCTATAGCCGTCCGCCCCCCGGTGGGTGAGGCTATAATACTGTTTTTTATTTAGCCCTGTCAAATCGGTGGCTGAATCAATTGTTGTTCCTGATTTCACTAAATAGCCTAAATTCAGGAGTTACGAGGTTTAGAATGCAGAATGGATCAAGCAATCCTGGGCTGTTTGGGGCCAGGGTCAAACGGGTGGAAGACCCCCGCTACATAAAAGGCCTGGCGCATTACATTGATGATTTAAATTTCCCCGGCCAGGTCTTTGCATCATTCGTGCGAAGCATGTATCCCCACGCAACCATTACGCGCATTTCAACCGACCCGGTGTATGAGGCCGAGGGCGTCAAATTGGCCTGGTCCAGCCAGGATATTGTTGAAAAGTCCGGGCCTATTCAGTCTTCAATTAAAGGCGGCTTTAAACCGACCGATTACCCCTTGCTGGCCCAGGGCAAAGTCCGTTTTGTAGGTGAACCGGTCGGTGTAGTGGTAACCGAAACGCGCTACCAGGCAACCGACGCTGCCGGACTGTTTGAAGTGGATTACGCTCCTCTTGACCCCGTCACCGATGCCGTAGAGGCTGTTACACCCGGCAGCAACCAGGCCATTTTGCATGATGGACTGGATAATAATATTTTATTCCAGGCTGCAATGGAAACTCCTGGTATCGACCAGGCTTTCCAGGAAGCTCATTATGTCCTGAAAGACCGTTTCAAAACGGGCCGCGTTACCGGGGTTCCCATCGAAAACCGGGGCTGTATTGCTATCTTTGACCCCGGCACCGAAGACCTGACCCTTTACACTTCCACCCAGATTCCGCACCTGGTCCGGACCGGACTGGCGGACATTCTGCATTATCCTGAAAACAAAATCCGGGTTATCGCGCCGGATGTGGGCGGCGGGTTCGGCCTTAAAGCTCACCTGTTCCCCGAAGAAGCCGTGGTCTGCTTGCTCGCTATGCAATTAAAGCGGCCGGTAAAATGGATTGAAACCCGCAGCGAAAATCTTTCGGCTTCGACCCACTCACGCGGCCAGACCATTGATATAGAAATGGCTTTTAACGCCGACGGCACCATCCGGGGCCTGCGCACTCAAATCGTGGTAGACGTGGGCGCTTACTCGGTTTATCCCTGGAGTGCTGCTCTTGAACCGGCGCAGACCGCCCGGCTTCTGACCGGCCCTTACAAAATCGAACAGTATGCCTACAAGACTTATGGTGTGGCTACCAACAAATGCCCGACCGGTCCTTACCGGGGTGTCTCCCGCCCATCGGCTAACCTGGCAATTGAGCGGGCCCTGAATATGGCCGCCTTGCACCTGGGGCTGGACCAGGCTGAAATCCGGCGCCGCAACCTGGTTAAAAAGGAAGAGTTTCCTTATAAGAATGTGGTCGGACTCAAATTCGACCCGGGCAGCTATATCGAATCGCTGGACCAGGCCCTGGAAATGGTTGATTATGCCAGCTTCCCGCAGCGCCAGGCCGAAGCCCGTGCAAAGGGCCGTTACATTGGCCTTGGTATCTCCTGCTACAATGAAATGACCGCCCAGGGTTCCGAGAGCTACCGGAGCCGGGGTATGGAAGCCATGAGCGGTTATGAGCCTTCGACCGTGCGGGTGGACCCGTCCGGCAAGGTCATTGTGATGGTTGGGGTATCGCCTCACGGCCAGGGCCACGAAACCACTTTTGCCCAGGTTGTCGCCAGCGAACTGCAACTACCGTTGTCTGATGTTAAAGTGGTCCACAGCGATACCGGCATTTCGCCTTACGGTATGGGTACCTTCAGCAGCCGCAGCGCGGTAATCGCGGGTGGAGCCTGTATCGAAGCGGCCGGGAAAATAAGGGAGAAGGCTAAAAAGATTGCCGGGCACCTTTTGGAAGCGACCGCCGAAGACATAGTGCTGGAAAACGACCGGTATCACGTCAAGGGTGTATCATCGCCCTCGCTGACTTTGAGGGACATATCCCGTACCGCTCACCTGGCAGCCTATAAACTGCCGCCTGAAATGGAACCCGGCCTGGAAGCCACCGGCTATTTCGCCTCACCTCCGGCTACTTTCTCGAATGCGACGCATATCGTCCAGGTCGAGGTGGATGCCAGCTCCGGGGATGTACAAATCCTGGATTATGTGGTAGTTGAAGATTGCGGTAAAATGATTAATCCAATGGTAGTGGATGGTCAAATCCAGGGTGGTGTAGCCCAGGGGATTGGCGAAGCTTTAATGGAAGCCTTAGAATATGACCAGCACGGCCAGCTTTTAACCGGCACCCTGATGGACTATGCGTTGCCAACATCGCATGACATCCCGAATATCCGTATAGCTCATATTGAAACACCTTCCCCCTGGACCAAGGGTGGTATGAAGGGTATGGGCGAAGGGGGAACTATCTCGCCGGGGGCGGCGATTGCTAATGCGGTGACGGATGCCCTTACTCCGTTCGGTCTGGAGTTTAACGAAATTCCAATAACACCGCATCTTGTCTTCAACCGGCTTCAATCCGGCCTTAATAAAAAGGAGAACTAATTTAGTATGCCTTCGCTGTTGATTCACAATATTGGTGCCATTGCCACCGGTGACCTGGCCCAGCCATTGCGGGATGAGCAAACTTTATTTATAGAAGACGGTTTGATAAAAGAAGTCGGTACCACCCGACAAAAAGCCGATACAGTGGTTGATGCTCAGGGCCTGACCCTGACTCCCGGTCTGATTGACGGGCATGTTCACCCGGTATTTGGCGAATTCACACCGACCCAAAATTCAATTGGCTGGCAGCGCTTTTACATGCACGGCGGTACGACCACCATGGTTTCCGCTGGTGAATTACACGTGCCGGGCCTGCCTCTAGACCCGCCCGACCCAAAAACTTTCAAATACCTGGCGGTCCTGTCCCTGCGCTGCAACTCGAAACCGCAGCAATACGGCCCCAAGATGCAAACCGGCACTTTGTTGCTGGCTCCGGGATTAAAAGAGGAAGATTTCGCGGAAGTGGCTGCAGAAGGTTCCAAAGCCGTAAAGTTCATTTTCTACCCCTTGATGGATCCCTGGGATGAAGCTCTACAATATGTAGAATGGGCTCACAAATACGGCCTGGTAGTGAAACTGCACTCCGGTGGGGTTTCTCGTTCCGGTTCCAGCCGTCCGGCCGGTTCGGAAGTAACTTTCCGCCTGCAACCGGATATTGTTGCCCATATCTCCGGTGGCCCGATCCCGATGCCCAAGGATGAAATGGAAAGCATTGTGGCTGAAAGCAAAGCCTTTATGGAAATCTGTACTTCCGGTAACTACCTGCGGACGGTTGAGCTAATTGAGATGGCCACGCGCCACAACGCCCTGGACCGGGTTGTAATGGGCACCGATACCCCTGGCGGTACTGGCATCCAGCCGCGCGGTATGCTGCGCAATATCTGCCTGATTTCTTCCCTGGGCAAGATCGCCCCGGAACAGGCTATCGCAATTGCCACCGGCAACACCGGCAAAGCCCATAACTTGCAGCAGGGTATTATCGCGCCGGGCCGCCCGGCAGACCTGATCCTGATGGGGGCTATTCGCGGCTCGGTTGCCAGTAACGCCCTTGACTCGATCAGGGTCGGTGATTTACCGGGAATCTCGACCGTAATTGTTGACGGTCAGGTCGTTATTAAAGACCGGAGCGAGCAAACTCCGCCTCCCAGCAGCCTTGCCAAAACTACCCACTTTCACAGTTGTTGTGGTGAGTAGGGGTAATACCTGAAATTAAGTATTACCCGGGGTAGACAGTGAAGTTTACTCAAAAAGCAGTGTTGATGCTAAAGAAAGAGAGTCTATGATATGGCCGAACACACCGCCGCTAAAAAACCGCAAATGCCTTCCGCGTTTGACCTGTTAAACATTGAGTCGCTGCTGAGTGAAGAAGAACGCATGGTGCGCGATACAGTGCGCCGGTTTGTCAAAGAACGGGTTAACCCGGTTATCGGTGAACACTTCGAAGCCGGAACCTTTCCCCGGGAACTAATTCCGGAGATGGCCGAACTGGGACTGCTCGGAATGCACCTGGAAGGCTATGGTTGCGCCGGTTTGAGCGCCGTCAGTTACGGCCTGGCTTGCCAGGAACTGGAAGCCGGTGATAGCGGCATTCGTTCGTTTGTATCAGTCCAGGGTTCTCTGGCAATGTTTCCAATCTGGGCGTTCGGTTCGGAGGAACAAAAGCAAAAATGGCTGCCCCGGATGGCTAAAGGGGAAGTCATTGGCTGCTTCGGTTTAACCGAGCCGGACCACGGCAGCGACCCCAGCGGTATGCTGACCAACGCCCGCCGGGACGGTGACTCTTACGTCCTGAACGGTTCCAAAATGTGGATTACCAACGGTGGCGTAGCCGACCTGGCAGTTGTCTGGGCCAAAGCCGAGGATGGTATCCGGGGCTTTCTGGTTGAGAAGGGTACGCCCGGTTTCAGCACCAGCGACATCAAACACAAATTGTCGCTGCGGGCCTCGGTTACCTCGGAATTGTACTTCGATGACTGCCGGATTCCGGCCGAGAATATGCTGCCGAATGTTAAAGGCATGCGCGGCCCGCTCTCTTGTCTGAACGAAGCTCGTTTTGGGATTGCCTGGGGCGCGACCGGGGCGCACCGGGCCTGTTACGAAGCGGCCCTGGAATACGCCCAGACTCGCATTCAGTTTGGCAAACCGATTGGCGGTTTCCAGCTCGTCCAGCAAAAACTGGCGATTATGGCAACCGAATTTGTTAAAGCTGAACTGCTGGCCCTGCAACTTGGCCGCCTGAAGGATGCCGGGAACATTCACCCGGTCCAGGTTTCGGTCGCCAAGCGCAATAATGTGCGGGAAGCTCTTAAAACGGCCCGTGAAGCCCGGTCTATCCTGGGGGCCAATGGCATTACCCTGGAATACCCGGTCAGCCGCCATATGAATAACCTTGAGTCAGTTTACACTTACGAGGGAACAGACGATATTCATACACTGATTATCGGACAAGCCATAACCGGAATAAGCGCCTTTTCCTGATATAACGTTTAAGGAATTAGATTTAACTGTAAGCGGCCGGGAAATCTAATTCCGGCAAGCTTATGACGTTTTCACGCTGTCAAAATTCCGGAAATTTATTACTTTTTCGTCTACCAAAGGGAATTAAGCGGGTGCCTGCTGGTAGTAACAACTTTAAGCGTACGATAGAATTCCCGTTATCACACGGAAGAGATTGACCCGAAAGGAATGAGATCAAACTATGTCTGAGAATAAGGATTTGGAAAACCGAGAAGCCACCCTTGATGCGGTACTTGATGGCCTGATGAGCCGCTACCTGGACCGCGTGCCTGACGTTAATAATATCGTTAACGCAATGAAAGCACAGGGTATTATTACCGACCGGCACGATATAGAAAACGATCACATTGCCTTCCGCACCCTGGGTGTAAAACACCTGGGTATCGCGTCCCTTGAGAAAATATTCCTGCACTACGGCTATGAAAGACGGGACCACTACACCTTCCTGGAGAAAAAGCTGGAAGCGCACTGGTACCACCCGCCGAAGCCAACCCTGCCCCGGATTTTCATTAGTGAACTGCGGGTAGGCGATTTGTCGGAAGAAGCCCAGCGGATATTGCTTTCCTATACCAACGAAGTAACTTCCGACCCGGTGGACGCCCTGGACCTGGATAGCGCCGAGCAGGTAGATACTTTCCTGCATGCCGCCTTATGGCGCCTGCCGACCTGGGCGGATTACCAGGTACTGGCCGCTGAAAGCGAATACG
Source organism: Chloroflexota bacterium (assembly GCA_028287745.1). Taxonomy (GTDB): domain Bacteria; phylum Chloroflexota; class Chloroflexia; order Chloroheliales; family Chloroheliaceae; genus 54-19. The sequence continues at coordinate 87,286 of JAQBPB010000049.1, forward strand.
CCGCCTGGGTGATTTACAACCGCTACTATCTCAATCACTTCACTATTTCCGTCCACAATCTGCCAAAGGGGTACAATACGGTTGCCTCCTTTAATGACTTCCTGGAGCAGCACAACTTTATCCTGAATACTGCCGGGGGCAAGATTAAAGTCAGCAATGACAGCAAGCTGTTGCAGAGTTCCACCGTGGCCGAAATGGTTGAGGCCGACTTCGCCGAAGGCGATGTGCATTTGATTTCCGGGTCCTACGTTGAGTTCGCCGAACGGCGGCCTATCGTGGATGATGCCGAGCTGGCCCCGGGTGTATATTCCAGGGAACAACTCCGTGACGGTTTCGAAGCAGCCAACGCCGATAAAATATTTGAAAGTACTTATAGCACACAGACTAACCAAAAGCGTTAAATTATGTCGGATTTAGAAATAGAGCAAAAAATTATAGACGATTGTGTGCGGTGCGGGTTGTGTCTTGCTTCCTGCCCGACCTACGTCATAAAAGGCATCGAAACCAGTTCCCCGCGCGGCCGGATTGCCCTGTTGAATTCGGTCAACAAGGGTGGCTTGAAGCTGCTGGATAAGGGCGTGGTAGACCAGATGTACGAGTGTCTGGATTGCCGGGCCTGCGAAGCGGTCTGCCCCAGCGGTGTCGAGTACGGCAAACTGGTCGAAGCGGCCCGCAGCCAGATCGAAACCGCCCGTGAACCGGAATATGGCCCGGTCAAGCGGCTGGTTCGGCTGGTGACCTTAAAAGGTCTTTTCGCTCACAAAAACTTGTTTTACACTTTCGGGACCCTGATGGTGGCCTACCAGCGCAGCGGTCTGCAATGGGCCGTCCGCAAGAGTGGGTTGTTAAAGCTCTTGAGGTTGTCCCAGATGGAGGCCATGCTTCCTCCGGTAGACTGGCCTTTTATCAAGAACGGCAAGGAACGCTGGCAGGCTGCCGGGACCGAACGGTACAAGGTGAACCTGTTTACCGGGTGCATCATGAGTACCGCCTTTGCGGATGTTGACCGGGCAACCGGGCGGGTTTTGTCCCGCAACGGCGTTACGGTGGAAACTCCGGGCGGCCAGTGGTGCTGTGGAGCCTTGCATATCCATTCGGGAGACGAAGAAGGGGCTAAAAAGTTAGCTCGCCAGAACATCGCCGCTTTCGAAGAGAGCGGCGCCGAGTTTACGATTGTAAACGCGGCCGGGTGTGGGGCGGCCTTGAAAGAATACAGCCACCTGCTGCATCACGACCCCGAATGGGCCGAGCGGGCCCAGAAGTTCTCCAACAAGGTGCGGGATGTTACCGAATACCTCGGACAGGTCGGCCTGACCGAAACGCCCGGCTCCCTGCCCCTGGAGGTTACATACCAGGAACCCTGCCACCTGGCCCATGCCCAACGTATCAGCAGCCAGCCGCGCCGTTTGTTGCAGTCCATTCCCGGCTTGAAGCTCAAGGAAATGGAAGAACCGGCTTTATGTTGTGGCAGCGCCGGAGTTTACAATATAATCAACCCGCCCATGGCAAACGCATTGTTGGACCGCAAGCTCGATAACGCGGTGGCTACCGATGCCCAGGTGATTTGCACGGCCAACCCGGGTTGCCATATTCAGCTCCAGGCCGGGTTAGAGCGCCGCAAAGAACCGATGAAAGTAAAACACATCGTTCAATTGTTGGACGAAGCATATAACAAATTACCGAAAATTAACCGGATATAGAGATATAAAATGGCCTTTTCGCCTGAAGTAATTGCCGAACTAAAAAGTATTGTTGGCCCGGACCGACTTCTGACCTCACGCGAAGACCTGGTAGCCTATTCTTATGATGCTACCTGGATGGAAAGCCCGCCCCAGGCGGTGGTCTTGCCCAAAAGCGCCCAGGAAGTCTCCCTGGTCCTCAAACTGGCAAACCGCTACAAGATACCCCTGGCTCCCCGCGGGGCCGGTAGCGGGTTGTCCGGTGGGTCGGTGCCGCAGAAGGGCGGGATAGCTTTATCCTTTACCCTGATGAACCGCATCCTGGAAATCGACACCGAAAATAGCGTGGCGGTTGTCGAACCGGGTGTGATAACCTTTGCCCTCCAAAAAGAGGTTGAGAAACACGGTTTATTCTACCCGCCCGACCCGTCCAGCCTCAAGCAGTCGGCTATTGGTGGTAACGTGGCCGAGAACGCCGGGGGTGCCCGCTGCCTGAAATACGGTGTGACCAGCGACTATGTAAGGGCCCTGGAAGTGGTTTTGCCGACCGGCGAAATCTTCCAGACCGGCGGCAAGATGGTTAAGATTGCCACCGGCTACAACTTGCGCCAGTTATTCACCGGGGCCGAAGGAACCCTGGGGGTTATTACAAAAATAACTCTCCGGTTACTGCCGTTACCCAAGTTCCGTACTACCGCCCTGGTGCCATTTGCCGATGTTGAGACAGCCTGCATCGCTGTAACCAAGATTATGAGCAGCGGTCTGCTACCGGCTTCTATCGAGTTGATGGACACCTTTACCATGCGCTGCGTAGAGGAATACCGGCCGGTCGGCTTGCCCCTGGGAGCCGGGGCGATGCTGCTTTTTGCCCTTGACGGCAATTATCAGCAGGTCATCGAGGCCGAAACCGAAGCAGTCGCCCAGATTTGCCGGGATGCCGGGGCCCTGGAAGTGCGGGTCGGCAAGAGCGCCGAAGAAAATGAAAAGTTATGGGAAGCCCGGCGGGCGGTTTCCCCGTCGCTGGCGCGCCTGCGGCCCAACAAATTCGGCGAAGATATCTCGGTGCCTCGCAGCGCCCTGCCCCAGATCGTGCGCGAAATTGGCGATATATCCAAACGCTACAATCTGCCTATCCCGGTCTTCGGACACGCCGGAGATGGAAACTTGCATCCCAATATTCTGTGCGACCGCAGCGACCCGGAAGAAATGGAACGGGTACGCGGCGCGGCGGCGGAAATCTTCCGGGCAGCGGTCCGGTTGGGCGGCACGTTATCGGGCGAACATGGTATCGGACTGCTCAAAAAAGAATTTATGGAAGAGGCGTTGGGAGCCGAACAACTGGCTTTCCAGATACGCTTGCGGGAGTATTTCGACCCTAACGGCATCCTCAACCCGGGCAAACTTTTTCCTACCGGTAAAAGTAGCTGGTAAACAACCGGCTAACGAAAGGACATAATTTTTATGAAGCAAATAATCTCCACTTCGAACGCGCCTTCACCGGCCGGTCCGTACTCCCAGGCAGTGGTCGTGGGTGACCTGGTTTTCGTAGCAGGTCAGGTTCCCAAAGACCCTCAGACCGGGTTAATTCCCGAAAGCATTGAGGACCAGACTCACCTGGTCTTTAAGAATATCAAAGCCATCCTGGAAGCCGCCGGATCGGACTTGAGCCAGGTCGTGCGAGTGGATGTTTATTTGACCACGCTGGACAATTTCCACCGCATGAACGAAGTCTACAAGACCTACTTTGATGAGAACTACCCGGTCCGCACGACCGTAGGGGTGGAACTTCGCGGGTTTGACATCGAGATTACGGTTATTGCCCACAAAGCCGCCTGATTTTAACTCCGGCCGGGGTAGTACCCTGACCGTTCGCCCGGCTTAATCCGGCATATAAAAATACCTGGACCCCTGTGTAAACAAGAGGCCCAGGTATTTTTAATAAAGCCAGACCTTCATCGCTGGCATAACTCCTCTGCTTACCTGAAAACCTGACTCAAAACCTTAAATCGGGTATAATTTAGTGGCATAATTAAGTCTTTTATCTGGAGACTTCAGCCTTAGGATTCTAAATCATTTCATAGTTTCCCCTGGGAAAGGCTAAAGTCTAATTCTATTACCAACTTAATTACGTGGCTTAACCCTGTATCTACTTCCCGCAAATTTTCCTGGCATATTTCATTTTCAGATAGTTTATGCCGGTATATTATTTACAGAGAACGCTAAATTTGAACCCTAGAAAAGGCAGCCTTACGCTTTATTGCCTTTGTACCGGAAGCCGGGCCGGGTATACCAGGGCTGAATTGGACTTTGTGCGCTGTCCTTACCACCGGCCTCCTGGAGAAAGCCTCACCTTGTTGGGGAAGAAACTTACCGGGCTACCTGGCAGGAGAGCCGGAAATTGCCGGTAAAAGGCAATTCTTTTAAACCGGGCCAGAGAAAGACTTAAGCCAATGGATCTGAAAAAATTTAACAGCAGTCCCACCCTGGAAGAGGCCGCTACCTGGGAAGGCGGCCCGCTAATAGTCCACCAGAATGTAACCCTGTTGGAATGTGCCAGCGAAGCTGTTTTAGAAGAAGCCCTATCCGCTACCCCGTTGAAGTATGCGGTTGTCCGGCGGATTTCCCCCACAGTGGTACTGGTTGACCATGGGCAGGTGCCCGAGCTGGTTAAAACTCTTTCCAAAAAAGGTTATGAACCGCGCATAGTCCGGTCATAATAGAGGATATATGCAAAGAATTTTTGAGGTTTTATTCGACCAGCTAGATACCCTCAAAACAATTGATAACCCGGGCCTTCGTCCGGCTTCGTCCCATTTGGCCGAACTTAATAAACTGCCTTCTTACCTGTTGCGGCATGTCTTTGAAGGATATTCGGTTAATGCTTTGCAGGTTATGGCCCAGGGCCGGGGCATGGACCCGCACCGTAAACGGGCCAGCCTGGAACAGGACCTGGCTAACCACTTTTACGATGTCCCGCCTCTAAAACAAGCCCTTGAGCGTCTTTCCCCTATCGCCAGGGAAGGTTTTTACCATATCAAGCGGGCTGGTGGGCTGATTAGCCTGGGAAACTGGCGCATGCAGATTGAGAGCCGCTACGGGAAAGAAGACACCGACCAGGCCCAGGCCGAACTGGTGGGCGGTTTGCTGGCCTTTTACGGCAACCGGAATCCGTACGGTATGGGGTTTAGTTTCCAACACAAAAGCGAATTAGCGTCCTGTGGAGGGGTTGGCCCGCAGATTTACTTCTGGAGCCATTCCAAAGTCCTGAACCTTTTTAAGGTGAGCCAGGAAGAAGAAGCTAAATACCTGGCACGCGACCTGCCCCAGACCTTCAAGGGGGCTGAACCGGTCCCGGCCCTGGCCCCCGGTTTTGACAGCCTGCTGGCCGACCTGGTAAGCACCACCCGGTATTTTGAGCAGACCCAGGTAAAGGCCCTGGTTTCCGGTGGACCCGGGAAACGCGATTTCACTAAAATTAACGGCGGCCTGAGCGTCAAGGAACCCGGCGATATTAAAACGGTTAAAAAGATTGAAGATTTAGGCCGCCTCTATTTTTTGTGGACCCTCTTAAAGGAAACTCAACTGGTCAGCCTCAAGGTGCCGGAAGAAGTGTTCCAGGCCAACCACGCCGCCAGCGAAGAATTTTTCAACATGCCACGCTACCGCCAGGCTCGCCTGCTGGCCGGAGCCTGGCTGCGCTCCGACTTTAACGAGTTTAAACGCATTCCGTCCCTTAAATTCTACCGGACTTCTTATTACGAATCGAGTATCCCGGATACCAGTAAAAACATCCAGGCCCGACGGTTTGTACTGGGGTTGCTGGATTATTACCGGCGGCAGGGTTCTTTGCGTCCTGGCGAATGGCTGGATTTCTCTTCGATGGTCCGGGCCATCCAGGACCTGGACGCCAATTTCTTAATCAACCACGATTTTTCAGGTGGGGACCCAGGCACGGGCGCTTATTACCGCTATGATTACGACCCGCTCTACCCTATACCGGGTTTCTATGGGGAAGATTATTATGCCGGTTTTACCAGCACCCTTAAAACGCCTGCCCCGGCCAAGGTGAACTACCGTCTACCGGGGGAGATTGGTGCGCCCTTAAAACTTGCCGAGGATTTTGCCCTGGTCGAAGGCGAATGGCTGGCCCAGGTCCTGGGCGAGCCGTTAAGCTGGCTGGGCCTGGTCGAACTGGCCCGGGATGAAAAAGGGCGGCCCCAGGCGCTCCGCCTGACCGACCTGGGTTTCGCGGCCCTGGCCGACCAACCTTCCGAGCGGGAACTCCAGCAGGCTGCTCACCTGGACCAATTGGCCGCCCACAGTCCCGAAACAACCAGGGCCCTGCTGGTCCAACCCAATTTTGATGTGCTTGTCCTGGCCCCCCTGGAGAACCTTCCGCTGCTGCGGCAGGTGGACCGGTTCGCCAGCCAGACCAGTATGGGCGATGTGGCCCTTTATCATATTTCCAAAGATTCGGTCTTGCGCGGGCTGCGCAGCGGCTTGCGTGGGTCGGATATTGTCCAGACCCTGCGGGAAAATAACCGGGTGCCGGTTGCCTCGAACGTGGTCCAGACCATTGAGGATTGGTCCACCGAGTTCGACCGCTTAATCCTGCACGAAAATACCCACCTGCTGGAAACTCCGGATGCCGCGACCCTTGACCGCCTGATGTCCCAACCGGACGTGCATCGCTTTGTTGTCCGCCGTTTGGGGTCGACCTTTGCCCTGGTCACGGGTGAGCTTGCCCAACCGGCTTTTTCCTCGAAAGCCGCTAAACTGCAGGCAAAACCGCCCGCCCGGTCCAACGCGGCCCCTTTCCCGCTTTACCAGGACTACCAGGCCTTACGGCCAGGCAGTGTTAGCCTGGAAAATACTACTTTGCTCAAGGTCCAGCCTGACGCCGGAAACCCCTACCTTTTCTACCAGCTGGGCCAGTTTGCCGACCTGGAAACCTGGGATAAAACCCGTCTTTCGGCTACTTTTAGGCTTTCGGCGGCCGCCGGGCAGCGCGCCCAGCAAAACGGCCTGACCTACCAGGGTGTAGCCGAGTTTTTGAACGAAGTTTTGCCCAGGCCTACCAGCCGGAACCGCTATCAGGCCGACCAAATCCCACCGGAAACCGCCCTGGCCCTAAAGGGCTGGCTGGGCTTTTACGGCCCGGTACAGGTTGAAAAAGTCCTGGCAATCCGGGTGGGCCAGGCCGGGCAACTGGTAGAGATTTTCGGCCTGGAAGAGTTTAAACCGGCCCTGCTGGGCTGGGCCGGACCGAATATCGCCCTGGTTAAAGAAAGCCACTTCGAAGAACTGGCCGCCCGCCTGGCGGAATTGGGCATGCCTATCCTGGATGCCGCTTCACCGGTTATTGCTACCCCTGAAATCCCGGCCGGTATCGCCGAAAAACCTAAAAAAGGCAGGCGTACTGTTTCCGAGGAAACCAGCGCCGAAAGGGAACGCAAAGCCCGTGAGCGCGAGGAAGCGGGGAGACTGGAACGGCCCGATTTGCTTTCCCGGCAAGTTTACCCGGTTTCCGGTTCGCGAAGCCTCAGGAAAGAACCGGAACTCTCCGCCATTATGGATTTACTGGACTTAATGGCCGGTACAGGGGTTGAGCCTGCCGAACTTGAACGGATGTTGGACGACCTGGAAGGTGACGATGGTTTTCTCCCGGTCCGGCCCCGGCGGAAAAAAGAATAACAAGCCAGGCGGATTTAACCGTATTCTTAGCTGAAAGTAGTGTATTTTCTCACCGGACGGGTTATCATGTGCAAGTAGTTTGCACTAACAAATTCTAATGCTGGAAAGGCGCTCTGGAATGGGTAAAAAATTAGCGGTATGGTTGGGCGGAGTTCAAATCCTGGCTTTTACCGTACTGGAAGGCAGTATGTTAACGCTGGGGGCTATGGTTGCCCCGGCCCTGTTCAGGTCAATCGGCTCGCGCGACCTGGCCGGTAAGACTTTTGGGAATATCCTTAGCATCTGGCTCTGGTTCGCCCTGGGCTGCGCCGCTATTTTGCTGGTCTGTTCGTTTCTGGACTGGCGGTTGGCCCGGTCCAAAAATCTCTTCTTACGGCTGCGCCTGGCCGGACCGCCCCTTATGCTAGGTCTGCTGGTCGGTTTCGGATTTATTTTGACTCGCATGCAAGAACTTCAAAACGCCCTGCCAAAGCCGCTGGATGAATATGCGCTAACGGATGGGCCGCGCCGCGACATTGATGTTTTACATAAAACTTCATCCAATATGCTTTCCGGCGTGCTTTTAATCGGGTTTATCTGGTTTGTGCTGTCGGCTGTCACTTTTTACCAGTTAAACTCTAAAAAAGTTCAGCCTGCCAATGTTCCAAATGCCCCAACTGCTGAAAGTAAAGAACTGGCTGGTTCGCGCCGGAGTTAAAACCGTAGAGAAAGGTTAAATGAAATATTTTGAAAATTTCCAGGTAGGCCAGGTGATTGAGTTAGGCTCGCGCCAGGTAACCGAGTCGGAAATTATCGAGTTTGCCAGCGAATACGACCCTCAGCCTTTTCATCTTGACCACGCCAAAGGTAAAGCTTCGCTTTTTGGCGGCCTGGCCGCCAGCGGGTGGCATACCGGCAGTATGCTGATGCGCATGCTGGTTGATACGGTCCTGAATGACGCGGACAGCAAAGGATCGCCCGGTATAGATAATCTGCGCTGGTACAAACCGGTCTTCCCTGGAGATACTTTGACCGCCCGCATGACTATCCTGGAGACCCGACCTTCCAACAGCCGCCCGAATATTGGCATTATTCGCTACCGCTGTGAAGTCACCAACCAGGATGGAACCGTTGTTATGGGCCTGGTGGTGACTAACTTCTTTGGCCGCAAACCGGCCGCCGTTTAGTACTAGCCTGGCCGTTTTGACCGGGTATGAAAGCAATTGGGCGAGCCCTGCGGCTCGCCTCAATGCACCTATTCTGCTAAATTCGCCTGGCTTTAAGCCGGTTGCGGGTTTATACCTCAAATAATAAACCTTACACGGTGGGAAGAATTAAAGGGTAACCTGCCCTGTCCGGGTTGTGCCCAAAAAGCAAGCAAGCTAACCAGAATCCCCGGCTTGCCCTGAATTATATGGTTAGACCCGGGTTCGGCCGGTTACCAGGTTATATACCACGATAATAACCGCTATTACCAGTAAAAGGTGAATTAGACCACCCGCGATATTTGCCACAAGACCAATTAACCACAAAACAATCAGGACTACTGCAATTACATATAAAATCGACAGCATATCTATTCTATCCTTTCCACAGCATTTAATTTACAGCCACTCTCCAACTGTTATGCCGAGGCCCCTGCCTGGGTGACAAGCTTGTCCTGTGCCATACCATGCCAGGTTTAACTTTAATTGTTGCACCTGAAGCCTCCTGGCTTACTAAATGCATTTCCTGTGCCATTACTTTGAGGTAATCGGTTTTTTTCCGGGAACTCGCCCGGTGAGAATGCCGGTTCTGGCAGGTTTCAGCTTAGTAACAATAATGCGGATATTAAAAGAGAATTTTTAGCAGCATAATTCAACTGGGATTACTTTTGTTGCTCTCGCTAAATTCGCCTGACCGGGCCTGTTTCTGACAAAACCGAGAATGCCTCGCAGGAGGTGTAATAGGGAATTACGCTGAAGCTGCCCTTCAGCCGGGCATTCTAACGTCAAGCAAAAGACCTGAGCCTGTAATTATTTTTACAGCCCAGGACTATGCAAAAGGTATACTTTATTGGTTGGTAGGTATATTGGGGTAATTCAGGAATTAAGAAGTTGTCTTAACAACCTGCACCTGGCTTAGTACGCCGCCCAGCTGGTAGGTCAGGTTATCGAGCTGGTTGCTGCTGTCAACAATCAGGTTGGTCGAGTTGGCGGTCTGCTCGGCCACTTCACTCGCAGAACGAATTGCCCCCAGCACCTGTTCGCTGGCGATTTGCTGCTGTTGGGTAGCCTGTTTGATTTCTTCGGCGCGGGCGTTGACCTGGTTAGCCATTGAGAGCAGGGCCCGGGCGGCCTCGGCAACTTCCTGGCTGCTCATTTCTAGACCATTTAGGCTGTAATTTAGCTGGCTGTTCGCCTCATAAATGGTCGCAATCAGGACCCGGCCCTGTTCCACCAGTGCGGAGGTGGACTGGCTGCTTTGCTGCACTTCCGAAACCAGTTCCTGGGCTTCCTGGGTAGATTTGTTGGACCGGTTAGCCAGGTCTTTAATTTCACGGGCTACCACCCGGAAGCGCTCGCCATATTCCCCGGCGCTGGCCGCTTCAATAGCGGCGTTCAAAGCCAGCAAATGGACTTCCTCGGCGATTGTCCGGAGTAACTCGACCACTTTATTGATTGTGATAGCCTGCGTGTTCAGATGGGTCATCGCCCGGCCAAATTCATCAACCTGCTGCCCAATTTCTTCAATCCGGTTAACGGTCAGGTTTACAACCGCACTCACTTCCATGGTACGTTCCTGGCTGTGAATACCGGATTGCGCTACCCGCTCAATGTGGACCAGGGTCTGGTTACTTAATCCGGCCACATCGGCGGTGCTATTGGCAATCTGGACGGCGGTCTGACCCAGTTCTTGCATTGAAGCCATGACCTGGGTCATTGCCGCAATTTGTTCGGCCGAACCGCTCTGCTGCTGTTTGCTGATAATAGCCAATTTTTCGGTAACATTGCGTAAAGTCCCTGTTATCTGGACGCCCTGGAAAACTTTTTCAATATTAACAACCGCCGCCTGGAAGCTGGCCGCCAGGTTGCCTACTTCGTCCCGGTTCACCACCTGGACGGCGGTGTGGTCAAACCGGCCCCGGCCAAGTTCATTTAAACCCTCCTGCAAGCGGTTAAGCGGCCGGACAATGACGTGTTGTAAAATCAGCAACATGAACAGGGCCAGGGCAATACTTAAAACAGTGAGAGTGCAAATGGTAATGGTTGCCAGGTTTGAGGCATTTACCACGGTCGTTTCGGCCCCGGAACGCTCCTTTTCAAGCTGGCTCATCTGACTTAGCAACAGGTCGGTGACGCGCTTGAAGTCCGCGTCATAGGTCGGCCAGCGTTCGGTAGCAACCTTTATCTGGTTGGTACGGGCTAGCTCGGAAATTTCGACAAAATGGACCAGGGCCACCAGATACGCCTGTTCGAATTTACTATCAAAGGTTGTGCTGCCTAAAAAAGGAACGTTTTTATTTCGTTTCTGCAACTCGGTATTAATTAAAGCCGCGAAGTTATCCCTTATGATGCGGCTGTTATTGGTAAACACGGCGTCAGAATAAGTAACAAGCTGACCGCTATTATAAATTAAGTCGTAACGCTGATTACGTTCGAGGTAAAGGTTTGCTAAAATCCGCTGGTCCTCACTCTGCCGGATTAGGGTAAGCAAATAAAGGGATACCATGCCATTAAACACAAAACTAACCAGCACCACTCCAAAAGCTAACCCGAGTTTGTTACGTAGGGGCCAGCGCAGGTGTTGCAGCGAAGAAACGAGGGACTTAAACATTATTTTCCTGTTTTCAGATTGTAGTTAGTTTGTTGCTAAGACGTAAAGTTCATTTATGCTGTAAATTAATTTGTGCCTTTTGGAATTTAGAGCATCCATAATGCAAATTAGCATCCCTGTTCCAAGTTTAATAGAAAAGGAGTCCAGCGGAATAGCTATTTTATCCTATTTTCCCTTTGGGAGGTTTTATATAGGCCGGTAAGTTACAGGTTTAATAAACCCAAAATAAGCCCACTTGCCGCTGAAAGCACCACGACCAACCAGGGCGGCCATTTCCAGACAGCCAGCAGCCCAAATGCGCCCAGTCCCAGGGCAAGGTCCACCGGACTGCGGATAGCGCTGGTCCAGGCCGGGTGATAGAGGGCGGCCAGCAGCAGCCCGACTACCGCAGCGTTCACCCCGGTCAGGGCGGCCTGGAACGCCTGGCGCGAACGCAGCATGTTCCAAAATGGCAGGGTCCCTATAACCAGCAAAAAGGCCGGGAGAAAAATGCTAACCAGGGCCAGTAATCCACCGGCCCAGCCATTCGGGGCAGTGTTGCTGATAGCCCCCAGGTAGGCGGAGAATGTAAACAGGGGGCCGGGCACTGCCTGGGCCGCCCCGTACCCGGCCAGAAACTGTTCGTTAGTAATCCAGCCGGGCGGCACTACCTCAGCCTGGAGTAGCGGCAGCACCACATGGCCGCCGCCAAAGACTAAAGCCCCGGAGCGGTAAAAACTATCCAGGATTGCCAGCGGTTGGCCGGGGAAGGCTTGCCGCAAGAGTGGCAATCCGACCAGGAGCAGGCCGAAAAGGGCCAGGCAAATAATAGCCAGGCTGCGCGGAATCGGCAAGTGCAGTTCTTCGTTTTCCGGTTTGGTGGCAAGCTTTGGCCCGGCCCCCAAAAGCCGCCACCCGAGCAACCCGGCGGCCAGCATGACCAGCACCTGGCAAAGTCCGGCCGGCCACAACAGGGTCGCAACCGCTGCCAGGATGGTTATCGTAGCCGTTACGCGCTGGTTGCTAAAGTTACGGGCCATTCCCCAGACAGCCTGGGCCACAACTGCCACTGCAACCACCTGTAATCCGTGCAGCCAGCCGCTTTGCGCCAGGTTGCCGTTACCCCCAAAAGTAATCAGGCTATAGGCAAAGAGAATTAGAATTACCGCGCTCGGCAGCGTAAAGCCGAGCCATGCCGCCAGGCCACCCCACAACCCGGCCCGGCTGATGCCCAGGGATATCCCAACTTTACTGCTGGCCGGACCGGGTAAAAACTGGCACAAGCCGACCAGGTCGGCGTAGGTCTGGTCACTCACCCAGCGGCGCCGACTTACTATTTCTTCCCGGAAGTAGCCCAGGTGGGCCACCGGGCCGCCAAAGGAGGTCAAACCCAACCGGGTAAAAACCGCCAGGACTTCAAAAAAAGTGCCACCCGCTGAAGTTGGGGTAGCAGTTTTTGCCGGCACTTTACTCCGAGTCTGGCCTGTTTCGTCGCTATGCATTTTTGATTGTGCCTGGCCTTTTCAAATTTATCTAACTAAGCCTGGTGGTTTCTCAAGAAATCCCAGACAGCCTGCATTGTCTCATTATAGCGGTCGCGGTGGATGCAGTGGCCCGCTCCGCTGATGTTAGCAACTTCACAGGACTTGCAGAGTGCGGCGACTTCCCTGGCTACTTCGGGGGCTACCAGCGCTCCCCTGGCGGTATCCCCGGTTATCAGCAAAATTGGTCTGCTTATCTGGCTGAGAAGGTCGCGCCAGGGGAAAACCCGAAATGCGGCCCGGTGCTGCATAATATCCGGTGAATATTCTCCTTTTGAGGCCGCCCAGGGTATGATTTCTTCTTCGGACCAATTGGGGTTGTGGGTCCGCCCGGTGGCAATCCGTTCTTCCAGGGGAAGCTTCTGAAAGGCTAAATTCTGGTGATCATTAGCCTGTAATTTTTGGAGTTCTTCAGGAGTTGAGTCTTTAGGAATGAAAAAAGGAGGGTCTTCCAGGATAGCGGCGCGTACCAGGTCAGGGTATTTCGCGACGACTGCCTCGGCTGTAACCGCCCCCATCGAATGGCCGAACAGAAAGGGTTTATCAAGGCCCAGTCCGCGAATGACTGCCGCCGCATCATCACCCAGCAGGTTAATGGAAAACTGCCCGATGGGGCCTTCGGTCCGGCCGTGCCCACGGGCGTCGGTCATTATAACGTCATAGGTTTCTTCCAGGTCACGCGCAACCGGCGACCAGCAAAGCCCATTATCGGTAAACCCGTGTAAAAGCAAAATAGGCGGCTTATTGCTGCCAGCCCCGGTCCGGTGGTAAAAAATCTTAATCCCGTTAGCTTCTACGTAACCATTCGCCCATTCTGTCATTGTCACTTCCTTTCATTGTGGTTGAACAGGCATTTATTTTAGCACTATCGGTAATTTATTCCAATATGAGGGACCAATATGAGGCCCCAGGGTCACCGCAGTTAGAGCCAACAGATTATCAGCTTCAAAAACCAAAATGAGCGGGCGCTTTTTATCACGCCGCTCATTTAGCTAAAGTTATTAATACACTACATATCCCTTATAGGCGTTTAGCTGGCCGGTCTTATTGACTGACCAGACCTTGTTAGCCGCATCAAGAATATTGCCGCCCACTACGGTGTATGCCCATTAGTGGTTCCAGGTTCCGTGGGCGGCAGCAATGCCTAAACCACTGGCGACGTTGGAAAAAGCATCCTGGAAGCGCAGGGCGGCCGGGCCAAATTTACGTTCGAGCATCTTCTGGACCGCCGGAATATAGCTGCTTCCGCCGGTACGCAGGACGGCCCCGACCTGCCCGGTTTCCAGCCCGGCTGTTGCCAGGGTTTCATCAATGCAGGTTTCAATCCGGCGCAGGTGCCCCGCGATGATTTTCTCAAAGCTAGGGCGGCCAAAGTATTCGCTAATGCCAATCGTTTCGTGGATAAAGGTAATCCGGGTATCCCAATCTTTTGAGAGTGCAACTTTAGCCCGTTCGATTTCCTGAAAAAGCGAGTAGCCGTAGTTCTTGCGGATAAGCGTTTCCAGGGCTTTTATTTGCTTCCGGCCGTTACTGACCCGGCCTATATCGTCCAGGAAAGTGTAAATTTGCTTCTGCTGCAAGTTTGGGATGGTGTACCAGCGTTTTAGCATTGCGAAAATATAATGCGGCAGTTGTAATTGCTGCTCGCTCCAGCGGGCGTCCTCCCCAAAGTATTTGAAGAGTTTTTGCTCCATAATCTCTTCGTCCAGGGTATTACCGCCGATTACCCGGCCGTTGGTCGCCAGGATATCGTCACGCCGGTCGCTTTGCTTCCAGCGGTCTTTCCCCACCCGCACGATTGTGGTATCCAGGGTACCACCGCCAAAGTCGAACACCAACACATATTCTTCCGGCCCGGCCAGTTCCTGTTCGTAGTGTAAGGCCGCCGCGACCGGCTCGTACTGGAAATGAACCTCGTTGAACCCGGCCAATTGAGCCGCCCGGCGCAGGCGTTCTTCGGCCAGGTCGTCCCCTTTACCTTCCGGCGAAAAATAGACCGGACGGCCCAGTACCACGCTATCGATAGACTGCCCGATATGGGCGTCGGCCCGTTGCTTGATTTCTCGCAGATACAGGCTAACCAGTTCTTCCAGGGTCAGGAATTTACCCCAGACGTCCGTCCCACCGTAGCCGTCTTCGGAGAGGAACGACTTGATGGACTGAAAGAAGCGGCCGGGCTGGCTGATATCTACTTCCACCACAACCTGCTCGGTAAATTCACCTAATTCGCCAAAGGTACTTTTGTAAGTCTGGTCGGTTGTCACTCGCTGCTTGACCGCCTCCCGGCCCACGTTATCACGAAAGTAGTTTTCACTGGCGGCCCGCCCAATGGCGATTTCCCCATCCCGCCGGATATATATTAGCGTGCTCATAATTTCCGGCCTGCCCTGGCCGGGGTCGACCGGTATTACCCTGGCCTGACCTTCCGTAAAAATGGAAATAGCCGAATTGCTGGTCCCAAAGTCTAACCCGTAACGCATTTCATACTCCCCTGGCACCCATACTTTATAGTGCGGTAACATCAGTCTTTGCTTAGATAGACATACTATACTAATTAGGCTACCAGGTCAATAAGTGACCACTATCACTTGCAAGTAAGTAATACTAACGATGGACCGGCCGGACCGGTGAAGTATTCTTAGGTGAAGTTTTGAAACTAAAATAATGAAATAAAGAAAGTACTTAAAAATGATTGATAATAATTTTGGGATGAAGGGTTATTTAAGAATGCACAACGCCATCCGGCGCGACCTCGAACGGCTGGAAAGCAAGGCCGTTAAGTTAACCAACCCCGGAATGACTCAGGTGCTAAAATTGGAGAAATGGTTTAACTTTTACTGGGAGATGGTGGAACACCACCACAAGGGCGAGGACCGGGGCGCTTTCCCGATGCTGGCTAAAATTGACCCGGTGTTCGCCAGCCACGTGCCGGTCCTGACGTTCGACCACAACGAAATTGACCGGATTGTTGATGAAATTAAAGCCAACTTTGCTTTTATCCGGCTTAAAGAGCCGCTCCAGGTAACGTCTGGGTCGTACCGGCAACTGGTAATCCGGTTGGTGT
The DNA here is from genome assembly GCA_028287745.1 of Chloroflexota bacterium. Classification (GTDB taxonomy): domain Bacteria; phylum Chloroflexota; class Chloroflexia; order Chloroheliales; family Chloroheliaceae; genus 54-19. The sequence goes on from JAQBPB010000049.1 coordinate 103,038, forward strand.
TATTGAGGCAGAGCCTGTCCAACCATCTGAAGCGCGAGGAAGCGGCCTTTATTCCGGCGGTGGCCCGCAATTTTACCCTCCAGCAGCAGAGCGCGATTGAGCAGGGAATATACAAAAGGATACCGGCCCGCCAACTGGCGGTAATGGTGCCCTGGACTCTGCAATACCTTGATGCCGAAGAACGTGGGAGCGCCCTGGCCGAGCTTTCGAGCCGTTTCCGGTATCTCTATAACGTTTCGTGGCAAAAGAGGTACGAACGGCTGGCCCTGACCTTCAACCTTTAGGCAAAATTAAAGTAAGCCGCTGGCGGCCCATTCTTCGCGCCGGGCTGCCAGGTTCAGGGCCAGGGCGGGCGCCAGCCGGGCAAGCCGCTTTTCCAGCCGTTGAGTCAAACGGGAACCGGTTTTTTTGTAGATTGTCCTTAAAAACGAGTCGGCCGAAAAACGCAGGTAATCGGTAATCCAGTCTTTAATTCCGCCCGGCCCCAGGACTTCCAGCGAGAAGGGAAAGACCCGGGGTGCCCGCCAGGCGGTAGTCAGGACCAGGCGGTTGTAATCTAGCCAGCCAAAGCGGTCCTGGAAAAACCGGCGCGTCAGGCCCGGCCCGGTTTGTTGCAGGGCCGCGCAAAAGACATTCAGCATCCGGTTTACGTCATCGGGCCGTTTGACGGCATCGTAAGGCGACATGAAGCGGCTAAAGACCCATACCAGGCCGATATTGTGCTGGTGGGCCCCGATGGCCCGCAGGTGCCGCTCTTCCAGTAAAGCGTGGTCCAGGCTAAAGGCCAGCAACCGGGTCAGCCGGGGCAAGTTGCGGACCTGGGAGCCAAACCCGCAAAAAGTCAGGGACGATTGCGGCGAAGTCGCGTCACCTACCGAGATAATGCCACGGCGGCTGGCGCTCTGAGTTGGGCGGTGGTGGCGGGCCGGAATATAGCCGTAGACCGGTTTCAGGTGCCGGAAGTCCGGGCCGGGGGTCTTGTATGTGGGTAGGAGCTGGAAATATTCTTCAAACAGGTCCAGTAAACCCTGGTTACCGGCAAGCATGGGCTGTACCAGGTCATAATAAAACAGGTACACGGTCATTTCGCCTGCGTGGCCGGGAAAACCTTCCCAGATGTACTGGCGGCCTTGCTGGGCGTGGGCCACACTCACCAGGACGTCACCCAGGCCGGGATTGGCCTGGCGCGGACCAGGGCCGCTTTCCAGGCCGCTAACGGTTGTGCCGACCGTCGGGCAGACGCCATCAAAGGGCTTGCCGCCCTGTAAGTGCAGCGATAGAGGCGAAATTGACCCCAGGGCATTCACTACCAGGCGCGTTCCCAGGCGTTCGACCTGGCCGGTCTTATCCACTATCTCAACCACGCCCCGCACCGGACCGGTCGCGGTGATGGTCACCATTTTTAAGGCCCGGAAGTCCAGGCACACTCCGCCCGCTTCCTCAAACTTTAGCCGGGCCAGTTCCAGCAATTTACTCAGGTCAATCGCGACATCCAGCACTCCCTCAAGGCGGAGTTCGGCGGGCGGTTCGGGAATGTTCCCGGCATAGAAGCTGACCAGGCCGCTTTTATAGCGCCCGGCAACGGCCAGTTCTATTTCGGCCCGGCTGAACAGACCGGCTTCGACAAACTGCTGCAATTCATCATCCGAAATGTTCCATTCGCGGTGGCTGGTCCCTACCCGGCGCTGGTCGAACACGGCTACCCGGTAGCCGCGCCGGGCCATTACCGCCGCGCTGAAAAGGCCCAATACTCCACCGCAATAGACCAGGTCGTATTCGGCCCCGGCCAGGGGCATTTCACCGGGGGCGGCATAGCGCAACACTTCCGTTTCAAGAGGGTTTTCACCTCTTGCAATTTTTCCCCAGCGCTGTTCCAGGTTAAGGATATATTCAAGGTGTACCAGGCCGCCTTCCATTTGCCGGAGGGCATTCACGGTCAGCGGGTAGCGCGGTTCTAAGGTGTCGGCCAATTCCCGGGGAGAACCGGCGGCGTGGCTGTTTGTTACCGCTTGTGCAGCGCAGGGCGCGCACGAATCAACCGCCTGGTTAAAGGAAATATCCGGTTTCTGGGGGCTAACGCTCATAGTACCCTTAAATGCCTTTCTGTTTGTACCGTTCCTGGGCTAATTATAGCATTTCGCGGCGGGCCGGAGATTTTTAAAAGGGGTCTGTCCGGTGAAGGTAGCGCAAAACCGGTGTTTAAATGGTTATTGTGCTATCCTGGCATGGTAATAGGCCGTGGTTTAAAAGTGAAAGGGTAAAGCCATGTTAAGAACAATCCTGACCGAAAAATGGGGTTTGCTACACCCGGTACTTAACGCGCCAATGGCAAATATCGCGCATGGGCGGCTGGCGAAGGCAGTTTCCCTGGCGGGCGGCCTGGGTATGCTTGGTATTGGGCGGGATACGCCCGAATTTATCGAACGCGAGGTAGCTTTAATTCGCCAGGAAACCCCCGAAATTAAATTCGGGATTGGTTTACTTGGCTGGGCCATCAAGAACGAACCGGCCTTATTTGAAGCGGCCCTGGCTGCCCGGCCTTTCCTGATTTCCATATCTGCCGGAGAGATTTCTCCCTATGTGCAGCGGTTGCACGAAGCCGGCATCCTGGTGGCTACCCAGGTCCACAGCCGTGAGGAAGCCCTGGCGGCCCAGGAGGCCGGGGTGGATTTAATTGCCGCCCAGGGCACCGAAGCGGGCGGTCACACCAATAAGCAGGTTTCCACTTTGCCGCTGTTACAGGTGGTGCTGGAAGCGGTTCAGGTTCCGGTGCTGGCAAGCGGTGGGGTTGCTTCAGCGCCAGGCATGGCGGCGGTCCTGGCTGCCGGGGCAGCGGGAATCTGGTCGGGTACGGCTTTCCTGGCCTGTCCGGAAGCCAATGTTGTTGACTCTGCCCGGCAGAGGGTGTTACAGGCAAAAGAAACCGATACGGTCCTGACAGCGGTCTACGACCGGGCCAACGGTTTACCCTGGCCGGAGAGTATCCCGGGTCGGGCTTTGCGTAACGACTTTACCAACCGCTGGGATGGACACGAAAAAGAATTGGTCCAGGACCAGGCGGCGCTGGATGAGTTAAAGCAAGCCACTGCCGGTAAGGATTACCGGATTGCAGTAATTTTCGCCGGGGAGGCAGTCGGGCTGGTAAACCGGTCGCGGGGTGCCGCCGAAGTGGTCCAGGGTTTAAGTGGTGAGGCCGAACAGTTATTGCGCTGGCAGCTGGCCAGCCTTTTAGGAGAAAAGCCGGAAATTGATAAATAAGCGCAAGTAGCCTCCCCAAAAGGTTTTAAGATTGCGCTGTATCTAATCTATGCGGGGGCTTGTTTTGAAGCCTAGCAGAATAATAAAACAGACCAGCGGGACACAGGCGATCCCTATGATGGCCGCCGTATAGTTGCCGGTGGCCTGTTGCAAAGCGGCTAATGGCAGGGGTGCCAGGGCCGCCCCGGTAATATTTATCAAAGCCGAAGCCCCCTGGTAGGCGGCGACTTTTTTCCGGCCGTAATAGTGCGCCCAGATAACCCCGCTTATTACAAATAGACAGCCGGAAGCGCTGCCCATTATTACGGCATACAACAGGGCCGTGGCTATTGAATTTACCATTAGCAAGCTGAGCGTACCAACCATTAAAGAGATGAGTACCACCAGCAGTACCAGCTTGGGTTCAAAGCGTTCCAGGATAAACCCTGCTAAAGCGGTTATTACGGCCGAGGCTACCGCCCAGACCACAAATACCACCGAGGCTACTTCGGCGCTCTGGCCCCGCTCGGCAAAGATTGAGATTTGATGGAAAATCACGGCAGTTATTACAAACGGCCCGGCGGTCAGGGGCAATACCAGTTGCCAGAAACGCCCGGAGCGCCAGACCCGTCCGGCTTTCGGGTCCAGGGCCGCCGCCACTATGTTTTCTTCCCTGGATTTCTCGATTACCGGTTCCGCTATTACCGGGGCCAGCCCATCCGGGTGCAGGCCCATTTTCTCCGGCCGGTCGCGCACAATAAAAATAACTCCCGGTATGACCAGCAGCCAGATAGCTATACCTAAAATCTGGTAAGTACTGCGCCAACCGACCTGGCTGATTAGCCACTGGCAAAATGGCGGGAAGAAAGCGTTAGAAATCGCCATTCCCATGCTGACCATACCAATAGCCCGGCCCCTGTAACGCACAAACCACTGGACGGTCAATAGGATGGCGGTCATTGTCAGCGCCCCTTGCCCCAGGGCCCGCAAAGCGGCAAAAAAGACCAGAAACGCCAGCGCCCCCGTGGCCCAGGCTAGCCCAAAACAGGCACAACCAAAAAACAGGGCAATCAGGCCCAGCATGATTCTTGGGCCGAACCGCCCCACCATGCGGCTAATGACCAGCGACATAACCGCGCTGAAAAACGTACCGATTGAGTAAAGAAATGAAAGTTCCGTCCTGGACATGGCGGTATCGGCCAGAATGGGGTTCACAAAAACCGAAAAAACGAAGGTTTGCCCCGGACCGGAAGTGAAGACCGCCACCATTGCGACAAGGGCAATTAACCAGCCGTAGAAAGGCCGCTTTTTCGTGCTTGAAAGAATATTAGTTGAAGTATCCGTATTATTAATTAGAGTTTCCTGACCTGTTATTAAAAAAAGTGGCTTTTAAAGCCAATAAAAAACAATTCCGCCTGCTGGTTTTAAGCCCAAAAGCCATTTTCGGAGTGGGAATAACCGGATTTTCCAGTTCTATAATAACTTATTAATTGCCTCTTGGTATGGTAATCCGCTACTTTAGGCGAATTTAATCTTGTGAGAATCAAAAGAGGCCGCTGCCGGTTAGAGCAGTGGCCTCTTTGTTTTTCAAACTTAGACCGCGTTAGCGCCGATTGGCGTACCGGTTTCACCGGCGGGCCGGGGAAAGTAGCCCGGTGCCGGGGAACGGTTGCCTTCGCCGGTGCCGTCTCGTGACGGTTCGGCCGGTTTCGGTAGGTTGGCAACCCCTTCTCCCTTGGTGAAGGTCAACTCCTTGGTATTTTCGGGGTCAACCGCCGCCAGGATAATGTCGCCTTCCACGAACTGGTTGTCCAGCAGCAGCTTGGACAGGTGGTTTTCCAGCTTGCGCTGGATTACCCGGCGCAAGGGTCTGGCTCCATAAACCCGGTCGTAACCTTCGCGGGCGAAGTAGTCCAGGGCCTCATCGGTCAGCCTGAGTTCCATTCCTTTGACCGCTAACCGGCCAATAACCTCTTTCATCATCAGTTTGATGATCTGGGTTATTTCGGCCTGGTTCAGGTGGCTGAAGATAATCGTTTCGTCCACCCGGTTCAAGAATTCGGGCCGGAAACTCTCGCGCAGTTCCTGCATTACCTGGGTCTTCATGGCATCGTTCTCGCGCCGTTCCTCGTCGGCCTGGCGATTTGAGCCGCTGCCGTAGGAGAAGCCCAGGGCGCGTTCGCGAATGCGAGCCGTACCCACGTTCGAAGTCATAATGACAACGGTGTTTTTGAAATCAACCGTCCGGCCGTGCCCATCGGTCAGGCGGCCGTCATCCAGCATTTGCAGCAGGACGTTAAAGACTTCCGGGTGGGCTTTTTCGATTTCGTCAAACAACACGATCTGGTAAGGGCGCCGCCGGACCGCTTCGGTCAACTGGCCGCCTTCATCGTAGCCGACATAGCCCGGTGGCGAACCGATCAACCGGCTGACCGTATGCTTTTCCATGTATTCCGACATGTCAATGCGGACCATCGCGTCTTCGCTGTCAAACAGGAAGTTAGCCAGGGCCTTGACCAGTTCGGTCTTACCTACACCTGTCGGTCCCAGGAAAATAAAGGAGCCGATAGGGCGGCTGGGGTCGCGCAAGCCGCTGCGGGCGCGCCGGATAGCATCGGAGACCGCCCGGATGGCTTCTTCCTGGCCGATCACGCGGTCGTGCAGCCGGGCTTCCATCTCCAGCAGCTTCTTCATCTCGCCTTCCATCATGCGGCTGACCGGGATACCGGTGCTTTTGCTGATGATTTCGGCGATGTCCTCTTCGTCCACCACGTCGTCAATTTTCTTGTCTTTGAGCCACTCTTCGCGCTCTGAGTCGTACTGCTTTTTGAGCGAGTCGTGTTCATATTTCAGGCGGGCCGCTTTTTCGTAATCAAGTTTGGTAGCGGCGGCTTCCATTTCGGCGCTCAACTCTTTGATTTTAGCTTCTTTACCCTTGATGCTAGCCGGGGCGCTAAACATATCTATACGGACTTTAGCGGCGGCTTCGTCAATCAGGTCAATCGCCTTGTCCGGCAGGAAGCGGTCGCTGATGTAGCGTTCGCTAAGCTGGGCCGCGGCTATCAGGGCCGTATCGGTGATGGTCAGGCCGTGATGGGCCTCGTATTTTGGCCGCAGCCCGCGCAGCATCAAAATGGTATCTTCCACGCTTGGTTCGCCAATCAGGACCGGCGCGAAGCGGCGTTCCAGGGCGGCGTCTTTCTCGATGCGTTTGCGGTACTCGTCCAGGGTGGTGGCCCCGACTACCTGCAACTCGCCACGGGCCAGGGCCGGTTTAAGCATATTGCTGGCGTCAATCGCGCCTTCGGCTCCACCAGCTCCGACGACGGTATGCAATTCGTCAATGAACAAAATGACCTCGCCCTGGGCCCGGCGCACTTCGTCCATAACCGCCTTCATGCGTTCTTCGAACTCACCCCGGAACTTTGACCCGGCGACCAGCCCGGCCATATCGAGGGCTAACACGCGCTTATCCTGCAGGTTTTCCGGCACATCGCCACTTTCAATTTTCTGGGCCAGACCTTCGGCTACGGCGGTCTTACCGACACCCGGTTCGCCAATCAGGACCGGGTTATTTTTGGTGCGGCGTGAAAGTACCTGCATGACTCGCCGGATTTCTTCATCCCGGCCGATCACCGGGTCGAGTTTATGCTCACGGGCCATTTTGGTCAGGTCAATACTATATTTAGCCAGGATTTGATATTTACTTTCGGCCTGCTGGTCGGTCACGCGCTGGTTGCCCCGGACATCCTGTAAAGCCTGGTAAATGCGTTCTTTATCAATTCCAAAGCGTTTCAAAAGCAAGGCGGTCGGGTCGCTGGGCGAGGAGGTCATCGCCAGAAAGAGATGTTCGGTGCTGATATATTCATCTTGCAAACGGGTCCGCTCGGCATCGGCATTAGCGAAAAGCTGTTGCAGCCGGGGCGTGATATACATGCTGACATTGATACCCTGGAAACCACCCGTAGAAGGGTAAGCCATTTTGGGGGTAACATCCAGTTTATCCTGGACGGCTCGTTTTACGAGGTTAATGTCTACTGCCAGGCGTTCCAACACCTGGGAAGTAACACCATCTTTTTGTTGCAGCATCGCCATCAAAATGTGTTCTACATCAAGCTGACTGTGGCGAGCTTCCATCAAAATCTGATATGAGTTAGTTAAAACTTCCTGAGCTTTTTCAGTAAATTTATCAAAAGGATTCATTGCCATTGTCTGAGTCAAACTCCTTTGGGCTTATGCTTTCTCTGGTGATCTTAAGCAGGGCTTAGATAAAAAAGAAAGGCTAGGGTTGCTTGAGGATTTCAATAAGAAGATCCGCTGTAAAGCTCCATTTCTGATTTTTAAGCTGCTGATTACTTACTAAATATTATACGTGATACATTTCGTTATGATACACAATAAGGGATATTCTATTAAAGTTCTAACGTTACCCGGTCGGGTTAAGACCAGATGCCGGTCAGTCCGGTGTATTTTTGGGCTTAAGAAAAAACAAAAACTTTCACCTTTTGTTTACCTGCATCAACCTTTCCGTTGACCGCCCTCTTTTAAGATATAACCATAAAGCAAAGATGCAAACTAACAATTTGATGAGAATAATCTCAGATAGTAAGCGACAGTATTTCGAGAAAGGTAGAAAGTTATGAAAGCCACACTGGCAACTCGCAGTAATTCCCGGCTGGTGTCCGACCCGCCCATTGCCAAGTTTCTTTTCAACAGCCCCAAATCCGCCCCCATCTGGCTGGTCCTGCGGCTCTGGATTGGTCTGGACTGGTTCTATGCTGGGTTTGAGAAAATGGTCGGCACCGGTTGGTTGGATGGTGGCAAGAGTTTATTAGGCTTCTGGAAGGGCGCGGTCGCAGTACCGACCACCGGCAAATCCCCGATTACTTACACCTGGTACCGCGATTTCCTTACCGGCCTTATTGATGCCCAGAGTTATAGCTGGTTCTCCTGGCTGATTGTCCTGGGCGAAATTGCGGTGGGTCTGGGCTTGATCTTCGGATGTTTAACCGCAGTTGCTGCTTTCTTCGGCACATTGCTGAACTTCAGCTTTATGATGGCCGGTTCGGCTTCCAGTAACCCGATGATGTTCGGCCTGACCATCTTCATTATCCTGGCCTGGAAAAACTCCGGCTGGTGGGGTCTGGACCGTATCGTACTACCGGCCCTGGGAACTCCCTGGAAAGCTGGCTACCTGTTCAACCGGTCCAACTCGGACAGCGCAAACGGTAGCAACCAGCCCCGGACACCCAAGGAAGTACCTTTAAGCTAACTTTAAGCCAGAAGTGATCAAGAAGAAAGAGTATTAAGATGAAAGAGTATGAGAACAAGAGTGGTCTGAGTACCTCGCGGCTGGTCTACGGTGCTTCAGGGATTATCGGTGGTATCTGGATGCTAATCGCTCCCTTTGCCCTGGGTTACAACAACATCACGGCCCTGGACCCCAAGACCAAAACCCGGGTCCCGGTGGACCTGGGAGCGGTAACCACCAGCGACATCATTGTGGGGGTCCTGCTGATCGTCCTGACCGGCTTCGCCCTGGCAACCGCTAGCAACCCGGCCCTGCTAAAGCTGAGGAAGTACGCCAACATTACAGTAATCCTGACCGGTGTGTACCTCCTGGCGGCCCCTTACCTGTTCGACCTGCTCCAGGTAGCATCTTACCTGAGCCTGGACAAACCGAACACCAACGACCAGCTAATCGGGATGCTGACTATCCTGATCGCCGGGTTCGCTTACCAGAAGGAGTTCCTTAAGGAAGAGGACGGCTCCGGGACCGAAAACCGGGTGGCTACTGCCGCTTAATACAACTAAATAAAAAAGGCCCCGCTACCGTTATGGTAGCGGGGCCTTTTTTATTTTTAATGCTCGTATAGGGCGGGCAGCCGTTTTCACCGGGGGAGATTTTCCAGCGGCGGCGTATTGCCCCGGATAGGTTTGTGGGGAAAGGTAGGCGCTGCCCATTTCACGCCGTTGGCTATTACCTGTTGAATTTGGGGGTTGAAAAAGGTTGGGTATTCTTCATGGCCGGGCCGGAAGTAGAAAATCCGGCCGGTGCCGCGCTGGTAACAGCAGCCGCTCCTGAATACCTCGCCGCCGGGGAACCAGCTTACAAAGACCAGGGCTTCCGGTTCGGGAATATCAAAATGCTCGCCGTACATTTCTTCCTGGGGCAGCTCTATATATTCGCCAATCCCGGCCGCAATCGGGTGGCCAGGAGCAACCACCCATAACCGTTCTTTTTGCCCGTCCTCGCGCCACTTCAGGTTGCAGCCGGTACCCATCAGGCGTTTGAAAATCTTGGAGAAGTGACCGGAGTGCAGCACTATTAAGCCCATGCCGTCTTCCAGGATACGCCGGTGGACCCGCTCTACTACTTCATCGGAAACCTGTTCATGGGCCTTGTGGCCCCACCAGACCAGCACATCGGTATTGGCGAGCTTTTCCTCGGTCAGACCGTGTTCAGGTTCATCCAGGGTCGCGGTCTGGACGGCAAAATCATAATTCTTCAACCCGGCAGCGATGGCGCTATGGATACCTTCAGGATATACCGCCCCAATTTTCGGGTTTTCCCTTTCATGCCGGTATTCGTTCCAGACCGTCACACGGATAGATTGTGTCATTAATTCCTCCTGTGATTACTAATAAAGCTTTACTTTTGACCTGAACTTTCAGACCGCCGGTAAGAATTTGTTTTACCATTTTACTTCGACCGGTCGGCCCTGCCCGGCGCTTTCGACAGCCGCCAGGACCATTGCCAGACTTTTAATATTGTCGGTACAAATTGTTTCGGGTGTTTTCCCGGTGCGGATACATTCGACCATCTCCCTGATGATGCTGGCGTGACCGGCCGCTTTGTCCGGAACGTCTACCGGCGGGACCTCCAGCGGCTGCATTTTAGCGCGCAAGCCGCCAGTCTCGGCCACTACTTCCGCCGAAAACCCGGTATTACCGTCCCATTTAAGGCTGCCTTCGCAGCCTATAACCCGCCACTCGCCTTCCCAGGGTGTATTCAGCCCTTCGGCGCACCAGCTTCCCCGGTAGGTATAGACCATGCCGTTACTCATTTCGAAAATTGCCACCGCCGAGGCAGCCTGCTCATACCAGGACCCGGCCGGGTTCCATTCTTTACAATAGACCGAAACCGGGTCGGCTCCGCTAATAAAGCGGGCGATATCAAAAGTATGGATAGCCATATCTACCAGCAAGACATGGGCCATTTTTAGCCGGAATCCCTCGAAGTGGGCTCCCAGGTAAAAGTCGCTGTTCAAGGTTGTGAGCGGTCCCAACCGCCCGCTGTTTATAAATTCTTTCAGGCGGCGCACGTTCGGGTCGTAACGGCGATTTTGAATAACGGCGTAGATTTTTCCGGCTTGCCGGGCGGCCTCGACCATCCTCCGGGCATTTTCCAGACTGTCGGCCATGGGTTTCTCGCCCAGGACGTGACAACCGCTGCGCAGGGCGGTCAGGGTTACCCCGGTATGGGCCTCCGGTACGGTACAATCGAAGACCAGGTCAGGGGCGGTTTCGTGAAGCATCTTTTGCAGGTCGGTCCCGGTGCGAGCTTGCGGCCAACCGGAGCTTTCGGCCCGGTTCCGGGCGCTTTCCTCGAAAAGGTCCACAAAGCCCACCATTTCCAATCCCAGCGAATTTGCGGCCTTGAGCCAGGTCTGGCTCATATTCCCACACCCGGCCAGCACTACCTTCATAAATTGGGTACCTCTTTTTCAGGTTTGATACTTGTGATGCGGTGAAGCTGCGTTTAGTATTGGCGTATTGTCCTATAAAGCTCCCGGTTTTGTCCAACGAACCCCGGCCTACCTTGCGGGGACTCCTCACTATGGTTTGGGTGATAAGGTAAATACCTGTACGCTGGTTGGCAACGCGGGAAGTTCAGTCTTTATGAAATAAAAAACTCCTTCGGTTGAAGGAGTTTAATTTCTTGTAGAATACAGGTGCTGGCTTTAGTTGCCGCAAGCCCTGGCCGAGCCGCCACCTTCGGTGGTATCGAAGGAAGTACCGCAGGAGCAGGTCGAAACAGCGTTTGGGTTGTGAACGGTAAAACCGCCGCCCATCAACTGGTTCACGAAGTCAATTTCAGCACCGGTCAGGTACTTGCTGCTGAACTGGTCTACATACACTTTAAGACCGTCTACTTCGTTGATTTCATCGCCATCCCGGATTTCATTTTCCAGGACCATCTGGTACTGGAAACCGCTGCAACCACCGCCCGCAACAAATACCCGCAGGCCCAGGTTAGGGTCGTTTTCTTCTTCCAGGATTTTCTTAAGTTGTACTGCTGCTTCCTGACTTAATGTAACCATCTAAAACCTCCAAATTTAAATTAACAAATTTTTTGATTTGCCCGTTAGTTCCATAAATCAAGTGGTAACAGTGGTAATAAGCCCGGGCGTTATTTATATTTAGGGTTAAATCATAGCACAAAAGTCCGATTTTGTCTATCAGGTTAGCGAAGCGACTCGGCCACTTTTAGAGCCTCTTCAGGCGTAAGCATTCCATTCAGGGCATAACTGCTGCTGGTTTCGGACCAGCTCAACGAAGTGAATTGCAAGCTGTAGCTTAGCAAGGCGGCCTGGCCGCGCACCAGGACGGTGTCCTGGCGGAACACACCGGATGCAACGGTCGGAAAAGGGCCGGTCCGTATAGGCGGCAAAGTCGGCGCGGGTGAGGGCGCCTGGTTCGGGGTCGGGCTGCCGGTGGGAGTCGAGACCGGGGCTGTGGCAGTGGGCGAGATAGGAATGTACCGGGTATTCAGGTAAAAAGGCTGGCCCACCTCGGCATCAAATTCTGCGACCAGGCTAATAATATTCGAACCGGGAATTTCGCTGAAAGAAATACGTCCCAGCCGGTAGCCTGCCGGTAGGTAAGTTGGCAGCAAAGCCCGGTAGCCGGACAGGTTGCGGGCTTCTTCCGGGCTGATTTCCCGGTAAGGTCCCTGACCAGGTGGGGTTGCCTGGGCGAAAGTTGGCCGGGGAGCCGCCGTGGGCAAAGGCGTGGCCGTTGGAGCCGGTTTAGCGGTGGCGGTTGGCCTGGGCGTAGCGGTGGGCGCTGGGGTCGGCGTAGGTGGCACGACAATAGGCGTCGGGCTTGAAGTCGGTACCGGCAAAGCGGTGGCTGGTACCGGGGTAAAGGTTGGTATTGGCTGAACCGCCTGGGCGGCCTGGGGTGTGGCGGTTGAGTATAATTCGCTCCCGCAGCCAGCCAGACTAAAACCAACTACCAGTAGTATTAGAAAAACTCTAAACTCTTTTGACATGAATATATTTATCGCCTGTTACAGAGGACATCGCTACTTAAAGGATTAAAAACTTCCAAACTGACCGCGCAAGCGCTGTTGGAAATCTTGCATCCGGCTGGTCAACTCGGACTGCATTTCGCCCATGTAATGCCCGCAACTCACGCAGAAAACGGCCACATCGCCCTGGTCTTCTTCCGCCGGGTAATCTTCTTCCCACAAATCTTCATAAGGATAGAGTGGTTCGCCCTGGATATTGGAACTGCCACATTTTGGACAGCGGCCTGGTATTTTAGGTTGGTTCTGGTTGCTCATTTTCACAAATCCTTTGCTTGTTTGTTTCCATTCATATAATACCACGAACTCAGGGCCGAAAATATTGAACCTGGCTCTTTGCGCCAATACCGGCGGGCTAATTATTGGTATAATAAGGCGTTGGAAAGAGCGAAAAGCACCACGCGGCCTGTCTCACTCATGCGTATAGCAGGGTACCATGGAAAATCAAAATTCTATAGAAATAGTTTTGGCGATACCGGGAGGCTGGCTCAACCGGTTAGAAATTGTTACTTCGATTGCAAAAAAAAGCCAGGGTTATTTGTTCGCGGGTGAAACTATTACCCACCTCAACAGCCGGCAAAGTTTTGACCTGGAAATCGCCAATCATAATACCGGGCTCTGCCAGGCTTTTGCTCTGGCTGGCCGGGGTGACTTTTCCGACCAGGATTTAAAGCGGCTTGCCCGGCATACATTTACGCTGTATGCGATTGGTCCGGGTGGTTCACTGGAGGCTGCCCGCAGTATAATGAACCTGGCAGCGGGTCTTCTCAGGTCAGGCGGCATCGCCGTTAAGGTCGATTCCTCCGGGTTAGCCCATAATGCCGAACGGTGGCTGAACTATGTAAGGTATAAAGATAGTGAGCTAACCGCCCTGTATGATGCCTACGTTTTGATAGCAACCAGCGGGAATACACTTTATTCCTGCGGGATGCACAATTTAGGCTACCCGGATGCCATTGCGGAAATAAGCGAGTCGCCGGACGAAACTGCCCATTTGCTTCAAACTTTTTTGTTGTATCTTTTGCACGAAACCCCCCAGTTAAGAGATGGGAATAGTTTCAGTGTCAGCGCGGCTACCCCGCATTATCGTTTAAAGATGGAAAATTGCACCATCTACTCGCCGGGCGCTTTGTTTTATAATCCGTTTGGGCGCTGGCGCCTATCCAGATTATAAGTTTTGGCGCAAAGGTTAAAAGTAAGTAAGTAAGGATTTTTTTAAATGAGTGGTTTCTTCGCGGAAGGCGACCTCAGTCCCAATTTGATTGAACAGGCCCGCAAGCGCCTGACCGGCTATGTAGACCTGACCAGCAGCAACCCGACCGAACAGGGTCTTTTGTTCCCACCCGAAATTCTGGCCGGGGCGGCCTCCGGTTACTGGTCGGCCCGGCGCTACCGGCCCGACCCTTTTGGCTGGTTACCGGCCCGCCAGGCTATCAGCCGCTATTATGCCCGGCGCACCCCGGCCCTTGACCTGGATCCCGGCCAGATTTTCATTGCCGCCAGCACCAGCGAAGCCTACTCGCTGCTGTTCGCCCTGCTAACCGAGCCGGGTGATAACATCCTGGCTCCCGACGTAACCTATCCGCTCTTTGAATACCTGGCTGCTATCCATCATGTAGAGTTGCGGCCCTACCGATTGGACGAAAGCCGGGGCTGGCAAATTGCCCCGGACTCACTGACCGGGCAGGCCGATGAACGGACCAGGGCAGTCCTATTGATTTCTCCGCATAATCCGACCGGCATGATTATTGACCGGACCCAGCCTGCCCTGCTGGAACTGGGCTTGCCGGTTATATGCGACGAAGTTTTTTCAGAGTTTACCTACCAGGCGGCCACTACGCCGCCTTTTGGAGCCTTGCACCCCGGCCTGCCGGTATTTCACCTGAACGGCATCTCGAAACTGTTTGCCCTGCCTGACCTGAAATTAGGTTGGGTGGCTTTTTCCGGCCCGGCGTCCGACCTTGAGCGCTACACCGGCCGCCTGGAACTGCTCAACGATACCTTCCTGAGTTGTAGTTCCTTGATCCAGTGGATGCTTCCGGCCCTTTTCGAACAGGGCTGGCCTTTTGTCGAGGCCATGCGGGAGCGGGTCCGGCAGAACCTGGACATGGCCCTGACAAAATTGGCGGAGTGCCCGAGCCTTGAAATTATTCCACCGGCCGGGGGCTATTACCTATTCCCCAGAGTCCGCCAGTGGCAGGATGAAGAAGCCCTGGTCCTTTACCTGCTGGAACAGGGCGGGGTCCTGGTGCATCCGGGGTATTTCTACGGTTATGAGGGGAACGGGGCGCACATCATGCTGTCGTGCCTGACCGAGCCGGAGCGGTTGGCAGAAGGCCTGGACCGGCTTGTAAAAGCCCTGGCCTGATAAACTTCAGGCCAGGGTCTTATGGTCAGGCAAAAATGATTATTAAGAATCGAGCCGGTCTACCCGACTTTCATCTTCATCCAGCCGCTGCTGTTAAAGAAATCAGCCACTACCGAACCGGGCGGGTTCAGCTCATCTATGGCCTTGCGGTCGGCTTCATCCAGCTTTTTATCTATGATATGCAAAGCTTCTTGCAGGTGGCCCAGGGTACGCGGCCCGGTAATCGGTGCCGTAATACCCGGCTGTTCTTTAACCCATAGCAGGGCCATTTGTCCGGCCGAAAGGTCGCGCTGTTGAGCAATTTCCTGGACCTTTTCGGTAATTTGTTGGGCTCGCTCGTTAACGCGGGCTGCCATCATCGGCATTTCGGCTGCGCGGGAGCCTTCCGGTAAGGGCTGGCCCTTTGGATAGCGTCCACCCAGGATGCCGCCGCCTATCGGGGACCAGGGAATTAATCCAATCCCGTTTTGCTGGCAGAGCGGGACCAGTTCATTTTCAATTCGCCGGTCCAGCAGGTTATAGGGCGGCTGTTCGCAGACATAGCGGGCCAGGTTATATTTCTCACTGACCGCCAATCCTTCCATAATCTTCCAGGCCGGGTAGGTCGAACTGCCAATATAGCGGACTTTGCCCTGCTTCACCAGGTCATCCATAGCCCGTAAAATTTCGTCGTGCGGCACGCTAAACGATGGACGGTGTAACTGGTAGAGGTCAATATGGTCAGTCTGTAACCTTCGCAACGAATCATCCACCGCCTGGATAATATGAAAACGGGAAACGCCCCGGTCGTTTGGGCCGGTCCCCATGGCGTTATAGACCTTGGTCGCCAGGACGACTTGCTGGCGCTTGCCGTTCAGTTTTAGCCCTTTACCCACGATGCGTTCACTTTCGCCCGCATGGTAGACGTTAGCCGTATCAATGAAATTGATGCCGCCGTCCAGGGCCGCATCTAAAATTTTAAAAGAGTCTTCCTCGCTGGTCGCCCCACCAAAATTCATCGCGCCCAGGCATAACGGCGAGACCATTACACCGGTCCGGCCAAGTGATCTATATTCCATATTCCCTAACACCCTCCCTGAATTTTAAGCAGCGGTAGAAGTTAGCCGGTGCTGTTTTTTTCTTAATCAGCCGGTTATTCATATAAGCTGCTATATATTAGTCCAAAAGAAGGTTCGATTACAATTCAGCCGGAAAAGTAAAGGTCTAAAAATTACTTAACACGAATAAACGACCAGGCTAGAAATAAATAGGCCACAGGCCAGGTTTCCTGGTACCGCAGAGGGCTACCGAAAGTACTGGCAATCAGGTACCGGTCCGGTCATAGAATAATCCTCTTAATTCTGGTTTTTAAGTTTGAATTCCTATAGGCTATTTTACGAAGTGGCTGCAAGTGAAGCCATTTACATTCAGAAAGAGAGGGGTAAAATTGTGCAAATTGTCTATAAGACTAAAGTCTATAACTAAATAAAGGTAACAAAAGACAACGGTTTCCCAATCCAAAAGTCCTATATTGGGTTATACTTTAATAGGAAGTCAGTAGGGGTTTTATGTTGACTTTTAGAGTAAATTTTGGTACATGAGTATATAGATTTAACTTTGGTTAAAAAATAAGGGTTAATAAAATTTTAATCAGGATAATAACCTGATGGTACATTTCTTGTTGAATCTATATATGGCATAATTTTACCCTGTGCGTGAAGCATCTTGGCTGGACATAATTTTAACCAACCTATCTTGTCTATTAATTACTTTTTCCATTTCAGCAGTTTGTCCAATTAGCAATTGCCCAACACGTCACCACTTAGTTAATATTTTCGCTTTTTCACAAGTAATTTTTATTCTGTAACTTTTTGGTCAAAGACGACCTCCTATTTGCTTACCCTTTTGAAACGAAAGCAGCGATGCTCAAATAAAGTATTAAGCACTTATTGCTACTAATGCTATATTTTATGCTTTTTTACTATGCATGAAATTAGGAAGGTGGTTGAATGTCTATAAGTGACCTAGCGTTGGCGGGAGGCTCCTTGCTTCTGACGGCCCAATCCGCATACTCAGCCAGTTTAATGCTTTACGCCTGGCAGGGAGAGGATCAACATATACGCAGCCGGGCTCCGGAAACATTTGAGCCGCCAGAGTTAAGCTTTACCATTTTATTACCTGCTCGACATGAAGAAGCGGTTATTCAAGACACTATTCAAAGAGTGGTGGACCTTGATTACCCCCATGAACTGGTACAGGTGCTAATTGTTATCGAGGCCGGGGATAGCGGAACAATAGAAAAGGTCAATCAGAAGTTGGCTTACCTGGCAGCCCGGGGTATAACCCATGCGCGCCTGCTAACTTTTGCTGACCCACCTATCAATAAACCTCATGGTTTGAACGTCGGATTGCAAGAAGCGACTGGCAATGTGGTCACAATTTTTGATGCCGAGGACGAACCGCACCCTAACATCTTGAAGATGGTAAACACTCTTATGACTCGCGAACACGCCCCGGTGGTGCAGTCGGGCGTGCAGTTGATGAACTATTCGGACCGCTGGTTTTCGGCCCTGAACGTACTGGAGTACTTTTTCTGGTTCAAAAGCCGCATGCATTACCATTCGGCTATCGGGATGGTGCCGCTTGGCGGCAACACCGTTTTTGTTGAGCGCGACTTGCTCCGCAAAATGGGAGGTTGGGACCAGCAATGCCTGACCGAAGATGCCGACATCGGTATCCGGCTGAGTAATCAGAATGTGCCTATCCGGGTCGTGTATGACGATGAATATGTTACCCGTGAGGAGACTCCACCAACGGTCAACCAGTTCATCAAGCAGCGTACCCGCTGGAACCAGGGATTTTTGCAGGTGCTTGGTAAGGGGGATTGGCTTAAACTGCCCAGCATTCCCCAGCGTTTATTGGCCCTTTATACACTTTGCTCACCCCTTATCCAGGCCGTATTGACTATTTACCCGCTTATTAGCCTATGGATGCTATTTTTCGTCAAATTGCCCACACCACTGGCGGTGTTGACCATGTTACCGCTCTATATGCTGGTGATTCAACTGGTTATCAGCCTGGTGGGGTTGTACGAATTTACTTCGGCCCACGGCTTGAAGCCTTCTCTATTTTCACCAATCCGTTTGTTATTTTCTTTCTTACCCTACCAGGGTTTGCTGGGTTATGCGGCCCTGCGGGCGGTCTTTCGGCAACTGCGGGGTATGAATAGCTGGGAAAAAACGGTTCATATTGGCGCGCACCGGACAACCGAATTGACCAAGGATGTTTCAACGGCCTTACCTCCGGTTATCCATATTTCAAAAGTAGATGAGGAGGTTGTTCGTGGCTGATTCGACCCGTACACAACGTACCCCTGTCCTGGTAGACGGTAAAGCGCTATCGGCTCGGACCTGGTCTATCCTGTCCGGTATCGGTTTAGAAGTTTATGTGGTTCTTGCCCTGGGAATTGTGGCCCTGGTAGCTCATGGCTTCAACATGTTTAATTACCCGGCTTATACCTTGTTGGATGATGAAGGTATTTATACCGGGCAAGCCTGGGCGGTCCTGACGCAGCACCGCCTGGCACCCTTTACTTTTATTTATGAGACACCTCCAGTGGGCTGGATAATCCTGGCCGCCTGGATGGGACTGACCGGGGGCTTGCATACTTTTGGCGGTTCCATCGATAGCGGCCGGGTGCTGATGCTTATTTTGCACCTGGGCATGATTCCGATGGTCTACGGGATAGCCCGCAAGCTGGGATGTAATGTCGCGGCGGCGGCCTGCGCTACCCTGCTGTTTTCGCTCTCGCCCCTGGCCCTGTTCTACCAGCGGTTTGTCCTGGTAGATACGGTCATGCTCTTCCTGGCTCTATTGAGCCTGGATTTACTGTTGGACGGCTGGGGCCGTTTGAGCCGGGTGGTCTTTAGCGGGGTATGTTTCGGACTTGCGATTTTAAGCAAAGAAAGCGCGGTTGCGCTCTTGCCGGGCATGGTCTTTATTGCCATTCAACAGCGCTGGCGTCACCAGGGCCGGTTTGCTTTTATTGGCTGGGTAACTCCCATGCTGGTAGTGGTCAGCCTGTATCCGATGTACGCCTTTTTGAAAGGCGAGCTCTTCCCTACCTTCGATGTACCTTTGGGCAACCTTTCGCCCACCCGGGTTTCACTAATGAATACCCTGTTCTGGGAATACCTGCGGGAGGGCGGTGGCCTGTTAAATTACAGCAATCAGTTCTGGGAGTTGGTCCGTAACGATTGGTTCAAGCGCGACGCCTTGCTGCTGGCCGGTGGGGCGGTGGCCGCTCTGATAAATCTGCGCCGGGGTATTTCCAGCCGCCAGGCAATGGCGGTGGCTTTGCTGAGCATCGGGCCGCTGTTGTACCTGGCCCGGGGCGGTATGGTTTTGAATTACCAGATTCTACTGGCAATTCCTTTCCTGTGCCTCAGCCTGGCCGCGGTTTTCTCGGTCGTACTGGAAAAGTTGCCCAAACCGGCCATGGTTGCTTCAACTCTCACGGTTGTTGTCGCAATTGGCCTGGGTTACTGGTCTTCAGGCAATCTCCAACCGCTCTTTAGTGAGTATCCGGTGGTAGCCGGACGGACCTCGACGGCCTGGATAAAAGAAAATATCAGCCCGGAAAGCCGCATTATCACTCGTGATGATATGTGGACCGATTTGCGGGCGGAAGGTATGGACGGTCCGGCTTTCCCCTATGTCTATACTCACTGGAAGGTTTCTTCCGACCCGGCGGTCCGTGACGATGTTTTCAAGCAGGATTGGCATAACGTTGATTACCTGATTACTTCGCCGAACATTGAAAAAGAATTTATCGCTTCGAAAAACACCGTAGCCCTGGAAGCTTTGAAAAACGCCCACCTGGTCAAGCAGTGGAAATCCGAGCCTGGTACCCAGGGGCTGCACAACCAACAAATTGTCGAACTCTGGAAAGTCGATAAAGTAGGGGTCACCGAAACGGAAACCCTTAAGAATAGTGGTAAGTACATTGAAAATAACTTCAGTCAGCAAGGGGCTTTTGCCAGCTCGGATGGCTCGGTTACTGCTTTGTCCCAATCCAATGCCCTGTTGCGGGCGGTCTGGTCGAACGACCGGGCCGGTTTCAACCGGACCTGGGCCTGGACGAAACAAAATCTTCAGAACCCGCAAGGGTTGTTGTACTGGCTAAGGCAAAATGACATCATAACCGATGCGCATACCGCTACCCACGCCGATAACAATACGGCCCTGGCCCTGTTGCTGGGTAGCAAACTCTGGAATGACCCGGAACTGGCGGCGGCCGGTACGCGCATGGTCAAGGCCATCTGGAACACCGAAGTATTGACCATCAAAGGCAAGCCCTACCAGGTAGCCGGGGATTGGGCCGCGACCGGCCAGGGTCAGATTCTGGCAATCAATCCCAGCTATTTTGCGCCCTATGCTTTCCGCATCTTTAAGGATGTGGATCCCACGCACAACTGGCAAGCGGTGATTGATGCCGGTTACGATTTGCTGTTTAACGCCTCGAAAGCGCCCCTCGGTTACACACTGTCGGCGGGCTTGCCCCCGGACTGGATTGGCCTTAACCGCTATACGGGCGAACTTTCGGCGCTGCAATTGACCGATAAAACGGATACAACCAGGTACGGCTTCGATGCTCCCAGGGTCTATTTCAATATTGCTCTGGACCTGCGCTGGTCGGGAGACGGCCGGGCCAAAACATACCTGCAACAGGCCGGTTTCTTGAAGGATGAAGTTGGCCGCTTGCTGCAAGATGGCGTTACCCGCAAAGGTCTGGTAAGCGCGATCTACAAACACGATGGCTCGGTAGTTATCGAGCAACCCAACCTGGTTGGCTCGGCCGGGGCTATGGCGGCCCTGCTGACCCTTGACCCCGGGGCGGCTAACACGATTTACAGCAGCCAGGTGATAGGCCAGGTAGGCCATAACTCAAAGGGTTTATATTTTGGCGATCAACAGGATTTGATTGCCCAGGAATGGGGTTGGTTCGCGACAGGGTTGTACGCAAATAGACTTACCGACTTCTGGCATAACACGACCGGCGTACAACCCGTAAAGACCGGCATAGAGTCCCAAGGAGGCAGAAAATAATTTATGCATACCCCTCTTTATAAAGCGAAACACCCTTTATTAAATACGAACCGGCGCCGCTGGTTCGCAGTGCTGCTGTTTAGCTTAGTCAGCCTTGCCGTTTTGGCCGCCTTATTAGGCACCGGCTTTTCCGGCGCAGCCCCGATTAA
Organism: Chloroflexota bacterium; assembly: GCA_028287745.1. GTDB lineage: Bacteria > Chloroflexota > Chloroflexia > Chloroheliales > Chloroheliaceae > 54-19. Next base: position 124,192 of record JAQBPB010000049.1, read on the forward strand.
TTCTCAACCGGCCATGGGAGCCAATGGCCCTGATAACAACCGGGCAAGTCTTGATAATATTATTAACCCGACCGTAACGCGGGTACCTGCCACAGCTACCGGGGCAGCTTCTTCCGGTATCAAGTCGAATCCGGCGGCCACGGCCACCCTGGTAACATCTCCAATCGCTACCGCTACCCGGTTGGCGATACAGGCGGCTACCGCTACCCTGGACCCAACGGCAACGGCAACCGCATGGGCAACGGCAACCGCAACCGCATGGGCTACAGCGGCTATATACCCGGCCACGGCGGCTTCAAAATCGCCAATTTCCACTGCAACAGGCATACAAATTATACCCGTTGCGGACTCGACAGCTAAACCGCCCCTGCCCGTCGCCCCGGCCATACGAGTTGACCAACCGGTTGCCCGCCAGGTTGAGCCGACTCCCACAGATGCGCCCGCGCCCACGCCAGCGCCTGCGCCTACCAATACATCTGCCCCGGTCAGGGCGACAAACCCTACTGCTACACCTAAACCAGTCCCTCCTACTTCGCGGGCGGCCGCGCCCGCACCGGCCGCGCCCGCACCGGCCGCGCCCGCAAAACCAAATTCTCAGCCGATTGCGACACCGGTACCAGAGCCTACCGCAACGCCGGTACCACCTACCACGTCCAAACCAAAGCAGCAGCCCCAACCGAAACCGACGGCAACCCCTACTCCTATTATCAAATTGCCTGTTCCTATTCCGCCGGTTTCGGTGCCGACCGCGACACCTACCCCAAAAGGTGACTCGGGGGATAACAATGATGACAATGGCGGGAAAGTTGGAAAACCTGGCAAAACAGAAAAACCTAAAGCAACCTCCTCACCGAAACCTACCAAGAAACCCAAACCTACCAGGGATTCCGACTCCAGCACTTCGGCTTTCTCTACATCAATAATGCAGGAGTTAGCAACAGTATTATCTATGCCAACCGCTTTGGCCCTGCCCGTACCGGGTAGCGGGAGTTAACCGGAGCTTAAAACTGCCCTTAACTTTTTTGGAAACAGAAACTACGTCAGGAGATATTTAGTGTTTAATCTACTAAAGCATGGTCCAGGAACGGGGACCATGCGCCTGCAACTGGAAGCTCCCCCCAAACCGCCTAGCCAGTTCAAAGACCGGGGACACCCCCCGGCCCCTGTGCCTGGAAAATGGCCTTTTATAGTAGCCGGTGGCAGCACTAATGGGAAAATTTGGATAGTTTTGGGGCTGATAATCCTGTCAATCGGGGCATTCTGCCTCAGATTCTTACCCAACAATAACCATTCGGCCTATATGGACGAAGTAAGTCAGATCCTGGCCGGCCGCTATTTGATTGAAAGCGGCACTATCTACGCCAACATTCTAACCTGGTCTTACGGGTCGTATCTCTGGCCGGTTATTGCCGGTAGTATGGATATTATTGGTGGCTTGGGCCTGGTCCGCACTTTTACCGCCCTTTGCGGTGTAATTATGACGCTGGCAACGGTAGTCTCGGCTTACCGTTTATCCTCACATGTCTTGCCGATCCAGCGGCGCTGGGCGGTTGCCTTTGTAGCTGGCCTGGTTATGGCAATTTTCCCCACTGCCCTGGGGATTGGAAGTTTTGGGACCTATGATGCCCTGGCCGGGGCGGCTTTTATGTCCGGCATTGCTGTGCTCTTTCCGGTTGAAGGCACTGCCCAGCGCACCAGGTTGGTTTCGGCTTTCCTTTTGTTCTTTATTGCATTCCTGGCAAAATATGTTATCGCGATATTTTTCCCGGTGATATGTCTTTACCTGATGTTATCGGCGGGAAGCATTCGGAAACTTATTGAGCGTATAAGCTGGTTTATCGGGCCGCTGACTGCCATCTGTGCCCTGTACTTCCTGCTGTTCCGGTCTGAACTGACCGCTTTACTTTCGTTTTCCCATACTTATACCGACCTCAAGTCCCAGGACCCGTTCCTGGTTTACGTCTGGGAACGCCCGGAAATCTGGCTGCTGGTGGTTATAGCCAGCATTGGCTGGGAACGCGCCACCCGGCAGATGAAAATGGTCGCCCTGGGAGGCTCGGGCGTAATTTTAGGTTTCCAGCTTATCTACCGGGCCGACTTCGATTTCTGGAAACACTCCATCTATCTACTCTTTTTCCTGGCGCCCCTGGCCGGACTGGCCCTGGTTATCCCGGTTTCCCGGGTTTACTGGCACGCCAGGGCCAGTAATCAGCTTTCCCGCTCCGGGGCAAGAGTGCGCCTGATGGGACTGAGCGCTGTCATACTAGTAGTATTTTCGGCGTCCTTACTTATGAGCCTGTCCCAGGCTAACTTGCTGGTAAACTTTTACCCGAACCTCAGCATTGCCTTACCAACCATCAAACAAAATGTTACAGGAGTCCATAAGGTTTTAACCGATGACCTGGCTTTGCGATATTACCTCTATCCGGATATTTCGACTGATCAGGTAACCGACCCCTTCTATGTCGAATATTACGGTAAAACCGGGATGGATGGTTATAGGGCCAGCATTGCTGACCGCCATTATGATGTCATAATCCTGGATGGTGGTATCGGGCCGATTGGTAAGCAACTAAGCCGGAACCTGACCGGGTTAATCAAGCAGCATTACAACCTGGTTGCTTCCGAGCCTGGACTTAACGGCACCAGTATCGATATTTACAAGCCGCACCAATGTATCCTCACCACGCCAGCCGCAAACTCAAAAGTTTTCAACTTTGCCAGTGGTACCCAGGGCTGGGGTGGACATCCCAGTGAAGGTGAATTCCAGGCAGGCAGCCAGGTCAGCATCAGTCAGGCGCAGACCTGTAATAAACAATCAAGCCTGAAATTTACCCCCACTGCGGAGTCCTACCAGGTGGGTGTCAGACTTGGACAGCCTGGCGGACAGCCGGTCAGTTCCATAAAGACGCAGATTTATATTGAAACTACCACCGATAATTCCGGCAATAACGTGATTGGTATGGCCGCGTTCGACCAGAACTGGCAATGGCACGATGATGGTTTCAAACATTCGGTGCCAACCGGACGCTGGATGGAAATAAGCTGGCAATTGCCCAATCCTGGTTTTTATAACGAAATTGACCTGGTCTTTCCAAAAGAAGCTACAACCGTCTACATAAGTCAGGTTGAAGTACAACCATAGACAGGCCGTAATTGTTGAGCTAATTTTGTGAACTCGCTAGAGAGGAGGGTTTTGTACCAAAATGAATGAAAAAAGGTTCAGTAACCCGAAAGGCTGGTTAATAGGACTGGTCATATTGGTGGTGCTCATGGTGCCGTTATTGTTCATAGCGATAGATGACAATAAAAGCGTGCCATCTAACCAGGGCGCGACTACTTCCCCGCCTGCCGGTCCTACAACCGGTTCCACCGCCGCCCCTGGTCCAACGCCGAGTGTGACACCGGAGATTACCACTGCCCCGACCCAGGCCCTGGTGAAAAGTATTAAGACCCAGCTAGACGAGAGCTGGACGGATTACAGTAAGCGGTTTATTCAGGCCGATGGCCGGGTAATGGATCCGTACCAGGAGGCTTTGACTACCAGTGAAGGGCAATCCTATGCCCTCTTACGGGCAGTCTGGCAAAATGACCGGGAAACCTTTAAGCGGGTGTTGGCCTGGACCCAGTCCAATTTGCAGACACGCGGCACAGATAAACTTTTTGCTTTTAAGTGGGGGAAAAGTGACAACGGCCAGTGGCACGTGCTGGATAAAAGCAGCGCTACCGACGCAGATAGTGACATAGCCCTGGCGCTGTTATTCGCCGGGAAAATCTGGTCCGACGATACTTTCCACCGGCTTGGAATAGAAGTGCTGAATTCTATCTGGGATAAAAGTGTTTTGACTCTCAATAGTAAGCCTTATCTAACCGCCGGTGACTGGGCCCCGGCCCAGGAACGCCCAGCCCTGAATCCGTCCTATTTATCACCTTATGCCTACCGGATTTTTGCAACTTTCGATAAGGCCCACAAATGGGGTGACCTGGTGGATACTTCTTATGAAGTTATCCAGGGTTGTTCAAAGGCTACCCTGGCCGGTCTGGGCGGCAAAAATTTGGCACCCAATTTCTGTGGCATTAACAAGCAGGACGGCACTTTCACGACCGCCCAGGATTATCCCAGCCTTAATACCAATTATGGCTATGATGCCTTCCGCACGCACTGGCGTTTAGCGCTTGATTACAAATGGTTCGGCGAGAAACGCGCCCTGGACTATTTGACCGCGAGCAACCTGCCCCGCGAGCTTTTTAAGCAAAATAACAGGCTGGACGCCGAGTACGACCACAGCGGTAAGGTAATCACACCCGGCGAGGACCTGGCGGTTTACGCCGGAACCCTTGGTAACTTTATGGCAACCGACCCGGCACTGGCCCAATCCCTGGTTAATAGCAAATTGTTGCCAACTTATAAAAAGGTTGTCGATAACGATTTCGCCCGGGCTTTCAGCGGGTGGGGGGATACCAGGAATTATTACAATCAGAACTGGGTCTGGTTCGGACTGGCCCTTTATTCGGATAATTTACCGAATCTGGCGGCCGGGCAAAATTAACATCAGGTTAAATCTTAAAAGTAATATTGAGATTGGAGTTGAGATGAACAAACCTTTGGTTGAAATAGTTATTCCCGTTTATAACGAACAGGAAGTCCTGGAAAAAAGTGTAAATACCTTGCGGAATTTCCTGAAGTCCAACTTTGCTTATACATGGCGGATAACTATTGCCGATAATGCCAGCAAAGACCGCACCTGGGAGATTGCCCAAAAACTTCAGGCAGCTTATCCTGAAGTTAAGGCCCTTCACCTGGATCAAAAGGGCCGGGGTAGAGCCCTCAGGCAAGCCTGGCTGGAAAGTGAAGCTGAAATAGTTTCCTACATGGATGTAGATTTATCTACCGGCCTCGAAAGCTTCTGGCCAATGATTGAATCAATCCTGAGCGGGGAGAACGAGCTGGCAATTGGCTCTCGCCTGGCTTCCGGGGCGGTCGTAACCCGCCAGTGGAAACGCGAACTGACCTCACGCGGCTATAACATGCTGATAAAGTTATTTTTCTTCCACACCTTCAGTGACGCCCAGTGCGGCTTCAAAGCCTGCCGGGTTTCCACGGCCCGGCAGCTTTTGCCGATGGTTGAGAATAACGAATGGTTTTTTGATACCGAATTGCTTTTGCTGGCCGAACACAATAACTTGCCTATATTTGAGGTGCCGGTCCGGTGGGTTGAAGACCTCGACTCACGGGTAAACATCATCAAGACTGCCCTGGAGGACGTAAAGGGACTCTGGCGGGTGCGCAAGGAGTTCTGGCGCGGTAAGGGCCGGATAGCCGGGCCCATACCTGCCGATTTCGAAGGCATGTCCCTGGCAAAATAATCGCGAAAACTGTACCGGGCGAGAAACCTCGTCCGGTTTTTTGTGCCAATCATGCCATTCCTGGCCTGGTTATAATTTTAAATGGGAGTAATCTTTAGGGAAAGGTAAAAGACCACTGTTAGACTACATATCCCTAAAGATTATGTTACCAAAAATATTCAATAAAGCAAATTCAAAATAAAAAATAACCGGAAAACTTGTAAAGTGGCCTTAATTCAAACCAAGTAAAGATTTTACAAACCATTTCACAGCAAGGTATACGCCCTTGGCGTTACCACCGGTAACCATATCCAGTTCATTATCGGACAGGGCTTCATTTGGGTCCTCAAGAGCCTGGTCCTGCTCTGCCCCGGTCAGCAACTCGGACTGGCTCATGGGATAACCTGCTCCAGCGGCAATTGCCAGGAGGCCGTTAATATCGCCTGGCTGTAAGGTTTTAAGCTTATTGGTCAGTTGGGGGTCAGTGGCGGCGGTCTGGATAAACTGAGTGAAAGTGCTTGTTTCTACAGTGCTCATAATACTTACTCCTGCTGCTATTAGTGTGGGATAAAATACGGGGTATGTACTTCTATTATTATATAGTTTTGCTTAAAGTCAATATTATAATCACCAGGAAATTTGAATCTGGCATCATCTGGCCCTGCTCACCCCTGGCTCTATAAAAACTACTGGCTGCCGGTATACCCTATTTGCAACGGAATCGGACAAAAACCTTACGGTTTTAGATCTAGCATTGAAGCCCATAGTAATGTAATGTACCGCCAGGATTCTGATATTTACTTTGAGGCTGTCCTGGACCAATCCTTCAAACTGCCTGTTACTAAAGTTCAGTTGTCGCGTCCCATCTAACCCCGTTCTGCGTCCCTTACCGGTTTTTTGAATTGAAATGGAGCAGTAATGATTAGAGCATTTAGCCAGCACCGTTTGAGAAAAACTAGTTTATTAGACGGCCCCTGGGACTTTGTTACCGACCCTGAGAACCAGGGCCTGGCTGAAAAGTGGTTCTTGAATTTCCCCTTGCAAAATGCCCGGCGAATGCACGTTCCGGCCTGTTGGAACAATGAAATAGGGCTCTATTCCTATGAAGGAGTGGCCTGGTACCGCCAATTTGTCGAGGCCAGCCGGACTCAGCATACTCGCCTGGTCTTTCACGGGGTGCTGGGCCATGCCGATGTGTACCTGGATGGGCGGCATCTCGGTTACCATTATGGCGGGTTTTCCCCCTTTGAAATTGTGCTGCCTGATTTATCAAAGGGACGGCACGAACTGGTTGTGCGTACCGATAATACCCATACTCGCGACACCATCCCCCTGGACAAAGTTGACTGGTACCACTACGGCGGAATAATTCGCAGCGTTGAGTGGCAAGAGTTGCCCGCTGTATACATCCAAAAACTAAAAGTTGATTATGCGGTAGAGTTTACCGGCCCCTCGGCTGTACTGAACTTGGTGGCCGAACTAAAATCGCTGGCTGGCCAAACCACAACCGTTACCCTGCAATGGAGCAGGGATAATATTACCTTTCTAACCACAGAGGTTATAATTCCACCCGGTCAGGCAATTACTGTGAATGAGCAAGTTAGCTGGGACCAGGTCAAGTTGTGGGATACTCAGAACCCCAATCTTTACCTGCTCGGCTTACAGACCGGCCAGGATGACCTTTACGACCGGGTAGGCTTCAGGACGGTAGAAGTTAAAGCTGGCCGGATCCTGCTTAACCGGCAACCGGTCTTGCTTAAAGGGGTCAACCGTCACGAAGAACACCCGGAGTGGGGTTTTGCCTTTCCTCCACGGCTTATGAGCAAGGACCTGGATATTATCCAGAAACTTGGCTGCAACTTTGTGCGCGGCTCCCATTATCCTAACAGCCAGTATTTTATGGATTTGCTGGACGAGCGTGGCATCCTGTTCTGGGAAGAAATACCGCTCTGGGGCTATCCCCAGGAAGTGTTAACCGACCAGGTAATTCTAAGCCGGGCTTTGCAGATGACCCAGGAGATGATCGAGCGAGATTACAACCGGCCCTCCGTTATCATGTGGGGTACCCAAAATGAAATGGATACGCGGGGCAAAGAAGGTTTAGCCCTGGTTGAAGCTATCGCGGGGTTAGTTCGTTCCCTGGATAAAACTCGCCTGGTAACTGGCGCTACTATGTTCCCGCTGGATGATATAACTCTGCATTTATACGACGTCATAGGGATTAACCAGTACTTTGGCTGGTATCGCGGCAATAACGAGGACTGGCCCAATTTCCTGGAGCAGTTTCACACCTATGCCGCCGGTAAAGGAGCCGGGGACCGCCCAATAATAATGTCGGAGTTTGGGGGAGCGGCTATCTATGGTTCGCGCGGTTGGGAAGATGACCGGATGTTTAGCGAGGAGTACCAGGCTACTATCCTCAGCAAGGCTCTTAATTCATTTTTTGCCGACCCAAAAATTGCCGGTACCTGTATCTGGCAGTATGCCGATATTCGGTCCGATACCAGGCGGTTTCGGGACCGGGCCAGGGGTTTTAACAATAAAGGACTGGTAAACGAGTATCGCCAGCCCAAGCATTCTTACTGGAGCGTCCAGCAAATCTACCAGAGTCAGGAAATTTAGCTGCTGGTCAGTCCCGGCTGCGCCCGGTTATTACCGGCGAGGGCTTAACTTCCTTTAAATTTGTAACATTCTATTTGAATCTTCGATAAGCTATTAGAGTTTTGTTGAAGATGCTGGTAGAATGAAAACGTTTTCAACCCCGGTTTTTCATGGGTTTTAGGGTAGGAAGCTGGACTGACCAGGCCCTTTCGAAATAGGTGAGTCAGGAATGGGGTCTGATATGGAGTCTGATATTGAATAATGTCTTTCCCTGGGTAGTTATCAATGATTTTACCGGTGAAGTCCTGGCCGGGGCAAACGACCGGACAAAAGCGGAAACAATCGCCCGGACCCTGGGCGGCTCGGTAAAAGAGTACGCCCTGGTGGAGTTGCAAGACCAGGCACAAATTCAAATCCGGACCCGCCGGAAACAGTCAACCAGGGTTAAAGAACCGGTCGTGGACCGGGTTTTTCTTGCCGGGGTCTATCTTTTCCTGGTAATGGTGCTGGTAATTATCCTGTTACCACTGATTTATATTCTCAGCGCTTCTTTGAGTAATCCGGCCGCGGTAACCTCCGGTAGAGTGTTGCTATGGCCGGTAGATTTCTCACTGCGCAGTTACTCGATAGCTTTAAGCGATGCTCGCATTCCGACAGGTTTTGCTAACTCGCTGTTTTATACGTTTTTTGGCACGTTAATCAGTGTTACCCTGACCATCGCCATTGCCTACCCGCTATCCCGGCGGACTTTCTATGGCCGGAATTTCCTGATGGCGGCCCTTATATTTACGATGCTATTTACCGGGGGTCTTATCCCGACCTTCCTGGTGGTGAAATCCCTGGGCATACTGGATACAGCCTGGGCCCTTTTGCTGCCCCAGGCTATCGGAGTGTGGCAGGTAATCATTGGCCGGACTTTCTTTCAGGAAAATATTCCGGATGAACTGGGAGAAGCGGCAGAGTTAGACGGTTGCAGCGATGTGCGGTTTTTATGGTCGGTGGTGGTGCCTCTATCCAAACCGATTATGGCTATCTTGATCCTGATTTACGCCACCTACCAGTGGAATGCCTATTTCGATGCCTTGATTTATCTGAGGGACCCGAACCTGTTTCCATTACAATTGATTTTGCGCAGCAGCTTGATTCAGAACTCGGCCAGCAGCGGTTCTATGGCCCTGATTGTAATATCAACCATTCCGGCCCTGATTATCTACCGGTACGTCCACCGCTACTTCACCAGCGGCCTTTTAATCGGCGCGATTAAAGGGTAGGTACCGGCTTATTTTAAAATCAAAACAGGCCCGTTTTGGGGCCTGTTCCGGTAGCTGCAGGTTATTACATTTACTGGGCCTAACCCTCCGGCAGCACTAGTCCGGTCGAATAGGTGTCGGGCCATCAAGGAATTACTAGAATAACCTTACGCCAGCCGCGAATAGAGTTACAGACAAAGATATTATCCGCCTCCAACAAATCAGTTAGATAAAGCACCTTCTCCCGGGCGTTAGAATTTTCTTCCAGCACAACCCGCCGGTAAACACCGTTCAGCAAACCGCATTCCTGGGGTGGGGTAAAAAGCTGTCCGTCTTTTTCGATAAAAATATTGTTGGACGCACCTTCGGTAACTTCTTCCCTTTCATTAAGGAATATAAGGTCGGCATAGTCTTCCCGGGCGGCTATTGCACTGGCCCGGTTATAAATAGCCCGGTTAGTGGTTTTATAATACGCAAAGCGGTTGGTTGAGGTCACTCGCTCCGGGCTGATTGCTATAATTTTAGGGGCCTGGGTTGGAGGATCATCTATCCGGATGGCTTCCATAAGGGTTTTGCCTTCACTATCGAGTACCAGTCGGACTTTATATTTATCACCTGCTTTAAAGCCGGTAGCCTGGGCCGCCAGCGCTTTTTTCAGATTTTCCTCGTCATATGGATAGTCAAAATGCCGGGCCGCTTTCTCCAAACGCTCTAAATGTTGGGGCAGGCGTTTGTAGTCCTGGTCCCACAAAATAGCTTCAAGCAGGGAAAATTCTACCGGCAACGAAGTTAGAAATGCAGCTTTTGCGGCACATTCGTTGTACTCAGCCTCCGCCATCGAATCAATGACGATACCACCACCCACGCCCATCTCGCCTTGCGCCCCATCCAGGGTAATAGTGCGAATAGCGATATTAAAAACGGCCCGGTAAGGCGGTATATTTTCCGGCTTGCTACTATTTGCCGGGGTCGCGGGCGGCTCAGGGGCGATATAGCCAATCGCGCCGGTATAAACCCCTCGAGGGGTCGTCTCAAGTTCCCGGATAATCTGCATGGCTCTAATCTTGGGGGCGCCGGTGATAGAACCGCAGGGGAAGAGGCTGCGGAACAGTTCGCTGTAACTTAGATTGGGCCTTAATGAACCCTCTATCGTGGAGGTCATTTGAAAAACGGTGGGGTACTTTTCAATCGTAAAAAGTTCGGTCACCTTTACCGAGCCGGTTTCGCAGACCTGGCCCAGGTCATTGCGGAGTAAATCTACAATCATTACATTCTCGGCCCGGTTCTTTTCATCATTGCGGAGCCACTGGCTCTGCCGGGCGTCTTCCGCCGCGTCCCGGCCGGTGGCAACCGTGCCTTTCATGGGGCGGGTGGTTATCTGCTGTCCTTCAATCCGGAAGAATAATTCAGGGGAAAAGCTCAGGATATGCTGTCCCGCGCTGTGGATATAAGCGCCATAAGATACCGGCTGCTGGAGTTTAAGGGCTTTATATAAGGCCATTGGCGAGCCTTCGAACTTGAAGTGGTAGCGTCCGGTCAGGTTGGCCTGGTAGATATCGCCCGCCTGGATGTATTCTTTAACCCGCGCCACCTTTTCGCTGTATTCGGCTTCACTTAAATTGAAGCGAATATCGTTGACCGCGTACCCCGGGCCTGGTTGGGGCGGTTGCTCAAGGCTGGCCCGGGCTTTTTCGAGGGCCGTAGAGGGTAGGGTTTGCCCTTCCCGGTGGTCAAAGATTACCGGCTGCTCGTAAACCCCAAACCAGGCTAACGGCCTGGTGTGTCCATAATTTCCGGGCATAGCCAGTTTTTCAAAATTGTAACCGCTCTCGTAACCAAAGTAACCGGCCAGGTAGTAACCCTGTTTAACCAAATCATCTATAGCGCTTAATAAACTATCTACTTCGCTGATTTCCCGGATTTGCAGGGTTTGGATCGGATCAATAAAAAGAAAAGAAAACCGGTTGGAAATATCCGGCAGGAAAGTTTCCAGTAAAACGCTGTTTTCTCTGGTTTCTACCAGCCTATAAAATTCGCTGAGGCCGCTTTTGGGCATTATCCGGCCAGCCCTTTTGCTTCCCGGGGATATAAATTTATGACATCCGGTTTGGCGGCCAGGTTAACTTTTTGCCCGATACTAAAATCCTTACTGGAAGCCGCTTCAAGGATTTGCCCGGTTGAGCTTAACTGCACGCTATAAAGACTTTCCGCACCGGCATAAATCCGGCTTGCCACAGTCGCCACCGGCCCGGTTTCATTGGAAGCGGGAAAAAGCTCGATTTCGTGGGGCCGCAAGAGTAAATCAAAGTCCCCCGCTTCGACGGCATCCGCATTCAGGTTGATTTGGCCGCTTAACCGGCCTAATTCACTTTCTACCCGGCCCTGTTCCAGGCGCGCCGGTAGAAAATTGGCCCGGCCTACGAACTGGGCCACAAAGTGGTTGGCCGGTTGGCGGAAGACGCCCTGGGGCGTGCCAATTTGTTCTATTCGGCCACTGTTTAGGACGGCCATTCTATCGGCCAGTTCGAAAGCTTCGGCCTGGTCGTGTGTTACCAGGATAGCCGAAATCCCTTCGGCTTTCAGGATAGAGCGTACTTCCTGGTGCATGGCCGAACGGATAGTAGTATCCAGACTATTGAAGGCTTCATCCAGTAAAAGGGCCATTGGGCGGGGAGCCATGGCCCGTGCCAGGGCCACTCGTTGCTGCTGCCCGCCGCTAAGCTGGTGCGGGTATTTGTGGCTGAAATCGGTCAGGCCGGTAACTTTCAACAGTTCGGCCAGGCGCTCTTTAGCCGCTTGCCGGGAGACGCGCCGCAACCCGAACACAATATTCTGGCTCACCGTTAAATGCGGGAACAGGGCATAATCCTGAAATACCACACCCAGCTGACGTTTTTCCGGCGGCTGCCACCAGCTAAGTCCGGCCGCCGCTACCGGCTGGCCCTTCACCTGGATCTGGCCCCGGTCCGGCCGCTCGAATCCGGCGATGAGGCGCAGCGTTGTAGTTTTGCCGCAGCCGCTTGGACCCAGCAAAGCCAGTAATTCACCTGATTTCAGGCCGAAAGAGATATTGTCTACTGCCGGGCGGCTGGAACCGGAATACGTCTTAGAAACATTATCCAGCCGAATAACCTCGCTCCACGCCTGTGTTTCATCCTTAACGGCAGCGGCGACAGGTGTTTCATTTCGGTCGAGTTGTACCATGGAACCCTCTCACTTGTAGTTTGCCCATAAACAGGATTAAAATCCAGCTCAGCCCGGCCACAGCGATCAATAAAAGCGCTACTACGGCGCTTCCGGGATCGGGGCCGACATCACTGGTATGGACCCAGATGCGTACGGCCAGCGTATCATAACCGGGTGGTCGCACAATCAGGGTGGCGGCCAGTTCGCGCAGGGATAGCATAAAGACCAGTAGCCAGCTTCCTACCAGGCCCGGCCAGGCCAGCGGGATGGTCACGCGCAGGCTGGTTCGCAGCGGTCCATCCCCCAGGGATTGGGCGGCTTCCTCTAAAGTGGGACTTATTCCGGCCAGGGCTGCTTTTACCGATTGTAAAGCAGGCGCCGCAAATAATACCACATAGGCGAAGAGGACGACAAAAGGAGTGCCATAAAGCGCCGGAAAAAGGTTTATTGAAAGCCCCACCAGGCTCAAGCCCAGCACTGTTCCGGGGATAGCATACCCTGCCTGTAATACATTTTCCGTAAAACGGGCGCTGCGGTCCCGCGGCTTTCGCCAGAGTAACCGTCCTACCACTCCCGTTAGAATAATCAGCAGGGTGGCGCTGCCAAGGGCTAACAGTAATGTATTGCCGGTGTAGCCCAGTTGCGCGATTAAAAAGTTAATAAATGCCTGGAACGAGCTGAAGCGCAAAACCTGGTAAAGGAGTACACCCAGGGGCAGCACCAGCGTCAGGGTAACGGCCAGTACCAGAAAGGCCAACCCAAACCAGCGCCAGATACCCAGTTTAATAATTACCGGCGGCTGGGAACGGGCCTGGGAGTAGTGGGCTTTACCCAGGGCATACCGCTGTCCCAACAGCACCAGCCAGACTACTGCCATCAAAAGCAGGCACAGCCCGGCGGAGGCGGCCAGGTTGAAACCGGCAAGCAGGTAGTTGTAAATAACCGTCGTAAAAGTCGAGAGCCGCAGCAGCGAAACAACTCCGAAATCGACCCAGGCATACAGAAAGACCAGCAGCCCACCGGCCGTCAGGGCCGGGCGCATCATCGGGAAAGTTACCCGCCAGAAAACCCGCCAGGGACCGTAACCCAGGCTGCGGGCCGCTTCCTCCAGGGAAGGATCAAGCCGCTGCAAAGCCGAATAAATATTACTGAATATGTAAGGGCTGGTGAATATACCCAGGACGAACGCCGACCCGCCGAGTCCGTGAATTAAATCCGGGAAAGGGTGTTGGAAAGTTTTAACCCCGGCCTGTTGGGCCAGGAAAGTATGCAAAATCCCGCCCGGTGTAAGCAGGGCGGCATAGGCCAGAGCCCCCACGTAAGGCGGCACCGCCAGCGGAAGCGGCCCGAGCAGCCGGAAGAATGTACGGCCCGGTACGTCGGTCCGGGCCACCAGCCAGGCCCAGGGCGCTGCCAGCAGGATGGCCCAGGCGGTCGCGAAAGTAGCCAGCAAAAAGGTCTGCCAGACCAGTTCAACGACCTTTAACCGCTGAAATGTTTGTATTAAATCAGCCTGATCAAGCTGGGTGGCCTGCCAGAGTATATAAACCAAAGGTACTCCTACCGGCAAAGCCAGTAAGAGTACCCATAGGATTTTAAATAATCGGACTATCCAGAGCCAGAAGGGAACCGGAACCAGGCTTGGCCCCGGTCTTTCGATTATTTTAGCCACTATTTACCAGATTGGCCCTTCTTCTTGCCTAATTGCTCAGAAGAGGGGTGAATATTTCGACCACTTTCTTCTCCTGGGCGGCCAGTTTGGTGACGTCCAGGGTAGGTCGTTTGATCTCAGATATCGACTTGACACCATCAGCCGCGGCCGCACCGAGCGAAGTACCCGCTGTCAGAGGAAATTCATTTTCCTGGGTGGTTAAAGGCAGCTGGCCTTCTGGACTGAGGGCAAAATCCACAAAAGCTTTTGCCGCCCCGGAATGTTTCGCGCCTTTCATGATGCTGACGCTCAACGGGGTAACCAGCGTACCGATTTGGTCCTGGTTCTGGTCAGGATAAATCAGACCCACCGGCTGGTTGGCTTTCTTTTCAGGCACATAATAGTAGTGGTTCAGCAGGCCCAGCGCGATTTCGCCACGGGCGACCGCTTTGGCAACTTCAGTGTGGTTCGCCAGGACTTTCATGCCGTTGGCTTTCAGGTCGTTTATGAATTTGGTGGTAAATTCTTCGCCCTTAAGGACTACTAGCGAGTCCAGCCACAGGCGTACGCCACCCTCTTTTATGCTGGCCATAGCGAATTTACCTTTCCATTTCGGGTCGGTTAATTCGAACACCGATTTGGGAGCTTCTTCGGCCTTTACCAGGTCGGTATTATACATAATATTCCGGCTGCGGCCAATCACGCCGGTCCAGTAGCCCTGAGCAGACTTGAATTCGGCCGGGACTTTCTCACTATTAGCCGGGATATAGCTGTCGAGCAAGCCCTTCTGACCCAGGGTTTCGGCAGTAGCAACATCGGTAGTGAAGTATACATCACCGCGTGGGTCACTCTTTTCCTGTTCGATCAACAGGGCCAGTTCGCCCGGCGCGCCGTTTTTCAGGGTAACTTTGATGCCGGTCTTTTTCTGGAAAGCCTCGACAATAGGTTTCATCAATTCTTCTTTACGGGCCGAATATATTACCAGGTCCTTATCGGTAGTCTGGGTTAAACCGGCCGCCGCCGCGGTAGTGGCGGAAGCGGCGGCCCCAGTAGTTCCAGCCGCGGTAGCCGCGCTGGAACTGGTGGTGCTTGCCGCTGTGGTAGCAGCGGGGGCGGTGGTGGCAGTATTATCGCCACACGCAGTTAATAAAACCGTTAAAAGCATGAGCGTGGTCAATACCAATCGCCCTATCAAGGTTTTCACTGGAGCGTTCATCCTTTCGATGCAACTATT
>JAQBPB010000062.1 GCA_028287745.1 Chloroflexota bacterium
ACCGGCGTGCGGGCCGGGGCTGCCGGAAAGCGGCCGGGCAGCGGTCCCGTACCAACCGGGCTTCGCATGCCCGCGCCTGTGGCCTGGTCAATCTGCCGGGTCAGTACTACCAGCCCTGCCGAAAGAAACCCATATATTATGCGGGCAGTTTCGAAATCGCCCAGGCCGGTCAACTGGGCCGTCTGCTTGATACTGCTGGTGCCGTTTATCCGGGCAAAGACGCGCCATTCATCGGGCGTAAGGTTGACCCCCTTGGCCTTCTCATGGGGGCGGTCGCTGAAGCGCACAATTACATCCAGGCTGGGGATGCGGTCGCGAATCCTGGCCCACTCGTCAATCCGGCGGGTGCCTTCCATTATTAAATTCTCAATCGAAAGGGGAATGATTACGCTTTCGGTAGGCGGGGCCAGTTCCGGCTCAAACCGGAAATCTCCCTCTTGCCAGCCGAACAGGCCGTAAGTAATTTCTTCGATTTGCATCCGGACACATTTATGAATCTCGGCCATGGTGACCATGCCGTGTTCGACCATAATCTGGCCCAGCGGTTTATTTAGTTCCTGGGTATGCTGCAATTGCAGGGCAAAATTGCACTGTTCCCGGCTTATCCGGCCCATGCGCACCAGGATATCACCAATTCGTTCGTCCTGGTTGAAGTGGGTTGCGTAGACCAGCTTTCCATTATTGAAATATAATTCGGCCCGGTCGCCCGGCTTTTGCAAGGTAAGCCGCCCGGTTTTAGAGCCCCGGTCCACCAGGTAGAGAAATTCGGAGAGACCAAAATCTCTCAAGTTACCGACCAGCGCCATATTTGGACTCCTCACGCGCGTCAGAAAAACGTGCCAGATGCAGCAAGCGGTACTAGCTTTTTAAAAGGTAATTTGATGCAATTGATTTTTTAACCGTCCAGGAAAGCCAGTTAAGTCAACATAATAATTATAGCATCGGCTTTCATGGACGGTCAATAGTACCAAAAGTCACAACTACTTACCCTGGTTGGCCCGGTCAGGGGCCATCAGGACACGGCCGGGTCATAAAAAGGCTGCCCGTCTTTGGACGGGCAGCCCGGTTCAAACCACCTTCAGGGAATTACGTTACCCGCCGGACCGGTTAGAGTCAGGCCGGGGAGGTTCAGGCCGCTGCCTGGGCGGTATTCCGGTCAGGCGCCAGCGCCCGCCGCAGGGCATTAAAATAATCTCGCTCATAAGCCTGTGATACCTGGGCCCTGGGGTCCAGGTTGAAGCCGTGGTACGCGCCCGGGTAAAGGTGCAGTTCGGTCGGCACCCCGGCCCGGACCAACCGCCTGGCGTATTCCAGGTCTTCTTCCAGGAACAGGTCCAGCGCTCCGACGCTGATATAGGTCGCAGGCAGGTTTGCCAGACTCTCGGCTCGGGCGGCGGCGGCATAAGGCGAAACATTCGCACTGCCCGGTTCCTGGCCCAGCAGGGCTGACCACCCAAAGTGGTTGGCTTCCCGGGTCCAGAGGAACTCGCCGGTAAAAGGGTGCGGGTCGTCCGCTGCGGCGGTCCGGTCGTCCAACATGGGGTAGATAAGCAGTTGGAAAGCCAGCGGTATTTCGCCCCGGTCGCGGGTGAGCAAGCCCAACCCGGCCGCCAGACCACCCCCGGCGCTGGCCCCACCGATGGCAATACGGTTTACATCCACGCCCAATTCCCCGGCGTTGGCGTGTAACCATTTCAAGGCGGCATAGCAATCTTCGACAGGGCCGGGATGCGTTGTTTCCGGCGCCAGGCGGTAATCTACCGACACGGCGGCACAGCCGACCGCTCCTACCATCTTCTTAACTGTGGCGTCGTCTTCGTCAGCAGTACCCAGGATATAGCCGCCGCCGTGAATCCAGAGCATAGCTGGTAAGGGGCGGGGCGCGTTTTTGGGAAGGTATACCAGGACACGCACATCATTGGCTCCCACGGGACCGGGCACATGGCGTTCCATCACTTCGATGTCATCATTAGCCGGCAACGATGCCCGCAGGGCCCCAAACTGTTGGGCCAATAAGGCCCGCAATTGGGGCAAACCTTCTCGCGTGAACTGTAAAGATGGAAACTGGACAAGTAACTCGGTAAGTTCCGGATCAATTAGGTGTCTGCTACTCATAATCACCTCATCGTGAAAGCAACCTTATGTTGTTTATACGGCTAAGATTGCTCCTTATATGGACTTTTGAACGACCGTTTTAAAGGGACTGACCTGTTAACGAAAATAGGCATACTAGCTGGCAGCTAGAAGTTTGCGATAACTCAAATTATAGTGGAATTTGCTTATAACAACAACAAATTTAATAAAAAGGCCACTTTGTGGCGGTCGTTTTTGTTACTTCAGTTTCCCCGCTTCTGAATGAGCCGGGTTTTATCCGGCGCTGTATCCCCGCCGTTTCTCGTAATACGGGCCGTATTGGCGCGTTTAATGAAAATAAGGCAGGTTGGATGTATAGTACTCAATAATTACTTCAATTAAGAGAAAGGCTAATTTTATGTTTCTAGGTTTAAGGACTGTTATTTATGGCGCACCGGATTTAGCGGCGGCCAAAGCCTGGTATAGTGCTATCCTGGATTTTGAGCCGTATTTTGATCAGCCGTACTATGTCGGCTACAACGTAGGCGGCTATGAACTGGGCCTGGACCCCAACTCCCCGGCCGGGAACGGCACTCGTTCCGGCCCGTTGTTCTACTGGGGTGTGGACAATATAGCTACTACAATGGCCGGGCTGCTGGAAAAAGGCGCTCAAGAAGTGGAGGGTATCCAGGATGTGGGCGACGGTATCCGGGTGGCCTCAGTATGCGACCCTTTTGGAAATGTCTTTGGGATAATTGAAAACCCACATTTCAAACTGCCGGAATAAGCTAAACCTGGGGCTGCCCAGGCGCTTGTTCCAAAATTATTATGACAAATTTCTTCATTTAGCTTAAAATAGTGGCGGGTTTGTTTAGCCTAAGACTTATTAAATTAAACCTGAAGGAGCCTTTTTGGGGATTTTAAGTATTCCGGCCAGAATTGGAAAAATTAACACAACCTTCTGTGATTATGTCAAGAAGTAACAACCGGCATAAAGTACAGCAGGAAATCAGGCGCATTACCGCGCATATCCGCCCCGACCCCAGGACCACCGCTACCCTGGCCGAGCGGGACCACCTGCACGAACTTTTTTTGAGGCTGGTCCCAATTATCTATGCTTATCCGGCTCTTAGCCTGGAAGAAATACTGCGCGGCGTGGACCTCAAACTGCCCGCCGCCGAAGCCAGGTTCCTGGCTGACAGGCTGGGGTTGGTCCGCAAGAAACAGGACGTGGTCGTGGTCAGCAAAGGCGATGAAGATGTTTTGCTGCCGCTCCGGCCCGGCTTCGACCCCCGCGAGTTGCCCCTGGCAGCCCTGTGGACCGATGCCGGGTTTTACACGCCGAAAGAAAGAAGTAATGCTAACGAAACGCGCCTGCGGAAACTGGGCCTGCGCGACGGTGTTACCGGCTATGCCTCTTTCCGGGCGCTTATTCTAAACCCGGCGGTCGGCCGTCCGGCCTGGCTGGAAGGGCCGCTGGAAATTGCGCCCGCTTCCAGCTACGAGGCGGAAGCCGTGGCGGTCGAGCTGGGCTTGCTCAGCCTGGTTACCCGGCTGGAAAAAGAGCGCAATCTGCCGCCGGTGGACCAGTTCCAGGTCGTCCTTTTTTCCGACTGCCAGAGCCTGATTACCGCCCTGAAAAAACCTCCGCCCCCGCCGGGGACCGCAGAAGCCGCCGCCGCGACCGTGGACCGCTTGCGCGACCTGGCCGGACTCTTTGCCGGTTTTCATCCTGAATGGGAAATACGCCGCCGCATCAAGCAGCGCCTGGGGCATTAGACAAAGTCGTTACGAATTATAGTCGCGTCCAGGGCATTGATTACCAGCTGCTTCTGGAGAGCGCTATTCACCAGCAAATAGGCCGGGACTCTACCCTGCGCCGAAGCCTCCAACTGCACATAAACCGTATCAAACGGCAGTTCAAGCGGCACCCCGCCGCGCTGCAGCCGGGTACTCAGGTCGTCACTATCCAGCACCCTGGACGGCTGCCACTGGCCCGCCTCACCGGGCAGCAGCGTGACCGAGCGCGAAACCGTAATTTGCTCTTTCTTATCTTTGGTGCCGGAGTCGACCGTTACCGCCCAGGTATTGGTCCCCTGCGGGACGGTAAAAAAGAACGTCCAGATAGTTTGGTCAAGCGTGAAGGTAGTCGCCTGGGCCAGCACCAACCGGGCCGCCCCGCTCACGGGGGCCATCTGGGCCGCCGCTTTGGCATAGGCGGTCTGAAAGGAAAGTTTGGTCGTGCGGAAGGTAATCAGGGATGGTCCCTGAATCGGGATGGATTGGTCGGGCCGGGGAGTCGGCGTATTGGGTGGGGCGATAGTGCGGACCAGCGGAACAGTAGCCGTCGGGAAAATAACCGGCGGCGTGTTGGTCGGTATTAAAGCGAAAACTTCGGTGGTGGGCGTAGGCGTCCGGCTGGGTAGCGGCGCAGTCACCGGGGCCGGGATAGAGTCGGACGCAATCGGGCTGCTCAGGGGAGCCTGGGTCGCGGTGGGCGCGCTCTGGTCGGAACAGGCGCTCAATAAAGAAGCGGCCAGCAGGCTACCCACCAGGATTAACTTTATAACGCCCTTTGCCAAACCTTTATTTTCCGTTCCACTCGTAAATTAAATAGTTGTGCTGGTCGTAAATCAGCTTGAAGTTTTCGTCCGGCTTGCGGTCCAGCATGTTCCAGAAAACCCGCCGCATGCCCCACTGCCGGTTGATGTTCCGGTCGTCCAGGTTCAGGTGGTCCAGTTGAACATAGCGCGCGCCGTAGGTCCGCATAATATCTTTGACCTGGTTAAGGCTGGCATTATTGGGCGTCATAACGCTTTTGCGGTTGCTGTGAAAGCTCAGTTCCCAGACGTTGCGGCTCATCACAACCGCGTTGGCCGGGGTATTCTGTTTGAGCCAGTCTGCCGCAATCACCATCCCGGTCGGCCTGGTGTAGAGCGGCCCATCTTCCAGTAAAGCGGCCACACCCGGCACCCCGATTATTAGGAATATTGTCACAACCAGCCAGGAACCTGTTTTACGCCGGGATTTACCGGGTTCCATTGGGTCGCTCGCGCTAATTTTATCATAGAGCCAGATCAAACCATACATACCAAACAGGTAAGCCCAGGGCAGCCAGACCAGGTAATAGCGCGGTTCGTAGTGCCACAGGACGCTAAAAGCCAGCCAGTAGAGCAGGAAAGTGCCGCCTATCAAGCTAAACAGGCGCAAGGGCCGCCGGGGCAAAACCAGCAGGCTCAGCACTACCAGCGCCATCAGCAAAGGCGACAGCAGTTCCCCGGCGGTTAAATGGCCGAAAAACTTGCGGAACTGGTTGGCAATGGCGTTCAGGTTAGAATCCCAACCAAACTCTAAAAGCTGTCGCGGCCCGGGCAACTCCTGGTTGGAGAAGGGCTTGAAGAGATTGTAGATATTTTCGTCAGGCGGGTTCCACTTGGTAATCCAGGCGTCCCACTGCTCGGTTGAGCGGTAGAACGACTTGAAATGCAGCAGGTTGCGCACGATGTAAGGCGAAATAACCAGCAGAGTGGCCCCGGCCCACAACAGGATGGTCCGCCAGGGCAGCCAGATTTTATTAGGCGCTAAATACTTGCGCCAGAGCAGCCAGAGGCCCAGACCCACCAGCAATATCCCGCCGCTGGGCTTGCTTAAGAATAGCAGCCCAGCCAGCAGCCCGGCTATGGCAATCTGGAGCCAGTCGTGCAGGGGTGAAACCGGGTTGTAAAAATTAGTTACCAGGGCTCTGAACCGGCCAGACGGAACCGGGGCCGGGGTGCTGGCTGGCTGAATTTCTGCCCCGCCCGGTTCGCCTTCATTCACCTCAACTATTCCTGCGGCCGGGACGGGTTCCGGCTTTTTCAACTTGAAATCCAGCAGCCAGAAACAGAAGTTCAGAAAGGCCAGCAGGGTAAACGGCAAATCGTTGATAGGGTAGGCGATGCTTTCAAAAAAGGCCGGGCTGGTTGAAAAAGCCGGGATGACCGCTACCATTGTCAGCAGGGCCGCGGCCAGGGCGGTCCGCCGGTTGAACAGTCGCGAGCCGTAGTGGAAAATGGCCCAGGCCAGCGCGATTGCCAGCAAAAGATTGGGCAGCTTGGCGGCCCAGGTTGATACCCCGAACACCAGGTAAAAAGGTACGATCAAAAACGGCTGCAAGGGCGGCCAGGTGTCGGCGGCGCGCGGCAGGTTGTATTTCTCGTAAAATTGGGCGGCGTAGTCCAGCGAGTAACCTTTACCCTGGACGATGTTGCGGGCGGCTACGGCGTTATCGGCATAGTCGGCGTGGCCGATGTAGTCCATCTGGACAATGATACCCAGGGCGTAGAGGCTGTAAACCAGGATTCCGGCCCACAGGATATTGCGGGCCAGCCGGGGACTGTGTTCCAACTGCTCCAAAAACCGGCTCAACCCGTTACTTACGGTATCGCGCCAGGCCAGCAGGGTAACTATCGCCGCCAGTCCACCTAACCCGGCCAGGTAGAACGGGGTATACCAGAGGTTTAAACCGGAAGGGACAATCAAAGGCAGCAGGAGCCAGGGAATTAACCCGGCGCTCCCGGCCAGCGCTGCCCAGATTACCCGCTCGCCACCAACCAGCCGCAAAAGCAGCAGGCCGAGCGCGGCGCAATATAACCAGGCCGCCAGCAGTGCTTCCAGGGGCGGACGCCGGAAAAGTGGGGTGGTAAGCAGCTTAACCTCGCTGACCTGGACGCCCAGGTAGCGGCTGTCACCCTGCGGCTGGAAAGTTTTGGATTTAATCTCTACCAGGGTCGATTCGGTTTGCGGCACCGTCCCGGCTGGTATAGCAAACTCGACCGTCTTAAAGGTCCCGTTTTCGGCCCGGCTTTCGCCGACTTTAACTTTATTTACAAAAACTTCGAATACGGGCGGGTTCTGGGCTCCCCGGATATTGAGCCGGACTGCGTTGGTCACGGCCGGGTTCAGCGAGAGCGGCACTTCCACCACGCCCACTGCCAGGTTATCCGGCAGCGGTTTTGTGCTGCCGGTCCAGCGTACCCGGGCGGGTGCCTGGCCGATTTCGTCACCTAAAAAGCCCGTGACGTAGGGGCCGTCGCCAAGTTCGCCGACTCCCAGCCGGAAGTCGCTGCGCAGGGAATAAGTTGCGACCAGCAGCAGCCAGGCGGCCAGGGCGGTCAGGCCCAGGAAAAGCAGGGGGTTTAGACGGTTAGAATCTAGTTTCAAAAGCTTAAAAATTGACATTAATAGTGAGACTCTGACCTGGTTGTAAATTTGGTACCAATAATTGAGACGCCTTAAATCCGGCCGACCCAGCGGCCTGGCGGATGTTGGCTGGCATGGTTAACGTGACGCCTTCCAGCGCGTTTTTAGCGTGGTTTGTCACTACCAGGCTGACTTTCTTGCCCTGTTCCTGCCAGTTGGCGGTTACTTCCACCTGCGAAGCATCTTCACGGAACTGGACCAGGTTGGTCACGCTATCGACCCACAGGCCCGCCACCCGCTGCTGGGTGGCGTATTGTACAACCCTTGTCCAGGCTTCCTGGTCAACCGGGTTTACCACCGACTCGGGATGCGTCCAGATGGATCCATAGCCGCGCCGCCGGAGCAATTCGTTAATGACGCTGTAGGCGGTCGCCTCGCTGCGTTCGCCGGTTATAAGATGGTAGTCATTCAGTACCGTCAACTGGGGAACATTTTTAACCTGGTTCAAATAGAAATAGGTGTTGCACGGCCCGGCGAACTCGTTAAAAATAACTTTGTTATCGGGGGTGCGCTTGCAGTTATCAAACTGTATCTGGCCTGCATCCTGGTAACGGACCATCTGGTCCAGGTCATACAGGCGGGTGACCGAAGTAAAACCGCGTTTGACCATGGCATTGTACCAGTCGGCTGTCAGGCTGTTGCTGGACTTCCAGGGGAAAGCAAAACTGCGCACCGGCGGGAGCTTGCGGGCTTTAGCGTAATTGAGAAAAGTGTCCATGTCGGCTGTAAATTCCTGGACCGTGGTACCACGCACATACAAATGCCCGAAGGTATGGCTTTGAATATCCTGCCCGGCGGCGTTCAGCCGGTCGGTTTGGTCGCCAAAGTACCAGGCCGGGTGGGTCTTATAGGTGCCGTAAGGGTCCAGGCCGAACCAGGGGTTGGTCAGCCAGTAGGTGCTTTCCCAGCCGTGTTGCGGGTTGGCCCATTTATAAATCGGGTTGCCCAGGAACTGGGTCTTCTGGGTGTTGCCGTCCAGCAGATTATAGCCGGTAGCGTAGAAAGTCCCTTTGACCTGAAAACGGTTAAAGATGTTTAGCAGGTTATCGGCCCCGTTACGCATATTCATGCCCCGGCCCACGGCATCGTTCAGGGCAGCCGTCAGGTTCTGGGTGTTTATTTCGGTTCCGCCACCTTCATTGGTTGTGCCCTGGACCGGCACCCCGCCCTGGCTGTGAATCAGCCCGCCCATGGTGCTTTCCCAGTCGAACGAGAAAGAGAGGGCGGCCCTGGCATAATTCGGCATCGGCTCGACCCTGATCGAGTCATCGGCCAGCCCGAAGCTGCTGAGCTGACCGGCGGTCGCGGGCGTAAAGACCAGTTGCAGGTAGGCCGCGCCCGGTGGAGCCGCCCGGCTATCCAGAAAGGCCCCGCTCTTCCATTCCTGCCGTACCGATGGGACCGGCTGGTTGTCGGCGGTCTTGACCGGTTGGTGGCCGTCATCGGTCCAGACCCAATCCAGTTGACCGGCCCCGGTTCCCGTGAACTGCAAGCGGTAGAGCTTGCCGCCCTGGACCGGCGCCCGGTAAGGTTTTAAGCTTTGCCCGGCCTGTAAGCTGACCGGGCCACTTCTGGTACATTTAAGGGGAACATCCTGCAAAAACCAGCCGTTCAACTGGCTATTGGTGCATTGAAGCTGGCCGTTATAAAGGAGGTTGTTAGAGTCGCTTACCGCAAAAGCGGGCCGGGTCGGGCCGCTCAAGAATGTAAACAACCCACCAAACAAAATTACCAGCAGCAGCGCGGCCAGGGCTTTTTGCAGGGGTTCAACTCTGGGCATAAAGCGCCATACAGCCAGGCCCAGCCCCACTAAAACCACTAACGGCAGCAGGTAAAGGACCGCCCCGAAGTTGGCAAACGGGCCCGGCGCGGCCAGCAGGTAGTACAGGCCCACCCCGGTCGCCGCCAGGACCGGTAGCCATTTTTGCTCCAGGCGGGTCAGAAACATAAACCGTTCGTGCCAGATTGCCACCCCTACGGCCAGGGGCGGCAGCGCGCCCAGGGCGAAATCGACCTGCAACTGGCCGCCGCCCAGCGAACGCCGGACCAGGGCCACTGCGAAAGCGGCGGCAATCAGGCTAATGAGCAGGACCGTTTCCCGGCGCTTGCCGCGCTGCCCGAACAATGCCACCAGGCCCCACACCCCGAACAACAGCACAAACGGCCCGAACAGGCCCCGGCCCGGGCTGAATAAAATATCCCGGATGTTGGGCAGGCTAAAGCCGCCCAGGAATTGGCCCGTCAGCGATTGGGCGCGGCTGTCGTTCAAAAGGAAGCCATAGCTGAAAGTCCAGGGGCGGCCAAAAGCCAGCCAGTTATAGACTCCCAGCGGGAGCAGCCCTACCAACCAGCTCAGAGCCAGGGCCAGGCCCGGCCGTAAAGTTAAACGGCGCGTCCAGAGCAAGTAAGCCGCGAAAATTGGCGTCCATAGCAGGTTGGGGTAATCTATCACGACCGCCAGCCCTAAAACCAGCCCCAGCACCGCCGCCCTGGCAGCACTTAAATTAGGATTGCCGTCTACCACCACTTCGCGCGGCAGCGGCGGCAAAGCCAGCCATAAAGCTGTTGCCAGCAAAAGCAAAGTGAAAACACCCGGCCCAAAGGTCCCGGCTTCGCGCCACAGGACCGAAGCCACTCCCAGGGTAATAATAGCGTAGTAGCTGGACTGCCGGGCCGACCCTAAACGGCGGCAGGTCGCAAACACTGCCAGCAGTACCCCGGCCCCGGCCAGGGCCAGCAGCGCCAGGCTTAATGCGGCCGGGCCGTCGGGACCGAATAAACGTCCAAGCTGGTAAAAAGGCACCGCGACTAAAGCGCTGCCCGGCGGGCCACCATAATAATAATGCCCGGCGTAGTAAGCGGTATGCAGGGCGTTGGCCGGGGAAGCCAGGAAGGCTCCATTAGCGTTAGCCAGGAAATGATCAAGGTAGGGGCTTTGTTCGGTAGCCAGGCTGGCGGTAAGGGCCAACAGGTTGCGGTTGGCCGGGGTGCTCTGGTCGATGGGCGGGGCCGTCAGTAAATAAAGCAGGGCAAACCCGGCGAAAACCAGTAGCAAATTGAGCCATTCCCGGCGGGGCCAGCCTGGTGTTGGTTCGTCAAGAAAAATCTCAGGCGATTTTATGGAGTTGGGCAGTTTAGAGTCAATTTTCAAAAAAGCTACTACCTGTTTCTAGTAAAAATATAACTGCCAGATAATAGCACATCTTGAAACTGTCAGCTATCCTTTAATAGCTAAACGCTCAAGTGGCCGGATTTGTTTTAATAACTATACTCTACCCCAATGCCCTGGCCGTAACCAATACTCTCGCTCGAACTCCAAGTACCTGGCTCTTACCAATGCTCTCACCCGAACACACTGTAACTTGATCTTATAACAGGGGGTGGTCATTCTAAGAAGTTCACAGTTCACCCCTGGTTTGTACTACCTGGTAGAAAACTAAAACCCCCTGAGTCGGAGCCAACTCAGGGGGTTTAATTATAAGTATGCTTTTAAGCCCGGCGGCTAAATACCTGGGACTACCTGGTTGTAATGTTCGTGGGCAGGTTATAGGGCAGATTCAGGAGCGCTACGTAGATTAAACCTAACGCTATAATTAGCATCGGTACCATTAATACCAGGGCGGCGGCGGCGTTGTTATCGTGGATAATTTCGTAAATCATCCCTTTATCCTGCCCGTCAGACTCGCCTAAAGCCCGGTTCCAGCGAATAAACAGGTTGTCGGCGATGAAGACCCAGCTGGCGCAAAGAATAATAAAAAGTACAATCCAGGGAGACGTTGAGGCTATAACCGCCAGGATTTCGCGGGAATTATCCAGGAATACGTTGGATTTAACACTACCGCGTAACAGTGTGTCCAGCATTCCGGCCAAAAAGCCCACTACCAGGACCACCACAAGCGCTATAAAGATATAGAGTATTACCCGCCGTCCTTCTTTGCGTTCAACCGAATTTAATTCGTCCGGCGTGCTACTCCGCCTTGTGTGAGATGGCTGCGTCATAGATCTCGCCTCCTTGTAATGGTTAGGGTTTATTTTTTCTCATTTTATTTATTCAGGCCAATGGATGCTACCTTTATATAATAGCATATTTAACCACCTTACGAGTTTCTCTTTAGTCAAAAATATAAAATAAAATAAGCCGGTTTGCAAAGCGCAAACCGGCTTATTAAGCACTTTAGACTTTCAAAGCCATTTTAGACGGCTTTAACCTGTTCCTTGTGGTAGAACTCCAGGTTATCCCCGACTTCGCAGTCGTTGAAGTTGGATAGACCGATACCGCACTCGTAGCCAGCGGCTACTTCGGTGACATTGTCTTTGAAGCGTTTGAGCGAATCAACCTCGCCGTCATAGACCACGGTGCCGCTCCGCAGTACGCGGACCTTATGGCTCCGGGCAATCTTCCCGTCAGTGACGAAAAGACCGGCGAATTGTTCGGTCTTGCCGACTTTGAAGACCTGGCGCACTTCGGCGTAGCCGTCTGTGACATCCTTGAAGGTCGGGTCGAGCAGACCGCTCATAGCGGCTTTTACTTCATCAATCAAGTTATAGATGATGTTGTAGAAGCGAATGTCTACCTTATTGGCATCGGCAGCCCGCCGGGCGGCCGCGTCTGGCCGGACGTTAAATCCGATTACGATGGCGCCGGAAGCGGTTGCCAGCAGCACGTCAGATTCGCTGACTGCGCCGGTCATACCCTGGATAATCTTGACCGAAACCTGTTCGTTCGAAAGTTTATCCAGCGAACCCCGGATGGCTTCAATAGAACCGACGTTGTCGCCCTTAATAATCAGGCGCAACTCTTTAACCTTACCGGCCTGGATCTGGCTGAACAGATCTTCCATGGTAATAGCCTTGGAGTCTTGCTGACTTTCAGCGCTCTTGGCCCGGATACGGGTTTCAACGATAGCCTTGGCCGTTTTCTCGTCCTCGACTACCTGGAGAATATCGCCGTTGCTCGGCACGTCATCCAGACCAACGATAACCACCGGAGAGCTAGGCCCGGCCTTGCGGGTCTTGCGGCCCTTGTCGTCCATCAGGGCGCGGACTCTACCGTAGATGTTGCCAACTACGACATAATCGCGTTCCGAAAGAGTACCATTTTGGACCAGCACCGTGGCAACAGGCCCCCGGTTTTTATCCAGTTCGGCTTCCACGACGGTACCAATTGCCAGCTTGTCAGGGTTGGCCTTCAGTTCCTGGATTTCGGCCACCAGCAGGATCATTTCCAGAAGCTCGTCAATACCGATGCGCTCTTTAGCCGAAACCTGGACGAAAGGCGTGTCACCACCCCATTCTTCCGGCATCAACCCGGCTTCACTGAGCTGGGTCTTAACCCGTTCCGGGTTAGCACCTTCCCGGTCAATCTTATTGACCGCGACGATAATCGGCACATTGGCCGCTTTAGCGTGGCTAAGCGCTTCCAGGGTCTGGGGCATTACACCGTCATCGGCCGCGACTACCAGGATAACAATATCGGTTACCTGGGCACCACGAGCCCGCATCTGGGTAAAAGCTTCGTGACCGGGCGTATCCAC
This sequence comes from Chloroflexota bacterium, assembly GCA_028287745.1. Taxonomy (GTDB): domain Bacteria; phylum Chloroflexota; class Chloroflexia; order Chloroheliales; family Chloroheliaceae; genus 54-19. Next base: position 12,849 of record JAQBPB010000062.1, read on the forward strand.
GAAAGTAATCTTTTTACCCTCGATTTCAACCTGGTACGCACCAATTTTCTGGGTAATACCACCGGCTTCCCCGGCGACCACGTTGGTCGAGCGGATAGCGTCGAGCAGCTTGGTTTTACCGTGGTCAACGTGACCCATAATCGTTACTACCGGCGGGCGGATAACCGCTTCAGGGTCAGCCGCGATTTCCTCGCGGGTAGGGACCCGGATGACATCCTCTTCGTTCTTGGTAGGTTGGACCAGGGTTGTTTCGAAGCCCATTTCACCGGCGACGATTTCGGCAGTATCATAATCAATTTGCTGATTGATGCTTGCCATAACGCCGTTTTTAATCAGCTCGCGAATAATTTCACCGGAACCAATTCCCAGCTCGTCGGCCAGTTCTTTGACCGTCATCTGGGGCGGTAATTCGTAAACTTCGATTCTTTTAATGATACCGGTTCGTCCGACCGGGCGCTGCGGGGTAGCTACGCTACCACGCGGTCCACCGGGGCCGGGACGCCCGCCCAATCCAGGGCGACCACCCGCTGGGGGACGGCCACCAGGGCCGGGACGGCGGGCACCAAAACCACCGGGACCATCCGTTTCAAATTCTTTATCGCGTACGGTTTCACGGGCACGGTCACGGGCGCGGTCGCTTTCACGGTCGCGGACCGGTTTAGCCGGGTCCACCGGAGGAGGGGTACCAAAACGGCCACCACCACCGGGACGACCACCACCGGGTCCGCCGGGAGGGCGTCCGCCGCCAAAGTTTCCACCACCGCCGGGTCCGCCGGGGGGACGGCCACCGCCGCCAAAGTTTCCACCACCGCCGGGTCCGCCGGGGGGACGGCCACCGCCGCCAAAGTTTCCACCACCGCCAGGTCCGGGGGGACGGCCACCGCCGCCAAAGTTTCCACCACCGCCAGGTCCGGGGGGACGGCCACTACCACCGGTAAAATTACTGGGTCCGGAAGGGCGTCCACCGCCACCGCCATATCCACCGCCGCCGCCGCCAGGGCCGGAAGGGCGTCCACCGCCACCGCCATATCCACCGCCGCCGCCAGGGCCGGAAGGGCGGTCACCACCGCCACCACCGGGACCGGATGGGCGATTGCCGCCGTATCCGCCACCGCCTGATGGGCGATTGCCGCCATAACCACCACCGCCACCAGGGCCGGAAGGGCGTCCACCGCCGCCACCGGGACCGGATGGGCGATTGCCGCCGGGGCCTGGGGGACGTCCACCACCGGGGCGGCCACCGCCACGGATAGGTGCGTCTAATTCACTTTCATTTTCTGATTCACTGTCATTGGTATAATCGTTTTTACCGGGCATCTATTACCTTCTCCTCCTCGGAACTAGCTTAGTTTACGGACTATTCCACGTCTGCGGCGCTCCTTTCCGGTAAACTTTCGCCGTAACTTTTTAGTCGTGATCGACTTTCTGTGTCTATTTGCATTTTCAAAGCATTATCAAGGGCTTTACGACCCACTCCGGCTTCCCAGCATTGGCGATTGCGGCACAAATAGGCACCACGGCCATTCTTCTTGCCTGTCTCGTCAACTTCCACAATGCCTTCGGGCGTCCGGACTACCCGGACCAGGCCACGCTTGGCATCGTGGGAACGGCAGGCAATACAGGTACGCTGGGGAACGTGCTTGGGGCGCATACCCTTCTGGATTTTTGCCTTAGCAGGTGCTGCTGATTTAGGATTTGAGCTTGTCGCTTGTTCTGCCGCCATAATAGTTCTTTACAATTAATATACTTATTTTTCGTAAGTTAAGTTTCATAATTTACGAAAAAGGTAAAACGGATAACATCGCCCAGGCCCGGTAGTGGTTTAACCACCCCTGTTAACGGCTGATGTTCCGGCCATCTCCCTGATGCGCGTTCGTTATCCGTTCTACGATGTTCTATTCCTGATAAAGGTAGCTATCAATCAATTCGCCATCCAGGAACAGGTCCAGGTGGTCGCCGTTTAATTCGACCTCGACGCTTTGACCGATAAACCTATCTTCCAGCGGACCAAAAGTCTGGTTGCGGAAGACTACCATTCCGTCCTTACGGACCTTCCGGCTTTCACGCTCGACTGTCTCGCCCTCGGGAGTTTCTTCTTCTTCCTCGCCACCTTCAAACTCGTCGCGCCGGAAGCCGCGGACCATCTCATCGCCCATCATTACGAAAAGGCCACGGGCATTTTCGACCAGTTGGACAGTCTGCTCGGCCACATGAGGCGGCAGCGGGCCCAGGGTCACGCCCTTATAGGTGAAAGTACCGTCCTTGCGTACCTTGCGGAACTCGCCCTGCGGTATGTTACTTTCTTCCCTGGCAGTCTCGCCACCGTTTATTTCATCATCACCAAAGACAATCCCGGCCGCGCGAGCCGCCTTGGCAAAGCTGGTATTAAGGGTCTGCTCGGCCGCGACTTCACGCTCGCGCTCCCGGTTCAGGGCGGCGCGGGCCAGGCGGGCAAAGGCGTCATCATCGTGATTGCTGCCGTACCCGGCATTGGCGGCCGCAACGGCGGCTCCGGCCGTTACCGGCTTGATGTCAATCCGCCAGCCGGTCAATTTAGCTGCCAACCGGGCATTCTGGCCTTCCTTGCCAATCGCCAGTGACAATTGGTTCTGCGGTACCAGGACCAGAGCGCTTTTCTCGTTTTCGTCCAACTCAACCTTGACCACCTGGGCCGGGCTAAGGGCGTTGGCAATGTATTTAGCCATATCGGCGTCCCAGGGCAGGACATCGATTTTCTCGCCGTAGAGTTCATTAACGATATTCTGAATACGGACGCCGCGCATACCGACGCAAGACCCAACCGGGTCAACGCCTTCCTGCCGGGCGGATACCGCTACTTTGGAACGCAGGCCTGGTTCCCGGGCAATAGACTTGATTTCGACCGAGCCGGTGTAAATTTCCGGTACTTCGATCTCGAACAGGCGGCGCAACAGGTTGCGGTGCGTCCGGGAAACGATCAACTGCGGTCCGCGATGGCTCTTCTGGACTTCCAACAGGTAGATTTTAATTTTCTGACCCATGCGGTAGCGTTCGGTTGGCACCTGCTCCTGGGGCGGCATTAACGCCTCGGCGCGGGGTTCCAGTTCAATAGTAATACCCTTAGAGTCAATCCGCTGGATGGTGCCATTGACAATATCGTTCTCACGCTCGACAAACTGTTCAAAGACGTGGTCGCGCTCGCGTTCGCGGAAGCCCTGCAAAAGGACCTGCTTGGTGGTCTGGGCGGCAATCCGGCCAAAATCTCTAGGCGTATTTTCTACTTCGTATTCATCACCTAATTTAAGGCGTGGGTTTAGCTGGCGTGCTTGCTCCAGGCCAATTTCGGTCGATTCGTCTTCAACTACTTCAACTACCATTCGCCGGACGTACACTTTCAAATCTTCACCGGCCATATCAATTCGAATGTTCTGATTCTGGGTAGCTGGATTGCTTCTCCGGTACGCGGCTTTGAGAGCATTCTCAAGGACTTCTAAAACTATTTCTCTACTCAACCCGCGATCAGCTGCAATTTGCGTCATTGCCGCCCTTAAATCGCTTCTCATAACTCGATCCTCCGACAATCACCGGCCGGTCGAAACCCGGTGTTAAACTGGTCCAAGCCCAATGGCCTTAAAATAAATAAGCCTATTAGGCTCTTAAAGATAGCAACGGCCCAAACCTGTATAACAGGTGGGCCTAGTCCAGGACTTACTAGATTGCGGATGCTGCGGCCGGTTAAAATGCCAACTTGGCTACGCTTGTATGCCGGTCTCAGCTTCTAACTCTTGTAGTCTAAATCAACCCATAATCAACCATAACCAAGTACAGTTAGATAACATGTGGCCGGGCAAAGTACTTAATCCAGGGCCGGGCCATATCGTATAAGCTACAAAAAGAAAAGTGGGTAAAATTAAGCCCACTTTCCTGGAACTTTTAGCTCCTTCATTATATCACCGTACGGGTGTTTTAGCAATAGGCCCGACCTCAAAACGACCGCCGGGCCTGGCCTCTTAGCTCAAGCTGGCTACGCTAAAAGTAACGCTAAAAGCCTCACACCAGATGACCACTGATTTATATTTAGTTAAATCGGCATTGTCCGGTATGTTGATATTATAACTGCCATCGGTGGCCGGTAAAGCGCCTAAATTTAAGCCGCCTTCCTTTACTTTACTACCGTCCGACCGGGCACCGAGGTAAACTTTAAGGTCGGGGCCCTGGGCGCTGGTGAAGTTATCAAAGCGCAGCACTTTTTTGCCGTCCGCACCTACCCCCAGGGTAGCTGTTCCCCGGGCGTAGTGAATAGCATCAATTTTGTTGAACTCGCCTTTTCCAAGGACCTGGGCACCGCCGCCGGGCTTAGCCTGGGTCGGTGGGACATTGGCCGCCGCCGGGGCCGTAGTTGGGCGGGGCGCTGCCGCTGGCGCTGCAGTTGGAGCAACCGTATTCTTAGTTGTCCCGGTCGCTGCGGCGTTTGTAGTGGTTGCCGCACCGGCCGCCGCCGTGTTTGGGACGGTTGCCACTGCCGCCACGCCGCCGTTAGATGCGGCGAACGGGTCAGCTTCGGTACGGGTGCTGCGGTTGAAAATCGGAATTATGATTAAAACGGCGACTGCCGCCACGACCACCAGGGCTCCAATCAAGCCGCCCCATAACAACACCGGGTTTATAGGTTTTTTCTTTGGATTGCCTGGTAGTGGGGGTGGCTGGTAACCTGGCGGCGGTCCATAAGCATTTTGGCCCTGGTTGGGGTTATAAGGCTGGTTAGGGTTGTAAGGCTGGTTAGGGTTATGGCCCTGGTTTGGGTTGTAAGGTTGATAGGGCCGGTTTGGCGGTATCGGTCCCTGCCCGTAAGGAGGCACAGGCCCCTGATTGTATGGACCCGCCTGGTTGTTTGGTTGTTGGGGGTTGGATGTACCCTGGTCCCGCCGATTATCAGGCATCATAAAATTTGTTCCTTAACTAAATATTTTACACTCCTGCTACGCTGCAACCGTCAAGTTCCTGAATTTAATTAAAATTGGAGATTAATAGACTGAGCTGCCTGGCGTAAACTGTTCTAACCCAGAGTAGCATATAACCGGCTGGCTTATTGCGACTCAAATCACATTTCAAAGGTGTTTTTCCAAATCAGGCCGGTTCGGCCCTGACCACATAAGTGTCGGCCAGCATGTCATGAATGCCCTGGTGGGCATTATTGAACAAGGCGCAGGCCATCCCGGCCGCTACCAGGCTGTAAACCATCAAATTTATGGCGCCCAGGATATAACTTTCCGTGGAAACAATTGTACCCAGGATTGTAAGAAGCAACGCCGGTACTGTCCCGTAAAGTGTGCGGATTATACCGGAAACCGGACCGACTGCCCGCCCGCCGCGTTTGATAACCTTTATTCCCATCAAACGGTGTCCGAGGGTCTGGCCGGTCATACCGACCAGGATGGTGTGGTATAAAAAGCTAAAGATGGTAGTCAACGCTACCCCGGCCAGCCATAAACTCTGGCTGGTAACATTGGACTGGAAGATACGCGAAGCCACTAAAATGAAGAACAGGGTTCCCAGGACCGCCGTAGTTACGGCGTCAATCAGGGCCCCGGCGAACCGCCGCCCGAAACCGGACAGCGCGTGCAACACCACTTCTCCAAACTCACCGGTGTAAAAGTAGAACCCACGACTTACACCGAACTCCGGTTCAGCCGGGTCTTCTGGGGTTGGCTCGTGGGTTTCCGGCCCGGCAAAAGGGGAATCTTGTCCAAACTTTGCCCCGGCAGGACCGACTCGCTCTGCTTCGGGCTTTACTTCCTGCCAGGCGGGCGCGGCCGCTGGTTTAAACCACTGGGGCGGCTCCTGGAAATTTGGGAGCGGTATACCGGCGGCCGAGTCGGGCAGGGCTGGCGGCCTGACGGTTTGGGGGCTGTCTGGCACCGGGCCAGGGTTAATCCCATTTTCCACGGCCGCCGGGCGCGGCGAATTGTTAAGAGGCGCCCGGTCCAACTCACGGAGTAAAGCTTCTATTGATAGCGGGTTAGCCGGAACGGTGGGACGCTGACCACCTGAAGACCTGTCCTGCGTAAGGCTTTGCGGCTTATTGTTACTGGCAAGGCCCTCCTGGGGACCGTTATTACTAACTACCGGCCTTGCCCCTGACGGACCGGAGGACAGCCAGGCCGGGAGGTAATCGCCAAAAGGGCTGCTGGTATCCGGTGGTATAACCGCCGGGACAGGTAGCTGGTTGCGGCACTGCTGGCAAAAAGAAGTTCCCGGACTATTGACGTAATGGCATTTCGAGCAAAGCAAGGACTTTCTCCTTCAAGTAAGTACTATATTCCGAGAGGCTTAAATTGCCTGTAATACGTTAAGTTTATGACTTTACCCGGTAGCGCGTTAGCAATACATAAGTTATTAAGAAGGCTGAAAAGAGAAGAAAAGGGGCATGAGAAGGTTTCTTATAGTTTGTCACGTTCGCCAGAACATTACTCACCGGAAGACTTCCCTATACTCATTTTAACACTTTTCAGCGCTTTTTTCATTTCTGTCTGCCCTTAAATTTGCCCCTTAACCTCATTTATTGTTGCCCTTTGCCGGCAGCCTCTCGCCAAATGAGGGTTGAATTCACCCCTAACTGCCAGGCCCTTCTTTATGACCCGCTATGACCCGCTATAACCTGCTATTTACCCAGGGCGTATTCTAATTTTGAAGGAACTTCCTTAACTTCTTTATTTTCAGCCCTTACCAGAAAGATACCCATCAGCACCATCCAGGCTAACCAGAGCAGGCTACCGGCCACGCCGCTAATAGCTATGACTGGGAAATTGGGGATGACAGTTTCCAGGAGTTCCGCCTGGGCTGTAAAGTAAACGCCGGAGGCTACCAGGCCGAAGATGCCCAACCAGGGTTTGAAAAGCCCGGATTTGAACATCGTCAGACTAATTAAGGCCATCCAACAAATTATAAGTAACTGGCCCAGGTGTTCGCCCAGTAAAACTCCCCCGAATTGATGGACCGCCCAAAAGACTACTTCCACCGCTTCTTTGGTGGCTGGCGAAGTGTTGGGTGAAGTATAAATCGAGGCTAATACCGGTACCACAAAGACCCAGCGCAGTAACCCGATGATCTGGACAATCAGCGCCACTACTCCTAATACGGTGGCTATTTTCACTAAAGCAGTAGTGCCTTGCCCTTGCCCTCGTGACAAAACCCTTTGCAGCATTACAACTCCTAAAAGAATTGGCAACCCGACCCAGGCGAAAGCAAACCACTCTAATATTAACCCGGTGCCGCCTTCGTGAAACCTGGTAAGAATCCGGCCGGGGCTCTCCCGTAAAATCTGGGGATACTCAAAGGTTATGCCCAAAAGAGTGAAAGGTATCTGGACCAGCACCGCCCCAAGAATAAATAAGATACCTGTCCACTGTGCCATGTGTAATTTCTTCATTTTGATAACTTCTTTCTTTTTATCTTGATCAAATACCAGGACTGCTAGATAGACTTCAAAAGATTGCTCGTTCAGGTTCACTGAGCTAAATCTTCTCTTCTGTAAAGGGTCTTACCGGGCCGGGTATATGACTGGTTCTAAAGCTAAACTTCCTGGTTGGAAAGTGCCGCACTTACCATTTCCAACCCAACCAGCTGCAAGTTAAAGTCAAACATCTGGTTCAACAACCCGCGTAAGGCGGCCTGGTCCGGCACTGCCCCGGCAATTATGGTCCCATTGGTCTGAAGGTCGGGTGTTATACTCAGGTTACCCAATCGTTCCGACCAGCTTTCGTCCAGTTGTTCGCGGATTTTTATGCGGTATATATGAGCGTTTGTCATTGGACTGGTCTAATCTTTCACAGCGGCCGGGCTGGCGGGTTCCACCGCTGCGGGCAGGGCAAGGAGGATTACCAGGCCGGTAATTAGCTGAAATAGCAGGGCGCCGGAAGACCCAAAGATGGTGTAACCATTTGATAACGACTTGCCGATTACTCCGCCGGTTACAATCCAGCTTGCGGTAAAGGTGCCGGCTACGATTAACGTCCAAAGCGCCGCAATCGCCCGGCCCTTGCCCCACATCACACCCTGCGCCAGGCCCATCAAGCCGCCGGTAACCAGGGCCCGCATAATAATTTGTTCCTGGCTGGTGGCACTTCCAAATAGGGCTACCGCGAGAGCCAGACCGGCGCCCATTCCCAGGCTGGTAGCACCAATCCAGGCTGCTTTAGCCCGGTGTGTCCGGCGCAGGACCAACCACTGGGCCAGGCCGATGACCATCCCGGCCACCGCTCCACCGGCCAATCCGTCCAGCACATTGTCAACGCTCCCGACCAGAGCCTGGGCTGCTAGTCCGGCAATCGGGAAACTGATAAAAACGCCTAACCAACCTGCCGCAGCACGCCAGTTGAACCTGGCTGGTTTCACCTGGCGTAAGCCTATTTGAGTACTCAAAGTATTTCTCCTTTTACATTTTAGTTTTATCTTTTATAGCTTTAATTTTCCCTGTACCAGGCCAGGGTGGTACGAATGGCATCTCGTAAGGGCGTCGCGTGGTTGCCGAAGGTTCCTTCAAATTTGCGGTGGTCCACCACAAAATCTTCCTCAAATTCGTAAAATAGTTCGGATATACCCCTGACAGGGGGGACGAATAATCCCATGGCTTGCATTAGTAATTTAGGCGCGACCTGGATATTGGCCGCTCTGCCGGTTTCCTCGTAGACTAACTTTAGAAAATGGCGGGTAGTTAACGTCTGGTAACTGGGTAAATGCCAGGCCTGCCCAAAAGCGGCTTCATTCTCGCCCAGTATCACCAGGCCTTTGCCAATATCCGGCATATATGTAAAGGTATGGAGATGCTCGGCGCTGACCATAACCTGGGCCTTACCGCCGGTCAGGGCCGCCCTGAAAACCTGCGCACCGGCGGCAGATTGCAGGACACGCGGCCCGAAGAAGTCAGCGGCCCTGCCACTGACCACCCGCACTTTACCGGCAGCGTGAGCGGCCTGAAGTGCTTGCGCCAGTATGGCCCGCGTTTTTCCCCTGGCTCCTTTTGCCAGGTAAGGCAAGTCTTCGGTAAGCGGCCTACCGCCGGTAGCGCCGTACATATAGACATTTTCCATAACCACCAGTTTTGCTCCGGCATGGGCTGCTCCTTCCAGGACCCCTTTTTGCAGCGGCGGGAACTGGCTGGCCCATTGTTCATAATTGGGCGCGTTAAGGGCGTTGTAGACCACACTGGCTCCCTGGCTGACTTTGCGCGTGCTTTCAGGATTGGTAGCATCTCCTGCGACCACTTCAACTTCGGGGGCTACACCGGCCGTGGTTTTGCCGCTACGGTTTACCATGCGGATGCGTTTACCCCTGACCAGTAACTCGTCCATAATGGCTAGCCCAACTGGCCCGGTGCCGAAAATAACGTGCAATTCATTAGTGCTGCTCATTTGTTTTCCTTTTGGTATTGGTTAATTGTTTCAACTATTACTATTGCTTATCGCTGGTAAGGTCTTCTACTGCGGTACTTCTGCTTTTTTTTGTTTGTTGCTCGCAATACAAATATAACCGTAACCCGGATAGGTACGAATGTATCTAAAGATGTAGTTTGGGGGTTATTTAGGATGCTGAATAATATGAAAAGAAAAGAGAAAATAATATATGAGATGAGAAAACTAAGTAAGAAAAGTCAGGGGCAGGCAGCAAGCAAGCTTAGAACAGACCTAATTCACGAGCGCGGGCGATTGCGCCTGTCCGGCTCTTTACTTCCAGTTTGCCTGATATGTTGGCGGCGTGACGTTTGACCGTACCGGTTGCTAAAAAGAGGCGTTCGCCGATTTCCCGGTTGCTCAAGCCCCGGGCCATTAAATCCAGCACTTCTTGTTCACGCTGGGTAAGAAGTGTAACCGGCTGGGAATCTTCTACTTTTTCAGGGTTAGCTTGAGGGTACATCCCTAATAAATTCCTGATAAAATCGGGGGCAACCGGCCGGAGCTCCACCAGCAGGTCGTAAATTACCCGGTCTTCATCCAGGAAGGTTCGGTAAAGTTTCGGTTCGGCAACCAGTAAAACCGCTTTAGACAAACTATCCCGGGCGGCGCTATGCCGCTGCACCTTCAAATAAACGATTGCCTGTAGAATGTTGACCTGGGCCAGCCGGTAGTAAATACCCAGGCTGCTTTCGAGGTCCTCCAGGTTCTTCAGCAGAGTTAGAGCTTCCTCGTACCGCCTTTGGACAGTAAGGACCCGCGCGTAACAAAGGTAATAATCTTCTTTGGTGGGTGAGGTGACGTCGGTTGGCGCTAAATCTTCCGCTTTAATCCATTGGACCGGTTCTTCTAACTCACCCAATTTCAGTAGCAAATTAACCTTAAAAGGCGCGGCTTTAATGGTAGGGGGTAGCGCGACCCCGGCTGCTTCAAGGCGGCGGAAAATATCCAGGGCCTGGTGTAGCTGGCCTTCGCCCGAGTATATTAAAGCCCGGACAATGTAGGGCCAGGCCTTACTATGCAATTCCAGCCCGTCCGCCGATTGTTCATCTTTGATTATCCTGGCGATTTCTGCCCGGGCTTTTTTCAGATCGTTCGTCAGGTAATAGATTGTAGCGCGCAGGGCCGGTATCCAGAACTGGTTGGTATTTCTGATTTTTTCAGCGCTGCCGGTCTTATCAGGGCCGGTACTATCCCAGTCTTTATCATAATGATCAAGTAACAGCCATGCTTCTCGGATACGGGCTTGCGCGATTAGAACAAAAACTATACTGGAAAGCGATTGGTACAGTCCAAACCGGTTGCCTATGGTATTGGCGGTAGTTAGCGCTTCCCTGACCAAATGCATCCCTTCCCCGGCAAAATCCGGTAAAAGTAGTTTGACCTGGCCGATAAGCATTAACATAATATTATGGATAACCGGAGATTGCTTGCCGATCAAATCTAAGGCTTTATGGCCGTGTTCAAGGGCCGCCGGAACATTTAATTGAAGCCTGGCGTTATATGCCCGGATTGCTTCTAACAAACCCTGTTCCCAATCAAGGCTTGGACTCTCCGGGGAAAGTAAATTTTGGGCCAGTTCCGCATATTCAGCCGAAAGTTCGGTCTGACCTGCCAGGGCTAAAACCCAGCTCTGGTAGAGGACTAATAGAGGACGCTGTTTTAAGGTCTGTTGTGAAATAATATCAAACCAGGGTAGCACCAGGTTGAGTTGATTGTTCAGGGTATGCGCCTCAATGGCTGCTGCCAGCAGTCTTTCCAGCTCTTCAACCCTGTTCGACAGATTTATATGGTAGATTGCTTCATCCCAGTAGCTGTTTTCGGCATACCACTTGCCTGCCCGGTGATGCAGTTGGGCTACCTCCGCTGGATAAAAACTGTTCAAACGGTAAAGTAATAATTCGGCAAAGAGATGATGATACCGGTACCACTGCCGCCGGTTATCCAGCGGCACGATAAACAGGTTTCCGGTTTCAAGCCGCTCCAGGGTTTGCCGGGCATCTTGCTTATTCAGCAAGGCATTGCACAACTCCCCGTTGAGCCTTTTCAAAATGGCGGTTTGCAGTAAGAAAAGCCTGATATCCTCAGTCTGGAGATTAAGTACTTCATCTACCAGGTAATCCATAATATAGCGGTGACTGCCGCCGAAACTGGCAATGAACTGCTCAGGGTCCTGGTGCGATTTAAGGGATAGCACAGCCAGTTGTAAACCGGCAATCCAGCCTTCGGTCCGCGCTTCTAAGACAGCAATTTGCTCAGATGTTAAATCCGGTCCAGGGGAATTCTGCAAAAAAGCCGTCACTTCCTCCGGGGTAAAGCGTAAATCCTCGGCGCGAAGCTCGGTAAGTTGGTCGTGCACACGCAGGCGAGAAAGCGGTAGCGCGGGGTCCTGGCGGCTGGTAATTACCAGGTGCAATTTTGGCGAGAGATGGTCCAGCAGGTATGCCAGGGCAAGGTCCGTCTGGGAAATACCCGCCAGGTGATAGTCTTCCAGCACCACCAGGACCGGTTCTTCCAGCCGGGCGGCGGCGTTAAGCAAAGTAGTTAGAATAAGCTCAGCCGGAGGCTCTTGACTGGCCTGGGTAAAGTTTAACACCGCTTCCTCTAAACCAGGCAGGTGCGGCTGCAGGCTACTTAGAAGATAAAATAAAAAGCGGGATAGGAGGTTATCCCTGGCATCCAGGGACACCCAGGCTACCGGGTGCGGGTAGGTGGTTAACCATGTGCTGAGTAATGTAGTTTTGCCAAAACCGGCCGGGGCCACTAATAAAGTTAAACGGTTTCCCCTGCGGAATCCCACTTCTAGCTGCTCAATAAGCCGGTGGCGAGACAGGTGCAGATTTTGAGGCTGGGGAACATGAAATTTTGTATTTAGTAAAATCATTTAATTAGGCCGATCCATCCTTGAAGCGTTAAATTCAGGGGTTAACCCTGTACCATATTAGCAAGAAAGTGGTTAAATGAATTTAGAGTGAAGTAAGAAGACTTGAGAAGATTTCTTATAATAGGTTACGCTCACCGGAACAATGCTCACCGGTAGGTTTCTATATATTCATATTAGCACACTTTTCAGCGCTTTTTTCATTTACAAAACGGGTTAGCCAAATAGGGCTGGCTGAAGTAAACTTGGAATAAGAAACCGGGTGGCACGTCGAACCGCAAACGTGGGACGTAAAACGGGAAAAGGCCGGGAGGTACGTAAAAGAGTAGAAGCCAGTACGCACTTATTCTTAGTATTAACCTTTCACATTCCAGCCACGTTTACACGTTTACACGTTTACACGTTTAATGAAAACTTTAATTGAAAAGGAATTAAAATGAACCAGGCAAACCACAAACTAAAATGGGGCATTCTGGGAGCGGCCCGGATTAACCGGCGTTTCCTGCCCGGTCTAAAAGCCGCCCACAACGCCGAACTGGTCGCGATTGCCAGTCGTGATGAGGGTAAAGCTCGCCAGGCGGCCGACCAGTGGGGCGCTCCCACCGCTTACGGCAGTTACGAAGCTTTGCTGGCCGACCCTCAGATTGAGGCGGTCTACATCCCGCTGCCAAATAATTTACATGTAGAGTGGGCTACTAAAGCCGCCCGGGCCGGTAAGCACGTGCTAAGTGAAAAACCGCTGGCCCTGAACCCGCAAGACATTCAACCGCTGGAAGAAGTCGCCCGCCAGAATAAAGTAAACGTGATGGAAGCCTTTATGTACCGCTTTCACCCGCAGCAGGCCCGCGTGCGCGAATTGCTGGCGGCGGGCGCAATCGGCCAGCCCCGCGTTATCCGGGGAAGTTTCGCGTTCGTAATGGCGACCGATACCCCTAATATCCGGATGAATGAAGCCCTGGGTGGCGGCGCGACATGGGATGTGGGTTGCTATGCGATAAATGTCTCGCGCTGGATGTTCGGGGCCGAACCGCTGACCGCCTATGCCCAGGCCAGCCTGAAAGGTGGGGTTGATTACAATGTGGCGGCAATTCTTGATTTTGGCGAGGACCGCCGGGCGGTGCTGGATTACGGCCTGGACTACGGCCGCCGTTCTTTTTACGAGATAATCGGGACCAAAGGTACGCTGTCGGTGGAAAGTATGTGGCAGGAGCCGGGACCGCCCGCCAGAGTCTATCTGCGCGACGACAACGGCCTGACCACCGAAGAACTTCCACCGATGAACCATTTCCAGCTTGAGGCCGAGGCTTTCAGCCAGGCGGCCCTGGACGGCCAACCGGCGCCCTACCCGCTGAGCGACTCGGCCGCAAACTCGCGGGCCTGCCTGGCAGTCCTGGCCTCGATTAAAGAAGGACGTCAAGTTAGCGTAGAACGGTAAACGTGGAACGGATAACGAAACGTACCATGTTCAACGTGCTACCTTTCACGTTTACCACTACCGTTCCACGTTATAAATTTATCTCCGCCGCTACCAGGTCTTCAAAAGTTTCGCGGCGGCGGATTAAGCGGCAGTCCGGGCCGTCCACCAGGATTTCGGGCGGGCGCGGGCGTGAGTTATAGTTTGAAGCCATCGCAAAGCCGTAGGCCCCGGCGCTTAAAATCGCCAGGTGCTCCCCGCCGCGCAGTCCGGCCAGGCTTATGCCGTGTCCCAGCCAGTCGCCGGTTTCGCAGACCGGCCCAACAACCTCGTAAAGCCGGTGGTCAGGGCTGTCCGGAACCTTTAGCGGCACAATTTTGTGGCTGGCCTGGTAGAGCGCCGGGCGCAGCAGGTCGTTCATGCCCGCGTCAACAATGGCAAAATTCGTCTCGCCTTCATCTCCACCTTTAAGATACAGCACTTCGGTTAAAAGGCTTCCAGCCTCGGCGACCAGGTAGCGGCCCGGCTCGGCCAGCAAGGGGTAAGTTACGACCCGTTTCGCCATCGCGGCGGCCAGGGCCAGGGCCAGGTCGGCGGGCCGGGGTGGAATTTCTCCGCTATAGCTGGCTCCCAGGCCGCCTCCAATATCCAGGTATTCCAGGGCTTGCCCGGTCAGGGCTTCGACCTCGGCGGCCAGGTCGAGCAGTTTTTCAAACGCCGCGACCACCGGCTCTATCTGAAGCAATTGCGACCCGATATGCATCTGCAAGCCGCGCAACTTCAAGGCTGGACTCCGGTTTATTTCCTGGCTTAATTGCCTGATGGTCGCGGCTGGCAATCCAAACTTGTTAGATTTCTTACCGGTAGTAATATAGGCATGGGTATGGACTTCTACGTCCGGGTTAAACCGCAGCGAAACCCCAACGCCAGTTTTATCCAGGGCCTGCGCACGCCGGTCCAACAACGCCAGTTCTCCGGCCGATTCGAGATTAAAGGCCCGGATATTTCTTTCAAGCGCATAATCAATTTCAGCCTGCGTCTTGCCTACCCCGGCAAAGACAATTTTCCCGGCCGGTATTCCGGCGCTGATAGCCCGGTAAAGTTCCCCGGCACTGACCACATCGGCCCCGGCCCCTGCGCCGCCCAGCAAGCGCAAGATTTCCAGGTTGGAATTAGCTTTTACCGCGTAGCACAGGCTCAAATCCAGACTGGCCCCGGCAAAGCCCGCCTGGTAACGCCGGTAAGCGGCCCGGATAGCCCCGGCCGAATAGACGTAACAGGGCGTGCCAAATTTACGGGCCAGGCTTTCCAAGCTGACTTCTTCCAACCACAGTTCGCCCGCGCGGTATTCAAAACCGGGCGGCAGCCATTCTTTTTTTTCCAAAGCCGGTTCTTTCTAAATTAAAAATTGCCTGGGTTAGCTCCCTAGCTCCGTGTCGGGAGTACGGCGGTAAAACTGCCTGAAGCTTTAACCTCGCCGGTCTGGTCCGTGGCAAAGACATTGGCTTTAATCAGGTGCTGGCCATCCTCTTCGTACTTATGGGTTATAACGCCGGTGCAGGTTATCACATCCTCGTGGCGGGTCATGCTCTTGAAGCGCACGCCGAAGCGTTTTAGCGGCCCTGACCCGCCCAGGTAGTCACTGATAAAGTGGCCCAGGAAGCCCATAATTAACATGCCGTGGGCGATAGGCCCGCCCAGCCCGAATTTCTGACCGACAGCCGGGTCGGTATGCAGCGGGTTGAAATCGCCGGAGGCCCCGGCGTACTTTACCAGCATAGTGTGGTTAACCGGCGGGTTTACCAGCGGGGGAAGTTCGGTCCCTTCGGTTACGTCCTCGAAATATACCCGGGCGGCGGCGGTCTTGCGGTCAGTCATCAGGCATCGCTCCTTTCAGTCTCGTCCATGCTTTCGGGAATAACAATGGTTTGGCTGGACTTCAAGACTTCCTGGCCGTGGTGGTTGGTAAAGACCGTTTCAAGGGTGATAATTTGCATTGAACCGCTTTTGCCTTCTTTTTCGACTATCGAGACCACTTTCTGGTTGCCGGTTAGCTTATCGCCAGGATAGATCGGGGCCAGGTAGATATATTCTTCCTCACCATGCAGCACCCCGGCCATCGGGAAGCCCAGTTCTTCGGCCTGTTTCTCTTTGCCGAGGGCCCAGAAACCCATGACTGTCCCGAAAGTCGGCGGGACGGGCGTATCCTCGTAACCGGCGGCCTGGGCGGCTTCCCGGTCGGTGTAGATCGGGTTTGAATCGCCGGTAGCCGCCGCGAATTCCCTGATTTTACCGCGCTCAATCTCAAAAGTGGTCGGAGCCAGCGTATGACCCACCAGCTCGGGCTTAATACCCATGTTTCTTCTCCTTGCCCTTTCAGGTAAACCTGTTATTGTGGCCGTCTTAATAACTTGTCAGGTATTTATGTAAAGTACGCCATATCATTGGCTATTTTTATTAAGAGAATCGTTTGAATAGAAGTATTATAATAGAAATCCTCCAGCGGATAAAATTAAATAGGCTGCCAGTTTTACTGGCAGCCTTTAGTTTATAAATAATTAACTTTAATTTGTTGACGCTAATATAGTTCAGGAATAGTTTTAGTACTAAAAGTCACTCATAGCACCGGATGACCGTTTCTGCTGGCCGGTCAGGTTGCGGCTAAACCAGTTGATACCGGCATCAAGCTTCGCAGCTAAATTCTGACGGGGCATCTGGCGGGTCTTTGCCACCGGTTTCGAGGCTAAAAACTTGCCCTCTTTGTAATTCTTAGCAATGCTGGTTGCTGGTGTCATCTCAGTTCTCCTTCCCTGGTTACTTAAAAGTTTCTATTTATGATAAGTTTATTATTGTTTATTTATTTATAATTTACTACTAAGTTCAGTTCTGTTCCTTTACTTTTTTTACTTCTATATTCTATTATCTAAATAATGCACAAGCTGTGCCACCAATCACTTGCCAGGAGCAAGCTAAATCACATCAGGACTAATGGGCCAGGACAGGCTAATTTAAGGCAAAAGCTCAAAAAATAGATTTTAGAGATAGAGTAGTGGTATATCTAAAATTCGGAGATTGGGCGGATAATAATCGCCCGGATTATAATAGGACCGGCTAAAGCCAAAAAGAAAAGACTTTATTAAAGTAAGGAAGTAAAAATGGTTGACCTGAATACCCCCAATATCTATCAACGCTGGCAGGACGGCGAACTGACCGATGCGGAAGCCCTGGAACTGCTTTGCCGCCAGTTGACCAGCTTGCAGGACCGGTTGGAACCGCTGCAGTTTGTCGAAAAGCAATTACGGGCCTGGATTAGTGAGGTGGTGGACCGCGAAGGCGGCAAAGCCGAAGTAAGTGGGTTTGGGCGATTACAGATCACCGGGGCTGGCGTTACGACGACCTATGACCGGCGCAGGCTGGATAACCTGGTGGCACGCCTGGCGGCGGAAGGCCAGGCCGAGCTGGCCCAGGAAATCGCGGCCTGCCGTAAGGAAAGCGCCCGGTCGGGCGGATTGCGGATTATCCGCGAAAAAGAATAAATTTTGGGGCCAGCCGGGATAGTTGCAGTAGAAACGGCTATTTACCGGACAAATCAAAAGGGACCGCCGGTTGGGTGGTCCCTTTTGATTCTTGCTTGAATATCCTATGCTAAACCCGCGAAGAGGCGCGGCATAAGTTAGCTATTTGCTCAGGCTGGCCTGGTAGTGCCGGGCAACGTCTTCGCAGGTGTAGAAAGCGACATCCGGGTGCTGCTGGA
Source organism: Chloroflexota bacterium (assembly GCA_028287745.1). Lineage (GTDB taxonomy): Bacteria > Chloroflexota > Chloroflexia > Chloroheliales > Chloroheliaceae > 54-19. Next base: position 30,326 of record JAQBPB010000062.1, read on the forward strand.
TGAGGTCGATCAGTTTTTCCAGTAACCGGACCCGGCTGGGGCGGCCGCTGATGAAAGGATGCATGGTCAGGACGTAGATTTTGTTGCGGTCCCGCTCAGCATATAACCCTTCAAATTCTTCGCTCCAGTGTTCGTAGGCATTGCTCAGGGCGCTGATGGGCCGCACGGCCGGGCGGCTGAACATGAAAAACGGCGCGTCATCCAGGATCCATTGAATGGGCAATTCTACAATCGGCCCGGCGCTGCTTTCTACCGGGTGCAAATAGGGCGCGTCATTGTCCATCATATTGCTGGAATACAGGAAACCGTTCTGGCTCAGCAGTTCCAGGGTGTTGGCGCTAAAGTCCCATGAAGGCGAGCGGTAGCCGACCGGGATACGGCCAGTGACCTTTTGAATTGCGTCAATCCCCTTTACAATAGACTCGGCTTCTTCCTCTCGAGTCTGGGTAGCAGGCGGAATATGGTGGTAGCCGTGATGCGCTACCTCCCACCCGGCGGCGGCGGACGCCTGGACCGCATCGGGGTATTTCTCGGCGACCCAGCCCGGCACAAAGAGCGTGGCTGGCAGCCCCTTCCGCTGCAAGAGCTCAATCAGGCGGTGGACGCCTACTTTCGGCCCGTACTGCCCCTGTGAGAGTACACCTACCCGGTGGGCGTTATCCGGGTCCATAGCCAGAAAAGCAGATTCGGCATCCAGGTCAAAGGTCAGCATAACCTTGAATTTTTTACTATCTACTGTGCTCTCCATAAATATATTCTCCAAATGCTCGGCAAGTGATAACCTGTCCTTATGCACAGGCTTATACTACCGATTAAAATTTATCTGGTAATCTCCATAAGAGGATTTGAAGTCAGGCAGATGAAATCAATATCCCCAAGCAGTTATGTATTATGATGCGGCAATATTCAGTTTTGGTAAGGATAAAAAGGAGTGATTTGCCGTGCATAAATTTGGAAACCTTCCCTATTTATTGCCTGTTAAAGCCCTAAATAAAGAAATAATTTATTCTCGACACTCACACCCGGTATCATCTCATAGGTGCAGGCCCCGGGGCAAATTTCATTCAGATTGCTTTGTAAATCTTTTTAACCCGGCATTAATCTTTTATTCATTACACCTTCACTTATTTTTTGTAAGATTAATACCTGAAATCAATTTCAGGTATTACTTCGTGGTATAGCATTTGCACATGTGAAGTAAAATAACTATACGAAACTTTTACATGCGAAACTTTTACAATGGAAACGAACAATTTTGTGGACGAAAAAAATGTGATGTTTAGCTCATTCAACCTGGATTACAGGCCCCTGGTAAATGCCGCCGCCGCCGCCGAAGGCGGCCAGATGTCCTCCATTCTTCAATTTGTTATCATCCTGGCAATTATCATCCTGGCGGCGAAAGCTTCAGGATTTATAAGTGTAAAACTTGGTATGCCTGCCGTACTGGGCGAGCTGTTAGCCGGAGTCATCCTGGGGCCGACCTTGCTTAACCTGTTTGGCCTACCTTTTGTATCCGATACACACCTGCTGGAAGGTTTCCGGCACCTGGCCGAAGTGGGCGTAATCCTCCTGATGTTTATGGCCGGTCTTGAAACGGACCTGAAAGCGATTGGCCGGGTCGGTAAGGTAGCGGTCCTGGCGGGAGTGCTGGGCGTAATTGTCCCGCTCATTATAGGGGCCGGTAGTTCGCTGCCTTTTGGTTTTGCGCCGCTACAGGCTTTATTTATCGGTATTATCCTGACCGCGACCAGCGTTTCAATTTCCGCCCAGACCATGTTGGAACTGGGTGTCCTCAAACGTAAAGAAGGTATCGCCCTGCTGGCGGCAGCGGTTATTGATGATGTGCTGGTAATTATTGTGCTGTCGCTGTTTATCGCCCTGACCGCCGAAGGCGGCGGCTTGCTGGACATTGTCTTTGTGCTGGGTAAGATGCTGCTTTATTTCCTGGTCGCCGGTTTAGTAGGCTGGAAAGTCTTGCCCTGGGTAATGCGGCAGGCTCAAAAACTGCCTATCAGCGAAGGTCTGACCGCTATTACGGTTGTAATCATCCTGGTTTACTCCTGGTCGGCCGAATACCTGGGCGGTGTAGCCCTGATTACCGGGGCCTTTGTCGTTGGCGTAGCTCTTTCTCAGACCCCGCTCAAGCACGAATTAGAAGAAAAGTTTCACACCCTGACTTACGGGTTCTTTGTACCAATCTTTTTCGTCAGTATTGGGCTGGCCGCCAACCTGGCCCTGCTGGCACCCTCGGACCTGTTTTTTGCCGCCATAATAATTGTGGGGGCGGTCCTGGGTAAAATAATCGGCTGCAGCCTGGGCGCCCGGTTGGGCGGCTTCGATAACACGCTCAGTTTGCGGCTGGGCCTGGGCATGATCAGTCGCGGCGAAGTCGGCCTGATTGTGGCCTCGGTTGGCCTGACCCAGGGTTTAATCAGCCAGAATATCTACGGCGTAATGGTGCTAATGGTCCTCGTAACGACCCTTTTAACACCGCCTATCCTGAAACTGGTCTATAGAAACGTTAAAAAGGCCGAGGCTGCGGCTGCGGCTGCGGTCGAACCTCCCCAGGGCCAGCTTAAAGATGTTTCAGGACGGCGCTACACGGTGGCAATGGCTACCAACCGCTACCAACCGGATGTAGATTTTGTTTACACCAGGCAAGACAAAAGGCCTGAAGCCAGCCCGGAAAGAATTGTAAAACCGGCCGAAAAAGGAAGTGAACCAAGATGAGTCAGCAAAACAGGCCCCTGTTAGTAGTGCTGGTCCTGAACGATATTAATTTGCTGGAACAGGTAATTGACGATTGGGAGGAAGCGGGCGCCAGCGGGGCTACCGTACTGGACTGCGCCGGGAGGCGCCAGATTAAAGAAGCCCTCCAGGGTGACGATGTGCCGCTTTTTCCTTCCCTGGCGAATATTTTGCGGGATAGCCCGGTGGCCCAGAAACTAATCTTTTCGATTGTTGAGGACGGTCCTACCGTGGACCGCATTATTGATGCGACCGAGAAAATTACCGGCGACCTTTATGAAGAAAATAAGGGTATTCTCTTTGTCTTGCCCTTGAACTTCGTCCTGGGCTTGCGGCCTTCCGGTAGAAAAAGTTAAAGCTAAACCCGGTTTTCGCAATCTAGCGGGCTTAATTAAAACAAGGCAACTCACCTAAAAAGTAAGTTGCCTTGTTTGACGCCGCAAGTTAAAACCACTGGTGGTCCGCCCGGTTATTCCGGACGTTTAGCCGGTTTTGAAGCATGGGTCGCCAGGTTTTCCGCGCGCAGGGCCTGGACGGTTAGATGCGGTTTTTCTTCCAGGCCGTAAGGGCTGACCGGGTAGCGCAAGGGGTGGTCCTCGTTGACGTGGTAGAAAGTGCGCCGCCCTATCCGCTCTCGCACCAGGTAGCCGTCTTCTACCAGGTCGGCAATCGCCAGCGCGACTGCCCGGTCGGTCAGGTTTAGTTCCAGGCCGATTTCGCGAATAGTCCGGCCGGGATTGTTTAAGATCGAAATCAGGACCAGACCATGAGAGGTAAAAAGCTGCCAGGCGTTGCGCCGTTTTCCGGCGCTAAAGACAACCGGGTTGCCCTCGGTTGAATCATCTTCATCCCCGGTAAAGTCTGCCGGGGTGGCTGTTTCCGGCTCTTCTAAAGAAGATTTATTCAATTTTTCTTTCTTTACTCTTTGGCTCAATCTACTTCTCCTGCCCTCAAATAATCCTGGTGGTACTGCACCTCTTTGTGCGGTCCTACGAAATAGAAGCAACCCTTTGAACGGCTTATTCTGAAATTAAAAGACAAGAAATATTTTTCAGCTATTATACGAATTATAAGTGTAACCGGTGAAGACAAAGTTAATCAAAAATTAGATAAAGGTAAAGAAACCGGCCGGGGCCGGGCCGGGTAGCCCGGCTATTTTATTTTAAATCAATTTTCTTGAGCATTAATCTGATTTCCGGAACCTCACGTATTAGTCTCTGTAACAGTAAAAAGGAAAGCGCAGCAACATTATGGAAAGGAGGCAGCCAGGTTGACCATTAGAATTAACAGGCAAGAACTAATACTGCAAATTCGGGCTAACCCGGCCGACCCTCAGCTGTTTGAACTTTATTACTGCCCGGCCTGCCAGGCGTTTGTCGCGGCGGGCGGGTTATTTCCTGCTCTTTCCGGATTGACCAGGCACCGGGACCATTCCCTGGCTGAAATACCCGGCCAGGATAGTCCGATTACCGGCCAGGCGCGCACCGGCCATATTTTAACCTGGTTGGAAAACTACCGGTTTAATTTAACGGCCGAACGCTACCAGGAATTACTAGACCTCAGTCCTCACACCAATAGTGGTAACTGGGTCTGGTTGCTGCGCGGTGCCGAGCAGGTTGATTGGCTGGCCTACCTTACCGGATACCTGGACCGGCTTGCGGAGAGCTGGTTGGCGGCCCTTAACGCCCAGGTTTCGGCTCTTTTCCCGGTTCCCGGTGCTGTCTGGTATAACCGGCCTTACATCAGCGGCGAGCAATTCGCGTGGGATGAAGCAACTTTACCCCTTGCTGAAAGTGATTATTATCGGATTAATCCAATTTCAGCCTGAGTACGTAAACCAACAGTAAGCGTAGTTCAAAAACAATTGTAAATACCTTAGACAATAATTATACATAGGTGTTTAACACGTTTTTTAGAGCTGCGTGGAAATAGTTAATTAAAAGAATCAGGAGGAAACATTCATGGCTACCAGTAGCATCTACGATATAGTGGCCGCCCCGACCCAGGCGGATATGGACATTCTTATGGCAGCAATTGCGCTTGAGCAAAAAGCCCAGGCTGCGTATGCCGCCGGTGCCGCCAGTGGTTTGCTCGATGCCGCTACGGTTGCGGTCGCTACCAAGATTGCGGGCCAGCACGCCGAGCACGAAAAGGCCGAAGTGGCGGTCCTGACTAAAATGGGCGGCACGGCTCCCAAGAAACTCGACAAGTATGACTTCCCGGCTTTCAAAACGGCCGAAGACATTCTGAAATACGCCCTTGAACTGGAACAATTAGCCACTAACACTTACTTTGGCGCGGTCAAACAACTGGCCGATAACTCGCTAGTCCTGGCCGTTATCAGCATCCAGAATGATGAAGCCCAGCACGTTGCGATCTTGCGCAGCGCCCTGAAAATGGATCCCTCGCCGGTTAGTTTCCTGCCCTTCAAGTAGTGGCGGCCTGAGAAATACTTAGAGTTTTGTAGTTACGGATACGATAAGGAGATGGATAATGTCACTTGATGAATTAGCTTATAAAGGCTTAACGAACACGCATTCTCGCCGCAAGTTCCTCAAAAGAGCCGGTATGGTCGGCGGCGGTATTATGGCCCTGGGTATTGTCGGCGAAGGGCTTTCCTTCGGAGTAGCCGCCGCCCAGACTGCCAGCAGCGATTTACAGACTTTGCAGTTCGCCTATACCCTGGAAAATGTGGCGGTAGCCGCTTACAAACTGGGCGCTGGTAGCGGCCTTCTGACCCCTGATGTCGTGGCTGTTGGCACCAAGTTCGCCGGTCAGCACCAGGACCATGCCAATGCCCTAAAGGCCGCCATTGAGAGCGTCAAGGGTAGCGTCCCGGCAGTCCCGACCAGGATTAACTTCCCGGCTTTCAAGACCCAGGAAGATATCCTGAAGTTCGCCCTGGCCCTGGAATCGGCCGCCGTTGGTGCTTATTACACCTCCTCCGGTAAATTCATGAACCGCGACCTGGCCTCGGCCGCCGCCAGTATTGTCGGCGTGGAAGCGACTCACGTGGCTATTCTTAGCTCGGCCCTGAAGATGGACCCCATTCCGACCGCCTTCGTAGTTGGTACGCCTTTCGATGAGGTCCAGGCGACCGCTAACTCCCTGCTGGGCGCCGCCCCGGCCGGACAGGGTGGCGGAACTACCACCACTACGCCTGCCGGTGCTCCTGCGACCGGTGTTGGCGGCAGCGCTTCCAACCAGGGACCGGACCTGACCGGCGCTGGTATCCTGGGCCTGGCTGCGGCTGTGGCCGGTACCGCTTTTGCGGTTTCTCGCCGCCGCCTGGCCGCCCTGACTTCCCAGGATAGCACCCGGGAAGAGTAAGACTGTTTTAGCGGGGAAGAAGTTTTAAAGCTTTCCCGCTGCCTTTTCTCTTTTCTTCTGTTCGAAATAGCAAAAGCCAGCACAAGACTGGCTTTTTAATTGGAAACCGGTAACGTAACGCTTTAACAAAACGTTGGACGCCCTATGGGAATGTTAAGGAATCATCATAAAAAATAACGTTTGGGCCAGGAACCTGAATTAACTATCAGGGTATTACGAGTTCAGGCATCCCGTTCAAGGCTCAACGAACGATGGAAGGAACGAAAATGAAGCCCGGTAAAAAGTATAATTTTCTAGGATTAGTGCTGCTTTTATCACTGTTGCTGGCGGCCTGTGGCGATAATACCGCCACAACTGTTCCGGCTCCCGCCGCCGCGCCTACAACTGCCGCAATGGTAATGTCTCCCGGCACTTCAATGAGCGCTATGACGACCGCGATGACCACCAGTGCCGCGATGACTATGGCGGCAATGACGACCCCGGCCACGACAACGACCACCGCGGCGGCTACAATGGCGGCCATGACCACCGCTGCCCCGGCCACTACAACAGCGGCGGCAGCTTCCGCTAAAGTAATCGAAATAAATATCGCGGACTTTAAGTATGCGCCTGAAACTATCACTATTCCGGTCGGTACTAAAGTAATCTGGACCAATAAAGACAGTTCGGCCCATACAGTTACCAGTGATGAAAGCGGCGGCCCTCTAAAGTCTCCTTTGTTCGACCAGGGCAAAACTTTTGAGTACACTTTCGACAAAGCCGGGACTTACGCCTACCACTGCGAACCTCACCCGTTCATGAAGGGCAAGATAGTTGTTACGGCTTAATTACCAGCCTGAATTAAAAGAACGGCCCGGTAAGTTTTATACTCGCCGGGCCGCTTTTTCCTGGAATGGGCGCTGCCGCCGCTGGCTTTAACCGCCCGTTTGGGCCGCATAAATACGCCCGGTTAAGTCGTGCAAGCGTTTGACCAGCGAGCCAAAATCTTCCAGGGGCCAGCCAATCTGGCAAAACAAAGTTTCCGGCAAATCCCTGACCTGTTCTTTAAGGGCGTGGCCCTCGCCGGTCAGTGAAATGTTCACCAGCCGTTCGTCCTGGCTGTCCCGCTGGCGGTTAATTAACCCTTTTTTCTCCAGCCGTTTCAGTAACGGTGAGAGCGTGCCGGAGTCCAGGTAGAGGGCGGTGCCGATTTCTTTAATCGTGCGCGGTTCTTGCTCCCATAACAGGAGCATTACAAGGTACTGGGGATAGGTAATGCCTATCTTACCCAAAAGCGGCCGGTAAGCATCTACGGCAGTGCGGGAGGCGGCATAAAGGGCAAAACACAACAAGTTATCAACTTTTAAGCCTTCCTGCCGGACCAATTCCAATTCTTTTTCTGTTAACATTTTGCCTTTTAACCCGACATATTTTTTTTAATCCTTGATGTAAATATACCATATATTTCTCAATTGAACCATATTATTTTACAAAGTTAAATTGATTATAATTAAATTATGTGATATTGTATTGTACACAATATATTTAGTTGCCGTTTGGAATTATGGCAAACTTTAAAAACTAATCAGAAACATCCGGGCCCGGAATTAGCGCATTAGCGAAAGGAACGATTTATGTCAACCGTAGAAAACAGCAATAAGAAAAAAGTTGAAGTAGGTGCCCAGGCTCCCGATTTTACGCTGCCGGACCAAAAGGGCCAGCCGGTCAGTCTGGGTGAGTTTAAGGGCCGGAAAGCGGTCGTCCTTTATTTTTATCCCAAAGATAACACCCCCGGCTGTACCGCCGAAGCCTGCGCTTTCCGGGACAGTTACGAAGTTTTCAAGGATGCCGGGGCCGAAGTAGTTGGCATCAGTTCCGACTCGGCCGACTCCCACGAGGGTTTTGCTGCCAGGTACAAGCTTCCTTTTGTTTTATTGAGCGATACGGGCGGCAAGGTCCGCAAGCTGTATGGCGTTTCGTCCACTTTAGGGCTGCTGCCGGGGCGAGTTACCTACGTCATTGATAAAGAAGGTGTCGTCCGCCACGTGTTCAACTCCCAGTTCGCCGCTACCAAGCATGTCGAAGAAGCCCTCAAAATCTTAAAGGGCTAATCTCGCTGCCTGCTCCGGGGTTTTCAGGCCCCTCGCGGCGGCCCCGGAATAGCGGCCAGCCTGTTGTTCCTGGCCCTGGCTATTTTAATATTTCCAAACCCGGTAAGCTCTTCTTGAAAAGGCGGAGCTTATTTTTATTTGTTTGCGGTGCGCGGGCCGGTTAATAACCGGACTTGTTATAATATAGGACCGGCGGGTAAGGTTACCCCGGTCCTCGAACAGCACCAAGGAAAGGAAGTAAGGAAAAATGCTAATTTCAAAGTTAAATGAGGCCCAGAGGCTGGCTTTGCTGGAACCGCCTGCGGGCAAAATCCGGATGGTCCTGGATACCGATACCTACAACGAAATTGACGACCAGTTTGCGGTGGTTTATGTCTTACTTTCACCAGAAAAATTCGAGGTAGAAGCGATCTATGCCGCGCCCTTTGCAGGCCATAAAGCGCCTGGCGGGCCCGGCGAGGGCATGCAAAAGAGTTACGAGGAAATCCTGCGGCTGCTCAAGCACCTGGGCCGCTCGCCGGAAGGCTTTGTATTTAAAGGCTCGACCGCCTGGCTTTCCGCACCTGACCGGCCGGTCCAGAGCCCGGCGGTTACGGACCTGATTGCGCGTGCCAGGCAGGAACGCGACACTCCCCTTTACGTGGTCGCGATTGGCGCGATAACCAATATTGCTTCGGCCATCCTGGCGGCCCCGGATATTATCGACAAAATAGTGGTAGTCTGGCTGGGCGGCAACCCCCATTACTGGCACCCGGCGGCTGAATACAATGTCTACCAGGATATGCTGTCCTCCCAACTGATGTTCGACTCCGGCGTGGCCCTGGTCCATGTGCCGTGTATCAATGTAACCGAGCATTTACGGACGACTCAGGCTGAACTAGCCCTGTTCGTAAAGGGCCGGGGCGATATTGGTGACTACCTGTTCCAGATTTTTTCAGACTATTACCCGGACCACTATGCCCGCTCCAAAGAAATCTGGGACATCGGGCCGCCTGGCTGGCTGATAAACCCGGCCTGGGCCAGCAGTACCCTGATTCACAGCCCAATCCTGACCACCGAAAAGAGCTGGAGCCATAACCCGCAGCGGCATTTCATTCGCGAGCTTTTAACGGTGGACCGCGACGCGATCTTCGGAGATTTATTTGAGAAAATTGAAGCTTTCTCCCGCCGTTAGGCTGGATACTATTCAAAAATTCCTGAAATGCAGCGGCTCATACGGTGTCCTACAAAACCCTCAAATTTTACTAAATCCTCACTTAGCAGGTTGTGAAAAGGAGTTTTAGGCTGGTATACTCTCTCTTGAGTAATGGTCTTTGGAAATACCTACGCAGGAAGGTTGATTTAGTTAATGTTAAGCCAGTCTCGATTTTTAAAGGCTTGCCGCCGTGAGCCGGTGGATGCTACTCCCGTCTGGTTCATGCGCCAGGCCGGACGTTATATGCCGGAATATCGCGAAATCCGGGGAAAAATGTCTATGCTGGAGGCTATCCGCAACCCGGAAGTCAGCCAGCAAATCACCTTGCAACCGATTAATGCTTTTCAGTTAGACGCGGCTATTATTTTTGCCGATATTCTGACACCGCTTATCGGAATGGGTATCAACCTGGATTTCATCAAGGGGGAAGGCCCTCACATCGAAAATCCCCTGCGTTCTACCCGTGACGTTGATATGCTGGGAGTGCCTTCCGCCGCCGAAGCTTTGCCCTTCGCCCTGGAAGCCATTCGCCTGACCTCGGCTGAACTAACACCGCGTAATATACCGTTAATCGGGTTCTGCGGCGCGCCGTTTACCCTGGCGAGTTATGCTATTGAAGGCGGCGGTTCCAAGAATTACGAACGCACCAAAGGCATGATGTACGCCGAACCGGCCGCCTGGAAGCGCCTGATGGACAAACTGGTCACGGTCCTTTCTGATTTGCTGGCCCGCCAGGTCGAAGCCGGGGCCTCGGCTTTGCAAATCTTTGACTCGTGGGCCGGGGCGCTCAGCCCGTACGATTACGCCCATTATGTCGCGCCTTACACCCGGCAGCTGATCGAGAACGCTAAAAAGAGCGGCGTCCCGGTGATTTACTTCAGCACCGGCACCGGCACCTTCCTGGACCAGATTGCCGCATTGGAAAGTGATGTAGTGAGCGTGGACTGGCGTATCCGCCTGGATACGGCCTGGCAGACTATCGGCCCCGACCGTGCCATCCAGGGCAACCTGGACCCCCTGCTGCTTTTCGCACCCTGGCGCGAAGTCCAGGCCCAGACCGATGAAATCCTGTCGCAGGCCGCCGGTCGTCCCGGCCACATCTTCAACCTGGGACATGGTATTTTGCCCGGTACCCCGCTGGATACGGTCCGGCGGCTGGCCGAATATGTCCACGAAAAGACGGCCCGGTTGGAGCAGGTAAGCCTATGAGCCTCGAAGCAGCAAACCCGCCTATTGGAATTTTGTTGATGGCCTACGGTGGCCCGGCCAGCCTGGACGAACTGCCCGGCTACCTGGCCGATATTCGCAGCGGCCGCCCGACCACCCAGGCTGTCCTGGCCGAAATGACCAACAACTACCGCCAGATTGGCGGGAAATCGCCCCTGCTGGAAATCTCCCGGCAGCAAGGCGCGGCCCTGGAAAACCTCTTGAACGGCGAGGCCGTCCGGCCCCGCTACAAGGTTTACCTGGGCATGCGCCACTGGTCGCCCTGGATTGAAGATACCGTCCACACCATGATTGACGAGGGTATCCGGCAGGCGGTCGGACTGGTGCTGGCCCCACATTACAGTAGCTTTAGCATTGCCAAGTACCAGCAAAAGGTTATGGCCGGACTGGCGATGTACGGCGGCACAATCGAGTTTGATTTCGTGAACAGTTACAATACCGCTCCTAAATATATTCAGGCCCTGGCAAACCGGGTCCGCGAAGGTATCGAGCGGTTTCCTCGGGAAGAACAGGCCCAGGCCCATGTCGTTTTGAGCGCCCACAGCCTGCCGGTCCGGATTATAAAAATGGGCGACCCGTATAAAGAGCAGCTTTTAGAAACAGCTAACCTGGTTGCCGCCGCCGCCGGGCTGAGTCCCGACCAGTGGACCTGGAGCTTCCAGAGCGCTGGCCGCAGCGCGGAACCCTGGCTTGGCCCCCCGCTGGAAGAAACCCTGCAGGGTTTGGCCGGTCGCGGTATTAAAAATGTGGTCAGCGTGCCGGTCGGCTTCGTGAGCGACCACGTTGAAATGCTTTACGATATTGATATCAAGGCCCAGTCCCTGGCGAAAGAGCTGGGCTTGCGGTTGGAACGGCCCCCGGCGCTGAACCTGGACCCCTTGTTTATTGAAACTCTGGCCGACCAGGTCCGGGAACACAGCGTTAAATGGCAAATACAATAAGGCAAGAACTATTATGAAACCGGTGGTTATTGTCGGGGGCGGCATTACGGGGCTGGCTGCTGCCTGGGATTTGCAGCAGCAAGGAGTCCCGTTTCTTTTACTCGAAGCCAGCGACCGTCTGGGCGGCAAGATCAGGACCGACCGCAGCGAGGGCTTTATCATTGAAGGGGCGGCCGACTCTTTCCTGACGGTCAAGCCGTGGGCCTGGCAGTTGTGCCGGGAACTCGGCCTGGGCGACCGCCTGGTGGGTACCAACGATAAGCAGCGCAATGTCTTTGTCCTGCGCGGCGGGAAGCTCCACCTGATGCCGCGCGGCATGCGCCTGATGGTCCCGGTTGACCCGGCCGGATTGCTGGAGTCCTCCCTTTTTTCTGAGGAAGGCAAGCAGCGCATGCTGGCCGAAACCGCCATCCCGGACGGGACCACCGGGGGCGATGAAAGCCTGGCCTCTTTTGTCCGCCGCCGCTTTGGCGAGGAAGCCCTGGAAGTGCTGGGCGAACCGCTCCTGGCCGGGATTCATACCGCCGACCCCGAAACCCTCAGTATGGAAGCGACTTTCCCGCATTACCTGGAAATGGAACATTCTCACGGCAGCCTGACCACCGCCATGCGCCAGGCCGAAACCAGCCCCGCGCCGCTCCTTCCCGGCCAGCCGCGCACCGCCTTTGTATCACTGCAAAACGGTGTCTACGAGCTTATAGAAACCTTGCAGGCCCGCCTTGACGCGCACATCCGGCTGAACAGCCCGGTTGAAAAGATTGGGGCGGATACAACGGTTTACCTGGCTTCCGGTGAGAAAATCGAAGCGGCCGGGGTAATCGTAACCACGCCTACCGCCCAGGCCGCCCGGCTTTTACCGGGGGTTTCGGCTGAACTGGCCCAGACCCTCTCCGGGATACGGACCATAAGTTCAGCGACGGTTTCGTTTGGCTACCGCGAGGAAGATTTGCCCGGCCCGCTGGACGGTTTTGGCTTTGTGGTAGCGGCTAACGAGCCAACTCATTTGCTGGCTTCCACCTGGAGCAGCACCAAACTACCGGGCCGCGCCCCGGCCGGTTACGCCTTGCTGCGGGTCTTTTTTGGCGGGCACCGCCACGAGGCCGATGTCAATTTGTCCGACGAACAATTATTGGCCCTGGCGAAGGCCGAGTTGCGCCAGGTCATGAACATTAAGGCGGAGCCGGTCATCAGCCGGATTTTCCGCTGGCGTAACGCCAATCAACAGTACGAGGTCGGCCACCTGTCGCTGCTGGCCCGGTTGCGGCAGCAAAGCCCAGCCTGGCTGCGCCTGGCCGGGTCGCCTTATGAGGGCGTCGGTATCCCCGCCTGCGTGTTGCAGGGCCGTGAAGCCGCTAAACAGCTTGCTGAGATAATTTAGCGTGGCCCAGGGCCGTTTCTTCTTACTACCGGCCTGCTTATTGACTAGCCTGGCCTTATTGAAAAGTTCTCTTGAAGAATAAAAAAGCACCCGGTATTTCGACAGGTGCTTTTTATTTCGGTTAATTTTCGCCTGCGCTCGATAAAGCGCGGTGACCCTGGAATTAGTCCGGGAACCGGCTAACCGCTTCTCCAGGCCAGCCCGGCGTCAGAATTAGCTATCCAGCAGGGCATCGGCCTCTATCTCCACCAGTTGGCCGGGCGAGATAAGGCGGCTGATTTCCACCATTGTCGTGGCCGGGCGAATTTCGCTGAAGAATTCGCCGTGCGCCCGGCCAACCGCTTCCCAATCGGCAATGTTGGTAACAAACATGCGGGTCCGGACGACATCTTTAAGGGTTGCCCCGGCCTGGTGGAGCGCCCGCTCGATATTCTCGATAGCCTGGCGGGCCTGGGCGTAGGCGTCCCCTTCCCCGACCAGTTCGCCAGCCGGGCCGGTCGCGGTGCAGCCGGAAACGAACACAAACGGGCCTTTGCGCACCGCCCGCGAGTAGCCGACCAGCGGTTCCCAGGGCGTATTGGTCGAAAAATTCCGGCGTTCCATACCAACTCCTGTCCTTAAATAATCTAAAAACCAAAAGGGGCGGGCAAAGCCCGAAAACTTTGCCCGCCCGCTTTCTGAATTAAGTCCGTGAGGTTGCCGCTTGCCGGATAACGTCCAGCATTTCTGCCACCCGGGTGCTTTTTATGCGCGGGCGGTTCTGGGCTTTACCCTGCGAGACTTCGTGTTCGTTGAGGGCTAGCCAGTCCTGAAAGGTAACGTACTCCAGGCCCTTTTCTTTGAGCAACTGCTCTGCCAGGGCCGGGTCGCGCTTCTCGTCCGCGATACCCTTCAGTTCCGGCAGGTCGGCCACCATTGATTGGACGGTGGACAGCGAGTCGGGCTTGTTGGTACCGATAATGCCGGACGGGCCGCGTTTGGCCCAACCGACCACATACTGGCCGGACTGGGTCTCACCGGTTGCCAGGTTTATTACTCGACCGGCGACGTTAGGAATGGTGCCGGTTTTTTCGTCAAAAGGTACCCCGTTCAAAGGCACGCCCCGATATCCGACCGACCGGAAGACCAATCCCACTTCCAGCGTTTCGGTCTGGCCGGTACCAATAGCCCGCAAGGTGCCGTCGTTGCCAACTTCCAGCCGGTTTTTCTCGATCTTGAGGCCCGAAACCCGGCCGTCATTCCCGGTAATTTCCACCGGTGAGGTCAGGAACTTGAAGACCACGCGGCGCGGTCTGGTGTATTCGGTATTTTCCAGGTAGCGGCGCAGGGTCAGTATGTTTTTGGTGGCGTTCTTATCGGTTGCCAGGTTTTCCTCGCTTGCCGCGTCCAGTTCCAGGTCTTTGGGGTCTACAACCACATCTACGCCTTCCAGTTCCCCGAATTCTTTGAGTTCAGGATTGGTAAACGAGGCCTGGACAGGGCCGCGCCGTCCCAGCAAGTAAACTTCTTTTACTTTGCTCTGGCGCAGTTGTTCCAGGGCGTGGTCGGCAATATCGGTCGAGGCCAGCGCTTCCGGGTCGGCCACCAGGATACGGGCCACGTCCATAGCCACGTTACCGTTACCGACTACGGCGACGCGCTCGCAGGAAAGGTCAAAATTCATGTCGCGGTAGTCCGGATGGCCGTTGTACCAGCCGACGAAAACGGTCGCCGCAAAGCTGCCTTCCAGGTCTTCACCGGGGATACCCATCCGGCGGTCAGACTGCGCGCCTACCCCGTAAATGATTTGGTCGTAGAGCGGCAGCAATTCTTCCAGGGTGACATCCTTACCGAAGGTGACATTGCCGAAATAGCGAAAGTTCGGATTGGTCGCGGTTTTATCATAAACCCTGGTTACGGCCTTGATTGACTCGTGATCAGGGGCAACGCCTTCGCGGACCAGCCCATAAGGCGTAGGAAAGCGGTTGAGCATATCGACCTGGCAAACCAGGCCAGGTTGTTTGAAAAGGGCTTCCACGGCGTAAAATGCGGCCGGTCCTGCCCCGATAATCGCCACTCTTAACGGGCGATCAGCAGTGCCAATAGTCTGTTCCACGGGTTATGCTCCTACATAGCAGCCACAGGTTTAAGACATACCCTGTACTATCAATTATTAAAAACAACAAAATCCGGTTTCTGATTATTTTTCCGGCAACCGGATACGGGTGTATTTTGATTGTGAACTCTTGTGCAATCTTGAAAAATTATAGCATATCCTTCCGGTTAGTCCAACTTTTGTGGTGGGTCCGGGTTCAAAGATTTATAGAATATTATAAAAATGCTGTTCATTACCGAAAAAACTATGCTACAATTAAAAGGTAAAACGCAGACTACTTATACCACTACAAAAGCAAATAATACCTGGACCAGTGCACTTAACATAGGAGTTATAGCAATTATGGCGATGACCGTAATAGGGTTCTATCACAAATATAATCAGGCGCTACAAACGCTCGAAGACCTGGTGGCTAATGAGTATGACCCGGAACTGGTAAAAATGACCTATTCTCGCCTGAAGGGACTGCCCGCGGCGGTGGATTATGATAATACTCTGGAGCAAGCCCCGGTCATTCTCTTTAAAGAGGCTACTTTTGGGTCAGATATTACCGAAGATGACGGCTTTTACTATGCCGAATGTCTCCGGAAGGGTGATATCCTGTTGACAGTCCATATTCCGGGCGGTCAAAGCCGGGACTGGGAAGAAGAAACGGCCAAAACCCTGGAAGATTTCCTGGCCGACGGTGGCGCTTACGACCACGAAATCCGCCGGATTTACGGCAACCGGGCCGGGCTGACCACCTACCCTCAGAACCGTTATATGGACCCAATTGGCCCAAACAAGTTGATGAAAGACCGCCCTTACGGCAGCCGCAGCCCGCTCAACGGCGAGGTTTCGAATGTGGTGGCGGTACAGATTCAGACCGACTACCTGGCTGAACTGGAAGAGCTTTCCGGCCTGCGCATGCTTACGGCCGCCGAAGTGCTGGCCCAACAAAACCCCGCCGTAAAATAACCGGCAAGCCTTTAAAACTTTATAGCCCTTGTCCCCGGACTTACTCCTGGGAAAGGGCTATTTTAGATCTCTCGCAACTTCCAGCCTTAGATTTCCCGCAACCAGCTTCCCAGGACTTTAACCCAGCTTGTCTCATTGTTGAGTTCCTGTAAAGCTTCAGCGACATTCGGCTGGGAAGGATAGCCGTTAAAATCAATGAAGAAGAAGTAGTCCCAGGCTTTTTGCTTGCTGGGTCGGCTCTCAATCCGGTTCATGTTCAGTCCGTACTTCATGAAAATCGAGGTAATTGCGTGGAGCGCCCCGACCCGGTCTTTGATCGAAAGCATAATAGCGGTAGTGGCCCGGCCGTTCTGACCGGCAACCGCCTCATAGGGCTGGAAACCGATTATCAAAAAGCGGGTCTGGTTAAAGTCGGCATCCTGGATACCCGGGGCCATAATCCGCAAGCCGTACTGCTCGGCGGTCTGGCGGTTGGAAATTGCGGCAGCGCGGGGATTTTCCAGGGCCATTTCGGCCGCCCTTGCGGTGCTGCTGACTTCCTGAAATTCTACGTGCGGCAGGTTATTCAGCAGCCAGCCGCGCGATTGGGCCAGCGGCTGCGGGTGCGAGTAGACCAATTGAATATCGGCCAGGTTCTGCGGCCCGTTTGGCCCTACCAGTAGATTGGTAATGATAGGCAGATATAATTCGGCCGAAATAGTCAGGTTTGCCAGTTCCGGGTCAGGCCGGGCGAACATGTCAAGGGTATAGGTTACCGAGCCTTCGAGGGAATTTTCGACCGGTACAATACCGTAGTCCACCTCACCACGCGCTGTGGCGAAAAAGACGTCCGGGATAGACCGCATAGGTAGAAATTCAGCGTCCGGTCCGAATTGTTTGATAGCGGCTTCGTGGCTGTAGGTAGCCGAAGGGCCAAGATAAGCGATTTTTAGAGCCTGGTTCATTTTTTCTCAGTTTGGTTTTAGGTTTATTAGACAGTTCACAAGCAACTATTTAACCATAAAAAGGGCCACCCGACAAATTGCTGACCCAAAGCAGCCTAATTTGCCAATTTAAGGCTCGCCTTTTATTATAAGAACATAATTTCTTTAACCAGGCAGTAACCTTTTAGTATCCAACGGTAAAGATAGTAACCCAGGCTAGAGAAAGATTCCAGGAAGGGGATTCTGATGCCGTGTTTTTTGCGGTTTGAAGGTGGGCATATCGGAGTGAGCAGTGACCGGCAAGCCGCCGCTGCGTGGTACTGCCGCCACCTGGGTTTAACCCTGGCCTGGGATAGCCCGGAGGAAGGGCAGTCTTTATTGCAATTTTCCAAACGCCACGCCCTGGTGCTGGTTTCGGTCGCGGGCGGTACGGAGGTCAACTTGTGGGGCAATACTGGAAACCTGGTGCGTGACAGCAATGTCCGGTTGAGCCTGGCAGTCCCGGACCTGGGCGCGACCTGGGCCGTGCTTGCAGCCGGGGGCGTGCGGGTGAACCCGATTGTTACCGGGCCGGGCGGCCGGGGCTATTTTACTTTTTATGACCTTGACGGCACCTGTTTAGAGGCGGCCGCCCGGCCCGAATTGCTGGCCGACTTTCCCAATGAACGTTTCGCCGGTTATGCCGCCGCTCGTACCGGGGTACGGGATTTAGACGCTGCGGTAACCTGGTACCAGGAGTTTGCCGGTATGACCGTACTCCAGGACTTGCGGGAGGAGGGCGCGGTACTGCTGGGTCTGAATGAGGGCAACCCGCTCTGGCTGGAAAGGCTGGCGCAGGGCGCCCACCGGGGACCTGGCTACACCCGGCCCTACCTTGCCACGCCGGACATTCAGCAGGCCCACGCTTTTTGTGCCGCCCGCAATCTCCGGCCTGCACCGGTTCTGGGCAATCCCAATGCCCTGCAGGTCTTCACTTTTCAGGACCCGGAAGGTAATTCTTTGTACTGCTGGACCTATCCCGGAGTGCAAATTTAATAAGGCTGAAAGCGTTTTTATTTAACGAGTTTGGAAGGAAGACTTAATCCGGAACAGGCTATGTTTAAGAACCCGGTGGGCAATCAGGTCGGGCTGCTGAAAGACTAAGCCTAGCCCTGGCCTTTAAGCGGGGTGAGGTCCAGCGAGAACACGCGCGGCCCTACCGGTTTGTTCCCGGCCTGGTCGGTTGGTTCAAGCGTTACGCTGACCTCCGCGTAATTCGCCAGATTGAAGTTGGCCGGTAAGCTGGCTGGTTTCACTACCAGCGCGCGGGCCTGGCTGTTGTCATTTGGAATCGCCCCCAGCCTGGTAAAAACGGCCTCGGGATTACCGGCCGGTTTGTTGGAAAGCCAGATTGCGTAAAACTGGCCGGGGCTGAGAGGGTCCAGGTTGCCGTAGGTCAACGCCAGGTCTTTGCCGGTAGTATAAATTACTATGCGCCCGGTGGGACTCAGGTTTTCGACAACCATGGGGTAGATTTTTAGGTTGGGCCTGTTCAGCAGGGCAATCAGGGCCGTTTCGTTAGTCTGCGCGTTTTCGTTGGTGTTATTGTTACTGAAGGTTGCCAGGTTATCGCGCATGGCGTCAATTCTCTCGGTAGCCGCGTAAAGCTGGTAGAGCAAGAAAATCACGGTCGGCACAAAGATAAGCAGCAAGACTACTGCGGCCAGCCCGCCCCGGGCCAGGCCGGTGCTTGCGGCCGGGCCCCAACCGGCCAGGCGCAAATCGGTAGAGCTGTCATGGTCAGACTCCTCTACCCCGGTAGAGTCAGGGTCAATCCTGGCTAGCGACCCGGCCGGGCGGCGCCTGACTCTCCGGCCTACCCCCGAGGCCAGCGGCAAGAGGTCTTGCCCTGAGTCCGGCTGTCCTTCTTCTTCTTGTTCGGTAAGAGCGCCAGTGGGGAGAACTTCGGGAGTTTCTTCCGGCGCGGTGTGTTCTTTGTCCAATTCTGCTTCTTTTTGTTCCATAATTGCAAGGTAGCCCAGGCTGGAAAGACTGTCAAGATGACTTCTTTCCTACAATTTTAAAAAACCCTTGACAAGTTGACATAATTCTGGATAATAGGGCATGTAGTATATTGTTATAAACGTTCAAGTGAACAAAACAAGGCCCCATTGCGTTTCCAAGCGCGGCAAATGGGGTTTTTATTATGCCATTTATTTTAAGACGCGGCTGAGTTGTTCTTCCAGGATTTTGGGGGTAGCGATGCCAGGTACGACCCCGGTAATTATGCCATCTTTATTGATAAAAATTGAAGTGGGGCGGCCCAACACCCGGTACTTGTAGACCAGGTCGCCGGTGTTATCAATCACGATAGGATAGGTAATATTTAGCTCTTTGACGAAACTTCTGACTTCGGCCGGTTCGTCATTTATATCAATACCGATTATGTTAAGTTTGTCCCGGTTAGACTGGTAAGTTTTAACCAGTTCGGGCATTTCCTCGCGGCAGTAATCACAGTAGATGGACCAGTAATTGATGATGACCGCTTTGCCCCGGTTTTCGCTTAATCTAACCACCTGGCCGGTGATATCGGTGGCGGCGAAGTCGGGCGCAACTGCCCCCGGCACAATCTTGACCGGACCCCTGGCCGGGGTGATATCCAGGCTCTCCTGCCTGGCAACGCCAGAGGATGCTACGGTAGTAGCCAGGTTAACCGAACTGCCGGTTGGGTTGGGGGTTTCACTACAGGCGCTCAACAACAGCCCGGCCAGGATTACCAGGGCGGTTAAAATTTGAGAGAGGCGGCGCAAAGGGTACTTCATACTTGCAAAACCCCGTTTTATCCTTGCAAACGGCCAAGTGTGCGGGTTATTTCGGTCATGTTGTTGGAGATAATCAGGAACCCGATCAGCAGTAAAAGCACACCGCTGGCAATTTCAATAATCTGGTAGTGGCGGCGGACCCGAGCGATAAAGCCCAACAGGCGGTTCATAAACAGGCCGGCCAGTAGAAACGGGATGCCTAGCCCGGCCGAGTAGACCAGCATCATGCCGACACCGCTCAAGGTACTCTGGCTGTCCAGGGCATTGGTCAGGGCGGCGCTCAAGAACGGGCCGATGCACGGCGACCACCCGGCGGCGAAACCGGCTCCTACCAGGTAAGCTCCCAGCAAGCCTACCGGCTTATTGGTGCTGTTGAAATGGAACCGTTTTTCCATGTTGAGGAATTTCAGCTTGAAAAGACCGATGAAGTGCAGGCCCATCACGATGACCGCCAGCCCGGCGATAGCCTGGACATAAGGTTTAATATCGGTCCCCAGCAGGTCGGCGATAGTATAGGTCAGGCCGAAGATGGCGATAAAGACTGTGGTAAAACCGGCAATAAAGAAGGTAATCGCGGTCAGTACCCGCCTGGTATCAGTCCATGCCAGGGGCGACGGGTCGTCCACACGGGCTTCAACGGCCCGGGCTACCGAAACGCCGCTGATGAAAGAGAGGTAACCCGGTACCAGCGGCAGCACGCAGGGCGAACCAAAAGACAGCACGCCTTCCAGGAAGGTTGCGGCCAGGTTGACCGGCGCTACCTGGGCCACCGGTGCGGCCAGGTTGGATAAGAGAGCCAGATTGGTACTTAGCATGAGCCTTTTGATCTAAATTAAAAGTTACTTAAAACCCGTTTTTAATAAACTGCCTGGTTTAATATACCAGAGAATGCTTACAAAAGGGTTAGAGGAAGCTTAAAGCATAGTTAGAAGCTAACTCAGGAGGCTCAATACCCGGTCTAAACGGTCTATTACAGCGTCGGGGTGAATCTGAGGATTGGGTTCTTCATGGCGGAAATGGACGGCCTGGACCGCCCGCATGCCCAGCTTTTGCGGCCCCTGGACATCTTCGATCAGGCGGTCGCCTACGAAAAGAATTGCTTCCGCCGGGACACCCAGCCGGTTGATCATCTCCTGGTAAATCAGCAGGGCCGGTTTGCGCCAGCCGATCTCACAGGAAAGAATGGTATGGTCAAAGAACTCCAGCAGGCCGACCTGGCGGATATTCGCATAAGCTACCTCGGGCAGGTTGCAGAAATTGGAGACCAGGCCCAGCAGGTAGCCCCGCCGGTGCAATTCACGCAGGGTCGCTATCGCTTCCGGCGCGACACTAACGACTCTTTCATAAATCAGGCGGTGTTCCAGGCTGATTACCTGGCGCAAAAATTCGGGGTCTTCGGCCTGGGCTATACCCGCCGAGCGGAAAGCCTGCTGGACCAGTGGGAAAAAATCAACTTCTTGCTCGGTCTTTTCGCGCCAGGTCCGGGCCATCGCGCTCTGGACATGTTCCTTCCAGGCCTCCCGCAGCCGGGCCAACTCCGGGACGGTGCTTTCCTGGGCCGGGTTGATTAGCTGCCGGTAGATTTCCTCCCAGATATCGTCAATCGCCCCGGCGGTAAAGTTACCCTGGATCAGGGTATCGCCCAGGTCAAATATTACAGCCTGGATGTTCTCAAATTTCTCTGGCATAGTTATTTCCTTGACTATCAGGCGTAGCCGCCCCCGGCCGGCCTGACCGATACGTCACCGGCCTGGACTGTGTGCAGGCGGCCTTCGGCGGTGCGCACCTGCAACCCGCCATTGGGGTCAACCCCGACCGCCAGCCCGTCCAATTGCTTCTCACCGCCCATATTGCGGACTTCTACTGGCTGTCCGAGCGTAATAAGTTTTGCGCTCCAGGCCAGCCGGACTTCGTCGGGGTCGCGGGACAGTTGTTCCCGGTAAACAGCCAGGGCGGCCAGGCTCGCGGCCAGGAAGGCTTCACGGTCCAGCGGCGGACTGCCGGGCGGTATAACATTGGCCGCTTTGCCGGTCAGCCCGGCTTCGGCAAAGTCTTGCTCGCTCAGGCCGGTATTCAGGCCAAAACCCAGGGCCAGCCAGCTTTCGTTCCTGTCCCGGCCAAGACCATGCTCGATTTCGGCCAGGATGCCGCAGCATTTCAGGCCGTCCCGCAAAAGGTCATTGGGCCATTTTAGCTGCACTTCAACCCCGGCTTGCTGCCAGGTGCTTTCCAGCAGCGAGAGGGCCAGGGAGGCGGTATACAGGTAGGCCCGGTCCAGGGGCAGTGGGGCCAGGGGGACGGTCAGGGTGCAGAGCAGGCCGGAGGCGAAAGGGGCTTCCCAGGCACGGTTAAGCCTGCCCCGGCCTGCCGTCTGTCTATCGGCCACCAGGACCATTTCCCGGGGGCCTTGCGGGCCGTGCAGGCGCTTGCGGGCTTCCAGGTTGGTCGAATCAATTGTAGGAAAGTAGAAGAAGTTTTCCCGCCAGTAGGGCGCGTGCTTTAGAAAATATTCCGGTTCAAATGGGTCGTGATTTGGCTGCATCAGGCTTTAAGGTTCCCGTTGAATATCATTACTTTGAGGGAGGTTTTTCCGGAGTTTCAATCTTACCACGCCTGCGGACTCCCTGCGGAGCATTGCGGGTGGTAAAAGGTTTAACTTCGGGCGCGGGTGGGGGAGGCGGCAGCGGAGCCTCGGTTATCTTAAAGGCGCTGTCCGCTTCATCGGCCGGTTTATTGCTGATCCGGGCCTGTTCTTTTTCCAGCACCAGTTGCAGGGCCTTGTTGCTAACCAGAGCATGAAAGCTAATTCCGAATATCACTAACGGCAGGAAACTGAGCAAGCCGGAAAGCAGGAAAAAGATACCCACCAGCGTGCCTAACACCAGGCTAAGTACGGGATACTTAAAAGTTGCCAGGAAAGCGTTACGTAATACGCCCCAGATACTGAATTTTTCGATTCTGATGGCTAGCGGCCACAAATGAAACTGCATTGTGAACCAGATAAAGGCCATGTAACCCCACAGGATCAGGGCGATGCCTAGCGGGCTGTTATTGGCAGCCAGGGAAGAATAGAAGGTCAGGTTGACGAAGGCCAGCACGATAAAAATAACGTTAATCAGGCCGATCACCCAGCCGCGCCGGTAGTTCTTCCGCACGCTATGTATATAGTTATTCAGTTCCAGCCGCTCGCGCCGGTTAGCATTCAGGGTCAGTTCGTATAGTCCCAGGGTGGCCGGGCCGCTCAGTACTACCAGGAACACCAGTCCCAGCCCCACACCGACCCAGCCGCCGATAAAGCTGAGGGAAGCCATTGCCGGGACCAGGGCCAGCGCCCATATCAGGTTGGCTACGATCAGCACAAAAATATTGTCCCAGAGTTCCCACAGGGAGCGTCCTAAAACTTGCAAAGATTGGCGAAACAAAAAACTTCTCCTTAGAGGTAATAGTCGAAGCGTGGATATATCTGAGTAATTATACAACTTTAGGCTTTAGCTGCCAACCGGGCAGTTTGAGCGGCAGGTTTCTCATATGAGGGATGTTTCTAAGGGGCGCTTTTAAACGGTTTCATAGCGGTTTCAGGTTCAAGTATTAGAGGAAGATAAGAACCCCTGCTATAACCTGACCGGGCAGTAACTTTTGATTTTGCGGCGCGTATTAACTTATGAGAGAAATAAATACCGCCCGGAGCCTTCCGGGAAGTATCTCTCAAAGGGAGATTACCGCAAGGTAATTTACCATTGACCTCTAATATTCTCCTTTATAGATACCTCCTACACAAATAATGCGAGCACACAATGCCTCCGGTAAACTGCCCGGAGGCTTTTTTTTTGTCCTTTTGGTTAAGCTATTTCTACTGTCCAATCTCCATCAGCCTGCACCTGGAAAAAATAATTACCTTGTTCGGCTCTTTGGGCTTTTTCTCCATTATAAGACCCAATAACGTTTGCTAACAAAGCGGCCATTGAACCATCTTTTGCACTAATAATTTGTACTATAAAGTTTCTTTTGCCATTGTGAGTCATTTTGAAAATGTTTAAACCTTCTTTAGGGATAGCTATCAATATGGCAGAATCTCCATGACCTTTATAAACTGGGCCTGGTGCGGTATTTTCTTGGGAAAGCACAAGATTATCAAGAACATCTATCTTCCAATTCCCTGTAGCTTGGACCTGGATAGCATAGGAATTGGAACTAGCAACTGGCACATATACAGTTCCCTGGTATGCTCCAATTGTATTTGCTGCTAATGCTACTGTTTCGCCGTTTGAGTCGAGAAATTGAACTATAAAGTTTCGTGAGCCTGAATAGCTCATTACAAACCTTGCCGGACCAGACGTTAATTTGACACCGGTTATTACCTTATCGCTATTACCTGAAAATGTTTGTGGCTTTGGCAAAGCTGCAACGGTTGCTTGGGCGTTAGCTGTAGCCTTTTGTTGGACTGCCGCTGTAGCAGCAGCCTGGGCGGCCTGGGTTGCCTGAACATTTGGAGTCGCAGTTGGCGGCAAAGGCGTTGGGGTTGGTATTGGCGTAGCTGTAGGTTTCGGTGTTGAAGTTGGTGGTATTGGCGTAGCGGTTGGCACAAGTGTTGGTGTAGGTGCTGGTGTAGCCGTTGCCGGTATTGGAGTGGCAGTGGCGGTAGGCGCTATAGTTGGTGTAGCTACCGGGACGGTAGCCGTCGGGAGCGGAGTTGCTGTTGAGGCTTCCCCGCAAGCAACCAGTCCAAGTAAAGACAATACGAGAACGTAAACTAACATTACGCTTCTGAATTTCAGCATAATCACTCCTACTAGTGTTTTCAACTGTTGAAAAACAAGTACCTGAATAAACTGGCTAGGTGAATAAGAGAACTGGTAAACAGACCAATTCTCTTATTCAAAATCTGGTTTAGGAAATAGGGACGGTTATTTTGTTGTTATAATCTTCGAACCTAACAGACTTGATAACTTCGTTAGTCGGCACTTCAAAGGCAAGCTCACCCCTGGTACTTTCACCCGGGGCTAACTTGGTGGATGTTAACTCTTTTGACAATCGGAAAGTAGGAGTGGCATAGCCGTATGAAAAGCCATGGTCGCTCTGTACCTTAAAATATCCAGGACTTATATCAAGAGGTTTACCAAGTGTATTGGTAACGGTAATGTCTACTATTAAGTAGGTAAACCCGGCCTTAGCATCATAACTATCAATCTTAGCCTGAGTGCGCTTTTCGTTCACAACCAGAAGTGGGGTTCCCGGGGCGGGCTGGGCACCGAACTTGGCCTTAAGCTGTTCCGCCCCTAAAAGGCCAAGCAGCACATCGTAAGGCGGTTGGTTTTCCAGGTGTTGCTCGAACCTGGCCCTTTGAAAATACTGGACCTTATGTACTTTGCCATCACCGGCCGGGGGCGGCTGGTTCAGCTCTTCAAACACGTCACTTATCGGAAAGCCCTGTTGGGCCAGGCCGCCATTAGCTTTCCAATAGGTCAAGAATCTGCCGCAAACCTGGAAACCTGTTTCGGGGAAACTCTGGCAATCCTCAGCGGCCGTTACGTCAGAAGATTTGCCTGAAAAAACGAAAAAGGAACCTACCGACGTTAAAACCAGGGCAACTATCAGGGTCGTTAGTCCAATGCGAGCGCGTCTCTTGCCTAACATCTGCGTTCTCCTTTTTAGGGGCAATAGGGTCAAAAACACAACCCTGATTTAGTGGCTTTCCAGCTCAAAAAGCCTTCCACAATAATCAAAATTCTGCTGCACCAAGATATTTATTTTATCAAGAAACTAAAAGTATACTGCCGTTAGCTGAATGTCTAATAAATTATATCACTATTTAATTGAAAATAACAATTTAATTTCAACTATTGGTTTATTTCATGGCGCGTAGTAGGCTATAATTTCGGACAGCATCGTATGGTCAATCGCTTATCAGTTAGTACCTATTTGATACTAGTGTCATAATAGACCTGGGCTATAGCCTTCACGTCTGGATTTCAGTCTAAATCAAATTAGTTGGAGTTGCGTCCATTGATAGAACGGTATGTTTACTGGGGTTTAGTTCTTGCTTATTTTCCAATATAGCCAAAGCTGAGTATAATAGCGGCTGGAAACAGTTAAGGGTTTAATCAAAGAAAGGAACCTTTTTAATGGCTAACAACGAACCGGAGCATATCCAGGTACAACATATTTTGATCGCTTTTGCGGGCAGTGGGACCGGCGCAAAGCGCAGCAAGGAAGAAGCTCGCACCCTCGCCTATGACCTGCTCAAGCAGGCCCAGGAAGGCGGCGACTTCGACGCTCTGGTGAAACAGTATACCGACGACTCACCGCCAGGCATTTACGGCATGTCGAACATAGGGGTTGCTCCCGCCCGGGGCGAATACCCGCGCAATCAGATGGTGGCCGCCTTTGGTAACACCGGCTTCCCGCTGGAGGTTGGTGGGATTGGTATTGCCGACTACGACCAGCGCACCAGCCCTTACGGCTGGCATATCGTCAAGCGCCTCAAGTAACATCCAGGGCCGGAACAAACCGGAATTAAATACAAAAAGGAGAAGAAATTTTTCGGCTTTCTTCTCCTTTTTGTATTTATATCAAACCGGTTAAATGCTACTAATTTTCCTTTAGCGCCAGCACTTCCACCGGGGCCCCGACCCGCAGGGTGCCGGTATTCTCGTGAATCAGGTTTTGCCCGAACATCACGGTTCCTTTAGGGCCGCGCCGGAAAGTTGCCAGGGTCTTAAGAGGTTCTTTGCCTACCTGGGCCGTAGCCTGGTCGGTCGTGGTAATCGGACAGCGGGCGCATGGTTTGACCGCCTGAAAGACCAGTTCCCCCAGCTTAAACCGGCGCATCATGTCTTCCGCGAAAGGTAACTCGCTGCCGCCGATAACGATGTTTGGCCTGAAACGGTTCATTGGCAGCGGCTCGGCCAGCCGCCGGTTAAGGTCGGCCAGCGATTCGTCCGAAATAATCAGGAACTGGTAAGCGTCGGCGAAGCCCACCCGGTCAGCCGGGCTGAGCGCGTAATTCTGGTTCACCTGCCGGGTGAAGCCGGGCACCATACGGACCAGCTTACAATCTTTTTTAAGAAAATCGCTAAACCAGCGGGCGACTTCCCGGCCCTGGTCCACCACCCGGACGGTATCTTTCCAGACCCGGGCCTGCTCCGAAACCCCTTCCACGGCCATTTCGATTTCAAGCCCCGGCATGCCGGGCGCTTCCAGCCGCAAGCTATTTTCTTTAATAAAGGGGCGGACCAGGGCCATCCGGGGCAGTTCGCGCTGGGTCAAAAACTCGTTCGAGCCGCTTTCGACTAGCATTAACTCCCGGTCATGCCGGATGCCGGTTGGAGTTACCTGGACCGAGTCTGCCCGTATTCCGGCGCAGGACTTTACCGGGTAATAATAAAGGGCCGTGACTGTGGCCCGGTTGATTTGTGTTTCTACCGGGTTAGAGTGAGCGGGAGTAGTCATATACGTTTTCTTAAGCTTTAGCGGATTATTGGTCAGGCGCAGAAGGTAGAACGTGAAACGGTAAAGGTAGCACGTAGAACGAAAATGGGAAAGGTAGAACACGGCGTAACATAACGTGAGTAAGGCAAGGGTATAACCTTATAACTTGCC
>JAQBPB010000104.1 GCA_028287745.1 Chloroflexota bacterium
GGACTTCCAGCCAGTATTTAATGAAGTAGGGTTGCGGCCCTGGAGCTTCTTCTGCCGTCCGTACAGGATAACCCGTTTGATGTGGTTTGGAACCGGGCGATGCATCTTATTTCTATTGAAGAAAACCGGCCTGCCAGCGTGGGTAAACCTACTTACCAAACATAATCACTGCTAACAACCGGCATGTCATTCCGAGCGTAGTCGAGGAATCCCCGGTCCGTTGGACAATATCCGTATTTAACATGCAAAAGGCAAGGAACTAACCTTAATTAACGAGAACTCAATATCCCCTAAACCAAAATTTACCACTTTACCTGTGTGACAGGAAACGCAACACACCAGCCATGTCATCCTGAGCGAAGAGGGGGTACCCGGCGCCAGTGGCGTAATCACCCAACTAGACTAGAGGTAAAGACAAGGTGGGATTGGGGCAGGTTTTCGCCTTTACGGTAGCCCACCGGGCCGCGGGTACCCCTGGGTGCCTTCACTGCGGTTCAGTATGACAATACAAGATGGAAACCTCTATTAATTAAGCAAAAGTGTGCCAAATCTTGCTTAACACAGCATTCAGGATGACAGAGGGGTGGCCTGGGATGACCATACGAGATGGAAAACATTCTATAATTAAGCAAAGGTATGTCAAAACTTGCCTTAGAGAGTACTTAAAATGGCGAGTGATTTGTTTTGCTCAATCAGAGCAGGTTTGACGTGAGTTAGCGTTTTAGAACTATTCCGGCCGGTCCTGCCTTCCTATAATAATAGCCTTTTTAGAAACCTTCTTCGAAGATTACACCGCAGCCATTATAAATAATAACTTTGCTTAAAGGCTATTTATCCAACCTAAATTAACCTAAATCTGGTGAATCAGGTTCAAAGCGAACAATTCAATAATTGAATAGTCATAAATTAACTTAATAACCAGGAAGTTCAATCGTTGAGTATTTTGTCATAGAGTGCGGCTGTTTGGGGAAGCGGGGCCAGGTCTAGCTCCGTCTTGAGGGCCTGGCCGCAGCGTTCGAAGGTGCGCAGGGCGGCGGTCCGGTTGCCATGCCGGTAATAGGCCAGCATGCTTAACCGATAGGCTTCTTCCCAGCAGTTATCCCGGTTGAGAATCAAGCGGCACAATTCCAGACAGCGTTCCCACTGTTCCTCGGCCGCCATAGCCTGGGCCAGCCGTTCGGCTGTAGTCAGGAAAAGCGAAAGCAAGCGCTCGCGTTCCGGCGCGGCCCAATCCTCATACAGGCAGGCGGGCAAATAATCGCCCCGGTAGAGGGCAATCGCCTGGTTGTAATAAGCCAGTGCGACCGGGGAAAGCCGGTGCAAGCCCGGTCCGGCCGGGTTAGCCGCCGCGCCAGGCGCTTCCACCAGGCGCCCTTTTCGAATAAGTTCTTGGAATTCCAGCGCATCACAGCGGCAGAGGTCCGGGTCAAGGTTCAGGCTGTAGGCCAGGCTCTGGCCGCCGCCTTCTTTTATAATAAAGCTGGACTGGCTCCGGCTGGGGCGGTCCGGTTCAAGCGCCCGGCTCAAAGCATTTAAGGCTACTTTGAACCCGGCTTCGGCCGCGCTAAACTCGCTCTCCGGCCAGAGCAGTTCGAGAATGTGTTCGCGAGGTAGGGGATTGTAGCGCAACGTTAGCAATAGCTGGAAAAGCTGCCGGGCTTTTTCACGCTGCCAATCCCGGTTGGTCAGTTCAGTACCATCGGCCCGCCGGACCAGGAAGGTACCCAGCGAAAGAACCGTCAGCGGTTGCCCGGTAAGCCGGGCCGGGTTCAGGTGCGGGGCCGGAGCTGGCGGGGTAGACCGGATTGTTCTTAACTTTTCGTGCAGGTGGGCCAGCCGGGCCGGTTCTTTGGGACCGAAAAAGGTTGGCTTCTCGACCAGGAAAAGGTAACCGCCGGTCCGGCATTCGGCCAGCAGGCTTTCGATATTCTCCCGGCCCGGTTCGAGCAGGGCCTGCCAGAGCATGACCACCGCAAGCCCAAAGCGTTCGCCACAGTTTTCAAAAAGTTGACGGGCCGTTTGCAGAACCTCGCGGCCTTCCAGGGCATAGGCCGGGCCGTGTTGAATAAGCGCCCCGGCCAGGCAAAGCGTAATAAAGCCTTCAATCCACTCGTCACCGGCCTGCCGGGCAATTTCCAATCCCTCGGCGGCAGCATGGCGGGCGGCTTCCAGGCTGCCGCCGGGACGGCCTTCCAGGGCGCAAAGTCCCATAAAACCTTCGGCCCGCAGCCGCCGCACATGCAAGCGGTCGCCCATAGTCGTGCCATGCAGGTAGGCTTCGGCGGCTTCGGCAGTGCGCCCGGCTACGGTCAGGGCATGCCCCAGGCGCTGCCAGGCCACTGCTTCCGTAAAGGGCGTCCGTAAATCCTGGGCTAACTTTATACCCTGTTCGGCCTGGGCCACCGCCGGGCTGCTATTCCCCTGCAAGCTGTTTATCAGCGAGAGCAGCAGCAGGGCTTCCCGGTGATTGCGCCCGGCCCTGGCTATTTTGTCGGGCCGCTCGTTTTCCAAACCCTGTTGTAAAATTTCGGCGGCTTCGTTCAGGCGACCGGTGCGCAGAAAGATCCTGACATCCTCATAGCCGGTTTCCGGCAAGCCCAGCAGGACGTGGGCCTGCCGGAATAGCCCTTCCGCTTCGAGGGACCGGCCCCGGTTGATTTTATTTTCAGCCAGGTCACGCAGCAGGGCCGCTTTCAAATTTCGCTCCTCGGTCGTGTTGACCAGGGCCAGGGCTTCTTCCAGCAAGGCTTCGGCCTGGGCCGGTTGGACCGTATCGACATAAATCAGGGCCGAACCGCGCAAGGCCCGGGCCTGCGCTACCCGGTCGCCGGTCTGCTGGGAAAGACCGGCGGCTTTGACATAAGTTGCCAGGGCCTGGTCGAAGCGGCTGGTCAGGCGGTAGCAATCCCCCAGGCTGATTAACAGGGCCGGGGCGGTTTCGAGTATCTCTGCCGGGAAAGCCGTGAATATTTCTTCCAGCCGTTCCATCCGGCCGGTCGCCAGAAGGTTTTCGCTCAGCCCGTTGACCAGCAAGTCCCGGGCGCTCTCGAAATCACCGGCGGCCAGGATATGTTGCAGGGCATCCTCCGGCCGGTTTTGCTCTATAAAGAAGCGGGCGGCTTTTTGCTGCATTTGCCGGGCCAGGGTCGGGTCTTTCCAGGTCAGCCGGTTATGGAGAAATTCACCGAACAGGTGATGGTAGCGGTAGGAATTATCGCCGGAAGAAGGAATAAGAAACAGGCCTGAGTCGGAAATGACCTGCAACCGGGCCTCACATTCCGGCACGGCTAAACCCAGCAGGGCGGCGCAGGCGTCACCGCGCAACCGGCGTAATACGGCTGTCCTCAGTAAGAAATCCTGGGTAGCGGGGGTCTGCCGGTTCAACACTTCCTGGGCCAGGTATTCAAAGAGGCCCGGCAGACTGGCCGGCAGGCGGTCCAACCGGAGAAATTCGCGGTCCGGTTGGGCCTGGGCGCTTTGCCAGTACATTTGCAGGGCAATCACCCAGCCTTCGGTTTCATTGGTGAGCAACGCGGCCTGTTCCGGGGAAAGTTCCAGGCTGTAATGTTCCCGGAAAAGCTCCTCCGTCTCGGCGGGCAGGAAGGCCAGGTCATCCTTGGTAATTAAAAGCAGTTCATTACGGGCCTGCCAGCGTGATAGACCGGGCATCCCAGGCCGGGAGCGGCTGGCAATAATCAGGTGCAAAAAGGGTGGGGCGGCACTAATAAATTCTTCAATCAGGGCCTGCGCCTCAGTGCGGCCATCCAGCAAGTGAAAGTCATCTATAGCCAGGAATGTTTCTTCGGTCAGCAAGTCGCACAGGTCGTTGACCAGCAAGCGCATGGCCGGGTTAATCAGGGCCAGCCCCGGTTCCGGCTCGCCCTGGAGTAATTCAAGGGCGGCGTGTCCGGCGGTAGGGAAGCGGGTCCGGAAAGCATAAATAATATGAAGCAGCAAGATTAGAGGGTCTGATTCGACCGTTCCCAGGCTGTACCAGGCATAGGGCGATTGATGAGCGGCCAGCCACCCGGCCAGGGCAGTTGTTTTGCCGTAACCGGTCGGGGCCTCCAACAGGGTTAGACGGTAATCGCGGGCTAAATCCAGGCGCTCAAAAAGCCGTGGCCGGACCAGGGTCCAGCGGCGGGTGCGGGGCGGCATTAATTTGGTACGCAGAACTAGTTGCTGGCCGTACATTATTTTCTAGGTAAGTTTATAAGTCCTTTGTATGTTAGAAACTTTACCCTATTATAGCGGGATTAACCGAAAATAACATCTTTTAGCGGGCTCAGACCTTTACAGACTGTTTAAAAGTTATATAACGCAAGTATCACGAGCAGCAAGCTCATTGCCGGTGCGTCCTGGGGCTTTAGCCATTAAATTGCACCAGTTTACTAAAGCTGTTAAAATAACCCGGGTAAGCCAAAAATTATTTAGCAAGGTATAACGAGCAAGACTTGAAAAGTATGATTATAGCTATCGCTAACCAGAAGGGTGGCGTCGGCAAGACCACAACGGCTGTTAGCCTGGCTTGTGGCCTGGCCGCGCAAGGGCGGAAGGTCTTATTAATAGACTCCGATCCCCAGGGCAATGCCTCCGGCAGCCTGGGAGTTAAGAAAAATGAGCTGGATTTCTCACTCTATGATGTCCTGGTAGACGACCGGCCTATAAACGAGGTGACGCTGGATAGCGGGCGGCCCAACCTATTCCTGATTCCGGCCCGGGTGGAGCTGGCTGGGGCGGAAGTAGAGCTGTCGGCGGCCAGCCATAATCAGCCCGAAGAGCGCCCGGCTTTTCGTTTGAAAAACGCTCTGGTCCCGGTCCTGGATAGCTACGAATTTATTCTAATAGATTGCCCGCCAACCCTTGGCCAGCTTACTATTAATGCTCTTTCAGCTGCCGACGGCGTTATTATTCCAATTCAATGCGAATACCTGGCCCTGGAGGGTCTAACCCAGCTTAAAAATACGATTGACCTGATAGTAAGCGGGCTAAATCCCAAGTTGCAGATTTTCGGCATCGTAATGACCATGTATGACGGCCGGACTAACCTGGCAATGCAGGTCGTGGAAGAAGTAAAGCATTATTTCCCACAGCAAATTTTCAATACGGTCGTTCCGCGGAGTGTGCGATTGAGCGAAGCGCCGAGCTATGGTCAGTCAATTTTCGAGTATGACCCGTCCTCGCGTGGCGCGCAGGCTTACCGGGCTCTTTCAAAAGAAGTTGAGCAACGGGCCCTGGCGATCGCCTGAACGGCTGTACCTTTGTTTGCAGGGAACTACCTTAGAAATTTTTCGGGATGAACAGGCTTAAAGAGCCTCGATGTAGCGGGGATAATTCATAATGACAACACCATCCAAAGGAAGAGGTATGGGCCGGGGACTCGGCGCATTGGGCCTGGGCGGTCCGGTGCCGGTCACGCCTGCCCCGGAAGGCCGCAAGGAAGGGCCCACTCCGGTCCCGCTCAATAAAGACAAAGAGGCAGCGCCCGTTAACGGCGCGGCCCATTCCGAAAACCGCGACACGCGTAAATCCGGTTTGATGATGGTGTCGATTTCTTCTATCGTTGCCAACCCTTACCAGCCGCGCAAGCATATAGACCCGGACGTGCTGGCCGAACTGGCCCAGTCTATCCGCGAAAACGGCCTGATTCAGCCGCCGGTAGTTTCGCTTAACCCCGATTTCGACCCGGATTACAAAGGCTCGCCGGAAGATGACGCCGAGCCGGTTAAAAAGGAACGCAAGGCGCGCTATCTCTTGATTGCCGGGGAGCGCCGCTGGCAGGCTTCCAAGCTGGCCGGGGTCACCGAAATTCCGGTAGTTATAAAAGAAGCTACGCCCATCCAGATGCTGGAACTGGCCCTGGTCGAAAATATTCAAAGGGCCGACCTCAACCCGCTGGAAGAGGCGCTGGCCTACCGGCAGTTAATGCAGGAATTTAAGTTGACCCAGGAAGCGGTCGCCCAGAAGGTCGGCAAGAGCCGGGCGGCGGTCGCCAACTCTTTACGGTTGTTCGACCTGCCCCAGCAAATCCTGGACGCCGTTTACGCCAACAAGATTACGGAAGGCCACGCCCGCGCCCTCCTGATGGTACACCGCACCGAGGACCAGTACCGTCTTTTGCATGATATTATTGCCAAGCAGCTAAGCGTCCGGCAGACCGAGGAAATGGCCCGCCGCCTGAACGCCCTGGCCGCTACCGAAGGCCACCTCTCGACCGAAGATAAACCCAGGCTATCCCCGGCCGAGCGCGAGACCCGCGAACTGGAAGACCAGTTCATGCACGCCCTGGGTAGCCGGGTGTCGCTCAGTCGCAGTAATAAAGGCGGTAAGTTAGTCATTCAATTTACTACGGATGACGAACTGGAGACAATTTACACCAAAATTGTCGGAGCCGAAATTTAATTTGAAACTTTATAATAGAAAGCAGGTGGGCGTGTCCCGCCCTTAACTCATGCCCAGCACTTTTCTGGTAACTTCTTCCGATGAATTTGAAAACGCCGCCCGCGTCGAGATGGGCCGCTACGACTCAAAGCTCAAGCTAGGCAAATCGCTGGAGCCGGGTCTTTTCCTGGCGACAACCCAGTTGAACTGGGACGACTTCGCGGCAATTGTCGGCCAGGAGCCGCCGATTTTCGCCCGCCACCTTTTCCCGGTCCATGCTACCGTACCTCTGACCAAGACCGAAACCGACCTGGACAAAATGGCCGAAGCGGTAGAACAGATGCCTCGCCTGGAAGAGCTGGCCGCCGATACGCCTTTCAGTGTCCAGGCCCGCCTGTTTGAAGAAATCGAAGGCCAGGCCCTTTCGTATGCTTATACGCCGTTTGCGATTAAAGAGCGGCTGGTGGAAGTCGTCCAGAAAAAGACCGGCGCAGTCGAAAATATCCGCGAGCCGCTGGAAATTCTTTCGGTGGTGTGCAGCCAGGGCAGCGCCTACCTGGGGCTATCTCCGGCCGAGCTGAACCTGAGCGGTTGGGCGGGCGGCATGCGCCGTTTTGCCAAACGCGAGGAGCAAATCAGCCGGGCCGAACTAAAACTGCAGGAAGCCCTGGAAGTCTTTGAAGTGGAGCTTCCTACCGGCGGTGAAGCGCTGGACCTGGGGGCGTCACCGGGCGGCTGGACCCGCCTGTTGCTGGAGGCCGGTCTGAAAGTGACCGCGATTGACCCGGCCGACCTGGACCCACGCCTTCAGAAATACGAGGCGGCGTTATCCCACTTCCAGGGCCACGCCGAACGTTTCCTGGAAAATTCCCTGGCCGATAAATTTCGCCTGGGCCGCTATGCGGTCCTGGTCAGTGATGTGCGGATGGACGCGAATATGGCGGCCCATCTGATGGTCAGTTTTGCCCCGCTTCTGGCCCGGGATGGCCTGGCGATTACGACCCTTAAATTGCCTCACGAAACGGCTAAACTTAAACCAGCCCAGCTTGTTGAACAGGCTCTTTCGATTTTACGCAAGACCTATCCCAACTTGCAGGCCCGCCAGCTTTTCCATAACCGTTCCGAGATAACCGTTTTACTGCGAAAGTAAACCGCTTTTACCGGTTTACCATGTGTGTGGTATGCAGTAAAGGTTTTAGTAAAATCCGGAACTCAAAAAAGGACCGGCCAGGCAAATTTAAGCCCGGCCGGTCCTTTTAATAACAAGCTATTTGATACACAGAGGCCTTTACGAAGCCTGTTAATCTTTAAGGTTTCTGAGCACCAGCCATTCGCCAATCATAATCGCCGGGATAGTCGCGGCAATTTTACGTCCGGCCGGTTGGAGGATAAGGCCCCGGCCCAGGCCGGTCATCAGGAAGTCGCTCGTTTCGGACAGCATGCGAAACAAAAGGCCCTGGCGCAAAGCGCTGTTATCTTTAGCCCGCAAGATAAACACCCCAATGGCAATATCACGCAAGGCCAACCCAAAGGCTAAAGCCCTACCGGCCCGCTGTTTGGTATCAATGCCCAGCAGCTTGCCCATTTGGATTGGCCGGGCCAGGACTATCCCGCCCAGGACCAGGCTAGCCAGGCCGCCTGACCTGGCTAGAAACTTTGCTTTTTGCGCCATTGGTTTGTACTTCCTTTCTAAACTCTGTATCTAAACTATACAGGGACTAGCTGTATTTTGCGGCTAACCGGCTGACTTTCTCCCTGGTATCGGGGTCAAACAACGGTCCATCACCGGCGGCGGCGTTTTCGGCCATGCGCTCGATTTTACTGGTGGCCGGGATAACGACAGTGATACGCGGGTCGCTGAGAATCCATTTGAGTAGAATTTGCGGCCAGGTTTTGACCCCAAAGGACGCGAACTGGCTCAATTCTTCGGCGGTGGGGCTTTGCCGGACCAGGCTGCCAAACCCGAGTGGCCGCATCACCAGCACCCCGGTATTAAGCTCCTCGGCCAGCGGTAGAATTTTCTTCTCCACTTCGCGGTCAAGCGCATTATAAGGAATCTGGATTGCCTCAACCGACTTGTTCCGCATAACCCGGCTCAGTTCGTCAAAAGCGCTGTGACTGTAGTGAGTGATGCCGATTGCCCGGACCTTGCCCTGCTCTTTAAAGGCCTGTAAGCTTTTCAGGCGCTTTTCCCAGGCGGCCAGGTTATGCACCTGGTAGAGATCGACATAACCTTCAAAGAATTTAAAGGCATTTTTATACTGCTGTTCGGCTACTTCATCCGACTCGGTCCAAACTTTGGTCGCTACCAGCACTTTGGACCGGGCCGCCATATTTTTTATGGCCTGTCCAAGCACCCGCTCGGCTTCACCGTACATGGGTGAAGAGTCATAAAAATTAGCGCCGGTTTCCAGGGCCGTTTTGACGATTTCCTGGCGGTGCGTTTCCTCCTGCTGGCCCCGGACATCAAAAGTTTTCCAGGTTCCCATACCGATTACCGGGACCGTTAACCCGCTCCGGCCAAGTTTACGTTGTTCCATAAATTAAAATCCTCCTTGGGTCATTATAGAGCAAACCCGGCAATTAAAAAGAGAGGGTCGCGATTTCAGCGGCGATATTCCGGCGGGCCGGGCCTTCCAGCGCTTCAAAAAGTTCGCTGGTACAGTAGAGCCGGGGCCGGGTTAAAAAACTCTCCAGGACTTTCTTGCGACCCTGGCGGTAGGCTTCGTCCTCGACCCAGGCATATTCCTGGCGGATAGCCCGGGCATACGCCTGGTATTGTTCCCTCGAAGCGCCCAGGATAGCCAGGTCGGCATCCAGCAGCACCCGGCCGTTTGCGTCATTATCAGGGGTGGTGTGCTGCCTGGTAAGCAAGATAAGGCGGGTAGTTTCGGCGATAATTTCGGCCGGGAGCCGGATTTCCTTCAGCCGCTGCCCGGCCAGTTCGGCGCTCTTTTCCTCGTTATCTTTGGCCGTGGAGTCGTAAATAATGTCGTGATACCATGCGGCCAACCGCACGGCGGTACCGTTTTCAATTTTGTGGCCCAGCGAGTCAACCACCTGCAAAACATGCCGGATGTGGGTCAAGGTGTGATAGTAACGGCCCAGCCCGCAATAGGCCCGGCTTAGTTCCTCGAAAAGGGCCAGGGCCGGTCCGGCAGCGACCCGGTACGGCTCCAGGATTTCCAACCAGTTTTGTTCCAGGCTTTGCATATTTACCTGCTTTTAGGCTTTAGCTGCTTTTACTGTGTGGGGCTTACGAGTTCTTTTGAGTTTACTTCAGCTTCGGGTCTGGTCGTTTCCCGGTTAAGGGCGACTTTTCTGATATAGAAAAAGAGTAAATAACCCCACAGGCCGATGGTCACGACCGACATAAGCCACTGAGTTTCAACCCGGTTCAGGGTAACGCTCCACAGGTAGAAATTATCAGCCAGGGTCTTGGTCCGGGAGCGGTCTTCCTGGAACATTGCGATGGTGAGTTGTAAAAGTTGCAGCCAGCTAAGAACCAGGAACGGTTTGAACAACCGCCGGTCCAGGATGGCCGCGATACCCAGGAAAGGAATGCCGTAGATTACGTAGCGCTCTTTCATCTTGATTAGCCAGGTGAAACAGGTAAAGGCAAACAACCCGGCTTCCAGCCCGGCCTGTTTCAAGGTTTTGGAAATACCCCGGCTGAAATAAACAATCAGGCCCAGGGTCGTGGCGACAACCAGCGCCCCGACCAGGCTCATCCAGACCGGCAGTTCGACCCGCTGGTTGGTGATTATCAGGTAATTAAAGTTGGTCGCGTTAGGGTTGGAGTTGGTGTAGGTGCCGGTGAATTCCGGTTGGTTGAAATAGCGCACTACCTGGTTCAGGTCAAGCCCGAAAGGCGCGGCGGATAGCACCACCGCGACCGCGCCGCCCAGGCTTAAACCGGCCAGGGTCCGCTTCCAGCCGCAGCGTTGCAGCAGCAGCAAGGCCAGGATGGGCAGTAAAAACCAGGCTTGCGGCTTGGATATTATTAACACGCCCATCATTAAACCCCCGGCTAAGCTCTGCCGCCGGAAGATAAAGAACAAGGTAATGACCAGGGCCAGGACCGGAAAGATGTCGGATTGGCCCCAAATAACCGCGTTGTAAAAGAAAGCCACATTAAAGGCGAGCAGGATTAGCCACTGCCTGGAGTACCCGGCGTTCTCTTTTCCCGCCTCGACAGCCTGGTTCTGGTTTTCTTTACCGTATAGTTTTAACAACTGGTGAATGACAAAAATCACCGCCAGGAAGGCCAGTGAGGCGAAAATGCGCCAGGCCAGGTAGCTGTCGTGAAAGTCAAAGGGATAGGCGGCCAGGTTATAGACCCAGATTATGTAGGACAACATGGGCAGGTAGTTGAACTTGGGGTCGTAGTTCCAGAGTCCCTTTTCGTGAATAGCGGCGCTCCAGCGGGTGTAATAAAGGGTATCGCCTTCGTAAGAAAGCCCGCTAAAGAGAAAGAAAGTTAGCAGCAGCCCGGCCGCTACCATAATGGGCAGGACGCCCCAGCGCCCGTTTGCCCGGATATTCCAGCCTTCCCACCAGTACACCGCGCCAATACCCAGGGCGATTAGCAGCAGCCACCAGCCGTGATGGAAAGTAGCGGGCGCTATCGTCAGCAATACAAAAGCGGTCAAACCGCTAAATAGCAAAGTTTCCAGCCAGCTCAACCCGGCCCGTAAAGTCCAGGTTGTCAGCACCACCAGCAAAATAATAGAAGCTGGCATAAATGGGGCGGGCCAGGCCAGGGACAGCAAATGCTTCTGGGGCAGGCTTATTTCGGAGTTGTAAAATATAAAACCAAGCTGGCGGGCGTCATTTTTTACCTGGAAGGCGTTTGTTTTAAACTGTAATAACAACCCTTCACCGCTGTTGCGGGCCGGGACGGTAAAATAGTAATCCCTGGTAGCCGGGTTGTTCGGATCAAAGGTAATTACGCCGACCGGGTTGAAATCGGTGTCAGGGCGGGCCGTACCTTCAAAAATTTCAATCCGGGCCGGGGGCGCGCCTTCGGGCCGGGCTAAATTTACTTTTAAGCGCAGTTCCAGCGGGGCATAGCGCGGCACATTGGGAAATAGCTGGGTGGAAGTACTCAGGCTCCAGTTGAAGCGCTCGCCGGTACTGTATGTTTCAATGCCTGAAAAGCCGTTAAAACCCTCGGCAGTCGGATTGGTGTCGGCCCCAAACCCGTAGCTTTTAGCCGGTAGACTAATAATGAAGACGATTAATCCAATTAAGCCTACAATACCGGCTACTTTTAAGGGGAAAGATCTGCGAAGGGGGAGCGACATCCGTTAAAAATCCTCTTGATGAAAAACAGGGAAGAAGCTATAGCCGGGCAATTATACTAAGCCCCAAAATAACTGTCAAACCTTTTCAGGACAGCCAGACCCTGCCCTTGCCACCCCATACCTTCCTTAAACACTTAAACTAAACACGGCCCTGGTTACTTTTTACGGTACAAAACCACTGTTTCCAGGGCGTCCTGGGCCACTATGTCGGCCGGGCTGAAGCCGTAGTCGGCCGGGCTGGGCCCGCCGCTCCGGTAGAAAATAGCATACTCGAAGGTCTGTTTAGGCTGGGCCAGTTGCACTCCGCCGACCTGCCCGCTATAGACGCTGGCGAACGGGGCAAAATAGCGCCGGTCGGGACCAATTAGCCCGGCCAGCGTGTAGGTATACAGGCGGCGGCGGCTGTTTGTATCGGCCAAAAAGACACTCGAACCGGCCGGAATAAGTTCGGCAAATCTCTGGAAGCGCTGCGGGTCCGGCTTCACCCGGTAAACTACTTCTTTGAAGCGGCTGTCGGCCGGGTCGGCAAAGCTCCGGACCGCTTCAAGCCGCCCGCCCGGTCCGGCCTGCTTTTCCAGTTCCGCCCGGTTGGCATCAGCCGCCAACTCGCGGGTATGGACCACCACGAACTTGACTCCCAGCCCCTCGATGATATCCAGGGTGGCCGGGGCCGGAAAGCTCTGCATCTCATAATAAAGGCGGTCGTACCCGGCCGGTAAGATGTTAGCGCTGCCGTTGAGCATGGGTCGGCGGTGTTCCTGGGCGTAAAACAGGTAAATCGGGCTGCTGGTAATCGGGGTCGGAGTCGTGCCCATCGGTAATTCAAGCAGCAGGTCTTTCGGGCCAATTACCTGGCGGGCTTCGGGACCGGCCAGCCAGCGGTAAAGGGCCGGGGCGTTTTCTCCGGTTGGGGTCGGTTGGGCCGGTAGGCCAGGCGCGAAAAATTCAAGGGCGACCAGCCCGGCCAGGCCGAATTGCAGGGCCGGTTTCCACCAACCGCCCGGTTTAAGGCTAAATTTTGGCCTAAGCCCGGCCAGGTAAGCTGTCCCAAAGCCCGCGCATACCGCCAGCCCCAGCATGAATAGTTGTCCAAAGCGCTGGGACACCCGCAGGGCCGAAAAACCGGGCACCAGTTCGTACAGCCATTTATACGGCAGGGGAATACCGGTCGGGTGCAGCCCGTAAGCTTCCAGGTTAAGGGCCGGTCCGAAACTCAGTATCAGGCCGGTCATCGCGACAAATAGGAAAAGCCAGTACACCGGCCGCCGCCTGCGAACGGCCCCAACCAGCCCGGCCGCCGCCAGCCCTACGGTTACCATGCCGGGGTACATTTCCCGCTCGACTGAGGTCTGCAAATCAAAGATGCCGCGCTGGACCGGGTTATACAGCCAGCTGCGGTCGCTCATGCGGAGCAAGCTGGTCGGGGCGGCGCTCCAATAGCTGACTTCCGAAAGCTGTCGCTTGAAGCCAAATTCTTGCTGATAGCGGAGCGAAGGCAGCACAAACGGCAAGATTAGCAGCAAGGCCAGACCCCCGGCCCCGGCGACCAGACCGGCCTGCTGCCCCAACCGCCGCCAATCCGGTTTTCGGACCGCTGCTTTATCCAGCGCCTGATTGCGCCGCAAAAAAATCAAGCCGTACCGGGCCAGGCCGGACCGGACCGCGAAATAGTAGACCAGGTAGCAGCCGACCAGGATTGCTTCAAAATAAGCAAAGTAACCGGCGCTCAGGGCTTGCAGGACGAAAAAGAAAACAAAAAGGGCCAGTCCCCACCAGTGGCGCTTGCGCCAGGGTTCAACTGTGCCGGGGCGGGTATTTTCCAGGAAGCGAATCAGAAAGTACAGGCTGAAGATCATCCACTGCTGGGCGGTCAGGGGTAAATGCCCGTATTGGCCGTAGTGCCAGGGCGAAAAGGCAAAGACCAGCCCGGCGACAATCCCGGCTCCGAAGCTGCCGGTCAGGTGCCGCACCAGCAGCCACATGCTAAAGCCGCTCAACCAGAAGGAAGTGAAGTTTAGCAGGTTAAACGCCAGGGTCGTATTGCCGGTCAGCCAGATAACCGGCGCTCCCAGGAAGCCCAGGCCAGTCAAAAGCTCGTTAAGGGCGATACTATCGGTCAGCGGGTAAAAGAAGGGATTCCGGTTAATGTTTAACGGGTTTTCCAGCAGGTTCCGGGCGATAAAGCCCATCTTCCAGGCGACATCCGGCGGATCGCCCCAATCCGGCAGGTAATCCCACAGTTTAATTGCCAGCGGCCAGGTGAAAGCGACGGTTGCCAGGGCAAAAAAGAGTAGGGCCAGCCAGCCCTGGGGACGCCCGGCCGCCCTGGCCCGCCAGTCCGGTTTAATCGCCAGGCTTTCCGCTACCGTACTATCCTGGCTATTCAAAAAATCTTCCTGTTTAGCCATCAGGTTTGGGTATCCGACCGGTTGCCGCTGGCTACCAGGACCAGGCTGGCCGGTTCTTCGTCCGGTTCCGGTTTAACCCTTTTAGGCCGGAAATAGGACCTTAGCAGGAAAGCCGGGATTGCCAGGAATGTTAGTATGCTCAGAATATTGCTAAAAGTGCGCAGGGGCGGGTCCTGGAATTTAACTTTAACGGTATATTGTCCGGCATCCAGGTCCAGCATCATGCGGCGTCCTTCTTCCGAAACGGAAGTGGTATATTTGCGGCCGGTCTGGTCGGTGACGTTCCACCAGCTATCACTAAACCAGAGCAGCGGGACCGTCACCTGGCCCGGCTTGCTCAGGCTGGCGGTCAGTTCAAAACTATCCGGCCCGGTATTGCGCCAGCTTAAACTATCCGCCGGGGTAGCCCTAAGCTTATCGTTAAAGCTTGGAGGAAAGTAGCCGTCAATTTCGCGCCGGTTTTTAAGGCCGCGCGGGAGCCACACCACATCGGCCCGGTAAACCTGTTCCGTCAGGGCTCTCTGGCTGATAGTCCCATCAAACTTGACCGGCCAGTAAACGTAAGTCAGGTTATGCAGGGAAGCGTAAATCAACAAAGCCGTAAGGGCAACCGCCCCTAAAATGCCCCATTTAACTTTACCTAAAACGCCTGGCCAAACTTTCGCGGTTAATTCCGGTGCGTCTGGTTGCGTGCTGAGAACCTTACCCATGACGAGGGCGCCAATCAGGGGTGCCGCGAAGACAATCGCGGGGGCCATCAGGCGTGAGCTAAAGTTAATCATGGCAAAGAAAGGGAAAGTGTCCCAGAAAAAGCTGGAAATGGACCATTGGAAAAAGAAAGTTACTGCCACCAGGCCGCCTAACAGTACGGCAAAGCCTCTTAGCCGGGGCTGCCTGAACCATAAAACAGCTGCGCCAGCCGCCGCCAACAAAAAATGTAGAGTTCCGAGAATGGCATAATCTTCCATATTCGGGCGTAATGCCCGCCAGAGGGCCAGGTCTTGCGGCCAATTTGCGTAAAAGTTGCGGGCCGGTGCGGCATCTGTCAGCCCTACTTTATCCAGTTCCAAAAAGGTTGGAATAGTGAAGAAGGCCGACAAAGCGATCGTAACAACCGCGCCCAGGCTGATATTGAAAAAAGTCCGCCAGAAAAGCAGCTTGCCTGCACGCCACTCAATAAATAACAGCCCGGCTACAAAAAGGCCGCCCAGTGGCATAAAAAGTATTGACTGGGGGTTGTTGTTAAGCGGCAGTCCTGCGACACATATCCCAAGCCAGACCGGTCCCGTCCGGTTCAACGGCTGGCGGACCACCCTGGTCATCAGCAGAAAGACCCAGGGCAGGAAAGCCCCGGCCCAGGTGTTGCCAATCCAGCCGCTCTCATAAAGCCCGCCGATATGGTAGGGGTAATAGCAGAAAGCCAGCGCGCCCAATATAGCCGCCAGCCGGTTTTTCAAAAGCTCGTCACACCAGAAGTAACAGCCCACCATCCCAAAAATTACGGCCAGTACCTGGTGAAACATCATGGCGCTGCTAAAAGTCATCCCGGCCAGGTGTCCGAACTCCACCAGGTAGCGGGTCATGGGGCCGTAGTAGTTAAAGACCATACCGCCCTGACCCCAGTTAAAATCGGGGGCGAAGCGCGGATACCAATTGCCCTGCTCAATCATGCGGTCAAGTTCGTTGATCCAGTAGAGGTGGTAGAACGGAATATCATTGCTGCGGGTAAGCTGGCCCTGTAAAAGGCCCCAGATAGCGCCCAACGAGAGCGTGGCTAGCAACCCGGTATTCACAAGGTGCTGCTTGAAGTTATACTTCAGGGCCAGGGCCAGGAAAAGGAGACCACTGACCACCCATATCGTTGCGACAAAAGCAGCCAGGGCCAGCCCGTAATAGACCAGTAACAACCCAATGGCTATAAGACCCCAAAGGGCATAAGCCAGCCGTCTGGCCGGGTACTTACCCGGAACCGCCCAGGCCAGGAGAGGCAGGGCGGTTCCCCAGGCTATTCCCGCTCCGTTGACACACAACCACTGGGGGAATGCCAGGCGCGCCCCACTGAACACGAGTAATCCGCCTATCCCGGCAAGGGCCGCCCATTTTAAATTTTGTTGGCTACCAATAACGGTCCTGCCAAACTGGCGAAATTTCAAAAAGAGCAGGCTGACAACCAGGCTCCAGCCGGTCCAGGCTGCCAGCGGCGGCACGACAAAGCCGAACTGGTTAGGCTGGGGGCTTACCTGAATCTGGCTGACTAAAAACCCCAGGTACCGGGGGTCGCCTATAGGTTTGTACAATTCGCTGCTGATTATGAGCCGGTTGGCATTGAGGCTGAACTCAGGTTTTGGCCCGGCTACCTCAAAGGTTAGCCGTTCGTCCTGGTCGGGTGGCAAAACACTGTTCTGGACCGAGGCAGTGAAGGTTTTAACCGGCCCTCTGGCGTTCAAAGTGACCTGTGGCGGGTTATCATCCGGGCGAGGGCCTATGCCAACTATTTTGACCTGGCTGGGCCAGCCGACATCCGGTATACGGGCTTCGGTATTGTGGTCAATTGTCCAGCGATAGCTAAACCGGTCGTTCCGCTCCTGGTCGCCCCAGCCTTTGGTCAGTTCCCAGCTGTCGTTATGGCCCTTTCCGGTATTTACAGTATAGCTAAAAGGGACCTGCCAGGTGGCAAGTATTATTAAAAGGCTAAAAAAGAAAATAAGAGCGATCTGAGCAGGCTGGCGCGAGGCATATTTAATTAGAAAATTCATAAAATTTGCAAAGCTATTGTACGACTAAGCTATAACGGCTTTTTGTAGAATTACTGTAACCACAGCAAACTATACAACCTGGAAAATACAAAGTCAAACCTTCCAAAA
Organism: Chloroflexota bacterium; assembly: GCA_028287745.1. Lineage (GTDB taxonomy): Bacteria > Chloroflexota > Chloroflexia > Chloroheliales > Chloroheliaceae > 54-19. The sequence goes on from JAQBPB010000104.1 coordinate 16,960, forward strand.
ATCCAGCCTGGCCTTTACCAAAGGCCGGTTTGCCTTTTATCCTTGCGTGCGCGACTTTTTATATTATACTTAAGGAAATATGCTACTGCCTATTTTTACCTTTGCTTACGCTGGTCTTCGGTTGGCTCACTCGCTTCCGGCAGGTATGCAAGCGTCCCGCCCTGAAGAAAGCCAGGATTTATAAAAATCAAGGAGTTTGCTCTATGGCGAGCAAGTTAATCGGCCTGGCCGACGCTGCCCGGTTGGTCCCGGATGGCGCGACCTTATCGTTGGGTGGTTTCACGGCCCAGCGCCACCCCATGGCCTTTGTTTACGAATTAATCCGCCAGCGGCGGCGAGACCTGTATCTGTTTGGGCATTCGCCCGGTGGTGACTGGGATATTCTGTTAGGCGCCGGTTGCGTCAAAAGGGTTGAGCTGGCCTACGAAGCCGACGAAGCCTTCGGGACAATCGGCCCGCGCTGGCGGCGAGCGGTCCAGGGCGGCCAGGTCGAGTGGGAAGATTACAGTAACTTCGGGATGGTCACGCGCTTCCAGGCCGGGGCAATGGGCCTGCCTTTCCTGCCTACCCGCACCATGTTTGGCAGTGATGTAATGGCAAAAGCCGCCCTGACCGCCGAACAGCGGGCCGCCGACCCCCGCACAAGCCCTCAAAAACTGGCAGTTATCGAGTCGCCATTTCAGCCGGGCGAAAAGCTGATCCTCTTACCGGCCATTCACACCGAGTTTTGCGTCCTCCACGTCCAGAAAGCGACCGAAAACGGCCTGACCCGGGTCGAAGGGCAGACCTTTGCCGATAATATACAGGCACTATGCGCCGAGACGGTTATTGTCACAGCTGAAGAAATCGTGCCGGAAGACGAACTGCGCCGGGAACCGGAACGCAACTTCTTGCCGCCTTTCGCGGTAAAACACGTGGTTCACGTGCCTTTGGGTCACACCCTTACGCGGTCTACAAATATTATGATTACGATCCGCGCCAGCTAAAGGATTATCACGCCGCCGCGATGGTTGACGAAGATTTCCAGGCTTATCTTGAGAAATACGTCTACGGTGTCGCGGATTTCGCCGGGTACCTGGCGGCGGTAGGCGGCTCCGGCCGTTTGGACGGCCTGAAAGCCGACCCGGAATATGGCTACAGCCCCAACCTAAAACGCAGGAGGCTCGATTAAAATGACCACTGTTTCCAATCCGCCGCTGACCTACAGCCTGACCGAACTGATGGCCGTAACAGCCGCCCGTGAGATTCGCGATAACGAGGTTGTCTTCGCCGGGACCGGCCTGCCGATGTTAGGGGCAATGCTGGCCCAGCATACTCATGCCCCCAACTGCCTGATTATCTTCGAAGCGGGCGCGATTGGCAGCCGCATGAACCATCTTCCCATGTCGGTCGGCGACCCTCGCACGGTCCGGGGCGCGGCCATGGCCGCCGGGCTGGCCGAGGTCTTTACCTATATGCTACAGGCGGGTAAAGTTGATGTCGGGTTCATCAGCGGGGCCCAGATTGACCGCTACGGTAATATCAACAGCACTTCGGTCGGGGATTACCACCATCCCCAGGTCAGGTTTCCCGGCAGCGGCGGCTCGTGCGATATTGCCTGCCTGGCCCACCGGACGGTTATTATCGCCCAGCACGAAAAACGCCGCCTGCCTGAGAAGATCGACTATATTACCAGTCCCGGCTGGTTGACCGGCGGGAACAGCCGCCAGGAAGCCGGGTTAATCCGGGGCGGGCCGTCGGTAGTGGTGACCACCAAAGGGGTCTTACGCTTTCGGCCCACCAGTCACGAGGCGTATCTAAACAGCTACCACCCGGGCCTGAGCGCCGGGGCGGTCGGTGAGGATACCGGCTTTGCCCTGGACACTTCCGATGCTTTCGAAACGCCTGTACCGACCGCCGAGGAACTCCATATCCTGCGCAACGTGGTTGACCCGGAGCGAGTATTCTTGAAGTAAATTTTCCCAAACAGGGATAACTTTTAAGGCTTTTATCCGGGCCGGGTAGACCTGGTTTAATAGAGAAGGGAAACTGTTAATAATTATAGCAGTGGCGTGAAGCGAATCAATGCTCCGGCGAAAGGCACACCAAACGGCCAGGTCAAAATCAGTGAAAGTTTTTGGGAAAGTCTAAGTAGTACGAATCGGGCAAAAAGGGGCTGGAAATAAAAAAAGGTAGCCTCGGAGGGAATCGAACCCACGACCTGCGGTTTAGGAAACCGTCGCTCTATCCCCTGAGCTACGAGGCCACTTTACTGGAAATTACTCTATAAAATATAACACTCCTGGGTGTCCAAGTCAACTTGAGCAAAATGCCCAAAAACAGCCACCGGTTTTGAACAATTTGCCCAAATTTATTAGAATTTAACGGTTGGCTGGCTTATTTTATGATAGTATAGTTATAGCGAAACTGGGTCAGGTCCATTTTCGTAAAGTAATTAGCAATGATGCTAAAAACAAAGTCAGAAGGGAGATCTACTTTTTATCGAGGGTTTTAAACTGTAATTGTCTGATTTTCATAGACAACTAACCGTATTAGCCTATTCTTATCTTTCATCAAGTTTTTAATCAGTTGTTTGTACGGATACAAAGGAAAGGAACAGCGTAATGTCTCTAACTGCTAAAGGTCTCAATGAAGAGATCATGGCTATGCAGCAAGCTAAAGAGCCAATCGCTAACCCGCGCAGCCGCAAGGCCGGGGATAGAGCAGCCCAGATTGCCGAAGCCCAGAAATTATTAGCCCGTAAAGAAGCCCACAAAGAAGCCAATCCTTTTGAAACGGCCCGCCAGCAATTCTTCGAGGCGGCCGATAAGCTTGGCCTGGACGATGGATTGCGGGAAATTCTCTCGGTTCCCCAGCGCGAACTCAGTGTTAACTTCCCGGTAAAAATGGATAACGGCCGGATAAGGGTCTTTACCGGCTACCGCATTCACCACAACAATGCTCGTGGCCCGGTCAAAGGTGGGCTGCGCTATCACCCGGCAGTCTCGATGGACGAAGTCCGCGCCCTGGCGATGTGGATGACCTGGAAGTGCGCGGTAGTCAATATTCCCTACGGTGGCGCTAAAGGCGGCGTAATCGTTGATGCCACCACTCTTTCAATAAATGAACTGGAACGCCTGACCCGGCGTTTTACCACCGAAATTTCAATTCTAATCGGCCCCGAAACCGATATTCCTGCACCTGATGTCGCGACCAACCCCCAGATGATGGCCTGGATTATGGATACTTACTCCATGCACCACGGCCATAATATTACCTCCGTCGTCACCGGTAAGCCGCTTAGCACCGGGGGTTCTTTGGGACGGGTTGACGCGACCGGGCGAGGCGTCAGTATCACCGCCCGCGAAGCCATGAAATACCTGGGCAGGCCCCTGGCCGGTTCAAGGGTGGTAGTCCAGGGCTTTGGCAACGTCGGTTCGGTTTCGGCCCGGCTGCTGCACGACATGGGCTGCAAAGTTGTCGCGGTCAGCGATGTTTTTGGCGGGATTTATAATCCGAACGGCCTGGATATTCCGGCCCTCTTGCAGTACCAGCAAACTTCGCCCAACCGGGCGGTAAACGGTTTCCCCGGCGCCGAACCGGTAGAGAACAGTGAACTTTTAACCCTGCCCTGCGATATCCTGGTCCCGGCGGCCCTGGAAAACCAGCTAACCGGCAATAACGCTCAGGGGATTCAGGCTAGTGTTATCATCGAAGCGGCCAACGGCCCGACCACCCCGGAAGCTGATAAAATATTCCAGGAAAGGGGCATTTTCCTGGTGCCCGACATCCTGGCTAACGCCGGTGGGGTAACAGTCAGCTACTTCGAGTGGGTCCAGGATCGCCAGGCTTTCTTCTGGAGCGAAGCCGATATCAACCAGCGCCTGGAAGATATAATGGTTAAAAGTTTCGCGGCTGTCCTTGAGATTGCGCTCAGCTACAAAGTTGATATGCGGATAGCGGCCTATATGCTGGCGATTGGCCGGGTGGCCGACGCGACACGGGTCCGGGGTGTTTATCCCTAGCGCTTGCCGCAAAATTTGAGCATTTCAAAAAGTCCTGGTCAAAACGGCCAGGACTTTTTTGTAGACGCTGTAACTTGTACAGCGTTCCTTTTAATTATTCAGTTAGATCGCGATTTTTTATTCTTCGACTTCCGGGCTGACATGGCCGTTTTTAGAATGGTTGGTCGTCCGGAGATAACCGTCCGGACCCGGGCGGGTTTCGCCGGGCAGGGCCGGTTCCGGCTCTACAAAAGCCTGGGCTTTGCGCTGGGAATTCTTAGAGGGTTTGTCAGCGCGTCTGGCACTGTTTTTGGGCGGGCGGGTCACCTCATCGGAGAGGGTGCGGATTAACCGCAATAAACTGGCCGCCTCGGTCGTGGGTACTTTACGCAGGTTAAAGACCAACATGAAATGCGGGGCGTTTGGCCGGACCGAAAACCGCCGGATCTCGAAATTATCGTCCAGTAGTAACGTCAGGGTGCGCTTGGCTATTTCCTTGCCGTTATCGGTCCGGAAAGCAATTTTATGAGAGTTGGCGCGTGGGAAATCTTCGGTTTGCCAGGCCTGGGGCGTATCCACGGCGGCCAGGACTGACCGGGGAATGGGACCGCTGGCTTCGAAAATTTCAAATTCGTTTCCATCAAACGGCGGCCGGGTCAGGCTAATCAGCACCGTCATAGAGTCGCGCCCATGACGTACCAGGGAGATTGTACCCTTAATAAGCTGCCGGGATTGCATTCCCAGCACAATCGCGGCTTCCCGGATATTCCCGCGGCCTTCATTAACCAGCACATCCAGCCGGTCAGCCCCATGCCAGCGGCTGGATGGCTTGCTACCAAGAATAGGCAGGGCTTCTTTTAACCAGCTTGCCAGCTGCCGGAGTTTGCCCCGGTTGTGCTGGAAGCTATAAAAATAGGAACCTACCCAGGCTACCATTAAAACCAGTAGCAGGAGGAGTAAAGGATTATCCATTTAAAGAGGGCTTAGTGATGACAGCCGCAGCTGCTGGCGGAGCAAGCTCCATTGCTGTTGCCATTACCGGCCGGAGTGGAATTGGTCGGACGGCTAATACCACCTACCTTGCTAAAAGAGGCAAAAGAGCTGATGAGCCGTTTAGCCCGCCCACCCTGACCGCACTCCGGGCACTCGATGTCTTTGTCTTCGGCCTTAATACCGCGCAAGCGTTCGTAGTTAGAACCACAATCGGCACATTTGTAAGCATAAACAGGCATTATGTCACCATATCTGAAAGTAAGGTTTAATAAAAGAGCAGTCTACAGGCACCTGGCCGGTTAGCCGGGCGGTTACTCCAGAGTAACTCTTGCCACAAAATTAACCGGCGATAAAGCCGGTCTTTGCACCTGGCTTCCAATTATAGCATCCTGGGGAATTAAGGGGCAAGCGAAGCGGTGCGGCGTGGCGTGACCGGCGAGTTAAACGGGTCGCGCAGCACAATGGTATCTGCGTTTTTCGGTCCGGTCGAAATCATATCAACCCTGACGCCGATCAGCGATTGCAGTTTGAAGATAAAATTCTGGCAGGCTGGCGGTAAATCCGCAAAGTTAGTTATGCACGTGGTTGACACCTGCCAGCCGGGCATCTCGTAATAGACCGGCCGGACCGCTTTCAGGGTTGCCAGGTCCGAGGGAAAGCGCGTCAGGGCGGCATCGTGGACCTGGTATTCGGTACAAATCCGGATGGTTTCAAAGGTATCCAGGCCGTCCAACTGGGTAAGGGCAATCGAAGTCAGGCCGTTTAACTGGGACACAAAGCGGGCGGCGACGGCATCGAACCAGCCAAACCGCCGGGTGCTATCGCCCAGGTTAGCGGTCATCGCCGGACTGCCGCTGGTGCGGCCCTGGGCCATGTTTTTGTTCATCAGGCGCAAGTTGAAAAGCGGCAGGCTTTCGTAAGCTTGCATTTCGGTCGGAAAAGGCCCGTCCTGCATGCGAGTAATATAGGCTCCAAAGATACCGACCGACCCGGTGATTTCCGAAGGCGGTACCCCGGAACTGCTGCTGGCCGCTCCGACGGTCGGGGCCGCGTTAGAAATATAGGGGTAGGCCCCGAAATTTTCATCCAGCATGGAACCCTGGTCGCTTTCCAGGAGAATCCGGTGGCCGCTTTCGATAGCGCGCTGCAAAATCAGCCGTGTATCAAAAACATGGTCGCGCAACTCCCGGCCGTAAGCCAGGTACTCGCTGTAAACGGATTGGAGCTTGAGCGGGGGCAGCCCGAAAACTTTGGTCAGGATTTCATTTTTAACCGCCAAATTTTTGGAAAGCCGCTGCAAAAAAAGTTCCTCTTGCAAGAGGTCGCAGACCCGGATGCCAATCCGGTTGATTTTATCGGCATATGTCGGCCCCAGCCCGCTGCCCGGCGAATCTACCAGCGGCGTGCTGTAGGCTTTGCGTTCAGCTTCTTCCAGCAGTAAGTGATAGGGCATTACCACGTGGGCCTGTTCGCTAATGTAGAAGCGGCGCATATCCACGCCGGAATTTTTAAGGGCCTGGCGTTCTTCCACCAGTTTCCGGGGGTCAATAACCATCCCGGCTCCCAGCACCGAGATTGTCCTGGAGTTGAAAATACTGCGGGGAATGTATTTCAAATTGAAGGAACCGTAGTTGTTATCCACCGGCTGGCGCGGATTGCCGCCGCCACTGAACCGGACGACTACTTTCGCCTGTTCGCCCAGCAGTTCCGTCAGTTTGCCTTTGCCTTCTTCGCCCCATTGCCCGCCAATTAAGGCAATAATTGTCATGCCAGAGTTTGCCCCTATCTAAAAAATTACATCTATGTATGCTAAAAAGAAGTTTAGCCGGTTAGATCCCTGACCGGTAGTTTAACCAGTGACTTCACTTGTACCTCTGTATTTCTAAGCTGATAAAACAATTATATCTTACTTTAATTTAGTTGGAAATATAGGAGAATGGTCCCAGACTTTAGTCCTGATTTTAATAGGCCCAATGCTAAAACAGGTTGCTTTTACCCTGTAAATGGTTGAAAATGCCTCTTTTCCAGCCTTTTTAGATATACCGGCTGTTTTAAAATGCAAAGTATATTAAAAACCTGGCCGGAAACCCTGAATAGTGGGAGGCTACTTACTCCAGGGGTTTTGTCAAAACTAAAAATTTTATTGAGTATTTTAAGGCTGGATTAATTTTACAAAGAAAAGACAAAACACACTTGCCAATGGCGCAGCGATTCCCCGCTTTGGCCTGGAATGACATTTGACGGTTGCCTCTCTATTCCAGGCTTAATAGGGAAAAGATGCGCTAAACGCAGGAAGCAGTTCTAAAACAAAAGGTTGCCCGGTGGAGTAGGCCACTCTAGCAGCAGCCTAAAAACTGCCTCTAAAGAAAGCCCGCTCCACTGACAACCTTAACTGATTACTGATTACTGACTACTGCTCTTGCTGCTCTTGCTGTTCTCTCAGCTTCTTTTGCTTTACTTCTTCCGGCACGAACCGGGCATACAGCAAAGTAACATCCAGCAAGCGCCCGCGCAGCCAGTCGGACAGGCTATCGGGATGGTAGCGCCAGCCCCAGTTACCCATTGGGCGGCCGGGTGCGTTCATCCGGCCTTCTGAATCGATACCCAGCATGTCCTGTAAAGGCGCGATTGCCAAATCGGCCACCGAACCCCAGGCCAGCCGGATTAAGCGCCAGGAGAGTTCCACCGGGCTAAGCTGGTCCAGGCTGTCCAGGGCCAGGTAGCGCCTGAGCATTTCTTTTTCGGCTTCGTTGACACTCTCCAGCCAGCCTACCGTCGTATCATTGTCGTGGGTGCCGGTATAGACCAGCAGGTTAGGCTCGTAGTTATGGGGCAGGTAGGCGTCGGTCATGTCGTTACCGAAAGCAAACTGCAAGACCGCCATTCCGGGGAAGCCCAGGTCTTTAAGCAGGCGGCGCACGGCGGGCGTAATCATGCCGAGGTCTTCCGCGATTATCGGTTTCTCGCCGAGCTGCCGGAAAACTTCTTCGAAAAGGGCGGTGCCCGGCCCTTTAACCCAGCGGCCGTTTATCGCGGTCTCTTCGTTGGCGGGCACTTCCCAGTAAGACTCAAAACCCCGGAAGTGGTCCAGCCGGACAATATCGGTCTGGCGGAAAGCGGTCCGGAACCGTTCGACCCACCAGCGGTAGTTGGTCCGGGCCAGCACGTCCCAGCGGTAGAGCGGGTTGCCCCAGCGCTGTCCGGTCGGGCTGAAATAGTCCGGCGGCACGCCCGCGATTACGGTGGCCTGGCCTGTTTCGTCCAGGTAGAAAATTTCTGGGTTTGCCCAGACATCGGCGCTGTCGTAAGCCACGAAAATAGGAAGGTCGCCAATTATTTTAATGCCGCGCTCGTTAGCGTATTCCTTCAGGCTGGCCCACTGCAACCCGAAAATAAATTGTAGGTACTTCTGGAAAGATACCGGCCCGGCCAGCTTCTCGCGCCATTCGGCCAGGGCTTCCGGCCGGTGTTTAGCCAGACCCGGTTCCCACTCGGTCCAGACCGCTCCGTTGTGATGGGATTTTGCGGCCATAAACAGGGCGTAATCATCCAGCCAGCTCGCGTTTTCCTTTTCAAACTGGGCCACCTGTGCCCGGATTTCCGGACCGGCCTTTTGCTCGTAGTGTTCGTAAGAGCGGGCCAGCAGTTGCATTTTCCATTCTATTACCGGGCCATATTCGACGGTCTGGCCTGAAAACTCGGGGATATTAGCCAGGTCTGCATGCTCAAGCAAGCCCTGACCCAGCAGGATATCCGGGCTAATCAGGAGCGGGTTTCCGGCAAAGGCTGAAAAAGCGGCATAAGGGGAATCGCCAAAGCCGGTCGGTGCCAGGGGTAAGATTTGCCACAGGGTCTGGCCGGTGTGCTGGAGAAAATCTACAAAGCGGTAAGCTTCTCCGCCGAGATCCCCGACGCCGTAGGGGCCGGGGAAACTGGTCGGGTGTAATAAAACTCCGCTGGCACGTTCGAATCTCAAGTTGAATTACCTCCGCTAAAAATAACCAAATTAATAAAACAGGAGAGACTTCCTGAAAGGAGGCCCTCCTGTTTTAAGAAAATCTTCTAGCAACTGTGGCAAATTCTATGCCAGCCCGCCGGTTGGATTAGTCGCTGAGCTTGCCAGCGCCGACCGGTTTGGCGTCTTCGTTTTGACCGGAGTTCGGGTCGGGGGTATAGTCCTGGAAGAGCTTGCCCCAGTGGGTGGTCTTCAGCCATTTCTGGAAGGTCCGCTTGTCTTTGCTAGGCCAGCGGAAATAGTCGTGATAGGCTTCGCTTCCTAAAATAAAGATATTGACCAGCGGTGTATGGAAAAATAGCTTCTGGATACCTTTCAGCGGGCCGAACCACATAAAGTCACCCACCCGGCTGGCTCCGTTATCACCCACCTTGAAGCCCCAGCTTTCGTTTGAGATATCGGCCCCGACTATTTCGATCTCACGCGGGTCACCGACACCCAGACCGGCATCGTGGGCCAGGCGAATGTATTTGAGCGAAAGCGGGTCAAAGCCCATCATCTTGGCGGCAACCGCATCAATCGCAACCTGGTCGTCCGAGGCCAGGATATAATCCTTGATCACCGGGAACATGGTGCGGGGACCGGGGCCGTTACCGGCAGTCGTTCCGTCCATAACGGCGAAGATGCCGCTGTGAATTTCCTTCTGAATCGCCAGCAGGTCGACCAGGGTTTCGTGAATCCAGCTGTGGGTGTAATGCCGCTTGGTATTGAGCAGGCCACCAAACGCGTTTTTCATCGCACCGGTAGTGGTCGTATAAATGTGACATTTGACGGTGGGCAGGTGTATGATGTTTTTATCAAAAAAGTAATCCGGGATGTAAATACCTTCAGGGAAGATTTTATCCAGGACCAGCATTTTAGCTTTAGGCTGGTATTTGACCCAGGTCATATCTTCCGGCTCGAAATTATAAAGGACCGGAATATTGTACTTTTTGAAGAGTGGGACGTAATTATTCAGGTCTTCGCCTTTAAAAGCGTTGGTTACAACAGTTTTGTTCTGGACACAGGATACATCATCAAAGCCGTTGTTTTTCAAGCCTTGAATAACGCCTTCCAATTGCCAGGGAGTAGTGTTCGCGGCCGGGAAGGGAAAGTGCCAGCTAATATTGTCTTTTAAGATAGTCGTTTTGGAAGGGTCGATGTGTTTCTCGAAGTCAGCTAACTTCATTAGCTTTTCATAATCTTCCAGAACGGTCTCCGGCCTGGTCTTGAGTACTGCGACCTTGGCTCGTGTGGACATAAAATGGTGCCTCCTATAACTCTCAGGCTAGAAAACCTGCGCTCAGATCTTAGCCTATATCTTTCTAAATCCTGGTTATTATAACACTTTTTGAATATTGATTGTTGCAACACACTTGTCTTGATTTCTGCTATAATAGGCCGCGTATAACGCGCGATTAAAAAATCTGCTATTTCATTTTACAATTGAGCTTGAGCGGGTTAGTTATTTAAGGGATCAGACACCTTATCCTGCATTAGTGAGGCGTTTCCATAACTATGGCACCAAAAAAAAATTCCGGGAAAGATAAAGAAGTATCGTCCGTGCCGCGTATTGGCAACCGTGACGAAAATGAAGTGCTTGACCTGGAGGATGGTTTCTTAGATAAACCAGGCTCGGCAGTAGAAAATCCGGCCCCCGAAGAAGAGGCTATGGAAGAAACTGGTGCGGCTGAAACCGAGAGCATTGAGCCAACCAGGGTCGCTTTGAGTGAAACCGATAAAGAAACGGAAGAGCTGGTCCTGGACGCCGAAAGGCTGGTTCGCGATGCCGAAAGATTGGCCCAGGCTGCCGCTATTTCGGCTGACTACTACAGCACTGATCCGGTAGCCGACTACCTGCGCCAGATTGGCCGGACCAAGTTACTGACCCAGGAAGAAGAAAAACGGCTTGCTCAGCTTAAAGATGAAGGCGATGAAGAATCCAAACAGAAGCTAATTGAAGCCAACTTGCGCCTGGTAGTTTCGGTCGCTCGCCGCTACAGTCAAAGCTCTGGTGGGATTACCTTGCTTGATCTGATCCAGGAAGGGAACCTGGGCCTTATCCGGGCGGTGGATAAATATAACCACAATACCGGCTTTAAGCTTTCAACCTATGCGACATGGTGGATTCGCCAGGCTATTTCGCGGGCTATCGCGGACAAAAGCCGCCTTATCCGCCTGCCTGTCCATATTAACGAAACTTTAGGACGCGTCCGCCGGGCCTCCCGCGACCTCGCCAGCCAGTTTGGCCGGGAACCGACCATGCAAGAATTGGCCGACCACCTGAATATGCCCCTGGATAAAGTTACCCAGCTTATGACCATGGGCAACGCGCCGGTATCGCTCGACCAACCGATGGGCGAAGAGGGCGATTCGTCGTTGGGCGACCTGGTGGAAGATGTCCAGGGAGTTGACCCCGACCAGCAAGCCGCTGAAATCTCGATGCGGGCGGCGGTCCAGAAAGCCCTGACTCAGTTGCCTGAACGCGAACGCAAAATTATCGAATTGCGCTTTGGCCTGGACGAAGGTGGCGGCGGGCAACCGCGCACCCTGGAAGAAGTCGGGCAGCAATTGGGCGTAACTCGCGAACGTATCCGCCAGATTGAAGCCAAGGTATTGCGCAAGCTGCGCCACCCCCGGGTCGGCAAGCAACTGCGCGATTTCCTCCAGTAACAGAATTTTTAAAACTAAAGGCTTTAGCATTTCCCCAAAGGGAAAGCTAAAGCCTTTTTTAGTGCCGGTTGCCGGGCGCGGGCTTTTTAGCTGCTGACCTGGGGTTTGTCACCAATAATTTGCCAGAGATAGGCCAGCGAGCGGTCGTAGCGGTAGTTAATATTCATGTGGCCGTCGTCAAATTCTTCGTGATGGACCTTGAGGCCCAGGCTGGCCGCTTTTGCGGTAAAAATACGGGCCCCCAGGTGCAGCGAAAACTCATCGCGGGTCCCGGCGTCCAGGTAACAGCCTTTAAGCTTTTTCAGGGCGTCCAGGTATTCCGGCTTTTCCAGCATCCTAACCGGGTCGAATTGCAGCCACTTTTCCCAGACTTCCGGACGGATTTCGCCGGTCCGCATATTAAAAGGCAGTTCGAAACCGTCCCGGCTGCCGGGAGTTGGTGAATAGCAGGCGGCCATTGCCAGGACATTAAGCGTATCTATAAACTTGCCTTTTTGCTCGGCCTGGGCGAAAGCTCCCAGGAAAGCCCCGATGGGGTCAGAGGTCGAGACGTAGGGCGCCAGCCCATTGACCGTTTTAGGGAAATCCTGCTTGTAGCAATATTCGAAATACATATCACCCGCATGCGAGGCGAAGGCGCTGAAAACACCGGGATGCCGCAAGGCCAGGTAAACCGCCCCAAAACCGCCGCTGGATTTTCCGGCGATGGCCCGTTCTTCGACCCTGGCGGTGGTCGGAAATTTCCCGTCTATAAAAGGGACCAGTTCGTTAATTACATAATCCTCATACTGGCCGGTAGCCGTGGAATTGACGTACTGGCTGCCTCCCAGGGCGCAATAGCCATCTACAAAGACCAGTATCATCTCGCCGCTGCGCTTTTCCGCCACCAACCGCTCGAAGCGTTCGGGTACGGTCGGCTGGTAAAAAGAATTGACGTTGAGCCACATTGAACTATTGCCGGTAAAACCGTGCAGCATAAAGACTACCGGATAACGCCGTCCAGGGTCGCGGCGGTAGGAAGGTGGCAGGTAGACCGGTATTTTGCGGGTATATGGGTCGTTGAGGGGGTTGCCCTTTAGCGCCTCACTCTCAAATGTCTCGATTACTACCGGCATGATTTTTACTCCTTAATCCATCATTACCTTTGAAGATTTAATTTCTTCATCATCAGTACAATTGTATCATTCCCCGCTTACCGCGACTGCGGTAGGAGGGTCGAGGGCAGTTTTCTTTCAAAGCTCCTTTTAATACCTGGCGCAGCCGGGTAATTTCCTGGTTAATCTGCGGTCCTTGCAAGACCTCGCCATGTCCCGCACAATCGCAACCGGGGCCAGGGCTTCCAGCCGGTTTAGCGATTGTTCCCAGTGCCGCCAGTCGTCCATCGACCCGCCCTCCAGGTTTGGAATGTAGTAGCTTACCAGGCAATCTCCACAATAGACAACGCCTTCGGATGGCACATAAACTGATAGATTGGTTGTGGTAGGGCTCGGTGTCAGGCTAATTTCCACTTCCAAACCGCCCAGGTCGAGTTTAGTGGCGGCACTGAGCGGCTGGCTGGGGTTAGCGATATGGGTCTGATGGTAAAAGACCTGGCCTTCGGACTGTTCTCGCCGGATCGGGTTCAGAATGGACCGGTTATAGTCAGCCATGGCCGCCTCTAAATTTTCTTCCCGGCGGTTGATGCTTCACGCTCCAGCACTTCGATACCCTGTTCGCGGAAATAATAATTACCCCCGATATGGTCCAGGTGTTGTTCGGTATTTATTACAAGAAGCTCGCTGCCAGGGTTTGCGGCCTGGACATACCCCTGGATAGTCCTGGCGGCCAGGGTGTTAGCGCCCGTATCCACTATCAAAGTTCGTCCCGCTCCGGTTATAAAACCGGCGTTGACGGTCCAGGGTGGTTCGCAGGCTAACCCGGTAAGGGCGTAACAACTCCTGGAAATCTGCATAGAGCTTTCCTTTCAATTTTCTGGACCCTTCAACTATAATACAGGCAGAAAAGAATTTAGGGAAGGAGTAACCCATATGATTTGCCCGGTTTGCAAAGAGGCGGAAATGCAGCAAGTCGCTGAAACCAGCCCTCAAAATATTACCCTTAAGTGCCTGAACTGCGGGGCCGAAGTTATGAAAGCCACCACCGACAATACCACTGACGCAAAACAGTATGCGGCGGTTTTTGTCCGGCAGCCCGATGGCAGCATGAAGCAAATATACCTGGACGATTAACCGGCTTTATTATAGGTCTGCCTGGCAACATAAGATTAATCCTGGTTGTGCGGCCAGCTTTCAAGAGAGAAGCGTAAAGTATTGGAATTGACATCACAAGAGCAAGCAATGCTGGCGGGTGACAATGGCCCGGCGGTCCAGGTAGCCATGCGGATTGTGGTTAAAATGGCCGGGCTTTTTGGCGCGGCCAGCTTACTGCCGGTCAGCCGGGCCCACATCGACAGCGGCATTTACGAGGGCCAATCCGGGCTGGATTTCGTGGAAATGCTGCTGGCTAAAGGGGCGCGGGTAGCGGTGCCGACCAGTATGAATGTGGTTTCGCTCGATTTGGAACGCTGGCAAGAAAATAGCCGGGTGCCCCTGAGTTTTGCCACTCCGGCCCGCCGGCTGGCCCAGGCTTATCTTAAAATGGGCGCGAAACCGACCTTTACCTGCGCCCCCTACCAGCTTAAAGAGGTTACGCCCCGCTTTGGTGAACAGGTGGCCTGGGCCGAGTCGAACGCGGTCGCCTTTGTAAACTCGGTGGTCGGGGCCCGCACCAACAAGTACGGTGACTTTTTTGATATTTGCCTGGCCCTGACCGGGCGCGTCCCGGCCTACGGCTTGCACCTGGCGGAGAACCGGCGCGGGCAAATCTTGCTCCGCTTGAAAGACGTGCCGCTGGCCCTTTTGCGGCAGGACGCCTTCTACCAGGTGCTGGGTTACCTGGTGGGCCGCCTGGCCGGGACCGCTATTCCCGTTATCGAAGGTCTGCCCACATTCATAACCGAGGACCAGTTAAAGGCTTTTTCGGCTGCCGCCGCATCTTCCGGTACAGTCGCCCTTTTCCATATTGCTGGCGTCACCCCTGAAGCGCCCGACCTTGCAACGGCTTTTGGCGGCAACCCGCCCGGCGAAGTGATTGACATAACTATGGATATGCTGCGCCGGGCCCGCCAGGAGTTGTCGGTCAATCCGGACGGCCATGACCGGCCCGATGTAATCGCCCTGGGCAGCCCGCATTTTTCGCTGGCTGAATGCCTGGAACTGGCCGGACTGGTCGAGGACCGCCGGGTTGCGCCGGGGCTGGAGTTTTTCGTGGCGACCAACCGGGTGGTCTATCAGGCCCTGGCCGCAAGGGGTTTGCTGGCAAAACTAACCGCCTTTGGCGCGAATGTGACCCAGGATACCTGCGTGGTAGTCAGCCCGTTAATCGCCCCCGGTGCCCAACTGCTGATGACCAACTCGGCCAAATACGCTTATTACGCGCCCGGCAAGCTAAATATGCCGGTAGTTTTCGGCACGCTGGCCGAATGTGTTGACTCGGCGGTTAGCGGCCGCCTGGTCCGGGATGACACGCTATGGAATTAAGCCTGAAAATGTTGATTGAGGGCGAAGCGGCCGGTCCTTTAGTCTTTACCGGCCAGCCTCTCAGCTTCTGGGGCGGCTACGACTCGCACAGCGGCGAAGTAATCGACCGCCGCCATCCTTTATCCGGCCAAAACCTGGCCGGTAAGGTGCTGGTCTTACCGGGCTGCCGGGGTAGCAGCAGCGGCAGCGGCGTATTGCTGGAAGCCATTCGCAACCGGACCGCCCCGGCCGCAATAATTACCCTGGAAGCCGACCATATTTTGTGCCTGGCCGCTCTCCTGGCCCAGGAGCTTTACGCCCGGAGCATCCCCATAGCGGTTGCTTCCGCCGCATTTTTTGAGTGGGCCGCCCGGCACGATGGAACCACCCTGGTGTTAAAACCGGATGGCGCTTTGTACTGAACGGCCGGAAATAAAAAACCCGCCCTATGTGTTAAATAGGACGGGTACCGGTTTAGAACCCGGTGCGGTCTAGAGCATCGAAGGGTCGGTGTCCTGGCTACCAGCCTGGTTGAAAGTCCGGGCAGTTCCGGCCGGGCGGCTTTCCTGGCCGCGCGGCTGCTCGCTGCGCAGTTCGACCAGTTTAGCTTTTACCCTGGCTAACTTCTGTTCCAGGAAGCTTTCGGCCTGTTCCAGCCAGGCAATCTGGCTCTCTTTGGAAAAGGCCGGACGGCCGCTCCAATCCCAGCCTCTAAAGCCCGGCCCAAAGCCAAAGCCGCGTCCCTGGAACGGGCCTCGTCGCTGGTCAAAGCCCGGTCCCTGTGGGCCAGCATTCTCACCTCGCGGCCCGAAACCCGGCCATCGGCCTGGCTCCTGGGGAGTGTAGCCCTGCCAGTTACCGCCGCGTCCACGCGGTCCAAAACCCTGCCAGGGTCCGCGCCCGCGCGGCCCAAAGCCTCTTCCTTCGTGGCGGTGTCCGTGGCGGCCCCATCCCGGCCCAAAGCCCTGTCCTTTTTCGTTATCCTGTTCCGGTTGTTCGTTTTCACGCATATCTAACACGTTCCTTTCCTACAAAAATTCAAAATACCTGGTAGCAAGACCTTCGCCTGTGGGCCTGAACTTCTTTCAAGAACTAAAAGATGAAATTGAAGTAGCCGTGCTAGGCGGAAGGAGTCTGCTAAATGTGACCTTAGCTGGCTTATATAGGGTTGTCCTCGCCCAGAAAAGGAGCCTGAGGCAGCCTGGCCTGGCCCGGTTGGTCTACAATCCGGTGAAATTCGGTCAGGAAATTGTATATAACGGAAGTCCTTTGCTCCAGGGCAGCGGCCCAGTGCAGAAGCCCTTCTTCGCCGCGAGGTGTTATCTGGTATACCCGTTTATTCGGGCCGGTATCCTGTTCACTCCAGGCCGATTCAACCAGACCTTCTCCCTCCATCCGGCGCAAAGTCCGGTACAAGTTACCGACATCTACCTCCTGGCCTAATAACTTTCTCTGGCTCAATTCTTCCATCAGGCTGTAACCGTGTTTCGGGCCTTCCTTGAGTATGAGCAGCAGGCAGGGCTGTAAAAACCCCCACATTGGCGGTTGCATAAACCAGCCGCCGCGCCTGCCCCCATTCCAGGGCGGCCCACCAAATCCATGATGCAAGTTACTTGCTGCCTTTCTGTCCCCGGTCCCCTGCTATATGTAATTACTATATGTCACAGTCATATAGTAATTACATATAGTCACGCTGTCAATATATTTTATGTTAGTCGTGTGTTAGAGAATAGGCGTAAAATGTAAAACGTTGAACGGGTAACGTGAAGAAAGGGTTTGGGTTAAAATAGGGATGAGAGAAATAGTTACAATTACTAATATTAAGGGCACGTACAACGTTTTACTTTTTACGCTATAAGAAAGTTCTATGTTCTAGCTATAGAAGGAATTTCAAAATATATGGCTTATACGCCGATAATAGGGACGCTTGGTTATATTATGTCGGAGGACGGGCAGCAGGTCCTGATGATTCACCGCAATGCCCGGCCGGACGACTTGCATCTGGGCAAGTATAACGGCCTGGGCGGCAAACTGGAAGCAGGCGAAGATGTCGCCAGCGGGTTAAAACGGGAACTACACGAGGAAGCCGGTATCGAAGTTACCGGGATGACCTTGCGCGGTACGGTTAGCTGGCCTGGTTTTGGAAAAAATGGTGAGGACTGGCTGGGCTTTATCTTCCGGATAGACCACTGGACCGGGACGCCCTTCACGGCTAATCCCGAAGGTTCACTGGAGTGGGTTCCGTTAGAGCGCCTGTTGCAGTTTGCCCTGCCGCTCTGGGAAGGCGACCCCTACTTTATACCGCTGGTCTTTAGCGATGATCCGCGCCAGTTTCACGGTGTAATGCCTTACCGGGACGGCCATCCCGAAAGCTGGAGTTATGTGTTAATCTAGCAATAACCGGTGCTATATCCTCTAGTTATCCGCTGGAAAATGTACCGAAAGCAGGGAAAAAATGACTAAAATACAAGCTAAAAACTTCATAATGGATATGGATGGAGTAATCGTGCGTGGTAGTCAACCGGTTCCCGGCGCGGCCGAATTTATTAAAAAATTGCAGGAAAAGGCAATTCCGTTCCTGGTTTTAACCAATAATTCGATTTACACTCCACGTGATTTAGCCAACCGGCTGCGGTTCCTGGGAATTGATGTACCCGATGACAGGGTCTATACTTCTGCCATTGCTACGGCCCGCTTTCTGCACGGCCAGCGACCGAACGGGACTGCCTATACCATCGGGGAAGCCGGTCTAACCACTGCCCTGCACGAAATCGGTTATGTCCTGACCGAACACGACCCTGAGTATGTGGTGCTTGGCGAGACCTCGACTTACAGTTTCGAAAGAATTACCAGGGCTATCCGGCTGATCCTGGGCGGTGCCCGCTTTATCGCGACCAACCCGGACCCGATTGGACCGGCCGAGGGTGGCCTGGCCCCGGCCACCGGGGCCGTTGCCGCTTTAATCGAGAAAGCGACCGGGGTCGCCCCTTACTATGTGGGCAAACCCAATCCCTTGATGTTGCGAACCGCTTTGCGGGTACTCGATGTCCATTCGGAAGAAACCGCCATGATCGGGGACCGCATGGATACCGATATAGTCATGGGTACTGAAAGTGGTCTTGAGACAATTCTTGTCCTGACCGGGGTTACTCAGCGTGACCAGGTAGAGCGGTTTCCTTACCGGCCAACTCACATCCTTGAATCGGTGGCTACAATTGAAGTTTAAGCTTGAGGTTTAAGCTAGAAAGTAGAATACATGTTATCTTTCAAATCTAACCGTTCTCCCATACTGGCCCGGCGCGGCATGGTCGCTTCCAGCCAACCACTGGCGACCCAGGCCGGGTTATCCATCCTGATGCAGGGCGGTAATGCCGCCGATGCCGCCGTGGCGACTGCGGCGGCCCTGGGCGTGACCGAACCCTATTCGACCGGCCTGGGCGGCGATTGTTTTGCTCTTTATTACGAGGCTAAGACCGGCAAAATCACTGCCCTGAACGGCTCTGGCCGGGCTCCCCGCCAGTTATCGCTGGCCCTGCTCAAAGAACAGGGCCTGGACGGCCTGCCGCCTTTCCATGTCCATACCGCGACGGTGCCTGGTACAGTGGCCGGATGGTGCGATTTCCTGGAAAAACACGGCACCATGCCCCTGGCCGAAATCCTGGCCCCGGCAATTTACCTGGCCGAGGAGGGTTTTCCGGTCGCGCCGATTACGGCCCATTTCTGGCGCGAGTTCGGCCAGCAAAAGCTGAAAAATGCTTTTGGCGGCCCGGCCCTGCTGCCCAACGGGGTTGGCCCGGCCGACGGCGAAATCTTTGTCAATAAAGACCTGGCCCGCACCATGCGGCAGGTCGCGGAAGGCGGCAAAGAAGCTTTTTACCAGGGTGAAATCGCCCAAAAGATTGTCCGGGCCATCCAGGAAGCCGGCGGTGTCATGACCGGGGAAGACCTGGCCGGTCACACTTCCACCTGGGAAGAGCCGATCAGCACCCTCTACCGGGGCATCCGGGTCTGGGAATGCCCGCCGAACGGCCAGGGCCTGGCCGCTTTGCTGGCCCTGAATGTCCTGGAAGGCTTTGACCTTACCGGCATGGACCCGCTGGGCGTCGAACGCTGGCACCTGTTGATTGAGGCCATGCGGGTCGCGTTCGCGGATACGGCCTGGTATGTCGCCGACCCCAATTTCTTTGAAATTCCCCTGGCCGGACTGCTTTCCAGGCCTTACGCCCGTGAGCGCCGCCAGTTGATCGACCCCTTGAAAGCCGTCCTGGACCGCACCTGGGGCGTGCCGGTCGCCGGGTCGGATACGGTCTATTTTTGCGCGGTGGACGCAGCGGGCAACGCCTGTTCCTTCATCAATAGCGTCAGTGCCAGTTTTGGGACCGGGATTGTCCCGGCCGGTTTAGGCTTCGCCATCCACAACCGGGGCGCGGCTTTCTCGACTGACCCGCGGCACCCCAACGCCCTGGCACCCGGCAAGCGGCCCTATCACACCATCATTCCGGGCCTGCTGACCCGCGAGGCGGACGGTTCGCTTTACGGGCCGTTTGGGGTAATGGCCGATTTTATGCAGCCGCAGGGTCATTTGCAAATGGTGGTCAACCTGGTTGACGACAAACTGGACCCCCAGGCGGCCCTGGACCGGCCCCGCTTCCGCATAGAAGGCGGCCGGGCGTCCGGCATTGTCATGTTGGAGCAGGGTTTACCACCTTCGGTCGCCGGTAGCCTGGCCCTGATGGGCCACCAGGTTATCCCGGAAGTCAGCGGGCCGCTCCGCAATTTCAAGTTCGGCCTGGGCCAGATCATCCGGCGCGACCCCAACGGCGTCCTCTGGGGCGGCAGCGACCCGCGCGGCGATGGTTGCGCGATGGGTTTTTAGCTACTCCCAAATTATTGCGCCTTCAGATTACTGAGCGGCTGCAGAATTAGCAGGTTAGATTTGAACAGCTTAAAAGAGAATTTAAACAATGTTCTCAAGGTGCGGTAGCCGGTAAAATAATTAGAAACATCCAGCAAATGGCAGCGCAAGCAATTGGGCAAATAAAAAGGAGAAATAGATGAGCGACCAGGCTAAACGGGTGGTTTTTGATTTCGAGCTTGATTTTACCAATGGCGGCGGTATCCAGGGCCAGGACTTCCGGCTGGATATTGCCGGAGATGACATTTCCGACCAGGAACTGGCCGGTTACATCGTGCGGGATATGCGGCTGTTAATGGTGGGTAAGGTGCGGATTCTAAATAAAAAGATTATCACTGAGCCGCACAAGCGCCAGCCGGTCAATGCCCAGGCCGGGCCGGAAGAACTGGTAGATTTAAGCCATACTATTCGCCACGGCCTGGTGACTTACAAGGGCCTGCCCGCTCCGATTATCTGCGACTATCTAAGCCGAGAGGAGTCGCGAAGCCGCTATGCCGCTGGCACCGAGTTTCAAATCGGCAAGATTGAGATGGTCGGCAATACCGGCACTTACCTGGATAGCCCGTTCCACCGCTATGCGGACGGTAAGGACCTGGCCGGCTTAACCCTGGAAAACCTGGCGGACCTCGATGGAATTGTAATCCGGGCCAGCCATACCGAAAACCTGGCAGTTGGGCCGGAATACTTTAAAGATAAGGAACTCCGGGGCCGGGCGGTCCTGGTCCATACCGGCTGGGATAGTCGCTGGAACACCGAAAAATATTACGATAATCACCCCTTCTTGACCACCGAAGCGGCCGAATACCTGGTTAAAGCGGGCGCGCGGCTGGTTGGTATTGACTCGCACAATATTGACGATACTCGCACCAATACCCGGCCGGTCCACTCTACCCTGCTAGGGGCCGAAGTCCTGATTGTCGAGCATTTAACCAACCTGGCCCAACTGCCAGACGAAGGTTTTCACTTCAGCGCCATTCCGCCAAAGTTTGAAGGTGTAGGCACTTTCCCGGTCCGGGCTTTTGCCAGAAGGGTTTAAGCAGGGTAAGGGTAGATGTTTCCGGTAAAAAGGCTTCGACCTAGATGTATTACTAACCACCAGACCTAATCACCCGTTATCAACCGGTGCCCGAACCCGCCCCTGTCATCCCGGGGGAGGCGGGGCGTTTTATGAAGTTATAAAAAGTAAAAGAGGGCCGCCCGGCTGGACAGCCCTCTTTTACTTTTTTTTGCTAACTGAGTTTAGTCCAGGTAGCGGTAGCCGGGTAAGGTAAGGAAGTCGGCAAATTCTTCGCTGGTGGTAATCTGGTCCATCAGGTCGCGGGCAAGCTGGTATTTACCGGCGGCGAACTGTTTCTCGCCCACCATACCCTTGATCTTGTCCATTTCCTCGGCCAGGAGCGTGCGGAAAAGCTCGACCGTCACTTTACGGCCGTCGCTTAACACGCCCTTCGGGTGGCGAATCCACTGCCAGACCTGCGACCGCGAAATTTCAGCCGTCGCGGCGTCTTCCATCAGGTTGAAGATTGGCACCGCGCCCTGACCGCGCAGCCAGGCTTCCACGTACTGGATACCTACGCTGATATTGGTCCGCAGCCCGGCCTCGCTGATATTGCCAGTCGCGTCGGGGAAAGTGATCAGGTCCTTGCCGGTAACCCTGACATCTTCACGCTTGCGGTCAATCTGGTTAGGCGTCTTCATAACGGCGTCAAAAGCTTCAGTCGCCAGGGCCACCATGCCGGGGTGCGCTACCCAGGTGCCATCGTGCCCGTCGGTCGCTTCGCGGTCCTTGTCGGCCCGGACTTTTGCAAAGGCTTCCTCGTTGGCTTTAGGGTCGTTTTTGATCGGAATCTGGGCCGCCATACCACCCATCGCGTGAATATTGCGCCTGTGGCAGGTCTGGATGAGCAACAGCGAGTAGGAGCGCATGAAGTGGGTGGTCATTGTCACCAGCGCCCGGTCTGGCAGGCAGAAATCAGGCTGGTTGCGGAACTTCTTGATGCAGTTGAAGATGTAGTCCCAGCGCCCGCAGTTCAACCCGGCCGAATGTTCCTTCAACTCGTAAAGGATTTCATCCATCTCAAAAGCCGCCAGGATGGTTTCAATCAAGACGGTCGCCCGGATGGTGCCCTGGGGAATACCCAGTTCGTCCTGGGCCATCTTGAAAATATCGTTCCAGAGGCGGGCTTCCAGGTGGCTTTCCATCTTAGGCAGATAGAAATAGGGGCCGGAGCCTTTGGCGATCAGATTTTTAGCGTTGTGGAAGAAGTACAACCCGAAGTCGAAAATGCCGCCTGAAATCGGTTCGCCGTCCAGCAGGACGTGTTTCTCAAACAGGTGCCAGCCGCGAGGCCGTACCAGCAGGGTCGCTATTTTCTCGTTCAGGGCGTATTTTTTGCCTTCCGGGCTGGTGAAGTCAATCGTGTTATTAATAGCGTCGCGCAGGTTGATCTGGCCCTGGATATTGTTCTCCCAGGTCGGGGAGTTGGCGTCTTCCAGGTCGGCCATGAAAACTTTAGCGCCCGAGTTCAGAGCATTGATAATCATCTTGCGGTCAACCGGGCCGGTAATTTCCACCCGGCGGTCCTGTAAATCGGCCGGTATCGGGGCGCAGGTCCACTCGGACTGGCGAATTTCGGCAGTTTCCGGCAGGAAGTCGGGCAGTTCCCCGGCGTCAATCCGGGCCTGGCGCTCTACCCGGCGCTGCAAGAGTTCGGCGCGTCGCGGCTGGAATTCCCGGGCCAGTTTGATTACAAAAGCCAGGGCTTCCGGGGTTAAAATTTCCGCAAATTCCGGGGTAACCTGGCCGGTTATTTCGAGACCTTGCGGCAAAGTATAAGTTGCTTGGCTGCTCATAAGTTTAATTTCCCTTTCGTTACGGCCTAACTGACAAACTTGATGGACAGAGACGGCAGGTTCAGTCCGTCGGTCACGGCGGCCCAGTCCTCACCAACGGCGACCGGCGTGGCATCGGTCAGGGTGCCGGAGGTGATAATCTCGCCCGCTTCCAGCGGATCAACCCCGGTCTGAGCGCTGATGGTCCGGGAAAGCTGGCCCAGGCACAGGACCGGGCTATCGTAAACGTTCTTACCGGCACCTTCCGCCGCGACTGCGCCGTTCTTCAACAGTTTGAGCTTGAAGTTAGCCAGTTGTTCGGCCAGTTGCTCTAAATCTTTCAAAGGATGTGGGTCGCCAATTATCAGGGCGCCGTGGAACCCAAAGGCCGCGACCATGTCAGCCGGGCGGAACCGCCAGTTAGGATAAGGGCAATCCACGATCTCAAAGCCCAGGGCCATCCATTCGACCGCTTCAAGGACTTTGACCGGGTCGGAAGCTATGGCCGGGTCAATATTAGTTTTCAACTTGAAGACAATTTCCGGCTCGATTTTGGGAGCAACCATCTTACCAATCTGCAGGATAAAATGGTTGCCGGAAGCGTGATGGACCGTATCGTTGTAGACGTGGCCCCAGACAATCGTATCTAAATCCAGCTTGGGCCAGACCGCTTTATTGGTAAAGCCAATCTTGCGGCCGATAGTTTTCTGGCCGGAACCACGGCGCAGGCGGGCCAGTTCACCTTCTACCTGGTAGGCGGCGGTCAGGTTGAATTCACTGTCCCGTGACGAAGGGCGGCTTTCTACCGGTTGTCCTTTGAGGCGGGCTTCCAGCAGCTCATTCGCCAGGGCTCGTGTATCTAAATTAGTCATCTTGCTTCCTCGCTATATTTAAAAGTCCAAACTAAAATCTAATGGTAGTGCTGCTTCAAAAGAAGTTTTCCGGCTTACCTTGCCCGCTTTAGCCTTTGTGCACCGTTTTTTCGAGCAGTTTTACACAGGCGTAAAGCGCGTCGATATAGGGTGTCGGCGTGCCGGTCAAGCGCCCCAACTCCGCGACCGCTCCCACGATAGCGTCAACCTCGGTTGGCCGCCCGCTTTCGATATCCTGCAACATCGAGGTCTTATGGGCTCCTACATTGGCCGCGCCTTCTATCCGCTGTTCCAGGCTGATACCAAACTCCACCCCTAATTTCGTGGCGATAGTCTGGGCCTCGGTCATCATCTGGCGGGCCAGTTCGCGGGTAAGCGGGAAGTCTGTGATGTCCGACAGCAGGGCCCGGGTCAGGGCACTGATAGGATTAAAGGCCAGGTTACCCCACAGCTTTATCCAGATTTCCGAGCGGATATTGGTGCGGACCGGGGCTTTAAGGCCGGCTTTGGTCAGGGTCTGGGAGAGCTGCTTGATGCGGTCGCTTTTGTTGCCGTCAATTTCGCCGATAGAAAAGCGGTCGCCCTCGATATGGCGGATAACTCCCGGCGCGCTTATTTCGGTGGCCGGGTAGACCACACAGCCGATTACCCGGCTAACTTCCATGTTTTGCTCAATTACGCCCTCCGGGTCTACCGCTTTCACCCGGTAATCGGGGTAAGGGCTCTCAATTCCCCGGAAGTACCACCAGGGAATGCCGTTCTGGGCGGCCACGACCATCGTTTCAGGGCCGTAAAGCGCGCGCATGGCCGGGGCCAGGGCCGGTAGGCTGTGGGCTTTGAGGGCCACGATTACAGCGTCCTGGGGTCCGGCTTCGGCCATGTCGCTGATGGCAAGAGCATTCGTAATGACCTGCTCCGAACCATCCTTCATAATCAGCTTGAGGCCGTTCTGGCGGATAGCTTCCAGGTGAGGCCCCCGGGCAATCAAAGTGACATCTTCACCGGCCAGGGCCAGTTTCGCGCCCATATAGCCGCCTATCGCCCCGGCTCCGACGATGCAAATCTTCATGGACAGCCTTAACTTTCTTTGAGGTTAAGCAGTTGGGCCATGTTGATGCGCTGGAGTTTACCGGTAGCTCCTCTTGGGATTTCCTGTAAGATGTGGAACTTGCGCGGCACTTTGAACTCGGCCAGCAGCCCGGCGCAATAACTGCGCAGTTCGCTCTCGGCGGCTTCGCCCTTCAAGACTACCGCCGCGTGAATGTCTTCGCCCAGCGACTTGTGCGGTACGGCAAAGGCAATCGCTTCGGCTATGGCCGGGTGGCGCAGCAGCACATCGTCAATTTCCAGGGGCGAAATTTTTTCACCGCCCCGGTTGATCAGCTCTTTGAGCCTCCCGGTAAGGGCCAGGAACCCATCCTGGTCAATTCGGCCCTGGTCGCCGGTGCGGAACCAGCCGTTGGTAAAGGCTTTTTCGTTGGCTTCCGGGTTATTCTCATAGCCGTCAACTACGTTGCGGCCCTTGATTACGACTTCCCCGATTTCACCCTGGGGTAGCAGGTTGCCTTCTTCGTCCATAATCGCCACTTCAACGCCGTGCCCGTAACCGACCGTCCCGGCCTTGTGCGGTTTGGGCGGGAGCGGGTTGGAGGTCATCTGGTGGGTTGCTTCGGTCATACCGTAAGATTCCAGGACCGGCGCGCCAAAGACTTCTTCCATACGCTCCATAATGACCGGCGGCAGTGAAGCGCTGCTGGACCGGATGAACCGGAAAGGGTTGGCCTTGATTACGGCCATGTTGCGGTCGGCCCGCGATAGCAGCATCTGGTGCATGGTCGGCACAGCCGAGTACCATGT
This sequence comes from Chloroflexota bacterium, assembly GCA_028287745.1. Lineage (GTDB taxonomy): Bacteria > Chloroflexota > Chloroflexia > Chloroheliales > Chloroheliaceae > 54-19. The sequence goes on from JAQBPB010000104.1 coordinate 42,636, forward strand.
CGGCTTGTAAGCCTCGACAATACTCCAGAATTCCAGGGCGTTAAAGCCGCCGTTGGGCGCAATCAGCGTTCCGCCGGAAGCCAGGGTCGAGAGCATCGAAGCGACAATTCCGTGAATGTGGAACAGCGGCATTACGCACAGGGACCGGTCGCCGGGAACAAGCTGGTAAGTGCCGCTAATATTCGTAGCCGAGGCGACCATGTTGCGGTGGCGGATAGGCACGCGTTTGGGGCGGCTGGTTGTACCGCTGGTGTGCAAAATCATAGCGACATCATCGGTCTGGGCCAGTTCGGTTGCCCGGGCCGGGCGCTGGCCTTTGACCAGTTCAAAAGATATCGTACCGTCTTCATTTGAAACTGCGCTGATAATCGCCATGCCCGGGTTTACCGCCGCGTGGGCCAGTTCCAGGCTGCCGGGAGTGGTAATCAGGGCTTTAGCCTGGGTGTCTTCATAATAGAAGGAAAATTCTTCCTGTTTGTACTTGGGGTTGAGCGGCGCGGCGGTGGCAGCCAAGGCCACACCAAAGAAAGTCAGGATCATTTCCGGACCGTTCTGCATGGCAATCGCTACCCGGTCACCCCGGCCCAGGCCAAAGCTATTAAGCTGGGCCGCCAGGGCTTCAATATTCTGGCGCAACTGCCCGTAAGTTAAATCAGGCCGCCCCGGTGCAACCAGGGCCGGTCGTCCCGCTTCACCCGCTGCCAGTAAGTCCAGTAAAGTTTCACTCATTTGAGTCACGTTTTCCCTCTTTACGTTAAGCTATTTCTTCTAAGTTTTTCATTCATCAGCCATAGCCAGTTTAGTCGGGCCGGTTTAACCCTGTCAAACCTGTTACTATTTAACTACACCAGTTCTGTTAATCTGGCCGATTAATTACCACATTATGAAATGTATTTTTGTATGATGAAAAGGTAAACCAAAAAGGCCGTTTTGTCAATATATTCCTGGTAACTACAAGTCTGGTTTTAAGTGGCGCAGAAGGGCTGTCCGGCTGCAATAAGAATGCGTTTGTAGCGAGTTCAATGCAGCCGAAGAGTATGCGGGTCTTTGGCTTTGCGGTAAGGCTGGCGGCACGGGGAAACCTCGGTCAGCTTTCCATCCTTTATCTGTATAAAAGCGTACAGCCTCTCTGGGGATGGCAGTGATCGAGTTTGGGCGGTGATGAAGGACGGGTGATAGTAACAGGGTAGTTCAAAATAAAAAGAAGCCTTTGCTTTTGGGCGTGGGCTTCTTTTTTATTTAGACTGGTTTTTACTGGTTATAGCGCCAGAGCCGGTAGTGCAAGCCGACATTGCCCATCTCGACCCGCCATTCGGGGGCGTTAGAGGGCGTGAAGGTCAGTACTCTCCGCTCAAAGACCTGGACCAGAACATCCTGCTCGATCCCTTTGACTTTGGCTTTGGTCCAGTAAGGTTCGGACAGGGGCAGACCCACAATAAAGAGCCACTCCCGGGGCAGCGTTTTGAAGGAAGTCATAAACACTTCGGGAATGTTATGGCCCAGGGTCGGTTCGTAATAACCATACTTCACCGCGACCGGCGGCTTCACCTGGCTGACCTGGCCGCTTACATTCAGGGCTTCCTGGACTACCTGACCGACCCGGTTAGCGGCCCGCCGGTCGTTATTAAGCGAGGCTACCTTGCTAAAGGTCTGGTAAGTCGGCGCGTTGGGATTATTTGTAACATCCCCGGCGATTACTACCTGGGCCGCGCCCGGTCCGGGTATGAAGTTATTATCGCCAACCTGGATTTTGTTGCTCATTAGCTCTTCGGGCAGCAGGCCGCTGGTGACATACCAATCGCTTTTAGCATCGGCACCGGGCTGGTTAATTTCCAGGCGGGCCTTATCGAAGTACCAGACATTCCGCTGGCCTTTGGTGCTTTCGGTATAATTTTCGAGGGCGGCCCGGTTAACATCCGGCCCATAGAGCCAGGTCCGGCTGCTGCCGGTTTGTCCGACCGTACCATCCACTTTACGCCAGAGGTCGCCGATAGCAACCGGGGCTTTGGCTACTCCGGCAGGTAAGGGTGTAACCGGTGTTGGGGTAGGAGTAGGAGTTGGTGAAGGCGCTGGGGTTGGGCTCCCGGCGGCCGGTAACGGCCCGGTCTTAAAGGACCAGGTGCGAGACTCTTTTTGCCCGTTTATTTTGTAGGTCATTGTCACGGTGTAGGGCTGGTTTTTAACCATCGGCTTACGGGCGGCAATCACAAAAGTTGCCCGGGTGGTATAAGTATTGCCAATTGCAATAACCGTATCAACTTTGTTGCCGTCCGGCCCGAGAAGCTGGCTTTCTTCGGCCACCAGTTCCATTTTCCCGGTGCCCCGGTAAGTTAGCGTGACCGGGTTGCCAATCGGAAACGATACACCGCTGAAAATATTCGGGCTCTCACCCCAGAAGGTTGTACCAAAGCTGGCAAAATCATTGGGCGGCCACTGGATTACCGGCGGGTTGTACACGTAATTGGCTTTGGTTGTCCCAAAAGCGATAACGTCCACCGCATTTTTGCCGGTTGCAAAGCCGTAGCCAATGTCGGTGTAGGCCGGTTCGAGTATCGGCGTCCGGTGCGAGACAGTATTCATCAGCCCGTCAACCGCCGCGACCGGTTCGCCAATTCCGGACATATCCTCGTTGACCCAGCCGGTATAACCGAAATTTCTGGCCCGGCTTTGCATATCGGCCCCAACGTAACCCGGTTTCCCGGCCGTTTCATTGTGAACCTCGCCCCAGCCGTTCAGCTTTACATAATTGGCATGGCCGCTGGCGGCTTGCATCAGGGCCGGGTTCAACCGGGCAGGCGGCACTCCGGCCAGGCTGCGGTAATAGTTAATCCGGTCCAGGGCCCTTTGTTGTTCGGCGGTAGGGGTAACGTCCTCGGCCCGGGCTGCCGGAAGGCTGCCGGGGGTAAAGACGCCGCTCAGTAGCAGGGCAAAGACCAGGGTGGTAAGCCCCTGACCAAGCCAGAAAAAGGTCTTGTTCTGGAGTTGCATGTTCAAACGGTATTCCTTTATAAGATTATAAATTGCATTTAGAACGCTTTACGAGCAGGTAAATAAAGACGCACCGGAATAGTTGTCATTTAGCCAAAATACCGCACTAAGGATAGCGTGTCAAGCGGCGAAAAAGTACCAGGTATTTTGAACGAGCTAAAAATTGCCTTTTAAAAGGTCTTATATAAGAACGAATGAAATAGGTGATTGGGTTCACAAAAATGACGAAACGATTATTGTCACTTATAATGGCAGGTATGAAAACTAAGCGGTACACAAAATTATCTGGTCTGGCCGGGATTGCCCTGGCCCTGCTGGTCTTTCTGGCGGCCTGCCAGGACCAATCGTCCGCCCCGACGGCAACGCCAGCAGCCAGCCCCGGCCAGACCTTAACGGCTCCGGCAGTGACTTCTCCGGCCCCGGCGACCTCCGGCAGCGCCGGTATTACGGTTACCCCGGCTCAAACCGCTACCGCTCCGGCCGTTCCGAGCGCGGCCCCGGTTACGCCCACCCCTTTACCGGCTACCCCGGTGAACAGCCAGGCGGACCCTGCTTTCAATCAGGTCTGGCAAGCTGTCCAAAAACTGGCGGTTCAGGCCAAAAGCTTTCGCTACAGGTTGCAACAGACCGGCGAGCTAAATAGCGGCGGCAGCCTGAGCCGGTTTGAAGCGGCCGGTAACGGCGAGTTCCAGCGGCCCGCCTTTCACCAGTTGCTTACCCTGAAAGTGGCGGGCCAGGAGCAGCAAATCGAACATTACGGCCGGGAGAACCAGCTTTTCCAGCGGGTAGTCAGCCTGGTTGCCTGGCGCAGCTTGCAACCGGCGGTCGCCGGTCCCTATCCCGGGCTAAACCAGGCCCAGGGTATAAAAGCGGCCGGTAAAGAGGCTCTCAACGGTTTGAATACCACTAAATATGGCTGGACTTTCCCGGCCGCTTTGCTTTTGCCTGCTACCGGCCAGCCGGAAGGGCTAGGCGCGCTGTCGGCTACCGGTATTTACCAGTCGTTTTCGGGGGATAAAACTTCTCAGGCCCAGGCGACTATCTGGATTGATGACACGACCGGCTATATCGTTCGCTACCAGATTACGACCAACTTTACGACCGGCGACTCCACCCTGAACTACAGCGCTATTTACGATTATGCCGATTTTGACCAGGCGGCGGTAAAAGTTGAAGCCCCGGGGGACCTGCCAAAATGATTAAACCTTACAAACTTTCCGGCTTTAGCCTGGCCTGTATAATTCTACTTTTGCTTACCGTTCTACTGGCCGCTTGCGGTGAAGAAACGCCCACAAGCGATACTTCAGTCACGCCAACCCCGACTGTCCCGGTTCCTACCGCTACCGTGACGGCCGCCCCAACTCCTACCCCTACGCCCACGCCGGAACCGACCCGTGCCGCTGTCACGATACCGGCAAACACCACTCCGGTGGTAGGAGATTTACCGGCCCCGGCGCAGAGTCGCAAGCTGAACCTGACCCTGGACATGCTCCAGCGCTTGCAAAAGAGGCTGGGCGGTCAACCGGCCGCGACCGACCTGAGCAGCCTGGCGGTTGGCGCTTATGCTATGAACGGGCAGCCGGTCGATGCCCTGGACTTTTACCGGGCGGTTATGCCCGCGAAAGGCTGGACCGAAACGCACCGCTATGATAATCGCTTTGGAATTTACTTTGAGAAGGGCGACCGGGTGGCGATAGCCAGCGCGGTCGGTATACCCGACGAAAGCACAGTGACTTTCCTGGCCGGTTTCATTCCTGAAGTTAAGGGCCAGGTCAAAGGTGGCGAAGTGCTTGTCCTGCTGGGCCAGGGGGATAGTTCGGTCTTTGAACTGCTAAAAAAGTAGCGTGAGCTTATAAGATAGTTTCTAACAGATAGGCGCGGATGGGGTCGCGCTTGCCTTTGACCGTCACCGCTGGGATTTCCGAAGCCCGTATGTGGCCTTCCATCAGCCGGTAGACTGCTTCGCTGATTAGAATCTGGTCCCCCTGCGCCGACTGTTCCAGGCGCTGGGCCACGTTTACCTTGTCCCCGATGACCGTATAATCCATCAGCCGTTCCGAACCCACGTTGCCTACGATTACCTCCCCAAAGTTAATCCCGATGCCCAGCCCCAAAGCCTGTAACTCCGGGTCTGACCAGCCATCCCGAATCCGTTTGAAGGCAGCCTGCATATCCAGGGCGGTTTGCAGGCAGCGTTCCAGGTCGTCACCATAGGATATGGGGGCGCCGTAGAAAGCCAACACACTGTCGCCCACATATTTATCAAAGGTTCCCTTGTTTTTAAAAACTACTTCAGTAATATCGTGGAAACATTCGTTGAGCACTTCGACCACTCGTTCGGCGCTGGTATTTTCGGAAAACCTGGTAAAGCCCCGGATGTCGGCGAAAAGAATGGCTAGCTCGCGTTTCTCGCCACCCAGCTTCATGCGCTCTTCCGGGTTTTGTAGCAGAGTGTTGACGATTTCCTCGCTGACATAGCGGTTCAATAAGCGGGACAGCAAATTCCGCTTTTGCTCGACTTCATTGTGCAACCGGCGTATTCGCAGGAGTGAGCGCACCCGGGCCTTTAGCTCCTGGCGGTTGAAAGGCTTGGTCAGGAAATCGTCAGCCCCGGCGGTGATGCCGCGCAGTTTATCTTCCAGTTGGTCCAGGGCGGTAATCAGGACAATCGGGATAAAGCGGCTGGTTTCACCGGCTTTAAGTTGCTCACAGACCTCGAACCCGTTCATGCCGGGCATCATCACGTCCAACAGGACCAGGTCCGGCTCGTTTTCGGCTACAAAAGCCAGGGCCTCGTAGCCGTCGGCAGCGGTAGTAACCGTATAACCGTCCGTGATGAGCAGCGCTTCCAATAGTTCAACATTGGCGGGCACATCATCTACCACCAGGATATGCGCAACCTCTCGGCTGCCGTCCCGGCCGTAGCCCGCCCCGGTAACTTGCCGGGTAGTATCGAGCCCCGCCCTGGATAAAGGTGTCTGCTGGCCCAAGAAATCCATTGATTACTCCAACCTGGTAATAAGTCAGTAGTCAGTGAGGGAGAAGTCAGACGGTAGAATGCGGTATTTTAGCCTTTCAGGGCCGTGTTTATTACCTTGCGTTGATTTGTTTATTTCCCTACCGTAATTACTACCATTTAACTAACTACTCTGCTTATCGTTCCTACCGACTATTTACCAACTACTCTGCCTGCTTACCTACTCTAACTACCGCAATTAACTGCTAGCTACTATCTACTTTCCCTGCCGGTCCCTATCTCCACTGACCTCTGACTATTACCCTACCTGCTTCCCCTGCAAAAACCGGGCAATCATGGCATGAAACAGGCGGGTATCAATCGGTTTAGACATATAACCGTTGCAACCGGCCTCCATAACCTTTTGCTCATCGCCTTTCATGGCATGGGCGGTCAGGGCGATAATTATCAGGTCTTTTAAGTTTTCGTCCTCGCGCAAAATTCTGGTAGCTGTCAGGCCGTCCATGCCGGGCAGTTGAATATCCATCAAAACCAGGTCCGGCTGGTTGGCCCGAATAGCCTGGATACCTTCCAGTGCGGTCACTGCTTCACGAACCCGGTACCCGCGTGACTCTAACAAATCGCGGGCTAATTCCATGTTTAACGGATTATCTTCGATTATAAGTATTTCCGCAGGCATATTGGCAAAGGGTTATTCCATAAGGAAACATTATCACAGGTTTCGTAGTTGTAATACTACAATTTATTTAAAGTTTGGGCTAGCCTATTATACCCTTAGTGGCTTAAAATTTCATTAATAACGCAATTTACAGGCTCTGGGGCGTGTTTATTAAACCTTTTAACTTATTGACTTTTAATAAAGGGGGCCAATTACCAATAGGGAACCGGATTTGAAATATCCTGACAGTTTTAACAGTTGAGTCCAGGATAAGTTTATTTTCCGACTCACGTAATTTGGTGGTTTACTATGAGTCACCTATGTCATAATTAGAACGATTTATTCAAAAATTAAAGTCGAAACTTGCTTTGGGAATTGGTTCATTATAATTTAGCAAATAACCGGTCAATCCCTATTATACTTTTACCTTTTTTCACTTCAAAGGGCTATTTTATTAAAATTTAGCGGCTGCTACCTGGAATGAGTAATAATTAGGTACACAAGACTCAACATTTATCGACTGTATTTCGTTTTTTTGTTTATAGGAGAGGGAGAAAACAAGAGAAAACTTATTGCTATTAAACAGTTTTATGATACAATAAATTTACCGTACAGGTTATGATAACTGCACTATTCATGTGACTCGGCAAAAAGCGTTTACCACACTTCCGGTTACTAAAAAAGCGAACAAGGGGACACGAAAAATGACTGCCGAAAAGCCTCCTAACCTTGAAGGTTTAGCGCCGATTGTTGGGTTGCGAATCCGAGAATCTCGCACTGATAAAGGACTAAGTCAAAAAGACCTGGTAGGGGAACGTTTCTCGAAAAGTTACATAAGCTCTATCGAACGAGGTAAGATAACTCCTTCTTTAAAAGCGTTGGAATATATTGCCCGCCGTTTAAATGTAACGGTAGGTTATTTGTTGACCGGGGTGCACCCCGGCCAATCGACCACCACTAATAATGCCTTCACACCTTCACCGGAAGAACCGATTGACCAGGAGTCTCCGGCTCGCTGGGATTTGTTGATGTACGAAGCCCGTATTCTGCGCGAACAGCACCGCTACGAGCAGGCCCGCCACCTTCTCAGTACCAAGATACGAGTGCGTCAATTAGGGGTTGAGCAACTCAAACAGTATCACTTTACCCTGGCGCAGGTCTCGGTGGACCTGGCCGATTATGCCGGGGCCCTGGCCGAACTTGAAGCTGCCCGGGACCTGGCCGATAAGACCGGCGATCAGGAAATGTTGGCCCGCATCCGCCAATTTAGCGGGCTGATTTTCATGCGCCAGGGTAAACCGGTGCTGGCTATCGAACAATTGCGCCAGGCCTTGCAAGCGGTCGAAACCGGCGTTATGAAAGGGTTTCATTACCGGCTGGCCGTGTTCAGCCAGTTGGGCCTGTTACAGCACCAACTTGGCGACGATAAAGAAGCGGTCGAAATGTACCAGCGGGCTTTGCACCTGGCCGAAGATGGCGCCACTCCCGAGAAACTGGCCCTGCTTTACTGGAACCTGGCCGTCTCCTACCGGGATGGCGGCAACCTGACACAGGCCAAAGTTTACGCCGGTAAAAGCCTGGCTCTCTACGAAACCCTGGGCGACATGAAGATGCTGACCGAATTAAGGTCGGGCTACGGCCTGATTTTATTTGAGGCCCGCCGCTTCAAAGAAGCCGAAGAGCAATTCCAGCAGGCTAAACAACAGGCCGCCGAACACAACGACCCTGTTGACCATACAATTGCCTGTATGCACCTGGCCGACCTGTACCTGGAACAAAATGACCTGGAAAAGGCTCGCCGCTACAGCGATGAAATGGAACAGGGGCTGGATAAGGTCGATCCGACTGTCCGGGGCCATGCCTACAGCAGCCGGGCCAGCCTGCTGGCTGCCCAGGGTGATAACGAAAAGGCTATCACCTATTTTGAAGACGCGGTTCAGCTTATCGAACCGACCCACTCCAAAGAACTGCTCAGCAAGATTTATTTCCGGTATGCCCGCGCCCTCAGTGCGATTGGCAATTCGGCCCGGGCGGCTGAAATGTTCGAACGGGCGTACCGCCAGCTAGGCCGGACCAGCCTGGTCACCGACCGCTAACAGGCCGGGAAATAAAACCGGGTCCGCTGCCAATAACTACAGCAGCGGACCCGGTTTTTGCTTTTAACTCCGGGTAAGAGCTGGTGGTTTAACACCGAAGTTAACTGGAAATCAAAGCAGGCATTACCTCCCTGGCAAAAAGCCGCATGCTTTCCATTTTAGCCGGTTGATTGAAGTAGAGGACGAAATACTCGGCCCCCGCTTCGATTATGCCTTTGAAAGTCTCAATTAGCTGGTCGGGCGTGCCAACCGCGCTACCCTTGCCGAATTCCGCAAGACTGGCCCCGTTACGGTAAGGCGCGGTGACGCTTTCAAGTTCAGCCTGGGTTGGCGCGGCAAAAACCGTAAAGCTGGCCGTCTTTAGAATCCGGTCGTAGTCGCGGCCCTCTGCCTGACAATGGCGGCGCAGTACCTCGAATTTGTGGCGGTAGAAAGCCGGGTCGGTGCTGTCGGTAACATTGCAGGCATCCCCATATTTAGCAACCAGCTTGAGCGTAACTTTCTCACCCGCCCCGCCAATCCAGAGCGGAATGTGCGGTTTCTGTACCCCTTTCGGCTCATTTATCGCGTCTTTAATCCGGTAATATTGACCTTCAAAGCTGGCGCGGGGTTCTTCCCACATTTTTAGAATAATCTGGGCCGCCTCGTCCAACCGGCGCAAGCGTTCACCTGTTTCGGGAAAGGGTAGCTCATACCCGTAGGCCTCGTACTCGCCTTTATCCCAACCCCCTCCGATTCCCAGGATGGCCCGGCCGTGGCTCAGGACATCCAGGGTTGACGCGATTTTCGCCAGCAAAGCGGGGTTGCGGTAGGGGTTGCAGGTGACAAGCTGGCCGAGTTTGACCTTTTTGGTGTCGCGGGCCAGGGCCGCCAGGGTGGTCCAGCATTCGAAAGTGGTTTCTGGTACTGGCTCAGGGACGGTATGGAAATGGTCGTAGACCCAGACCGAATCAAAACCCAGCCGCTCGGCCTCAACCGCCACCGCTGTCATGGTTTCGAATTGCTCAACCGGGTCGGCAATCCCGGCTAAATCCATCCGCCAGCCCTGCGGCACGAAAGCTCCGAACTTTATCTCCATTATGCTCCTTTAAAGGTCCAGGACTACCTTAAACAGATTTTCGTCGCCCAGGTATTCCTGCTTGAAACCTAATTTCTGACTGATGCGCTGCATGTCCTGGTTCTCCGGGTGAATATAACCGATGATACGGCTTAGCTTTTCACTCCGGCCTACATTAATCAACTGCTTCAATAACTCCGTACCGATGCCGCGCCCCTGGTAAGGGTCGCCCACCAGGCTCGAAAATTCGGCTTCGCTTTTGTTGGAAAGTTTGGTCAAGCGGCTGACCCCTAATATGGCCGGTTCTCCGGTTACAGGATCGTTTTGCTCGGCAACCAGGGCCATTTCTCGTTCATAATCAATAAAGCAAATTCGAATAAGGCGTTCGTGGGCGGTTCGCTGGTTCAGGTTGAGCATATGCAGCCAGCGGAAGTAAACGCTGCGTTCCGAAAGGGTCTGGTGGAATTTTACCATTAAAGGTTCGTCTTCCGGCCGGATGGGCCGGATGATAGTCTGGGCTCCATCTTTGGTCGTCCAGTTTTTAACATACTGGGTCGGGTAGGGCCGGATGGCCGGTTTTGGCAAATCTTCCTCTTTGACCCCCGGCTCGTGCAAGACTACCCTGGCATCCAGGGCAATAATTCGTTCGGGGGAGGCCAGCAAGGGGTTAATGTCCAGTTCTTTAATCCAGGGCTGCTCGACTACAAGCTGGCTGAAGCGCACCAGGATTTGTTCAAGGGCCAGTAAGTCGATAGGAGGGCGGCCGCGCACGCCTTTTAAGGCCGTAAAAATGCGCGTCCGTTCCATCAGGCGGCGGGCCAGGGTAGTCGTAAGCGGCGGCAGGGCCAGGGAACTGTCCCGGTAGACTTCCACCAGTTGCCCGCCGGTCCCAAAAAGGATTACCGGGCCGAACTGGACATCCAGGCTGCTGCCGACAATCAGTTCATAACCTTCCAGTTTAATCATTGGCTGGACGGTCACGCCCTGGAAATGTTCGGGGCCAACTTTCTCACTGACAGAGCTTTCGATGGCCTGGTAAGCCTGGCGGACCTCCTCGGCCCCGGCCAGGTTTAAGACCACCCCGCCCACATCGGTTTTGTGGGTAATCGTTTCTGAGAATAGCTTTAGCACTACCGGGTATCCCAGCGCATCCGCGCTTGCCACGGCTTCTTCCAGGCTGGCAGCGGTCCGCGTTTCGACCGTGGGAATGCCATAGGCGGCCAGGACTTGCTTGGACTCAAATTCGGTCAGGATAGTCCGGCCTTCCTGCCGCACCTTTTGCACGACCTGGTCTGTCTGTTCCTGGGCTGAAAGGCCGCTTGCCGCGCCGGGCGGCAGGATCGGGGTCTGGTACAGGGTAGCCAGGTTCGAACTGTACTGCCACATATAATTAAAGGCCTGGACCGCCGCGTCCGGGTAGGCGAAGGTCGGTATACCCGCGCCATTCAGGATTGCCTCACCGGCGGCCACTACCGGGCCGCCCATCCAGCTTGCCAGCACCGGTTTTTTTACCGCCGCGGCCTGCTGGCGCAGCAGTTCGGCTGTCATGGTCGGGTCGGTCATCTGCTGGGGCGTGACGATAACCAATAGGCCGTCGCTGTCCGGGTTGTTAACCGCCACATCGAAAGCGTCGGCGTAGCGTTTGGGGTCGGCATCGCCGAGGATATCCACCGGGTTGCCGTGGCTCCAGTGTTCCGGCAGTTGCTTGTTATATATTTCAATGGTTTCCGGCGATAGGGTAGCCAGTTCGCCGCCGCCTTCAATTAAAGCGTCCGTTGCCAGGACGCCCGGCCCCCCGGCGTTGGTCAGGATGGTCAGGCGCGGGCCTTTAGGGCGGGGCTGTTTGTTGAGTACTTCCGCCATCGAGAAAAGCTCCGCGATGCTCTTGACCGAAAGGACACCACTGCGCCGGAAAGCCGCTTCCAGCACGTCATAACTACCGGCCAGCGACCCGGTATGTGACGCGGCCGCTTTTGCCGCCGCCTGGGTCCGGCCGGCTTTGATTACAATAATCGGCTTGGTCAGGGCTACCTCCCGGGCCGCTGAAAGAAATGAGCGGGCGTCGCCAATAGTTTCCATGTAAATAATTATGCTTTTGGTCTGGGGGTCGTCGCCCAGGTAGTCAATCAGGTCGCCCCAGTTAACATCGAGCATCGAGCCGATGGAGACAAAGGCGCTAAACCCGACATTTTCCCGCAAACTCCAATCGAGGACGGCCGTACAAAGCGCCCCGCTCTGGCTGATGAAGGCGACATTGCCAGGCCGGGCCATCGTCCCGGCAAAGGTAGCGTTCAGGCCGCTCAATGGACTCATCACACCCAGGCAATTCGGCCCGATAACGCGGATATTGCCTTTAGCCGCTTCTTCCAGGATTTGCCGTTCGAGTTCCAGACCGGGTTCTCCCGCTTCCTTAAAACCGGCCGAAATGACAATCACCGCTTTTACGCCGGTTGCCGTGCATTCTTTAATGAGGCCCGGCACCGTTTTGGCCGGGGTACAGATGACCGCCAGGTCCACCTGGTCGGGAATAGCCGCAATCGATGCATAGGCCTTGACGCCGAGAACATTTGGCCGCTTGGGGTTCACCGGGAAGACCGTCCCACCAAAAGGATTGCTAATCAAATTCCACAGGACCGCCCGGCCAACACTCCCGGCTTTTTCGGTTGCCCCGATTACCGCTACCGAGCGAGGCGCAAAAAAAGAATCCATTGAGTGATTGGAGCCATAGCGCAAAACATTAGCCGAAGTAATGTGCAATTGTTCAGTCAATTTCTTTTCCTTTCCAGTTCAAAAGGGGTCGCATAAATTAAATATTTCCCCCAGGGTGGTCAGGCTTTCAGGCCCTCTTTTCGTTGATTCTTGAATAAGCGATGTTCGATGTGTGCAGCGCGAAGCGCGTGATAAGCCAATCTAACCGGTTTAGCTTGAAATAAATAGAGGTGCGGATAGTTAAAGGAAATTGAGTAGATAGATAAAGTGCGAAAACTCCGGATGTACTGTTTACGAAAGAATGGAATAGGCCGTGTAGTATAAAATCACCGGATCAACCAGATTATAGCAGGATTCAGGCCGGGTAATAAACCGTTGTGCCAATTCCGGCAGCCCGTCAATAAATTTTAAAATTCTTAAGAAAAGATATTGACAATCCTGGCATGCGGCTTTAAAGTAGAATTAATCAGAATATATAATATTTTCTGAATATTTATTCCAGCTAAATAAAATCAAAACGAATAGAGCTTTTGCCAATTGAGAAACAGGTGCAAACAGCCCTCTGGTCATTGAAGACTTAAAGGAGAAATTATGTTAGCTCACCCCTGGCGCGAGTGCGAAATCACGCTTGCGGCGGAAGGCGATTATTCCAATCCCTATACCGAAGTGGAAGTCTGGGCTGAATTTATGCACACCAGCGGCGTTAAGCTGGTACGACCGGCTTTCTGGGATGGCGGGCGCGACTGGAAGGTCCGGTTTGCCTCGACCCTGGATGAGGGCACCTGGACCTGGCAAAGTTTTAGTTCAGTCGAGGATACCGGTCTGGCCGGACAATCCGGCCAGCTTGAAGTTGAGGGCGGACCGGTCACGGACAACCGTTTCTACCGGAGCGGTTTCTGGCGGATGTCACCCGGCAAGCGCAACCTGGTCCACGCCGACGGCACCCCGGCCCTGCTGGCAGGTGATACTGCCTGGGCCTTGCCCTGGCGCGCGACCGAAGAACAATGCCGCATTTACGCGGCCGACCGCCATAGCAAAGGCTTTAACGCGGTCCTGTTGATGAGCGTCCAACCGGATATGCATGCCCGGGGGCCGCGTGACCGCACCGTTGACGAAGGGTTCGATGTCGGCTTTGAGGATTTGCAGGATGGGCATATCAACCAGTTGAACCCGGCTTATTTTCAATATTTCGACCGGCTAAGTACTATTCTGATTGACCACGAAATTGTGCCGGTACTACAGCCCGTCTTTCACGGTTTCGGCTGGAAAGGTCTGAGTGTGGCCGGGCCGGTCGTGCCGCCCCAGGAATACGCGCGTTACTGCCGCTACCTGGTGGCCCGTTACGGTGCCCGCCCGGCGATATACCTGGTAGGCGCGGACGGTTCGGGCTATGACCCGCAGGTGCCGCAGGGCGGTGCGGAGATTGAAACCTGGGATGCCTATCACCAACCGGCGGGAATCCATTATCGCCCTCACGCCGATAACCAGGCCTGGCAGTCTGAAAGCTGGCTGGACTTTCAATGGTGCCAGACCGGCCACATTGGGGAACATATCCCCGAACGGGTGGCCGATATGTGGCGCAATACCCCGGTCAAGGCCGTAGCGAACGGCGAACCGAGTTATGAAAATACCCGCAAGACCGGCATGGCCGGTGGCTGGTGGCAGGGCCATGAAGCCTGGTCCAACCTGTGCGCGGGCGGCACAATGGGCGTGGTCTACGGCGCGGGCAGCCTGTGGCAGTGGAGCCTGCGCCCGAACGAAACGGGCCAGAGTACCTACTTCCTGGCCGAGAACGCCGGTTGGCGGGAAGCCCTGGATTTCGAAGGCTCGCGCTATATCGGCCTTATTCCAAAAATATTGGATGGCTTGCCCTTCACCGACATGGCACCAAACTGGCAGGTGACGTTGGGACGGCGCGGCCTGCTGGTGCCGGGCAAGTTGTTTATCGGTTACCAGGAAGCGGGCGGCCAATTGCGGTTGTTCGGCGACCAGGTGCCGCTTGACTACCGGGTGGTTGACCCGCGCACCGGAGAGGTGCTGCAAGAAGGCAGGCGGACCTCTGCCAGCGATCCAATCAACGATGAGGGCGGGGCCCCACGGGTCTATATTTGTTACAACGCCGGGTAGCCGTCAAGTCCCGGGTCCCGGTCCGGCTGTTTAAACTTTCGGGGCCGGGACCCTTTACCAGACCCTCATAGAGCGCAAGGAGTAAAGTAACCAATGGCGCGGAAAGACGAACTTCGCCTGCTGACAAAAGTCGCTCACCTCTATTACGAGCAGGACCTAACTCAGCCTGATATAGCCGCTCAACTTGACCTATCGCAGGCTACCGTTTCGCGCCTGCTTAAAAAGGCTAAAAAGGAAAAGATTATCCGCATCACGGTCAATGTGCCGTACGGCACTTATCCCGAGTTGGAGGAAAATCTACAGAAGACTTACGGGCTTAAAGAAGCGGTCGTGGTTGACTCCCTTGAAAATAATGATATGGTATTACGAGACCTGGGCGCGGCAGCGGCTTTTTACCTCGAAACAACTTTGCACCCCAACGATGTAATAGGCATTTCTTCCTGGAGTTCGACCCTGATGGCAATGGTAGATGCGATGCAAGCGCTCAACCGCCCTTCTCAGATCCAGGTACTGCAAATCCTGGGTGGCCTGGGCAGCCCTTCGGCCGGGATTTATGCCAGCCGTTTAATCGGGCGCCTGGCCGACCGGGTGCGCGGCGAGGCGGTCCTGCTGCCGGTGCCGGGCATAGTCGGCTCGCCTGATGCAGTGCCTATCTTTATGGAAGACCGCTATGTGCAGCAGGCCCTCTCCCTGTTTGACCAGGTGAGTGTGGCCCTGGTCGGGATTGGTTCGGTGGAACCCTCCGGGCTGCTGGCGAGTAGCGGTAATATTTTCTCCCCGGAAGAATTGTGCATGCTGCGCGAGGCCGGGGCGGTCGGTGATATCTGCCTGCGCTTTTTCGACCGTACCGGCAACCCGGTATTAACTCCGCTCAACGACCGGGTAATCGGTATGGGACTGGACCAATTGTGCAAGGTGAAAAGGGCCGTTGGGATTGCCGGGGGGCCGCGCAAACTTAATGCTGTCCGGGGAGCCTTAAAAGGGCGGTTGGTTAATGTCCTCATAACCGACCGCTTCACCGCCGAAAATTTGCTTCAGGATACGTGCGGCGAGTCTGGTAATAATATTGCCTGAAAACCACGTAGTTTTTCAGCCTGGCCCTCACAAAAAGAAATGAGAGAAAGCCATGAATGAAGTTTTTGAAAATCAAATAGCCGATTTAATCCGGCAGTTGACCCTGGAAGAAAAGATTGCCCTGACCATTGGCCGCGATTTCTGGAGCACCAATGAAGTAGCCCGGTTGGGCATTCCCGCTATTACGCTCACTGATGGCCCGCACGGGGTACGTAAAGCGTTTCAGGGTAATGAAATCGGCATTGGCAACTCCATCCCGGCCACCTGTTTTCCAACGGCTGTCTCGCTGGCTTCTTCCTGGGATACCGGGTTGGCGGAAGAAGTCGGCCAGGCTCTTGGCAAGGAGTCCCAGGCTTTGGATGTCCAGGTGCTGCTTGGTCCGGGGGTTAATATCAAAAGGACGCCGGTGGGCGGCCGGAATTTTGAGTATTTTTCGGAAGACCCGCTTTTGTCGGGTGAGATGGGCGCGGCCTGGGTCAACGGGGTCCAGAGCCAGGGTGTGGGCACCTCGCTTAAGCACTACGCCTGTAATAACCAGGAATCGGAACGCATGTCAATCAGTTCCGAAGTCGACCAGCGCACTTTACGCGAAATCTACCTGGCGGCTTTTGAAAAGGTCGTCAAAAAGGCCCAGCCCTGGACGATTATGACCGCTTATAATAAGGTGAACGGCATTTTTGCCTCCGAGCATCCCCAGTTGTTAAAGCAGATTTTAAAAGAAGAATGGGGCTTTGAAGGGGTGGCTCTTTCCGATTGGGGCGCGGTCAACGAAAAACCAAAAGGGCTGGTAGCCGGTCTGGACCTGGAAATGCCCGGCCCGTCTAATAATCATACTGAAAAACTGCTAAAGTCCGTCGAAGCGGGCGAGTTGCCGGAAGCGGTAATTGATGGCGCGGTTCGCCGGGTGCTGCAAATGGTCCTGCGGGCTACCGCCAGCCGCCAGCCGGGTGCCACCTTTGACCAGGCAGCCCATCACGCCCTGGCCCGTAAGGCAGCCGCCGAATCGATAGTTCTACTGAAAAATGAAGAAGATTTTCTACCGCTCGACCCGGCCGGTTTAAGCTCGGTAGCGGTCCTGGGCCAGTTTGCCGCCCAACCGCGCTACCAGGGGGCCGGTAGTTCTAAAGTGGTGCCTACCAGGCTTGATATACCCTTAACCGAACTGACCGGCTGGTTAGGTGAGGCGGTTAAAGTTACTTACGCGGACGGTTATGACGAAACCAACAGTATTGACGAGAAACTGATAAGCGAGGCTGTCGAACAGGCCCGCCAGGCCCAGGTGGCGATTATCCTGGCCGGGCTGCCTGCCTCTTTCGAGTCGGAGGGCTTCGACCGGACCCATATTTACCTGCCGGAGAGCCATAACCGCCTGATTGAAGAGGTTTGCAAGGTCCAGCCCAATACGGTCCTGGTCTTACAAAACGGTTCGGTAGTGGCTATGCCCTGGCTTGCCGGGCCGAAAGCCATTCTTGAAGCCGGGTTGGGCGGCCAGGCCGTTGGCGGCGCGATTGTGGATGTTTTATCCGGACAGGTAAATCCCAGCGGCAAGCTGGCCGAAACTTTCCCCCTGAAGTTAGAGGATACCCCGGCCTTTCTGAACTTCCCCGGTGAGGCGGGCGAGGTCCGTTACGGTGAAGGGCTTTTTGTGGGCTACCGCTATTACGACAAAAGGCAGGTTAAGCCGCTTTTCCCATTCGGTTACGGCCTATCCTATACCACCTTTGAATATAGCGGGATTGCGCTTAGCAAAAACACCACCCAGGCGGGAGAAACCCTGGAGGTCCGGGTAACTTTGCGCAATAGTGGAGCGCGGGCCGGGAAAGAGGTGGTCCAAATATATGTCCGGCCCCTCGAGTCTGGCTATACCCGGCCTACCCGCGATTTAAAAGCTTTCGCCAAGGTCGAGCTGCAGCCGGGCGAGACTAAAGAGGTCAGCCTGAACTTACAAGAGCGTGACTTTATGGTCTTTGATAGCGAACGGCAAGCCTGGCGCATGGAAGGCGGGCGCTATCAGATTGAAGCCGGTGGTTCTTGTGAGCAGCCCGCCCAGAAGGTTGACGTAACGGTTATAGAGGACCCGCAGTCGGCCCGGCGCCGGTTTAGCCGGGCCACCTTGCTAAAGCACGTTATCGAGGATGAAGCCGGGCGGGCCGCCGCGATTGAGTTGTTTGCCGGAAGCCGGGTCGCCAACTGGTTGACCGGCACCGATGAAATGTTTTTAGCCATCCCGATTTTCAAGACCGCCTCGCTCGGCGGCATTTCGGAAGAAGCCATTGATAATCTTATCGCCAATCTGAACCGTTAAGTTCAAGCGGGAGGGCGGCAGCATTATTAGTTTTGCGGAAAACCGCACCTACAGCAAAGCGGCGCAAGCTTCGCGGGTAATGGCTTTTTTTACCCACTTAAGCCTGCGCCTTTTTAGTTGAATTTACTCAATTACCGCTCCAAAATTCAACGCCTGGTTTTGTGATATAATCTAAAGCCAATCAGCCGGGAAAACTCGCAGGGCAGGTTGCCCAAACTTCAAACAGGATTTTTTACTAAATGAGAAATCATTACATTATCATCGGGACAATTCTTGGGCTGGGATTGCTCGGTGTAATCCTTATACTGGTAACTACTCCTTCCAGGTCCGCCACCGGTCCGGCCGGGAGTACTACCGCAACGCCTGACCGGGGCGAAAATATACGTGGCAGCAGTATTGACGGGCAAATCATTTTTAGCCGCCAGGGTTTTTTATGGTCGTGGCGCGGTGACAAAGCCGCCCGGCTGCCGGTTGAGCCGGGAGCCTCGACGGTGCGCGACCAGAGCATAAAGCTTATCCAGCCTGCTATTTC
Organism: Chloroflexota bacterium; assembly: GCA_028287745.1. Lineage (GTDB taxonomy): Bacteria > Chloroflexota > Chloroflexia > Chloroheliales > Chloroheliaceae > 54-19. Next base: position 61,159 of record JAQBPB010000104.1, read on the forward strand.
GCAAGATGGCGCAAAACTGGCTTTTATCCGGGTAGATGAAACTTTCTCCGACCTGTGGGTGGCTAACTCCGATGGCACTAACGCCCGGAATTTAACCAATTATAAAGGTAGCGGCACTCCGCGCTCCCCGGGTTTCATCGGTTCGTCGCTCTGGGCTTTCAGCCCGGCCTGGTCGCCCACTGGTACGGAACTTGCGTTTTTGAGTGATGTAGGGACCGATGACCTGGCTTTGTGGACGACCGGTTCAAGTAGTTTCAGCCGCCGGGCGATAAGCAAGCTGGCGGTTGGGCAGGGCGGAATGCTACGGCCAAGCTACGGCCCCCAGGGTAACCAGTTTGTAGTGGCCGCCTTTGAAAACGGTAAATCCCAGGTATATAGTATTAATGGGACAGCCGGTACGAATACCAAATTGACCAATGTACCGGATGGAGCTTACGACCCGGTAATGTCGCCGGACGGCAACTTTATCGCTTATATTGCTCGTAAAGGCAATTCAAGCGAACTATGGGTAATGCGGGCTGATGGCAGCGGCCCGGTGCTGCTAAACAACCAGGCCAGCCGTTACCCGGCATGGGCGCCGGACAGTAAAAAGCTAGCATTTTTGGCAATCAAGGAGGGTAGTTTTGAAATATTTACCCTCAAGCTTAAAGCGGATGGCACCCCGGACGGTGGTTCCCAGCAGCTTAGTGAAAAAGCCAAACTAGATGGTTCCAGTGGGATAACCTGGGGCCGCTAAAACTTGAAGTTGCCTGAAATAATTAGTCTAAAGTAGGAAGTTTTTGGCAGGCGGAGTTGCTATAATTTATAGAATGCCAGAAAAACGTGGCTAACTACACCGCAGTAAAGTCTAACTCCAGGCCAGGGCTTATTGATTGAATTGAAGGACAGGACCGGTTTTTGGGTGCTACGGTCGAAGGGAAAATGATAGCGTGACTCAGCTTAAAAACGCGGCTATAGCCGCGCCTGAGAAAATCCTGGTATTGCCTTTTGCCGATGGTATCGGTGATTTTGTAAATATGCAGCCTTTATTGGCCGCGATTGCCCGGCGGTTTCCTGGGGCCGATATTAGCGTTGCCGCTTCGGCCTACGCCAATTATTTGATCCCCCCATCTAACCCGGTTAAAATCGTGACGCCGACATGGTTCAATAAAGAACCCGGCCCGGTGGCGCAGACCCTGCGCCATTTTATTCCCCAATCCGTCCTGGCCCGCCTGGCTGGGCCGCTTTTCAAGCGCGAGATGGGCGGCGATATTGACCTTGTGGTCAATACAATCCTGCTCTGGGAAAAGAACATGGATTTTCCGCGTTACTGGACACCCCAGATGCCACCGCGCCCCGGTGCGGTACATACCCTGGATTGCCTGGCAAACGCGCTTGAAGAAGAACTGGGTATTGTAATTCCCCAGGAAGAACGCTATCCTTATCTGGAAGTCTTGCCGGAAGCCCGCCAGTGGGCGGACGACTACATCCTGACGCACGAGCTTAAAAAGGGCTCAATAGTTGCCCTTATTCCCGAAAGCAACATGTTAATCAAGAAGTGGCCGGTGGCCGGGTGGGCTTATCTGAACGATAAGTTACAGGAGCGCGGCTATCAGCCTATCTTCTTTGGGCCGGAAAAAAGCGAACAGCTTGAAGCGGTTGCCAGGCGGTCGCGCCACCAGGTCCACCGCGTTTCCACCACCCTGGATAAAGTTGCCGCCCTGCTGGAACAGTCCAGCCTGGCGATTGGGGTCGATACCGGCCTCTTACATATTGCCGCTTCAGTCGGGACGCATTGGTTAGGTATTTTTGGTCCGACTAACCCGGAAGTAACCGGACCCTACGACCGGCGGATTGGCCGGGGCCTGGTCGCGCCCTTCCCCAGGGGCGAAAGCTGCCGCACTTGCTGGAAAAGTTTTAAATATGAAGACGATAAGTGCCACAGCCTGGAGCTGGGCGCTTGCACCGACTTCCTGGACCGCCGGACTGTTTTGCAGGCGGCATTGGATATGCTTCCAATGCCCTTGCCACCCACTACTTAAAATGAGTCAAGTTTCTGTCCTTACCGAAAGAGATACCGCCGGGATTTTAACTATTTCGTTAAATCGTCCGGCGGTTTTTAATGCCCTGAACGGGCCGATGCTCGATGAATTGCTGGCCGCTTTTGAGCAGGAAGCTGTTCAGCCGGAGGTTCGCTGCGTTATTTTAACCGGGGTTGGCCGGGGGTTTTGCGCCGGGCAAGACCTGGAAGAGCGCCGCTCTTTTATCGAAGAAAGCGGCACACCCCCTTCCCTCGGCCAGTCTTTGCGCCAGCGCTATAACCCGCTGATACTGGCAATCCGGGAACTGGATAAACCGGTAATTGGGGCCATCAACGGGGTAGCGGCGGGGGCCGGTTGCTCGCTGGCGCTGGCCTGTGACCTGCGTGTGGCCGCCGACAATGCCACCTTTATTGAAAGTTTCGTACGGGTTGGCCTGGGCCTGGATAGCGGCAGCAGTTTTACCTTGCCCCGATTGGTCGGGATGGCCCGGGCCTTTGAACTGGCTATGCTGGGCGACCGCCTGAATGCCGCCACCGCCGAGCAATACGGCCTGGTGAACCGGGTCGTCCCGGCCCCGCGCTTGCTGGCCGAAACCCACGCGATAGCCCGCCAGTTGGCCGCCGCTCCACCGACAGCCCTGGGCCGGATTAAACGGGCCTTGAATTTTGGGCTGTCCCACGACCTGTCCGCCGCCCTTGAATACGAAGCGATGGAACAGGAAGATGCCGCCCGCCATCCAGAGTACAAAGAGGGCCTGTCGGCTTTTTTCGAAAAAAGACCGCCTAACTTCGGATAATTTCGCCAGCCGTCCGGGCTGCCCGGCCCGGATTGTACCTTGCCTTATCACCCTACCAGTGCCTTTAATATCACCCCCTGGCCTTAATTAACACCCGAACCTAATCACCCGGCCTTCAAGAATGCCCGACCCGGAGATTTTGTCATCCCCAGGGAGGCAGTACCAACGATAACAGATTAAGGACTCGCTCCTGGTCATGCACATTCACCAACGGGTAGTTCTGGGGTTGCCGCTGGCTTATAGCACCAGGTGAAGAAACGACTCAAGGTTCGTTCTTGAACCTCGTTTAAATGGCTGTTCTTAACCGTTACTGGCGCAAAGCTTGCACAGGAGTCTGGTGTCTTTTGTTTTATAAAGAAGTAAGTGAGGGACAAAAGGTGGAAATTCCAGGCGAGATTGTTAAAAGAAGTAGCCGTTCAAAGGCTAATCTGCCCGAATACAGCTATCCTTCGCCGGACAAAGCCGCCCTGGCGGATAAGGCGCTGACCGTAACGGAGCGCCTGGCCGTACAATATGGCCCCGCCCGGTGGTCGCGTAAAGACCCCCTTAGTATGCTGGTTGACATCATACTGTCACACCGCACCCGCGACCAGCAGACCGCCGCCGCTTATGCCGCCCTACGAAACCGCTATGCCACCTGGGAAGATTTGCGTGACGCGCCCACTGCCGAGGTAGAAGCGACAATCCAGGGCGTTACCTGGCCGGAACTAAAAGCACCTCGCCTGCAAGCCCTTTTGCGCCGGATTACCGCCGAGCAGGGTAGTTTGAACCTGGACTTTTTGAAGGATTGGCCGGTCGAAGAAGGGGCCGAATGGCTGAACCGGCTGCAAGGGGTCGGCCCGAAGACCACGGCCTGCGTCTTACTGTTTAGCTGCCGCAAGCCAATTTTGCCGGTCGATACCCATGTCCACCGGGTCAGCATTCGCCTGGGCCTGATCGGGCCAAAAGTAACCGCCGAAGCCGCCCACGGCTTGTTACAGGCGCTCCTGCCCAACGAGGCTCAGACTATTTACAACTTTCATAAGGGGCTTTTACGGCACGGGCAGCAGGTTTGTGTCTATGACGGTCCCCGCTGCCAGCAGTGCGTACTGAGGGATATTTGCGGTTATTACCGGCAGGTGGTCCTGCCAAAGACCAGGACCCTGGCCTAAATCGGGTTGTCTTCGCCCGGCTCATCGAATTTAGTAGGAACCTCGAATTTGCCGGGAATGGGTAATTTAGGTGCCTGGTCCAGTTTGGCGTGCTGTTCCAGCAGCTTCATGCGGTAGTGGGTCTTTACCCGGTCGGCCACATTGGTTATAAACAGGTAATTAGCCGTTCCGCCAATCACACTTCCCAGCACCGGCACCAGTCGGGCCGCCCCTTGCCGGGCAATCCCCAGGCCCAGGTCTTTCGCCACTTCCTGCACAATCCGTTTCATAATCAGGTCGCGATAGGGTTTGGTTAAAACATTTTTAGTCAGGCTGCTTAACAGGACCTGCGAACCGGCTACATTTACCGACTCGACCCCGGAAGCCCCCGCGAAAAGCAACAGGGCCACCGCCCGGCCTTCTTCGGAGCGCGTTTCGCTGCCGTAACACTGGGCAATGCCGCTGATCGTCCTGAAGGAGTAATAGGCCAGGGCTGAAATATCAGCCGGAATGGTCGCCAGCATCAGGGCTCCACCGGGGAAACCCATAATCGCTCCGCTGCCGGTCGCTCTCAGCCGGTTTGCGTTCACGAACTGGTCGGCCAGGCGGTCCAACTCTTTAACCGGCACCAGGGCGATTTCCTGGGGCGCGTTTATCACAATCCCCTGTTTGCGGGCTTCTTCGGCTACGTCGCGTGAGGGTATCTGGGCTACTTGCAGGTAGAAGTTAAGGGCCTGCACCAGGGTGCTTATTAGCGGATTATTTTCGGTTTCCAGGTGCACTTTATCCTGGCCGGCTTCCGCCTGCTCTTCATCTTCGGCGCATTTAAGGCAAAATGGGCTGCCTAACGGGTTTTGAGTCTTGCACTTTGGACAGGTCCAGTATGTTTCTCTGGGGTCTTTGTTCCGGTTAAGATTAAAAAAATCTTTTATAGCTCCGGCCATTTCATTACTCCTTGACACGGTAAGAGGGAAAACTAATTTTATTACTTTAACCTGTACGTTTTTCAGGGCGTTAGGTTTCAAAGGCGTAAATACCTACAAGCTTCTAGCCAGTCTTTGAGGTCTGTTTGGTTTCCGTTAGAGTTTAATATTTGCTTAATTAAATCGCAACCTCGCTCTAAAGGCTTGCGTATATTTTTACACCAGGCTGCGCAATTTTGCCACTTTTGGCGCGGATAGCCAGGTTGAAACAGTGTCAAAAAAAAAGGTCCGGGGGTTAACAAGGAGTAAAAGCAACTTTATGGCTGCAAATGTAGAAGAACGCGAGAGTATTACAAAAGCAGCTTCCGACCCTGTTAGCCCCGCTGTGAAATTCACCCGGCGAGGTTTCCAACGGTTGTTGGGGTTTTCCCTGCCTTACTGGTATTTATTAGCCGGGGCCGCCCTTGCCATGCTGGTGGGTACTTTTACCGGGCTGGCTTTACCGGCGGTAGCCGGGGTCTTGATTGATAACGTCTTCGTGAAAGCCGACAGCACCGGCCTTAACAATGCCACTCTTTTCCTTATCGGGGCTTTTAGCCTACAAGCCCTGGCTATTTTCATTCAAAACTTTCTCTTAACCTATACCGGCGAACGGGTCGTCACCAACCTGCGGATAAGACTCTACACCCACCTGCAAAAACTGCCCTTGGGTTTCTTTAACGAGCGGCGCACCGGCGACCTGATCAGCCGCCTGACCAACGATGTCTCACAGGTCCAGAGCGCCGTTACTTCCAACCTTATTAGCCTCGCCAGCAGCCTGGTTACGCTGGTTGGCGGGGTTGTTATTATTGTCACTCGCGACTGGCGGCTGACCCTTTTAATCCTGGCCGTGATTCCGGTCCTGACTTTTTTCGCTATCATTATCGGACTGCGTTTAAAACGCCTTTCGCAGGCGGTTTCGACCGAACTGGGCGAGGCGACCAACACCCTGGAAGAAACACTCAGCAACGAAAAGACGGTCAAAGCCTTTACCCGTGAGGATTACGAAGTTAACCGCTACAGTGGCCGGGTCGAAAATGTTTTCCGGTTGGCGGTCAGGCGGGCCAGGCTGCAAAGCTCCTTTATGGCTCTGATGACTTTTCTATCCTTTACGTCGGTAGCGGTGGTCCTGTGGTTCGGCGGTCACGAAGTCTTAGCCGGACATATCACACCCGGCGAACTGGTTTCGATCCTGATTTATATGGGTATAGTAGCCGGTCCGGTCGGTTCCCTGGCCGGACTGTATGGCGAGTTTCAAAAAGCCCTGGGCAGCGCGGAGCGCATCTTCAGCCTGCTGGATGAGCCGGTAACGGTCACGGATGCACCCGGCGCGCTGCCTTTACCGCCGCTGGAGGGTAACCTGAAGTTTGAAAACGTGCGGTTTGAGTATGACGAAAAGACCCCCGTTTTGCATGACCTGACATTTGAAGCCAGGCCCGGCCAGGTGCTGGCCCTGGTCGGCCCGAGCGGGGCCGGTAAAACTACGGTCGCTAACCTGATACCGCGCTTTTTTGACCCTTCGGGCGGCCGTATCCTGGTAGATGGTTACGACATCAGGCAGGTCCAGGTAAAAAGTCTGAGAGAACAAATCAGCACCGTTTTGCAGGAGCCGGTCCTCTTTGGCACGACTATACGTGAGAATATCATCTACGGCCGCCTGGACGCCTCGGAGGCGGAAATTATCGAAGCGGCCAGGGCGGCCAATGCCCTGGAGTTTATCGAAAAGCTGCCGGACCAGTTTGATACGTTGGTGGGCGAACGTGGGGTAAAACTCTCAGGCGGACAGCGCCAGCGTATCGCGATTGCCCGGGCCCTATTGCGTAACCCGCGCATCCTGATTTTAGACGAGGCCACCAGTTCGCTGGACAACGAAAGCGAAAGCCTGGTGCAGGAAGCCCTGGACCGGCTGATGCAGCAGCGCACCACCGTGGTAATCGCCCACCGGCTGAGTACTATCGAGAATGCCGATAAAATCGTGGTAATTGACCAGGGCCGGTTGGTCGAGGAAGGCAATCACGCGGCCCTCATGGAGCGTGAAGGCCTTTACTACCGCCTTTACACTCGCAATTTTTCGGAAGAAGCGGAGATTTAAGATATTTTGAAAAAAGGGAGTTAAAGCCAGGCTTTAACTCCCTTTTTCTTTGAATTTTAATCCGTTGCCGCATTTGCCTATGGGTTATTTTCAACCTCTTCGGCAAAGCCCGTAACTTTGACCTCCGGCGCTGCGCGCAGGTTGAACCTGGGCAAGTAAACCTTCAGGCTTACAATGCCGCAGAAAACTAGCGTCCAGAAAAGCGGCCCAATTGTAAATACCGGGGCTTTTTGGAAAAAGATTTCAAGGAGCAAGTTGGAGAGAATCGCGGCCAGGTCGGTGAAAAAGAAAATGACCAGGAAATTTGGGAACAGGTATTCTCTCAGGTCGAGTCCAAAGCTTAGCAGGTAGAGTTCGAACTTTCCGGGTAAGAGAACACAAACCGTTAGTATACCTAGCGTCAGGCTGCCCAGGATAATAAGCGTCATCTGGGCCAATTGCAGGTAACTTTCTACAATACTTGAGGCTGGTGAATGGATGTATCCAAATAGCAAAAAGTCGAAATTCAGCATCAGGTTTGAAATAATAATGCCCACAACAAGCGGTAGGATAAATGTTTTCAAATAGGACAGCAAGCTGTTAACAGTGTTGGAAACAATTTCTACCAACCGCAAAAAGATGTTGGTTATAAGCTGGGCAATCAGGTTCAATACCTTAACAATCGCGTTTACAAGTTCGAAAACAATGCTTTTAAGGGTTACCACCATCCCGATAAAAGCCTTTTTTATGGAAAAAACGATCATATTTGAGGCGTTGATAAAGGTAATGACTATGGTGGCAAAGACTTTAGCAAAGACTATATCAAGGCCGCTGCCTTCAATTCTGGGCGGGTTAATCCGGCTGGGTTTATTATATTCAGGGTAATTAAAGGTCGCAGCCCGGATTATATTGGAGGTAGGGTGGTAGCTGCCAGAGAAAAGGGCATGGGTTAAACAACTAATCAAGACACCGCCTCCAAAGAGCCCACCCAACCAGACCAGCGGGAGTGCCAGGCCATCCATGTTGCCCCCGCGTACCAGTATGCTGAGAATAATGCATGCAAAGAAAGCAATAAACTGGACACTGGTAACCGCCAGGTTAAAGGTCCGGTTCTGCAGGAAGGCAAAAGTCCTGGCTAACAGGGTAAGGCTCACAAAGAATACAAAGACCGGTATATACTGCGAGAATTTACTACCGACATCAAATACATTCCGGTCATAGGCAACTACACACGTGATGCTAAGCGCATAGATAGCCAGGAATTCGAACTGGGTATCCTTAAAGTGGCGCAGGACAAAGCTGAATAAAAGGGCAAACATGGCTGCGAGAAAGACAAAGGCGGCCCAATTTAGCGATAAATAGCCAATCAGGACGCCCAGAAAGGCCAATGAGGTTCGCAGCAGCCAGATATAAACTAACTTCATACCGTGGCTGTGGTCTGCGGCAACTATCGGTTTGCCGGTTTCAGGGCAAACAATATGGGTTGCAATATGCTCTAAGTGGCATCTTGGACAGGTTATATAAAGGCTGCTAGAGTCAGCAAAACTGACTTCTTCACTCTGTTTAAAGTCATCCATAATCGTTACCTCTCAATATTCTGTTAATAGGACTCTGTCACTAACGAAAGGGTGGGGGCGTTTAACTTAACTCTAAAACTACTTCCTTATTCTCTTTGGCTGGCTCAACCTGGAGAGGCCTTCCAAAGACTTTGGCATACTTTTGCCTGGTAACTTCCCAGTCTTTAGCCGACATCGCCAGCCGGTACATGTTCCAAAAGCGGCCCTTCCAGAAGCGGTGCTCCGTGAAGCAGCCCTCTTCTTTGAAACCGGCTGTTTTGACCGTTGAAAGGCTAAGCTGGTTATAGCCGTAAATATCGCTATAGACTTTCCTGAGGGGGTAGGTTTCGTATAACCAGTTCAGCAACAGCCAGTTAGCTTCCGCGCCAAACCCTTTTTCCATGTCGGCATGCAGCATGGCGCTGGCGATAAAGGTATATTGGTCCTCCGGGTTGTGGTCATAGTCATAAATAAAACCGATGGGGCGGCAGCCCTCGGATTTTTTTACAACAATAAAAATGTTATGGGCCAGGTTTTCCAAAAACCGGCTGTATTCCGATTGAGGTGGAAACCTTCTTCGCCCCTGCCAGAGCGGGGCTATTTCTACCTGGGAGCGCACTTCATGGATAAACCCGAAGTGTTTTTCATTGGCCGGCACAAGTCCAACTTTTCTGCCGCTGTAAATAAATGGGTCCGGATTAAGCAAACTTTCCATTTTATTTCCTGTTTCTTGCTGGTTTTAGGCGGAAGGGAAAGCCCTGCGCCTTACCCTTGAGTAATGCCTGTAACTTCCCTTCCGCCCTGACTTTTCTACCGGCTATTTTCCTTCCGAAGAATGCCCCTCATAACTGCCGCTAGAGTCGTAATGGTCGACACCACCACTTTTCCCTTCCGAAGAATGCCCGGCATAGCTGCCGCTGGAATCATAGTGATCGGTGCCACCGCTCTTGCCTTCCGATGAATGCCCGCTGTAACTGCCGCTAGAGTCGTAGTGGTCGGTGCCGCCGCTCTTTCCCTCGGATGAGTGGCCGGAATAACTGCCGCTGGAGTCGTAGTGGTCGACACCACCACTCTTACCTTCGGAAGAATGGCCGCTGTGACTGCCGCTAGAATCGTAGTGATTTACGCTATTATCATTGCCACCTGACATTTAAAAGCCCCTTACTCGTTAACTAATTGATAAAACTCTCCTACATCACGGTCTTAGGGTCATCGGCACAAAACATTACTGAATGCTGAGGCCGGTTCAACTTCGTACTTGCTATATCGGTCTAGCTGTATCGGTCAAGAGTTATTCGGTTTTGAGCATCGCTGCTTGCCCGAAACATAGCCTATTAACAGGCTTAACTCTCAGGGCCTTCTACCTGACGGGTTAGAAAAAAAGACCACTCCTCCTACTAACAAAAGTATGCCTCCTACGGCACTGATAAGGATGCCGATGTTCTTTTGTCCCTCGTAATCAGCTTTCAGGGATGCATTGTAATTAGCCTCCTGGTTTTCAATAGCCTGTACCTTTTGAATTGGTTGTATTGATCGCATCAGCTGCTCATTTGCGCTGGGAGTGTAGTAACTGGGAGATGAAGCAGTAGTGGTCCGCACTATCCCAAAAATTAAAATTAGCCCCCCTATAAGCATTACAACGGGTAGAACTCTTTTAAGTGAAGTTATTTGCACAATATTTTCCTCCTATACTGCTGCTTGCAAAACTTTAAAAAGATAGTAGTAAAAGAAGTGAAGGTACACCTGATTTGTAAGTTAGTCTGAACATTAAACTTTAAAAGAAATTAAACTACAGTTTTTATAGGTGCAGCAAAATATAATATTTTTATGCTGCAAATTCCCTTAAAATTATAATGTTCAATTAACAGTTATTGAAAAAATTTGGAACCTGCTTTATGATAGCAGGTATAGGAGTTAAGATAGTTAAAAAATTAGTATAATCTGACCTGAGAAAAACCAAAAATGGACCAAAAAAAGACCGAAAACAAGAGTTCAGACAACCCGGTAGCTATAGTCCTTGAAGAATTGCGCCAGGAACTGGGCTATGGTTCCCCGAATGAACTTTTCGAAAGAGCAGGTTTAGGAACAAATACTAAAACCTGGTATAAACGGGTTAATCCAAATTTTAGCAAGGCGACTCCAACCCGTAAAAAGGATTTAAACAGTTTAATAACCGGTTTAATGACGGTTGCTAAAGAAGACTTAAATTCTGCTCAAATAGCTAAACTGCATAGAGCGGCGGGTATTACCAATTTTTCGGATGACCCCGCAAGTTATAAACTGCCATCTACCGGGCTTACCCTTACGCCGGAGACAGGTAATTCAAATACTTTAACCGAGAGTTCTGCCATTACCTCTCTTAAACAGGAGGAAACGGCTTTAACCGGCCCGGTCAAACCGGACTATATAGAAACGGACATTACTTCACTGCCGGATACCGCCCACTCAATGGAACCTAGAAATTATGAAAATGTTCAGAATAATACTGTTATTACCCAGTCCGGATCTCACAATGTCTCGGTAAACATACAAAATGCTACGGTTATTTACGATGCAAAGTTATTGCAAGCTGCTACTGTCATCGAGGAACCGAAAAAGGTAGCCGTCATAGATAAAGAGTTATACCAGCAGACGGTCAGATTAGCGGCAGAACGCTATGCCTCGGACTTAAGAAAAGACTTTATATTACTTCTTTTGATAAGGGTGCTGCTTTTTAGCTGTCTCCTGGCCGGGGTGGGGTTTTTGGTCAGTTTCTTGGGGAGTGATTTGAATTCCAGCCCTACAGCGGTCAGGTTGGAAGTTGTTGAACGCTTAAAATTATCGAAGGTTTCACTATCGACGGGCGAATATATTGAAGCCACTTTTACTATCATAAACACGGGCGAAACCAGCGTTTTGATCCAGGGCATTAATGCGGGAGTGCGGTTTGGTTCCGAGGATTGGAGTGGTTTGAACTTTGACTTTCCAACCAGCGTTAATATCCGGCTAGCGCCTGGCGACACTTACACTTACATGAAGTTGCGAAACTTTACCAGGGAGGGGAGCTATTTCGCCGAGCCGGTAATCAGGCTCAACGGTCAATGGGGCGGCATTACAAATAGCAACCGGGTTTATTTTAAGGTAGTTGCTTCCCCTGACCCTGAGACTGCTACATAAGTATTTATCGCGCAAGTGGTTTAATTGAGGAGCAATAAGAATGTTTGAGCAATTTGTGTCGGAGCACTGGTCGCTGGTAATGTTAATCGGTCTAACCTTGATAGTGATAATTTTACTTTTTATAGGATATACGAATTATCTAATCTGGAAAAGCCTCAAGGAAATAATAAGCCGCCAGAAGGATATATAGAGTTATACCAACCCCGCTTTTGCGGTAACGTGTATGACAACCACCCGGTAAGTTCAGTCTATTTCCAGGCCGGTCAGCCGGGCGCTTTCGTGCCAGAGTAATTCCTGGGCGGTCTGGTCATAGCTAATCCGGGACGATTTCCTGGGCTTCTTATTGGAAAAATACTGGCCGGAGATGCCTTCTACTTCCGGTGAGGAAGCCAGGTAGACCGGGGTGCGGGCGCCTTTTTCGGCTGATATTTCAAAAACTCGCCCCAGTTTGATGAGGATACCAAAAAGGCCGGTACTATCACCGGCAAAGTTAGTCCTGACCACGCCGGGGTGCAGGACGTTGGCCGTAACGTTGGTCCCTTTCAGGCGCCGGGCCAGTTCGTAGGTAAAGAGAATGTTTGCCAGCTTGGATTGCGCGTAAGCCCGCAACTCACCGTAATTCTTTTCCAGTTGCAGGTCGCCAAAGTTGATTACCCCGGCGGCCTGCGCTTCGGAACTGACATTTACAATCCGGGCTTTCCGCTCCGGCGTACCACTGGCCTTGATTTCCGCCAGCAGCAGGTTGGTCAGCAGGAAATACCCCAGGTGGTTGAGCGCGAAAGTAAGTTCCAGGCCGTCTATGGTCAGTTTACGCTTGCTGTTAACCACCCCGGCGTTATTGACCAGCACATGCAAGCGGTCATATTTAGCCTGGAACTCGCTGGCAAGCCGGTGAATTTCCTCCTGCGAAGAAAGGTCGGCCAGCAGCAGGTCCACCTGCTTGCTTCCGCTTCTGGCCTGGATTTCAGCCTGGGCCGCCTCGCCGCGACTCCGGTCACGGCAGACCATGACCACGCTGGCTCCCTGGCGGGCCAGTTCAATCGCGGTAGCTTTACCGATGCCGGAGTTGGCCCCGGTAACCAGGCAAACCCGGCCCGTCATATCAGAATTTTCTGCGCTCAAGCTCCTGGTTCCCCGTTCTACCTTTTAATTAGCGTTGTAAGTTTTCTACAATCAAAGCAATTCCCTGGCCGCCGCCGATACAAGCGCTGGCAATCCCATAACGGCCGCCCCGCCGCCGCAACTCGTACAGGACGCTCAGGGTAACCCGGGCTCCCGATGCGCCTAACGGATGGCCCAGCGAGATGGCCCCACCATTGACGTTAAGCCGGTCACGTGAGATGCCTAAATCCTTTTCGACCGCGCAGCACTGGGCCGCGAAGGCTTCGTTTACTTCTACCAGGTCGATGTCTTCCAGGCGCAGGTCGGCTTTTTTAAGGGCTTGCCGGATAGCCGGGGCCGGGCCGATACCCATAATATTCGGCGGGACGCCCACGATACCCCAGCTAACTACCCGGCCCAACGGTTTAAGGTTTCGCTGCCGCGCAAAGTCGGCGCTGGTAACGACAACCGCCGCCGCCCCATCGGTAATGCCGCTGGCGTTACCGGCCGTAACAGTGCCATTTTCCTTGATGAAACGGGCCGGTAACCTGGACAGCGCCTCCAGGGACGTATCAGGCCGGATGCCTTCGTCACGGCTGACCACTTTGACGTTGCCTTTGCGGTCTTTCAGCTCTACAGGCACAATTTCCTCGCCCAGCTTGCCGCTTTCGGTGGCAGCCAGGGCCGACTGGTGGCTGCGCAGGGCGTACTCGTCCTGGGCCAGGCGGCTGATGTCATACTGCTGGGCCAGGTTTTCGGCGGTGATTGCCATGCCCTGGCCGGTATAGCTGTCAATCAGGGCTTCCCACAGTGAGTCTTCCAGCTTGCCGCCCTGGCCCAACGATAGGCCCCAGCGGGCACCCCGGACAACATGGGGCGCCTGGCTCATGTTTTCGGCTCCACCGGCCAGGGCGGCCTGGCTCTCGCCCAGTAAAATACTTTGGACCACATTTACAATGGCCTGGGCACCGCTGCCACACAGCCGGTTAACTGTCAGGGCGGGCACTTCCACCGGCAGCCCGGTTTTCAAGCCGATATGGCGGGCCAGGTAAATTGCGTCCGGGCTGGTCTGTAAGACATTGCCAAAGACCACGTTATCCAGTTCGGCCGGGTCTACCCCGCTACGTTTAATGGCGGCCTGGCTGGCAATAACTCCCAGTTCGGTCGCGGAAAGGTCTTTTAACGAGCCCCCAAAGCTGCCAAAGACAGTCCTGGCTCCTTCAATAATAACGGCATCACCTGGCATAATTCACCTCTTCTTTGAGTTTTAAACGGTAGATTTTATTCTCTTTAGTGGTTTTTATTATAGCATTTCCCAATATAGCCGTCCTTTTTGGTCACAAAGCCGGGTATAGCGGGCTGGGTTGAAAAAGAGAGCAAAAATGTGATAGATTCGGCGGCAGATACTTTGGTTTCGTTAACCGCGTTGTAACTCGTTGCAGACTGCTGCCCATTATTTCATTAGTAGGTCTATATGACACAAACTACCCATCCTCTTACCGAAGAGACCGGGGCACCTGCCTATACTATGGTTGATGCCCGCAATCTTCATAAGAACTATTCCGGCCAGACCCAACCGGCCCTGGAAGACTTTTCCCTGGTGGTGCCCGAAGGCCAGATTTTCGGCCTTATCGGGGCTAATGGGGCCGGAAAGACCAGTGTCTTGAAGATCCTGGCGACCCTGGTCAAGCCCGATAAGGGTGAAGCTTATATCGGCGGCTATTCGGTGCGGCGCAATCCCCAGGAAGTCCGCCAGATTATCGGCTACATGCCAGACCATTACGGGCTTTACCAGGATATGCAGGTTGAAGAATACCTGGACTTCTTCGCGGCCTGCTACGGTATCCGGGGCAAGAAGCGCAGCCGCCTGATAAGCGAATTGCTGGAACTGGTCGACCTGGGGGACCGCCGCAAGGAAGAATTGCGCAACCTCTCGCGGGGCATGAAGCAGCGGCTTTGCCTGGCCCATACGCTTGTCCACGACCCCAAACTGCTCTTGCTTGACGAACCTTCCAGCGGCCTGGACCCGCGGGCCAGGGTCGAGTTGCGCGAACTCCTCCACGAGTTAAGCCATATGGGCAAGACTATCATTTTGAGCAGCCACGTCCTGAGCGAAATCCAGTTGATGTGCGACTCGCTGGGAATTATGGCGCGCGGCCAGCTCATCAGTTGCGGCCCGGCCGAAACGGTAGTCAATCAGATCGAGGCGTTACCGCGCCGGGCAATCAAGTTGCGGGTCTTGCGCCAGGAAGACCTCAAACGCGCCGCCGAACTGGCCGCCGCGTTCTCCGGCTTGCTAAAAGGCAGCCTGCGGACTGACGATCAAAACCTTACCCTGGATGTAGTGCTGGACGGCGATGACCGCACCAGCGCGGCTTTTCTGACACATCTGACTATATCGGGAGTTTTCGTGGCCCAATATGGCCAGAGCACCGCCCGGCTGGAAGAACTCTTTCTTAGAAATTAGAGGTAGTTATGGCCCGTATTTATCTACCTTCGCTGAATCCGGTAGCCCTGCGCGAAATGAGGTCAAGGGTCCGGGGCCCGCGCACCCTGGCCCTCTTTTTCGGCTACCTGGGAGTGCTGGCCCTGTTTATCTTCGTGGTCTATCTCAGAAAAGGCGCTACTACCAGTTACAGCTACGGCGGGACGATTTTGAGCGGCAATTACGGCCCTACCCGCAATTTTGAAACCGGCCAGGATATTTTCATTTCGGTTTTTCTCTACTTGATCTTGATGGTGGCCGTAGTAACCCCGGCCCTGTGCGGCGGGCTTTTCAGCCGCGAGATGGAGGAAGGCACCTACGACTTGCTGCTGGTTACGCCGGTCAGGGGCCGTACCCTGGTCTACGGCAAGCTAATCGCGGCGGTGAGTTATATCTTTATGCTGGTACTGGCAACGCTACCGCTGGCCTGTATTGTCTTTATTTTTGGCGGGGTTGGTCCGGAGGATTTAATAGCCGGTTACGCTATCGTATTGTTGGAAGTAGTGGTCTTTAGCATTATCAGCCTGTTCTTTTCAGCTTTGTTCCGGTCAACTAACGTAGCGGTAATTCTCACCTACTTTGTTATCGCCTTTTTGTTGCTGGGCGTGCCTATCGCCAGCAGCAGCCTGGTTGCCTCGCTGAATGGCGATACCGGGCGGCTGGCCGGGACCGGTTTCCGGGTTGATCCCCGGACTGACCCGGATTTTGACCTTCCGAAGCGCTTGCTGGTCTTTAATCCTTTCGCGGCCCTGGGCTCGGTACTGGCCCCGAATGCCCCCTACCGCACCGGCAACGGCGAGGATCTGCAACTGTTTCCCAACAGCCGGTTGTACTGGGGTAACCCGACGGTCTACTACGGTACACCCACCTTCTTGCCCAATTCAACCGCCCGCCAGCGGCATGAGGATGCAAAACTGCCCATCTTGCCCTACGGCCTTTCACTCTGGCATGGTTATTTACTGGTTTACACGGCGATTGGGCTGGTCTTTTTAATCCTGAGTATGGGCGCGGTTAAACCGGTGCCAGGGGGATTAATTCATTATCCGCTGAGAGCTTTTAATCTTCTTAGAAAAGTATCTCTGCCAACTGTTTCCCAGAAGGGCCGCCGGAAACGGGCGCCTGCTAAACCTGAAGTTACCCCGGCCGCACCGGATGCTTCGCCCGGCATTGCCCCGGCCCGCTCGGAAGATCCCTTAAATATAGCGGCGATTATTGCGGTGGCTGAAGAAGTACCCGCTGCGGAGGCAAAAAAATCCCCGGCAGTAACTACTACCGGGGAAGTTTCGCCTGTTATTGCACCCGCCGGACCAGCCACGCCGCCAAAACAACGTGAGGCCCTGGGCTAACTTAAAAAGGTAAGCCGTCAATCAGTTTGCGGGCGGTCGGGGCGGCCAGGGCGTTGCCGAAACCGGCGTTTTCCAGGCAGACCACCACGACATATTTCGGTTTATCCGCCGGGGCATAACAGCAGAACCAGGCATGCGGGTCTTCGACGCCGCTTTCGGCGGTGCCGGTCTTGCCTGCTACAGGCACCCTCGAACCGGCGAAAGCCTGCCGGGCCGTCCCGGCTCCGCCCTGGGTCACCCCCAGCAAAGCCTTACGTATTTCGTTGATATTGGCAGCGCTAACCGGCAGCTTGCCTTTACTGGCTGGTGCGAAAGTTTTGTTTGCCTGGGGATTGGTGCTTTCGGCCCGTTCGACCAGGCGCGGCACCACCAGGTTGCCCCCGGTAGCCAGGGCCGAATAGGCTACTGCCATCTGTAACGGTGTTGCCAGCAAATATCCCTGCCCAATCGCCAGGTTTACCCCGTCACCGGGCACCCAGGGTTGGCCGGTCTTGCTTTGTTTCCATTGCGGGTCGGGCACCTGCCCCGCCGAATCATAGAGTCCCTGCAGCCCGGTGGAACTGCCCAGGCCAAAGCCTTTTGCCATGGCCGGGATAATATTCGGGTCTATTTCGTTCAACTTCTTGCCCAGTTCATAATAGACATAGTCACACGATTGGACCAGCCCTTCGTACAGGGTGATACTGCCGTGGCCGGTTTTAATATAGCAGTCTTTGGCATTACCCTCGCCCAGGCCGGTCCAGCGGCCCGTACAGTTGAAGCGGGCCTGCATATTTACGCCGCCTTTTTCCAGGGCCGCTGCTGTGGTGATGGCTTTGAAGGTCGAGGCCACCGGCAGCAGCGCGTTAATCGCCCGGTTCTTGAAAGGGGCCCGCGGGTCATCATTCAGGACTTTGTATTGCTCGGCCGTGAAACCGCTGATAAACAGGTTCGGGTCATAGCCGGGGAAGTTCGCCAGGGCCAGGACCGCGCCATTGTTAGGGTCCATAACCACGATACTGCCGTTGCGGGCGCCCAGGGCTAATTCGGCTTTCTTCTGGATATCCATGTCCAGGTTTAAAAGCAGGTTGGCCGAGGGACCGGCCGGTTTTTCGGCCATGCTGGCAACGATGGTGCCATCTCGCCGGATAACCGTCAGCTTGCCGCCGAATGACCCGGCCAGGATTTCTTCACCCCACTGTTCCACACCGGACTTCCCGATAACATCGGTGTCGGTGTAGCCTTTGGCCGCCAGGTCTTTCAACTCGTCACCGTTAATTGAACTTATATAGCCCACTATCTGGCTGGCCGAATAGTTCTGAGGATAGCCCCGGGTGGTGGCTTCGTCCACGCCGACCCCGGCGACCGCTTTGAGGCTGTTGATTTTATCAGGCGGGGTAGTGCCGGGCAGGTCTTTAATAGGCATGCGCCAGTCGAGCTGGCCGTCTTTGTAAAGGGCCTTTATTTTATCAGGGTCCATTGCCAGCACGCTGCTTAAGACGGCCAGCAAATTGTTCTCATCTTTTACCTGGCCGGGTACCACGTATACCTGGTACAACTTCGCCGGGGCGGTCAGCGGCTGGCTGTCCCTGGCGAAAATTTCACCCCTGGTTGAACTGGCCGGGATTAAACGGACCAGGTAAGTGGTGTTGTCCAGTTCCTTGAAGATGGCGGCCGGGGTCCAATCGACCTTCCAGCTTCCGCTTTCCAGGACCATGTTTAGTTTATTATCCTGGCTGAAATCACCCACCCGGTTAGTTTTAAAGGAAGCCTTGAACGGCACCGGGAAACTGGCCTGTTGGGCCCCCGAGGGTGCGGTGGTCTGGCTTATTTCGGTCTTTACCGCGGTTATGGTTGCTTCGGCCTTGATGGCATTGTAGCGCTGGACAAATTTTTCCTGGTCAATGGTGCTTTTGGCCCCAATTGAAAGCAAGCCGTACATATCGGCGTATTTTCCAGTTTCCCAGTTGCTCAAGAAGATTTTAGCGGTATCTACCGGATTACCGGCGGCAACCGCCGCCGTAGTCGCCGCAGCGGTCGTGCTGGGGGCCACGGTGGCCGCAGCAGCCGTCGTTGTGGTGGCCCCGGAAGTCGCGGCGGCAGTCGTATTAGCGGCAGCGGTACTTCCTGCGGTAGGGGACGTTTGGGTAACTCCCGGTACGATTTGGGCGGCGTCCGGGCTGGTAGGGGTCGGAGCTTCTTCCCCGCAAGCCACCAGTAGACCGCCCACGCTGGTAGCAATCACGGTCAGGCCGGTTGCTCGCAAGAAGTTCCGGCGGCTGACCCGGCCCATTTTCTTGCCAGGCGCGGCCTGCTGGGTCAGGGCTGAACTGGCCTGGGGTAAAGAATTGGCTTGTAAATCTCTTTCTTTCAAAATTTGTTTCCTGTTTACTCCACCGGGGGTTCTCCCCGATAATTAGGCTAATTTTTTCTATAATTATATAGCAATTTGCGTTCTAGGTCTTTAAGGCAGGATGAGTTTTCCCCGTTTTAAATACCCTCAGAGCAACGGCCAGCGCCGGTTCTCCCTCTTCCTGTACCGGTAACTTACTTTAGTGCACCGGAAATATTGGAACTTTTTAAACCCCTTCTTATTATAAAACGGGAAAAGTTACCCCTGGTTATGGGTCAAACCGGGCAGGTTATGCCGTTTATTGGCCGGCTTGCCTGACCCTGATCTCAGGATAAACTCCTGGCTGTGGAATTTCTATAGGAGGATTTTGCTAAAATTGGACTTGCTTTATTGTGCGTGCTAAACTTTGGAAATGAGAGAAGAAATGCAGACTTTAGAAGCAACCCTTCACCACGAAATTCCCCTTACCCGCGCCCTCGGCGTGACGGTCGAAGATTATGATGGGCAAGTCCTGAGTTTAAAAGCGCCTTTAGAACCAAACATTAACCACAAAGACACCGCTTTTGCCGGTAGCCTTAACGCCCTGGTAACTCTTTCCGGCTGGGGCCTCGTCTGGTTGATTCTAAAAGAGGCCGGGATTGCCGCCAAAATCGTCATCCAGGACAGCCAGGTAAACTATACCCTGCCTGTCGCCGGAGATTTTGTCGCCTGCTGCCGCAAACCGGACCCGGCCCAGTTGGAACGCTTTCAGGCCATGCTGGTGAAAAAGGGCCGGGCTCGACTGGAACTGGGCGCGGAAATCCGGGTTGGCAGCCGAGCCGCCGTTACTTTTCAGGGCCGCTACGTGGCCCACCTGGTCAGGTAATCCCCTGAAAACAGGTAGTTAGCCTGCTAACCGGCTGCAAACTAGCGCGAAATTCTAAATCTTAAACCCATATAACTCGTGGGTCGGCTCCCGGCTCATCAGGTCGTAGACCGCCTTCATAGGCGGTTTATTCTCGAATAAGACCTGGTACATCTGCTCGGTAATCGGCATTTCAAGGTTATAGCGTTCGGCCATCCGGCGCGCGGCGGCGGTTGTAAAGACGCCTTCCGCCACCTGGCTCATCCCGGCCCGGATTTCATCCAGGGTCCGGCCCTTTGCCAGTTCCTGGCCCAGGAAGCGGTTGCGGCTGTAGGGGCTGGCGCAGGTCGCTACCAGGTCGCCCAGCCCGGCCAGACCCAGGAAGGTCAGCGGGTCGGCCCCGGCTGCCACACCCAACCGGCCAATTTCGGCCATGCCCCGGGTCATAAAGGCTCCTTTAGCGTTATCGCCCGCCCCCAATCCGTCCGAGATACCGGCTCCCAGCGCGATAATATTTTTAAGCGCCCCGCTTAGTTCTACCCCTATCACATCGTGGTTAGTGTAGACCCGGAACAGCGAGGAATTTATAAGGGCCTGGGCTTTTTCGATGCTGGCGGTATTCTTCCCGGCTATTACGGTCGCTCCCGGCTGGCCGTCAGCTACTTCTTTAGAAATATTGGGGCCGGACAGGGCGCAAATCAAGCCTTGCTCGGCGGCGGTGGGCAGTTCCTGCTCCAGTATTTCGGTCATTCGCAGCAATGTATCCATTTCAAGCCCTTTGGCGGCGCTAAGGGCCAGCGGTTTTTTCTTGAGGGCTTCGAAATAAGGCCGGGTTTGCTGGACATTGGCCCGGAATTTACTGGAGGGCGCACTATAAATTACCAGCTGGCAACCTTCGGCCAGGGCTTCTTCGAGCGAGTCCGTGACGGTAATCGTTTCGGGAAAAGGATGGCCGGGCAGGAAGCGCCGGTTTTCGTTGTCGGCCTTAAGCGTCGCGGTTTCTTCGGGGGTGCGGGTCCATAACCGCACCGGCAAGCCTTTGCGGGCTACCAATAAGCCCAGCGTAGTGCCCCAACTGCCCGTCCCAATAATTGTTACGTGTTGCCGGTCATTTGTAGTCATCAGGTTTCTTCTTTCTCTTGGGTTTACCCCAAAATTGTAACACAACCCGCCCGGTTCAATAAACCGCTCCGGCCTCTTCGATTTAAGAGGAACCTGAATTTGAGCTCGGCTAAACTCGATTGCCCGCCCGGAAGAATAGATTTAGCTGATTTAAAACGAATTTTAAAAACTCGTTAAAAACCGGGGAACTTTTTTGAAACCCATGTCGTCAATATAGCAAGCGAGGAGAGATTGTTAGGAGAAGGGCGTTACGTCTGGGACGAACGGCCCTCTCTTCTTTTATAAGAGTTTTTTCCTGCTGGACAACCTCCCACTATACTGATAATATTCCCCCGTGAAAAATCTAGATTCGCATCACACTCAAAATTCTACTCAGCCTGTTACCGGCCCGCTAGATGCTGCCGGGAGCGGCTTAAACACGCCTTCAACCGCGCCTGTTTCCAATAACTTTCAAAGATTTTCCAATCATCTAAAGACCGCCTGGCCGGACTACCTGCTGCTGGGCCTTTTGTTGGTCCTGGGATTGGCGGCGGCCTGGCTGCCGGTAGATTGGACCCGCAACCTGAAGCGTCCGGCCCAGGCGCCCAATTACGCCTGGTTAAACCTGATCTATACCCTCGTCTATGGCGGGGCGGCCTGGTGGCTCTGGCGCAGCCGGGGTGCCGAAGAGCGCTTCAGGCATAAGTGGTTGGCCCTGGCGCTGCTGGTCTTTCTGCCAAATCTTTTCAATATCTGGCTGCGTTTTACTTCACCCCTGACTGCGACCGACCCCCGGCCGCTCTTCGGGCGGGATGCAGATATTGACCTGTATTACCACTACGGCCTGGCGCTGACCCAGGGCCACTGGCCGACCACTCCTTCTGGACAGTTCGCCGAGTATCCACAGCTCAGTTTCCCTTTCTTCTGGTTGGGCGTGGTTCTCTCCGGCTCCAACCGCGAGTCTTTTTACTGGATTTTCCCGCTCCTGATGACCTTCTGCCAGTTTGGGGCAGCGGCTTCGCTCTACGGCCTGGGTTTGAAACTGGGCCG
Source organism: Chloroflexota bacterium (assembly GCA_028287745.1). Lineage (GTDB taxonomy): Bacteria > Chloroflexota > Chloroflexia > Chloroheliales > Chloroheliaceae > 54-19. The sequence goes on from JAQBPB010000104.1 coordinate 83,110, forward strand.
GGCGCGGCCCGCTTTTCTCCTGTCTGCCTGGATTGCCGGTTGCCCGGCCCTCCTGCTGTTTGGTTACACGCGCTTTGACGCCGGGCCAACCGCCCTGTTACTGGCGGGCGTTTACTTTGCTATTCCGGGCGATTTAACCGGCGAAAAGGGTCTGGCTGCCGCCCGGCGCTGGCGCCGCTGGGCCTGGTTATCCGGCTTTCTGCTGGCAGCCGGGGCGCTGGTAAAATGGCTGCCCGCGGTAGCCTGGCCCTGGCTGGCGGCCGGGTACTGGCGCTCGCGCAACTGGGCGGCCCTGCGCAATTTTGGCCTGGCTTCTCTGCTGGGCGGCCTGGTCTTTACTTTGCCGCCGTTAGTGATTAACACCCCGGCCATGCTCTATCCCTACAAGTTCCATGGCAGCCGCCGCCTGATTGGCGAAAGCTTCTGGTTTTTGGTCCAGACCGCCTTTTTCGACCCGACCCATTCCACCCCTGAAAAGCCCTGGGGCGAGCCGCCTAAAATCGTGCTGGGTAACAACTGGATTACCCTGGCCCAACTGGCTTTGACCGGCCTGGTCTTTGGCCTCACCCTCTGGCGCTTGTGGTCGGTTTCGGAAACGCGGCCGGCTCTTACCGGCTGGGCGGCATCCGGCATGCTTGGCGTGGCGGTCTTTACCCTGGCGAACCGCATCTTTAGCCCGCAATACCTGGTTATTTTACTGTGGGTCTGGGCGGTGGCGCTGGTCCTGCGGCCGGTGGCCTGGCGAAGCTTATTAGTGGCCCTGGCTTTCATGACGCTGGCGGCAGTCGCAAATTTCGAGGTCTATTTGCTGGGTGCCTACCCGGATATCTGGGTACGCGACTCGGTCGTAGTTTTTGCCGCCTCATTTGGGCTAACCGGCTGGCTGCTCTGGCGCGTCCTGTACCGCCCCGAAAAGAATTAACTATTACCTCAAATTTAACTTTAACCCTGGTCTTTGCCTGAATTCCAAACAGACCAGGGCAATATCACCCCAATCACCCTGCCCTTGCCCTGTCATTCCGAGCGTAGTCGAGGAATCCGGGTATCCATTGGGTGCCGGTGGCCTATTTCACCAAATAGCGGGAACGGAGCAAGGCCCGGTCTATCCTGCCATCAATCAGGCCCGGTCTTTGTCTTTGCCTTTACCTTTGGGCCACCGGCACGGGGATCCTTCAGTTGGCCGTTCCTTCTGAATCCGTATAAGCTGGTACAGTTTTCCTCGGGATGACAATCTGGTAGAGTTTGGGTACTGCGGTGGTTTAAGACAAGGGGTCTTCAAATCTTAGTAGTGGTTGCAACCCTTACTTAACTCAGGTATTACTGGGCCGGGTAAGTCGCCAGACCGTTCTGCTTTTTTTATTCGTGATATAATTTACCAACTGCAAAAGCATTTAAACTGCCAGGCTTTTAGATTGGAATTACCCTAATTTAGCTAATCCAGGGGAGAGGGAAATATGGATAAACAGGTATTGGTTGCCGAACTGCTTAAAATCTTTGGACCGGACGGGCTGCTTTATGCCCCCGAAGATGTGCTGGTCTACGAATACGATTTCTCCCTGGATAAAAATCTGCCCGAAGCGGTGGTCTTTCCCAGCAACACCGGCCAGCTTGCCGTCCTCTTGAAACTGGCCGCCGAAAACAATATCCCGGTTACGCCCCGTGGGGCCGGGACCGGTTTGAGCGGCGGTGCAATCGCGGTGCGCGGCGGCATTGTCGTGGCGATGGCCCGCCTGAAGAAACTTATGAAACTGGATGTGGCTAACCGTTACGCGGTGGTCCAGCCCGGCCATGTGAACCTGGAGCTTTCGACCGAAATATCCCCCAGCGGCTACTTTTTCGCCCCCGACCCGGCCAGCCAGAAGGCCAGCACCATCGGCGGCAACCTGGCCCTGAACGCCGGAGGGCCACACTGCCTGGCCTACGGTACGACTACCAACCACATTTTAGGTCTGGAAATGGTCCTGCCCGGCGGCGAAGTCGTCCGCACCGGCAGTGCCGCTCCCGACCGGCCCGGCTATGACCTGACCGGCTTTATCGTCGGGAGCGAAGGCACCCTGGGTATCGTTACCGAAGCGACCGTCAAAATAATGAAGAAGCCCGAAGCGGTCAGCACCTTCCTGGCCCTCTTTGAAGATGTCGGCGCGGCTTCTGACGCGGTATCGGCCATTATCGGGGCCGGGATAGTTCCCGCCGCCCTGGAGATGATGGACCAACTGACTATTCGAATGGTCGAGGAAGCCTTGCAGGCCGGGTATCCGCCCGAGGCGGGCGCCGTCCTTTTGATTGAAGTGGACGGCCTCAAGGAAAGCCTGGACGAGCTTACCGGCACCATTGTAAAGATTTGCCGCGATAACGGCGCGTTCGATGTGAAAAGCGCCACGACCGAAGAAGCCCGCACCAAACTCTGGGCCGGTCGTAAAGGTGCGGCGGGCGCTTTTGGCCGGGTCGCCCCCAATTTCTACCTGCATGACGGTGTGGTGCCGCGTTCCAAACTGCCCGAAGTCTTGCGGCGGATAGGCGAAATCGGGGTGGAGTATGACCTGGTGATCGCGAACCTGTTTCACGCCGGGGACGGCAATCTTCATCCCAACATCATGTTCGATGCCAGGGTGCCGGGTGTTATGCCCCGCGTTATAGAAGCGGGCGAGAAAATCTTGCACCTGTGCGTTGAAGTGGGCGGCACAATCAGCGGCGAACACGGCATCGGGACCGAAAAGCAAGAGTACATGAGCTGGATTTTTACCGAAGAAGACATGGCGACCATGCGCAAGGTTAAGGATGTCTTTAACCCGGCTGAAATTATCAATCCCTGGAAAGTATTTCCAACTAAAAAGAGTTGTGGCGAGATTTCGCTCAAAATGCGCCTGCTCAAAGCGCTACCCAACATGGACGAAGCCTGGATTTAAGCCTGGCTCTGGCGGCAAATAAAAAAGCCCAACCGGCTGACAACTATAGAAAACAGGATTAGGGAATGATAGAGACGGATAACCTGATACAGGATTTGCTGGGTATTGGCGGAGAAGATGGCCTGAGCACCGGCCAGGCGCAGTTGGACGCGGTTGCCCTGGATGGGCAGTCGCCGCGCGCGATTGTCCGGCCCTCGACCGCCGAGGAAGCCGCCGCTTACCTGAAATACGCCAATTCGCACGGTCTGAAAGTAGCAATCCGGGGAGGTGGGGTCCATTCCGGGATTGGCAACCCGCTTGAGTGGCTGGATATAGTCCTGACTACCGAAAGAATGGCCGCGATTACCGAGTATTCCCCGGCCGACCTGATGGTTGGGGTCCAGGCAGGTGTAAAGTTAAGCGACCTTAAGGCTGAACTGGCGAAAAACGGCCAGTTCTTGCCGGTTGAAGCGGCCGGGTTGCTCCAGGGCGCTACTATCGGTGGCGCTATTGCCAGCAACACCAGCGGCCCTTTTCGCCTGGCTTACGGTCCGGCCCGCGACTGGCTAATCGGCGTAAAATTCGTCCTGGCCGATGGCACTATCGCTAAAGGCGGCGGTAAGGTGGTCAAGAATGTGGCCGGTTTCGATATGATGAAGCTTTTCATCGGGACGCTGGGCACGTTGGGCCTGATTTACGAAATGAATTTCAAGCTGCTGCCGCTCCCGCCGTTAACTTCCACCCTGGTGGTGGCTTTTGACGATTATCAGGCGGCTTGCGGATTAGCCCTGAAAGCGATTGATACCGGGACTTTCCCTTCAGCTTTGACCGTCCTTGACCGGGGCGCGGCCCTGGCGGTGGGCCTGCCTGACCGGACAGCCACCTTGCTCCTGGAAGTGCGCAACACCGCCCAGGCCCTGGAAAGACAGGTCCGCGATATTACCGGGCTTTGCCGGGAAGCCGGGGCTGCCGGACCGGACATGCTCGACGGGTCGCAGGAACAGCATGACCTCTGGCAGAAAGTGACCGGTTTCGGATACCGCGAGCTTTCCGGCCAGGGACTGGCTTTGAAAGTTAGTACCTTGCCGGACCAGAGCGCCGCTTTACTGACGCAGGCCCATGCCCTGGCGGACCGGCTTAGCCTGAGAATTAGCCTGCTCAGCCACGCCGGTCACGGCCTTAGCTGGCTGACCGGGAGCTATGAAGACGAAGATAAAGCTCTGGAATTTGTCCGGGAGTTGACCAGCTGGGCCGAACGCCTGGGCGGCTCCGTTGCGGCCGAACGCCTGCCGCTGGCGCTCAAGCAGCGGGTGGGCGATGTCTGGGGGACGGCCCTTTCCGAAGGTGAACTGAAGTTAATGCGCGGTATCAAGGCGAAACTCGACCCCGAACGGACCCTTGGGCCGGGCCGGTTTGTAGCGGGAATCTAAACTATGCCAGGAGTTCAACTTGAAGATTTACAGCCGCTGGCACCGGACCAGGCTATTGCGGGGGTAAAGGCCCGCTTGCGGTTACCGGACGGGGTGGAGTTCAAGGGACAACTTGAAAGCTTGCGGGCCAGCGGGGCCAACGATGTGCTGGATACTTTCGGCCAGACGGACGGGCTGGATTGGCTGGAACGGCCTGTAATGCTGGGCGAGCGGCCTTTTTTACTGCGGCTGGCTTCGCTTCCGCCGGAGCAAGCGGCGGTCGAGTTGCATCTCCTGGCAGACGACCACTCCGGCGATTTACCTGGCGAAGAAGATATCCGGCAAGCCGCCGAGTTTGCCGGACGCCGTTTCTGGTGGGACCTGGATATGGCAGCGGTCCACCGGACTTTGAGCGTAAACGACTACGGCCGCGACTTGCTGGCGCGTTACTGGCCCATGCGCCCGGCTAACCTGGCCGGACCCTGGGAAGGGTTGTTGCGCACTGTTATCTCTAACCAGATTTTCCCTGGCCTGGCCGTCCGGCTCCAGCGCGCCCTGCTGGAGTTTTACAGCGATAGCTCGGCCACTTTCCTGGGAAAGCCTTACAAATTCTATCCTTCGGTCGAACGGGTGGCCGATATTTTCCCGGACGATTTGCTGGGCTTGCGGTTCAGCCGCCAGAAGGCCAAATATATTCCCGGCCTGGCTCAAATGCTGCTGGACCAGCCCGAGCGCTATAACTGGGAGCGGTTAAAGGCATTACCCGGGGCGGAAGCGGTTGCTGTCCTGGACGAGTTACCGGGAGTTGGGCCCTGGACTGCCCATTATGTGGCGATGCGCGGCTTGCCTCATGCCGATATTTTTGTAGATGAAGCAGGTCTGCGTAAAGTTATCGCGGTCGGCTTTGACCGGTCGCCTGATATTTCATCCGAGGAAGCCGCCAAACTGGCCGCCCCTTTTGCCCCTTTTAGGTCTTTGGCCTGCTACTATAGTTATATGAAAATGTATCACGTTTAGCCGTTGACAAAGTTTTGTGGCCAACATACAATTTTCCAAGCAAAGCTTTGCTATACGGAGGTTTCAAAACTCTATGCCCAATTATGAAAAACGTTCCCAGGACGAATTTGAAGATATCGAACAAGAGTCGCTGGACTTTGAATTGGTCGAAGTAAGCCAGGTTTACGGAGAAGCCGGGGACGAAGACCCCTCTGAAGACCCGGACGAGGACGAGGACTCAGTTGAGAATGAAGAAGACGCGGTAGAAGTAGCCCTGCCTGAACTGGCCGGTCTGGCGGCCGGTGATAGCAAAGCCTGGCGGTTCAAGTCTTCCGAAGAGGAGATAACCGGCCTGCTGGAGCGCGGCACTTTTGGCGGCTTGAAACTGGTTCCATGGGGTAGTAACTACACTTTTATCGCGCCTTTGTGCGATGAGCAGGATGGCCAGTTATATGCCGTAATCTATAAGCCGGTACGCGGCGAGGCCCCCCTCTGGGATTTTCCAAACGGCACTCTGTATAAAAGAGAACACGCCGCTTACCTGGTAAGCCGGGCGCTTGATTGGAATTTCATCCCGCCGGTAGTGGTCCGGGAAGGCCCGCACGGGGTCGGCACCGTCCAACTTTTTGTTGATGTGGACGAGAAGGTGCAATATTATGATTTCCGGGACCAGCATGTTAAAGAATTAAAACGCATCGCGGTCTTTGATTACATCACTAACAACGCCGACCGCAAGGCGGGCCACTGCCTGTTAGGCGTAGATGGCTTTATCTGGGGCATCGATCACGGCCTGTGCTTTAACTACGAACCAAAGTTACGGACGGTTATCTGGGAGTTTGCCGGTGAACCGATTCCTGAAGATATTTATAATGACCTGCTGGAACTGGCTACTGACGGCCCACGCCTCCACCAGTTGACCGGCCACCTTGGCGAGCTACTCACTCAGCGTGAGGTTAATACTTTTATTTCGCGGCTGGAACGCCTCCTGCAAAATCCTATTTTCCCCGGCCTCACTTCCCGGCGGCAGATTCCCTGGGGTTTCTTTTAACCTCCGCCAGGCACGCTACCATAGCACTCTAATGGTATCAATTAGTGTGCTACAGGGTCTTATGTTACAACAATAGCATGACAGGGAACTCCCTTAAGCCAGTAGCTTTAATTCTGCTGGTATTTACTTTTTTGCTTGACGCATGAGCTATACTGAAACTGTGTTTTATAGACTGTAGTGAATAGATATAGTAAGCTTGAAAAGCATAAAGATAGGTGTTTTTCCTGGGTCACAGCACTAAGACGGTTCCGTTGCTGGAAGTAAAGCGCCTAAAAGGGTTATAATGCCAGGCATAAACGCCAGGTTCTATGACCTTTTCGTAGGAAACGGAGAAATTATATGTCCGACAAAAT